>CAZIYJ010000005.1:0-173933 GCA_964543475.1 uncultured Bdellovibrionales bacterium | reverse complement strand
AGAAGTGGGCCACTGACAATATGGTTGAAGTTGTTCTTGTCGATACAGCCGGCCGATTACAAATCGATGACGATTTGATGGGTGAGCTTGCTCGCATGAAGTCGGTTTGGGATCCAAACGAAATACTACTTGTTGCCGATGCGATGCTAGGTCAGCAATCAGTGAATGTTGCCGAAGGCTTCAATAAGCTCTTAGGTCTTACTGGTTTGATCCTCACAAAAGTTGACGGCGACGCGAGAGGCGGGGCAGCGCTTTCTATTCGTAAAGCGACGGGTGTTCCAATTAAGTTCTTAGGTACGGGAGAGAAGACTGATGCATTAGAAGTCTTCCATCCAGATCGACTCGCATCTCGTATTCTCGACATGGGTGATGTTCTTTCGCTCGTTGAAAAAGCGCAAACCGTGATCGACGAAAAAGATGCTCTCGCTTCGGCAAAGAAGATGAGTAAAGGGCAATTCACTGTCGAAGATTTCTTAAGCCAAATTCAAATGATGAAGAAGCTCGGCGGAATGGAAAGCTTAATGAAAATGCTCCCTGGAATGGGGCAGCTCACAAAACAAATTAAGGATATGACTCCGCCAGATAAAGAACTTAAAAAAATTGAAGCAATTATCCGGTCAATGACAGCGCAAGAACGCGTAAAGCACGAAATTTTAAATGGCTCACGTCGTGCTCGCATCGCTCGCGGAAGCGGAACCGAAGTTTCTGACGTAAATAAATTTATTAAACAGTTCGAGCAATCAAAGAAAATGATGAGCCAAATGATGAAAATGGGAATGGGTCGCGGCGGGATGCCTGGAATGGGCGGAATGTTTGGCGGCGGGCGCGGCGGCAAACCTGGCGGCGGTAAAGGCGGCTTTCCATTCTAGACCATGACCTTTTAGCCGAAACTTAAAATCGGTTTGTCACAAAGACATGAGTTGCTTAGGACGAGTGACGTTAGTGGCCGCTGGAGCGTGTTTGGTGGCTTCTCAGGGGCTCGCAGCTGTTGCGAAAGATCAGTTAGCTTACAAATCCCCATCTATCTCTAAATCTCGTAGTCGATCAATTGTTGTTGGGCACAACGTAACTCCCACGGCATCTTCTCCTAAAAAAGGAGTTTGGACCGTCGGGAATTACGCTCTTGGAGTCGGAATTACCGATTCAATATTTCTTGCGACAAGCCCTTGGGTTTGGACGAGTTACAATACCGCGAACATTCATCTTAAAGTTAGTGCTCCGGTAAATCGAAAAGTTAGAGTCGGCGTATTTGCTTCGTATTTTGAAAGTTATGACTCAGCAGAATTTTTAGTGAAGCAACCCACTGGTTTGCACGCGAGCACGTTTTCATCGACAAGCAAAATTTCAGATACAAACCGTTATCAATGGCAAAGCGCTTCAGCCCATCTTGTTTCGAGCATTGAAGCTTCTGATTCAGTGACGGTAAACTTTAATGCTCACTACGCTTACTTTTGGAATGACGATTTTCCTTATTCAATTCGCATGGACCCAGGTCGCGATTCATTACGCGGTCAAGTCGACCTGTCCACACTGACTGAAGTGAAAATGTCGGATTCAGAACTAAGTTGGCTCTTTGAGCTTGGCGCTCTCGGTGTCAACTACGCAGCACCTTATCTTCAGCTCGGTGGTTCACTAGTTTATAAAGATGAAAGCTGGCTCGTGCAATTTGGCGCGAGCTATAGTGTTGCGTTCAACGAGGCCGGCTATCAATCGGGATGGATGCCGGGTCGGTACGACTCGCGCACTCATTACACGAACGATGGCCAAGCCTATCGCCAACGCTACCTCCAAACTGCACTTCATCCCGAAGTACAGCTGCAATACTTCTTCTAACCAAAAGGTAGTTCATACCTTTTGGTGGCGCGGTTGCGTTAGTCTAATTTGCGATGTCTAAATTCGACGTCTGTTGCGATCGAGCTGATTGCGTCTTTGAGATTGCCGGCCTTAATGAGGCTAAACATTTTGTTTAAGCGACAACCTTCCTTTTCAACATCTGGTTCTCGACCCAAGAAGTAAGATGCATAGTTCTTTGTAAAGCAAGTCTGCGCTTCAGGGCGCGAGGCAATCACTGCGCTAAACTGAATCGCATCGCTGACCATTCCACCGCCTGACATAACCGGAGAAAGGTCAGAAGTTGAGTCCGTTGGGAGCTGACTTCCAGTTAACATGCCCGTTGATGTAAATGCCGGTTCAGTATTTTTATAAAATCCAAGGCCGTTGTACTTTGACAGTGGGTAGGCCCACGGGTTGATGGTTTGGTGGCAACCAAAGCACGAGCCAGTACCGGTATCATGCGCCGTTCGCTGTCTGAATGTGTAAGATTCATATTGAGCCGGAGTAAGTGGCACAAGCGGCATGACGTCGGCTGGTGCCGGAGCTTGTGAAATGCAAAGCAGATCTCGCTTAATTCGAACTGCTCGGTGAATCAAATGTTGTCCACCAGAACTCTCAGACAAGAGTGCAGCGCGAGTAAGAATACCTGCACGAGTACCAGCAGGCATGCGCACAGCATTCAGCGGAGTAATCGTTGCAGGAGCTGCAGCGGTCACGCCATAGACTTGCATCAGCGGTGCATGACGAGCAAACGAGATATCGGTTGTAAACAGATCACTAAATTTGCCGTTGCTACGCGCAATGTAGGATACGAGTTCTTGCGCTTCAGCATTCATTGCATTCGTCATGGCTGAATCAAACGGAATTCCATCATTAAAGAAGTTGAGGCTTGAAGTCGCTGGGTTAAACACTGGCGTCTTGTTTAAGACCAGATAGCCATGCGCAAATTCTTTAAGTGAGCTGTCTACTCGAGGAGATGAGAGAACGTAATTCATCGCTTCGACAAATTTTAAGTTGTCCTGCAAATTTCCGTTTCGTGCAAATTCCAAGAGAGTATCATCTGGCATTGTGTTCCAGAATGTGTAACTTAATCGATTTGCGACTGCATATGAAGAAAGCTGTAAAAGCTTCGGATTTGTCGGAGATTGAAGTTCTTGATCTTCCATGCGGAATAAAAAGTTTTGCGACATCATCATTCGCATAACTAAATTGCTGATAGCAGTCGGGCGATCAGTCGTAAGATTAAATTCTTGTCGATAGATCTCAACTTCATTATTTGCGACAGTCTCGAGAAGTGGTCGTCGGTAGAGTCGCAAACCCAGGTTGCGAATGAGCTGAGTTGTACACTCAGAGTTAAGAATCGCCATGCTTGGGCTAACACAAGCACCTGGGTTTAATGAGATCACCTTAGAAAGGAAAGTCTGTCCGTTGGCTGCGTTTGTCAGTTCGCTGGCGAGGCCGTCGGAGATATTGAAGAAAGCTGTTAACTTCTCTTTTGATAAATCAGAAATATTTCGCGGGTAGCGAGCGCTATTGTTTGCTGGGATCGAAATCGGCGCGACCGTTTTTGAATAAATCGCTGCGGCATTTGCAGGAATTGTTATGGCCAAGAAATCTTTAATTGTGTTGGTGTACTGAAGGTCACTTAAAAGCAAGAGCTTAGAAGTTAAAACTTTATTGTCGATCGAATCGTTTTCATTACAAGTGTACGGATTGGTTTCGGGTGAGTTTGTTGCACCCATTGCCATAATCCACCGGCGAAGAGTTTGGTACTCTGAATCGGGAAGAGCTCCTGCGGGAGGCATATTCTTTGATGCGGATGCGCCAGTATAATTTCTTAAACGCTGAATGAGTTTGGATTGATCGGGATCTCCCGCGATAACAAAGCCTGCAAGTGCAAACTGCTGTTGTGAAGAGAGGTCTAGGCGAGAGTCAAACTGTGCTCCGCTGGCACTGTGACAGCTTGTACAGCGGTTGTTAATGATAGCTTTCGCGGCTAAAAACTCCGCAGAACTTGCTGTTGAACTCGATGAGAAATGGTCGAAATATTCAACGGGTGCGAAGCCATTTGAGCAGTTTTGCCCAAAGGTTCCAACAATCACCGCAGTTACAATGTAGACAAAAAGTTTTCGCGTCTTCATCAGTTAAACCTTTGGTGGCAGTGGAATTGGGAATTTATAGTAGTGCCAGTTGTACCGCGACATTCTTCCTTTGTGATGATAGTGCGCATCGCCTGGATCGGTAAGTCCAACAAGCTTTTCGAGCGAACAGATTCCGAAGCCACCCATGTGAGCAATTCCATTATTGTGAGCACCGTAGATCGAATCGTTTCGATTCATGACGTGTTGATTGAGACTTGAATCTTCATAGTCTGATGGAGCTAACCCCATCGACTGCAACATCATCACTAAAAAGCGTTGATACGGTATTCCCGGGTAGTCATAGCTATGGTTATCTGTCATTGGATTAGTGGCATCTTTTGGATCGTCAGACCAGCCTGCGCCGTTGATTGCTCCGCCACCGAACGAAAAGATTCGAGATGGGTCAGTGAAGTTGACCATGTAGCCCGTCGGAAGAGTTCCGTTTAAACTTCCAACAGTAACTGTCGGAACGTTTGCTTGGCGGTGAGGGTAAGTACTTTCTGCTGTCAGGTGTACAAGCCCATTATGCAAAAATGATTTGTTGTTTGCTGTATCGACGCAACTATCAAGCGCTGTTAAGAGTGGAGCTACAAAAGCTTTGTAATGTCTTCCGTGATATTCGCCAACCAATTGCCAGTTCTCTTTTCCATTGTAAATGTCATGCTCTTTATGAGTGATGTTCCCGTGCCAATCTTTTGTTGGGAATGACGTCCAGTCTTCAAAGTTCTGTGGACTGGCAGCGAGTGTAATTACGCGGCTGATGTCACATTGAAAAATTGCGGTGATGAGCTTGATGTAATTTGCCCAGCTAAGAGTTTCATCGAGAGCAAAAGAGTTTTTGTTGTAAGTTGCTCCAGAGTCTTGATTTTTGTGTTTGCAAGAATTGGTAGCTTGCGTTTCTAGCCCGCGCTGTAGATCGGCTACCGAATCAATTGCGTTGGTTAAAATGATTTTGTCGCTAGTGCCGATCTGACGACCATTGAGGACTCGGTTATAATCTTCTAGCACTCGCGAAAGTAAGTCGCGGCGAGAATGTACTACCGGAGGCGCTCCAGACTCTGGGTACGCACCATTATTAAAAATAATTTTATAAGCGTCGTAAGCATTGTAGGCTATGCCGTTTTTAGGGACGACAACGCCTAAGGCGTTTTTCTCCCAAGCTGCGTGGCCTCTTAAATTAAGTGACGGCCTTTTGCCCGGGTCAAACTTTGCGTTCTTTGCAAGAACTCGGTCGAAAGTTTCAGTGGCAGGGTTCGAGCCAGGTGTACTCAGATCAAGAGATCCTCCGCCGACCGACCACATACTTCCAAGAGCATAGTGGGTACTATTTTGATGAAAGCCGTGTGAAACAACGTCGAGCCCTTTGTAGAACATCATTTGGTCAATGAATGGATCAAACGCCGAACTGAAAATTGGAGAAAGTTGAGTCTTACCTGCTCTGATTGTCGAAAGACGCTCGTAACTTCCTTTGTGAGGGCTGCCAGGAATATCTAGCTGGTTCGAGAGAGTCGTGAGTTTCGGATTCCAATTGCGAGCGTGGCCTAAATCAAAATCAACATTGTAGTAAAGGTAACGTTTGATCGGTTCGGCAGCTTGCGCGCGAGCTTCTGACGGTGCTAACGATTCTAGGAATGGAATCGCAAGGAGCGATCCCGAACCTTGCAAAAACATCCGGCGTGAGAACTTGTTGTATTTCATGAAGCTTTATCGGCCTACATCTAGAGAGCCTTCACGAGTCTTTACAAGTATTTGACCTTTTTCACATTTAACAAGACCAATGGATAATTGAGGTATCAAAATGAGATTTGCGAGCAGCTTTTAAAGGCTGCCCGCCGAATTACTTTACACAGTCGACGAAGAACTCTCGCTTGCCGTTAACGATTTCGCTCACCAGACCGTGGACGTCTGTCTCGAAACCAGGCAGCTCTTCGCTCTGCGCTTTTGCGAATTTTAAGTATTTAACAATCGCCTTGTTGAATTTTTCTCCGGGCACCAAAAGCGGAATTCCGGGAGGATAGGGCGTGAGTAATACTGCAGTCACTCGACCTTCGAGTTCATCAACTGAGACGCGCTCGACTTCACCGCGAACCATTTTCGCATACGCATCGGCAGGTTTCATTTCGGGAGTAACTTCCGAAAGGTAAGTTTCAGTAGTCATCTTCCCGATGTCTGCAGCTTTGTACGAAGCGTGAAGTTTCGCTGACAGTTCTTTAAGAGTCATCTCTGAATATTGCGGATAACTTTTTGCGAACTTCGGCATCACGTTGCTCACGAGCGCATTGCATTCAAAATGGTTTTTGAAGTTCTCAAGGCCCTTGATCAAGGTTTTCCATTTGTCTTGAGTTGTGCCCATCGTGAACATCACAAACATTGAGTAGAGGCCATACTTCTCAACGATCACGCCGTTTTCTGCCAAGAATTTGCAAACTAATGGTGCAGGAATACCAAATTCAGCAAAGTCGCCTTCGAGGTTCAACCCCGGAGTCAAAATTGTCGTGCGAATTGGGTCGAGCATGTTGAAGCCTTCGGCGACTTCACCGAACCCATGCCAAGGTTGCGTTGCCTTGAGAATCCAGGCTTCGCGCGAGCCGATGCCAACGTCAGGAATCTCTTTTGGACCCCAAATATTAAACCACCAGCTCGTAGCTTTTTTCGATTCAAGTTCCTTCTGCGATCGCATCGCACGTCTAAAGTTCATCGCTTCAATGATCACGTCGCCGATTAATTGCTTTCCGTGAGGTTGGCGCATCATTTCTGCGGTTACATCACAAGATGCAATGATCGTATAGAGCGGGGACGTACTTGTGTGCATGAGATAAGTCTCATTGAACAAATGACGATTAAGTTTTTTAGTTTCGCTCTCCTGCACCAGAATTTGCGAAGCCTGACTTAAGCCAGCCAAAAACTTATGTGTCGACTGCGCAGAATAAATCATGGACTCTTTCGGTCGAGGGCGACCTTCGCCAATCGCATGCATATCTTTGTAAAATGGGTGGAATGCCGCGTGCGGAATCCATGCTTCATCAAAGTGAAGAGCGTCGACTTTTCCATCAAGAAGCTCTTTTAATTGCTCAACGTTGTAGCTGACGCCGTCGTAAGTGCTCTGAGTTAGAGTGAAAATGCGAGGCTTTCGCGTCTTATCTTTAATAAGCGGATTTTTTGCGATCTTCTTTTGAATGCTCTCATACAAGAACTCACTTTTTGGAATCGGTCCGATGATCCCAAGGTGGTTTCGAGTTGGAGTTAAGTAGACCGGTGTCGCCCCAGTCATCATGATCGCGTGCAAATTCGATTTATGACAATTGCGGTCGACGATGACGATGTCGTCAGGTCCAACTTGCGACTGCCAGATGATTTTGTTCGACGTAGAAGTACCGTTCGTCACGAAAAACAGATGATCAGCGCTGAAAATTTCAGCCGCGTTTTTCTCGGATTCGGCTATGGGCCCTGTGTGCTCGAGTAATTGCCCTAGTTCTTCGACTGCGTTGCAGACGTCAGACTTGAACAAATTTTTACCGAACAAATTGTAAAATTCTTTCCCGACTTGAGATTTTAGGAACGCGTCGCCTGACGAGTGACCAGGGCAGTGAAACGACTGCTTATCGCTATTCATGTAGTCGACAAGTGCTTTGAAAAACGGTGGAAGCCCAGTCTGGCTGTTTTCACTTTGGGCGCATTTCTCGAGGGAAACAGTGAGTTTTCTTGCGTTAGATTTTGAAACTGCCGGAATACCTTTTTTCAATTCGGGTTGTTTCTCCTATATATTGAAGTCGGACCCAATCGCCTGACTTAGCTTAATTATGCAAAAAATCGCTTTAGATGCAATAAAAAGCTTGCGGCGGACCAAAAAGGACTTATTATGCATATATCGCGCATAATTATTCGGAGCAAGTGAGCTACCAAACTCACCCTTAGTAATACCCGATCAAAAGCGCCGTTGCTCAAGCAACCACTTGGGTAACATAGGGGGATCGCGCCGAAGTGAAAAAATCAAATAACAAGCAAGTCACTTGCTCTGTAGTTGGAGCTAGAGGTTATACCGGAATCGAGACCGCTCGATTACTTCTCCAACATCCAAACGCACAACTGGTTAGTTGTTTTGCGACTTCAGAGTTCAAACTCAGCAAGTATTTGAGTTCACCGGCCGCGTCTCAAGTTAAAAGCCTCCCTGATTCAGAACTCATGCAAAACTTAACTGACGTAGTCTTCCTCGCAACGCCTGCGGAAGTTTCATTGAAACTCGCACCTCAAATCTTGGCGGCAGGGAAGACAGTGATCGATCTTAGTGGTGCGTTTCGCTTAAAGCAAAACGAGTACTCGACTTGGTATGGCTTTGAGCACACCGAGAAAGCTTTGTTGCAAAGTGCTCAGTATGGGTTGGCGCCTTTTGTTGGACCAGCTAGCGGATCAGGCAAATTGATTGCAAACCCTGGCTGCTATGCGACTGCAATTAGCATGGCGCTGATTCCGCTCCTCAAAAACAACGTTATCGAAGCAAATAATATTGTTATCGATGCGAAGTCAGGTGCGACGGGTGCTGGCAAAAAAGCGGCCGAGAATCTTTTATTCACTGAAGTAGAGGGTGAGTGTCTTCCTTATAAAGTAGGCAGGCACCAACACTACCCAGAGATTCAAGAGGCGATCGAAGCTTTCAGCGGTAAAAAAATCGATGCGCACTTCACAACTTCGTTGTTAGCGGCACGCCGAGGAATTATCGCAGGCATTTACGCAAACGTCACAGAAGGCACAACTCTCAAAGATATCGAGAACGCTTTTGGCCAAGCTTACGAAAGTTACCCATTAGTAAGTTTTGCGAAGATGTCGGACGATTCTTCTCTAGTTTCACTAAAGAGAGTGGTTGGAACAGGGAAGACTCATATTAGTTACGAATTAAATGGCAAGAAGCTCTACATATTTTCTTGCATTGATAACTTGTTAAAAGGGGCGGCTTCACAAGCCATCGAGAACTTTAACCGAATTTCAGACCTACCATTAATAACAGGAGTAGGTCATTTGGAGGCATGCACATGACACCAGGACCTGGAGTTCGTCGTACGCCTTTACCTAAGGGATTTCTCGCAAGCGGAGTTAACTGCGGAGTTCGTCGCTACCGCCCTGATCTTGGGCTTTTGATTTCAGAAGTACCGGCAGTGGCAGCTGGAGTATTCACTTTGAGTGAGTGCCGTGCAGCACCCGTACGTTTCACGCAAGCACTTTTGCCTGCAGATAACATTCGAGCCATCTTCACTAACTCTGGCCAAGCAAATGCTGCAACCGGATCAGAAGGTGTCGAGAAAAACTTGATGATGGTATCAGCCGTTGCAAAACAACTTGGCTGTGACATCAATCAAGTGTTGATCGCAAGCACTGGCAAAATCGGCGTTCAAGTAGATACTGACCTGATCTTGCCCGCGATGAAGGAGCTTGTGGATCGAGCGAATGATTGCACAGAAAGTTTTGCGACAGCAATTCTGACAACTGATCTTGTTCCTAAAACAGTGACAACTGAACTTACTTTGTCCAACGGCAAAGTGAGAATCACAGGGATTGGTAAAGGATCAGGGATGATCCATCCGAACATGGCGACCATGCTTGGATACATCCTGACTGATGCGATTGTTACAAAAGATCATGCAGCAGACATCATCAAGAAGAAGTCCGACGTTAGTTTCAACATGATCAGTGTTGACGGAGATACTTCAACTAACGACTGCTGCTTCTTCATGGCAAATGGCGTAAGCGGCATCGCTTTGACTACTGACAAAGATATTCAGAAGTTTGAAGCAGCCGTTGAAGACATCATGATTTTCTTGGCGAAGTCGATCGCAGCCGACGGAGAAGGCGCTTCGAAATTGATCGAAGTCCAACTCAAAGGGTCAAGCGATCTTCAGCTCGCAAGAAAAGCTGCTCGAGGAGTAACTTTGTCGCCGCTCGTAAAAACAGCGGTGCATGGCGAAGACCCTAACTGGGGTCGTATCCTCGCGCGCCTCGGAGCTGACCAAATACCAAGTGAGCAGCTCGATAAGATGACGCTGAAGCTTCAGGGAGTTTTACTCTTTGAAAAAGGACAGCCAGTAAATTTTGATCGTGCAGAAGTTAAAGCGCTACTTAAACAAGCGGTTGTAAAAGTAGAAATCGATTTGAAGTCAGGCAAGCAGACAGCAACAGCCTGGGGATGCGACCTTTCTCGCAAGTACGTCGACATCAACACCGAGTATTCATAGCGGAGTGAACCTGCGGTTCAACAACGCCACTCGGAAGGGGGATTGACCAATGAAGAACATAAATAAGAAACGAATTGTCGTGAAGCTCGGTGGCTCGGCTCTTGATCAGCCAGAAACTCTTAAGCAGCTATCAACGCTTGTGAAAGGTTACCAAGAGCGAAATTACGACGTAGTTGTAGTTCATGGTGGCGGACCTGCGATTAATCAGGAACTTGTGAAACGTAATATTTCTTGGAAGTTCATTGACGGCCAACGCCAAACAACTCCTGAGATGATGAATGTCATCGAAAAGGTTTTGGGCGGAGATGTAAACCAAAAAGTTGTGAGCTCGCTTCGCACAAATGGAATTCCAGTAGTTGGCTTATCAGGCGGACAAGATCGAATTTTGATCTGCGTTCCGAATGCTGACTCTCGACTCATGCGAGTTGGAACAGTTGAGAGTGTCAACTCTCACGCAATTGAAGTCGTGTTGAAATACTCAAGCGGCAACGTAGTCCCTGTTATTGCTCCAATAGGAATTGGCAATTTCGGAGACAAATTCAACGTCAACGCCGACTGGGCAGCAACGCAAATTGCAACTGCGCTGAAAGCAGAAAAGCTTGTGTTTTTAACTGACCAATTTGGAATTTTGAACGCTGACCAAGAGCTAATCAAAGTGGCGGCTCCAAGATTGCTTGAGCACATGATGCTTGAAGGCGTTATTCACGGCGGGATGAGCACAAAAGTGCGCGCAATGGTGCGAGCGATTAGTAAAGGTATTAAGCAAGTGCAGGTGCTTCATGCAACTGCAGCAAGCCAGCTGCTTGAAGACGAGACCACCGGAACAGTCATTATGAATGTTCCAGCGTTGAGAACAAAACGGAAAGAAGTAGTACATGGCCGAAATATTAGAGCGGAACGAAACACAAGAGCGTCTTAAGACTCTCAAAGAATTCATTCGCGAGGGCGAAGCGAACACACAAGATGACCTTGTGAAAGCGCTTCGCAAGCGTAAGTTCGACGTGACCCAAAGTACTGTGTCACGCGACCTTCGCCGTATCGGAGCAGTGAGATCGACAGATCTTGATGGGAACATTGTTTATCTGCTCGCAGATGAGCAACAAGTTCTTCCTCCAGAAGTGAGCGAAGATATTTCTGTGTTGGTTCGTAATATTGAGGCAAACGAAAGTTTGATTGTGATGCACACAACTGCGGGAGCAGCGAGCTTAGTCGCTCGGTATTTAGATAGTATGCGAAGTTATCTCGAGATTCTTGGGACACTAGCGGGCGACGATTGTATTTTCATCGTGCCTCAATCGACCAAAAAAATCTCGGGAGTTATGAAACGTATTAAAGAAGAACTGGAATAAAAGGCGTCGTACACCCTTTTTCCACTTTCTAGATTTCAGGCGCGTGGGCGCAAGATGGAGGTTCACAGATGAACAAGAAGAAGTTTGCTATTCCAGAGGGAATTTACGGCGAAATTACCGGACCGATTGTCATGATTGGCTTTGGTTCAATCGGCAAAGGGACTCTCCCGTTGCTCGAGCGCCACTTCAAATACGACAAGTCGCGAATGGTGATCATTGATCCTAGCGAACTCAATCGGCACATCGCTGATAAACACGGAATTAAGTTTATTAAAGCGGCCGTGACCAAAGAGAACTACAAAGAAATGCTTACGCCACTTCTTAAAAATGGTGGCGGCACTGGTTATTGCGTCAACTTATCAGTCGACGTGAGTTCACTCGACATTATGACTTTCTGCCAAGACATTGGGTGTTTCTACATCGACACGGTCGTTGAGCCTTGGCCAGGTATGTACTTCGATAAGAAACTAAGCCCAGCAGCACGCTCGAACTATGCGCTCAGAGAAACTATTCTCAAGGCGCGCACTGAAAAGCCTGGTGGCATCACGGCAGTTTCTTGCGTCGGCGCCAACCCTGGGATGGTTTCATGGTTTGTGAAACAAGCACTTGTGAATTTGGCGAATGATTTAAAAATTCCTTTCACCACTCCAAAAACTCAACCTGAGTGGGCAGCACTCATGCAAAAGGTTGGAGTAAAAGGTATTCACATCGCTGAACGCGACACTCAAATGTCGAGACGCTCAAAGCCGATGAATACGTTTGTAAACACTTGGTCAGTTGAAGGCTTCATCAGCGAAGGTAATCAACCTGCAGAGCTTGGTTGGGGCACTCACGAAAAGTGGATGCCTGAAAATGGCGTAGCGCATGAAGATGGGTGCCAAGCTGCAATTTATCTTCAACAAGCGGGAGCAATGACTCGTGTTCGAAGCTGGTGTCCAACTCCTGGTGCACAGTTTGGTCGACTCGTTACTCACAACGAATCAATTTCAATTGCTGATTACTTTACTTTGAAGAATGGCAATAAGGTCGAGTATCGACCCACTTGTCACTACGCTTACAGCCCATGTAATGACGCGCTTCTTGCACTCGAAGAAATGTTTGGTCACGGTGAAGCTCAAAAGGAACATCATATCCTCGACGAAAAAGAAGTCACTGACGGGATTGATGAGCTCGGAGTTTTACTCTACGGCCACGCAAAAAATGCGTACTGGTTTGGCTCACAACTCGGGATCGAAGAAACTCGCGCCCTTGCGCCTTACCAAAACGCTACCGCACTTCAAGTGACTTCAGCAGTTATCGCCGGAATGACTTGGACTCTCGAGAATCCGAACGAAGGAATCGTTGAAGCCGATGAAATGGATTTCAAACGCTGCCTCGAACTTCAAATGCCATATCTCGGACCAGTTAACGGTTTCTACACCAACTGGACACCTCTCGATGGTCGCCCGGGCTTATTCCCAGAAGATCTCGATCCTCAAGATCCATGGCAATTCAAAAACATCCTCGTCCACGGATAACTACCACCTGGTAGCTGCTACCAGAGTGTAGCGAGGGTGCGTTAAGCAATCTTTCTCAGAAACTGAAAGGGTCGGTGAGAATTCATCGGCCCTTTTTTTGATTCAGCCAGCGGGCCATGCTACAAAATATTGGGGGAGTACAAGTGCATTTACCGCCGCTCATTGAAGATCTCGCAATTATTTTGATGGCTGCGGCTTTCATCACGATTCTATTTCGTGCGATCAAACAACCTGTCGTCTTGGGGTACATCATCGCGGGTTTTGTCGTGGGGCCTCACTTCTTGTGGGCACCAACTGTCGTTGATTCTGAGAGTGTAAAAGTTTGGGCCGAGATAGGAGTTATTTTTTTACTCTTTGCCCTCGGTCTTGAATTTAGTTTTAAAAAGCTCGCAAGTGTCGGCGCGCCGGCCTCAATCACCGCAGTCGTCGAAGTTGTTGGAATGGTGCTCATCGGCTATGCAGTCGGGCAACTTTTCTCATGGAGTAATATCGATAGCCTATTCCTTGGCGGCATACTGGCTATTTCATCGACGACAATTATTATTCGTGCGTTTGAAGAACTAGGAATGAAGTCACGAGGATTTGCTAGCCTAGTATTTGGTGTGCTGATCGTCGAAGATCTGGTTGCGATTCTTCTCATGGTATTGCTCTCGACAGTAGCTGTTAGTCAGCAGTTTTCGGGAACAGAGATGTTCTCGGCTGCGATGAAGTTAGTGTTCTTTTTGACGCTTTGGTTTGTCGCAGGAATTTTCCTAATTCCGACATTTCTTAAAAGAGCAAAACCTCATTTGCAGCAGGAAACTCTACTGATTGTATCTGTAGGTCTTTGCTTTTTAATGGTTGTTCTGGCATCTCATGCCGGATTTTCTCCGGCACTCGGAGCTTTCATCATGGGTTCCATCCTCGCTGAAACAGTTGAGGGTCACAGAATCGAGCACTTGATTCAGCCAGTTAAAGATCTCTTTGCGGCCGTATTTTTTGTCTCAGTCGGAATGTTGATTGATCCGCAAATTCTCACGCAATATGCAGTGCCGATCATGGTAATTACAGTGGTAACGATATTTGGAAAACTCGTGACTTCATCTCTGGGCGCTCTTCTTTCAGGGAGAAGCCTAAAGCATTCGGTGCAAGCGGGGATGAGTCTTGCTCAAATCGGTGAATTTTCATTTATCATTGCGGGACTAGGGCAAAGCTTAAAAGTAACGAGTGATTTTTTATATCCAATAGCAATTAGTGTTTCAGCCATCACCACGTTCACAACTCCGTATTTAATCCGTTCAAGCGATGGTTTAGTTGGCGTACTTCAAAACAAGTTGCCTGCAAAATGGCTCGCAGCTCACGAAACGTTTCGTACTGCCTCAGTGGCAGTTGGCCGCACAAGCGAATGGAGAACTTTCGCTCGCGCGCTAATGTTAAAGATGTTCGCAAATGGCGTCGTCATCGCGGCACTATTTTTAATCGTTGCAAACTATCTATCGCCATTTTTAGTGACTGAACTGTCAAATTCTTTCTATGCCCACACACTCAGTCTTTGTGCTGCGTTCATTCTTTCAGGTCCTTTTCTCTGGGCATTCGCAGTCGGAAAACCTTCAGGGCCATATGCGGTTTCTCTTTGGAAAGAGAGACGCATTACAAGTCCGTTGATCGTTCTTGAGGTAGCTCGGTGGCTTTTGGCAATTATCTTGTGTGGCACTCTAGCAGCGCAAATCGCATCAACTCGGGCAGTAGTCGTTACAGTGGGCATCGTTTTACTTTTACTTACAGTTGCTCTCTCAAGATACTTCGGTCCAATTTATCTCTGGGTCGAACGACGATTTGTTTCTAATCTAAATGAAAGAAGCGACACTGTATCCAAAGTTCCAAATCTTGCACCCTGGGATGCACATTTGGTCGAGCTTCACCTCTCGCACGGCTCTCCTCTTATTGGAAAATCGTTAGCGTCTCTGAGTGTCCGAGAAAAATACGGTGTCACTATTGCAATGATTAGTCGCGGAAGCCAATTGATTCCTGCACCTGGTCGCGACGAACTTTTGTTTCCCGGAGATATTTTGCAAGTCATCGGAACAGACGAGCAGATCAATCGTTTTAAAGCAGTTTGTGAAGTTTCAGGAGCTTTAGACCATTCAATTGCGAAACCCGATTACGTTTTGCGATCTCTGGTGGTGGAGCAGACGTCTACATACGCAAACAAATCTATTCGTGAGTGTGGACTTCGGGAAGCAACGAAAGGTCTGGTTGTCGGAATTGAAAAGCGAAGCGGCAGAATGCTTAACCCTGATTCAAATACGATGATCGAGCCCGGCGATGTTCTGTGGGTCGTCGGCAACAGAAGTTTAATCGGCTCTATTCCGTCTTAAGCTTTAAATCGGTGAGCTAAAAGTTTTTTGATTCTTCCGTCATCATCTTCATCATAAATATCGCCGACAATTTCTTCGATGATATCTTCCATAGTTACGATTCCGATTGGCTGCTCAGATGGACTAACTACAACTGCAAAGTGAGTACGTTTTTCTTGCATGATTCGCAGAATCCGAAGTGCTGTTTCTGATTCTTTTACCTGGAGAATAGGCCGAATTATTGTCTGCCAGTTTTGAGTAGGGCTAGCAAGCATCGCAATGAACTCTTTAGTATGAAGGAGCCCAATTACTTTCGAATCTCTCATCACCGGTAGGCGAGTGTGACCTGAGCTAATCACTTCACGAGCAATCTCTCCAGTTTCAAAAGAATCTTGGACAAAATTGACTTGTTTCCATGGGAGCAACACGTCTTTTACTTTTCTCGCCTCAACATTTACTAAGTTTAAAACATACTGACGCGCCTGATGAGAGAGACCTTCAATCTGGGTTGCCTCCGCCTCCGCCTCAGAGATTATTTTTTTCTTTGCTGGTAAGAGTAAAAGTACAACGTTAGTTGAACGCTCAAAAACTGAGACGAGCGGTGAAAAAAGTTTTCCAAACAGAACTACCCAATTAACGCCAGCAGAAGCAATTCTAAATGGATCCCGCAGAGCTATGGCCTTAGGGACCAACTCTCCCAGAACAACACTCAAGAATGTTAAAGGAAGAACAACCGACGCAATCGCAATCGCTTCAGACGACCGTTCCGAAATGCCAAATTTAGCCTCTATGATGGGTGCAAATGATTCTTCTGCGCCTGCTCCGCCAACGGCAGCCGAGATCATTCCCACTAACGTGATTCCGACCTGTAAAACCGAAAGCGTTCTTTCTGGATTATTTCGCAGTTCGAGTAGCTTTCCGGCTGAAGCACTGCCGTCTTTAAACCGCTGGCGCAGCTGAGGCTTCGGTATGCTTACAAAAGCCATTTCGAAGCAGGAGAATAAGCCATTCACAGCCAGGCAAACCAGAATGATGATGAGTTCGTCCATAACAGCCTTTTTTAACTCAACAATTCTTAAAAGACGAACGCCAAACTCAATTAAACGGCTTTAAGATTCAGCATCGTAACCAAATTACTCAGCCAAGACGCTAGTTTAAGCCCCAGACTTTCGAATTTTAGCTGGACACGGCCGCGCAGAGTCAGGTACATCCTTATGCTTCCACTGATAGAAGATTTGGTTCTTAAAGGAGTTTCTAGTGGTCGTAATTCGACTTAACCGTGTTGGTTCTAAAAAGCGTCCGAAATATCGTATCACCGTTGCGGATTCACGCAGATGGTTGGGCGGCAAGTTCATCGAAGTTATCGGTAACTACAATCCGTTCCCAATGGGCACTGAAAAATCGATCACAATCGATCTTGATAAAGCCAACGAATGGATCAAAAAAGGTGCGCAGCCTACTTTGCGCGTAAAAAGCTTAATGAAGAAGGCACAAAACGCTTAATCCTCCCCCAAGGACTCCAAGCAGTAACATTAGAGGCGGAGTATGAGTTTCAGTACAACAAGCTTGAAAGACCTAGTTGAGTTCATGGCGAAAGCCCTGGTCGACTATCCTGATCAAGTGGAAGTGAACGAAATCGTAGGCGAGCAAACGACAGTGATCGAGCTGAAAGTTGCAAAAGAAGATCTCGGAAAAGTAATCGGCAAACAAGGTCGCACAGCACGTTCAATGCGTACGATTTTAAATGCTGCGAGCACGAAGCTTCAAAAGCGCAGTGTACTTGAGATCGTAGAGTAGAAATCAATTCGAAATTTCGGATTTAAAGAGGCGCTGAAGAGGCGCCTTTTTTATTTTCGGACCTATTTTCACTGCTTATAGAAAAGGCTTCCGCAAACTCACCAGGGCTACTATAAGTGACCAACTTCTGGAGACTTATATGAAATTCCTTTTAGCGATAGTTGTATTTGTAGTGGGTATAAGTGCATCGGCATCGTCAGACTTTGAAACTAGCGTACTCAAACTTCAAACGCTCTTAGAGTCGAGCCAGCTCACAAAGCAAATCGATTCGCAATTGGTCGATATTTCAATCAAGCAAACTAATCCAAATGGTGGAACAGAATACTTCGTCACTATCGCAGGCCCAGAATCGGAAGATGCTGTCGGCAACGTTCAGCGTCCAACTACTTGCAGCCTTGTTGTTCTCGTTGCGCCTGTAAGCAATCGGTTTGAAGTTGCGACGATTGATTTTGACGGATGTGCTTTAGTTAAGGAGCAGGTCTCTCTGCCGAACTCATTTGCTTTGAGTGCTGAGCAGTTCAACCTTGTTTTGGAGAGTGAGCAGCTGTCAAACGCGAACTCGCAGCTTGAAATCACCGGCATTCGTCTCGCAGAGCAACTGCCAACTGGCGGCGCTATTTTTAATGTCTTTAATGTAGCCGGATTTCTAGCAAGTGTGACGGTTCAAAACTAATTGAGTTGGTAAAATGAGCGATAAAAAAGTAGTCGGCAAAGTAAAAGACGGTCACGGAATCAAGGGCGAGATTTATATCACGCTGTTTTCGCGAGAAGCTGCGTGGCTTAAGAAACTTAAAACCGTAGAGCTTAAGCAAACTGAAACTGGCAATGAAACTCAATCCTATACCGTCAAATCAGCTCGCCTTCATAAGGGTGGATTAATCGTTAAGACACAAGAGTTAACAGATCGAAACGCTGCTGAGGCATTAAAAGGTTACTTCTTAGAAATCCCAGCTGAATATTTAAAGAGTGCAAAAGGCGAAGCGATCTACCTATCCGAAATCGCCGGGTTTGAAATTCGCCAAGGTGACGAGAAGATCGGAAAAATCGTTAAGTTCTCAACTAACGGGGCACAGGATCTGCTTGTCGTGAAAACAAAAGATGGAGAGTTCGACATTCCATTTGTAGAAGCGTTCGTAAAAAAAATCGACTTCGACGCAAAATTCATCGACATGAATTTGCCAGAAGGCCTTTTTGATACAGAGAATGCTCAAGAGCAAGACGACTTTGATCGCTCAGAAGAAGAAGAGTAATGCATTTTCAGTTCATTTCTCTGTTTCCAGAAATGATCGCAGAATCTTTAGCGGCCGGAGTCGTGAGCCAAGCGATTCATGCAGGCAAAATCACTTACGGCATAACTAATCCCCGACAATTCGCAACCGGGGTACACAAGTCAGTCGATGACAGGCCTTACGGTGGCGGCGACGGAATGGTGCTGCTTGCGGAAATTCTTGATGAATCAACTCGAGCTGCCGAGAAGTCGATGGGCGATAAACTTTTGCCAGCGAAAAAAATCTATCTCTCAGCTCGCGGTCGACAATTCACAGATAGTTATGCTCGCGAACTTGTGAAACATAATTCTTTAATTTTGCTTTGCGGCCGTTACGGCGGAGTCGATGAACGAATCCTTGCTCAACATGACTACGAAGAATTGTGCATTGGGGACTATGTATTGAGCGGGGGAGAATTGGCTGCACTTGTAGTAGCCGACGCAGTTTCTCGCATGATTCCCGGAGTTCTCGGCAACGCTCAGTCGACCGAAGAAGAAAGTTTTGCAAGAGGGTTGCTTGAACAACCTCAGTTCACAAGGCCCGCTGAATGGAATGGCTTGCAAGTCCCAGCAACTTTGATGGGCGGGAATCACGCCGAAATCGAGAAATGGCGACAGTCGCTTGCGATCTTGATTACTGCGCAAAATCGTTTTGATTTGTTATTGCGTACGGCGGCCGAAGGTAAATCAAAAGATAAAGCATCGCTGAATCAAAAATCTCTTACTCAAGCATTGATCTTGCTAAATCAACTCAGTGAGAATGATTTAAAAGTTTGTCGGATCACTGATCGCAACACTATCAAAGATCGTTTAAATCAAATTCTGAGCTCATTAAAATGAGGAATGCCTTCGCCCGATTTCAATTCAGGATAGCCCTCAAATTTGTTGCAACGCTTCTGCAAAGGGAACCTGGTACCTTTTGTGGTTAAGCTTGCTATCGGTCTGCTTCATTATCCGATCTATGATCGGAGTCGAAATGTGGTGGCGACGAACATCACGAATCTTGATATTCACGATATCGCTCGAGTTAGCAAAGTCTATGGGCTTGAAAACTACTTCATCATTCATCCGGCTCAAGAGCAGTTGATGTTTGTTGAAAGGCTCTTAGATCATTGGAGAATGGGCGATGGAATTAAAACCCACCCAATGCGGGCAGAGGCTCTCGGGATCGTTAAGACCGCGGGCTCCTTAGAAGAAGTAAAACGCCTTTGGCTTGCGCAAGATGGCTTAGGAAACGGAGACGGCAAGGTCGAGATTATCGGAACAACCGCCCGAAATATTCCTGGCAAAGACCGGGTTTCATTTAAGCAGCTAAGAGAAGAGTTTGAGGCTCAAAAATCTACCACTAACCCCCAGAACACTACCAGACGCGTTTTATTGCTTTTCGGGACCGGATTTGGAATCACCGACGAAGTTTTGCAGGGATGTGACCGACTTTTAGAGCCTTTAAAAGGAGCTCCGCCGGTAGATTATCGGCATCTTTCTGTGAGGTCGGCGGTGAGCATCTGCCTTGACCGACTTATGGCATCATGGTAGCTATTCTTCTCTTACTAGTTATAAAGACTAAGATTATTGGTAATTCGGGAGTTCGAACATGGATTTAGTGCGCGAAGTTGCTTTGAAAGGCACAAAGAAAAACAAAAAGATCGATGACTTCAAAGCCGGCGACACTGTTGGTGTTTATGTTCGTGTTCGCGAAGGCGAAAAAGAACGCGTTCAGCTTTACAAAGGCGTTGTACTAAAAGTTCAAGGCTCGGGTCCAACTCGCGCATTCACAGTACGCAAAATGTCTGCTGGTGTAGGCGTTGAAAGAACTTTCCCGTTCTACAGCCCGTCAGTCGATCGCGTTGAAATTATCTCTCGCGGTAAAGTTCGTCGTTCACGCCTTTACTTCCTTCGTGATCTTAAAGGTAAAGCTGCAGCGATTTCTTCTGAACTCGTTGGCGAAACTTCGGCAAAAGACAAAGCTGCAGCAGCAGCCGCGGCAGCCGATGAAACTCCAGCTGCTGAGTAATCGGTTGGTTGAAATTTAATTTATAAAAAGCCAGAGCAAAGACTCTGGCTTTTTTTTGCCTTCCAGAAATTTGATAGACTGCTTAGCAACTTGTGAGAGACTTTCTTCATGGCGAAAATAAAAAAGAAATCCTCAGCGCTCAAGAAGCTTCTAAAAGAATTTCCGCCATTTGATCATTCCCATTTAAAAGGTCCGATTATTGGAGTTGATGAAGTCGGGCGAGGCTGCCTTGCTGGCCGAGTCTATGCTGCTGCAGTCATTCTCCCGCAAAATTTCACTCACGATGGAATTACAGACTCAAAATTAATTCCCGAAGTACGCCGGACACAAATCGCAGCTGAGATCAGAAACGTTGCACAAGTGTGCGTGGCGTTTGCAGAAGTTGAGGAGATCGATGAGATCAATATTCTCAAGGCCTCACTTCTCGCAATGAAGCGAGCCGTTGAAGGGCTGGGAGTAGAGAGCGGTACTGTGCTGGTGGACGGGAACCAGAAGATACCTCAGCTTGGTAAAAGCTTTGAACAAATCACTCTTATAAAAGGTGATTTACGTGCAAAGCCAGTCGGAGCTGCATCGATTGTCGCAAAAGTTGAACGCGATCAGGAGATGATTAGACTTGCTAAGGACTATCCGCAATACGGTTTCGAAGGTCACAAAGGCTACGCTTCCGAATCACATCGCAAAGCGATTCAAGAATTTGGACCTTGTCCTGTCCATCGAAAAACCTTCGGATGTGTTAAAGAGTTCGTTGTCACCAATGCACCTCAGAGGGTTGCAGTCGGAACTTAACGTCGCACTTTTCTTAAGCCGCCGCCGTGGCTGGATTCTTAAAGAACATCGCTTTAAAACTCGTTTTGCAGAGCTTGATTTAATCTTCGAAGAGTCGACCTCCGAAGGTATTTTCGTTCACATCGTCGAGGTTAAGACTTGTCAGAAAGCAGCCTGGCAGGAGCATAGATTAACTTCGAAGCAGCGTTTACGGCTCATGCGATCGAGAGTGTTTCTTGAGGGATTATGGCGAAGGAGGGTGTGTTTGCATCTCGCTGTCGCGAGTCAAGGTGGAGAGGTCGAACTGCTCGAAGACATCTGTAGTTGACACATATTGGCCACGGCCACAACAATGAGGTCATGAAAGCGATTCGCTCAGCACTGATTTTCAGCATCCTTATTTCTCTGGCAGCACCTGTGGCAGCCAAAGCTGATGATACTCGTGATTTCGTGATGAGCTGCACTTACGGAGTCCTTGCGGGAACGTTAGTTGGAGCAGCTTCTCTTTCATTTACGAATAAGCCAGGCGACAAGCTCTATCGCATCGCACGCGGTGCTTCGCTTGGTTTGTATGCGGGAATCTTTCTTGGTTGGTACATTACTTCGCTTGATGATGCCGGAAGTGGTGGTTACCAAGAAGAAGACGACGAAGATTACGGCTTTATCGATGAGCCGACACTTCAAGTTTATCCGTTAGTTTCTGATTCAGGAGCTGTCGACGGCGGCGCTTTTAAATATTCAGTTCTTAAGTTTTAGAAGCCTAAGTTATTCCAATCAAAATTCATTTCGACTTTTGTTTCGCCATCAATCTTCTGCGTGAAGATTGCTCGAATTCCCCAGCATTCGCCGGGAGGCACGACCATAATTGAAGTTGCCCATGACTTGATTCGCGACTCAACATTTTCCCAATCAGTCGGGAGCCAGTTAGCCTGTCCAGCAATTCGCAAGAAGCGCATATTCAAGCCTCCGCCAGTCGAAATAGTTTCATCTCGCTTGGTGTAGGCTTCGCCGAGGTTTTCAGAAATTAAGAAAGTTTGAGTGATACCAAGGGTTACGTAGTTACTGCGCTCATCTCGCAAAATTAAATTTGCCGAGGTGTTAGTTTTGTTATGGTACGGGAAATACCGAACAGTTCCATCGACTTCAAATTTATCGAGCCGAACTGCAGTGAGGGCCGCGATATCTGACCAAGGGTAACGATTGACCGTCTCGCGAGCTTGCTCAAAGTCGTAAGACTGCATGAGTTTAAAGTTTACGATCTGTCGATAGATTGCAGAGTCAGCATCCCATTTTTTACGTACGAGTTTGTTCGTGAGGACTGCTGTTAGTAGCGTTCGATTGTAAATTCGGTCGTTGTAATCAAATTGAATACCTTGGCTTGCAGTGGTTCCGCCAGTTGATGGAAATTGCGATGTAAAGTCGGTGTTACTTATTGGCTGGCTTTCGAGGAACGCTGGTGTACGTGCTGTTTTACCAAGAAATCGTGATTGCGACTGTCTGAAGTAAGGAACACCGCTTACGATGATCTCTGGTTCGATCTCATGTCGGTAGCGAGTTTCTTTCTCTGGTTTTTCTGTGCCATAGATATGACTCATTCGAGTGCGCAAAGAGAGCGATGAGCGAATGAGGTCGCGACTCGGATCTTCTTCGATTTCGGCACCAGAGTAGGACGGGGCTTGAGATCTCGAATTAGGTGAAACGTTAAATGAATAGCGAGTGTGTTGGTAAGAGAGTCTTGGCGTGAGATCAAAAAATCGTCCGGCCTGCACAGGGTAAGTAAATTCAGGAGTGAATTGTAAACGCTGACCCGAGCGAATTACGTCGAGCTCAGGTTCGTAAGTGCCGCGACCTCCGCCTCCGCTCCGAGCTTCGCAGATGCCGGCGTTGATGTCGTCTTCGCTGGTATTTCCATCATCTGGATAGCTGCAAGGATCGGTAGAAGGTAAACTTTGCGGATTCTCAACCACGTCATCATAACCGTAATCTTGTCGAGCAAAGTTGACGTAATTGATATCGAGTTTAAAAAGTAAATCTGAATTTGCAACTTTAGTTTGTGTCACCGAATAGCGAAGTTCGGGGAATCGATGAACAGCATCCGAATTGTCAGCAATCGGATTATCTTTCAAGAGGTTGACGTAATAACTTGAATCAACGCCTGAGAAAGTATTTTCAGTTCGGTGAGCTAAGTAAGCGCGGCTTTCAACAGCTGGGTCGCCTAACAAAGAGATTCGGTTGTTCCGTGCCATGAACATTTGTTTTTCAAAGTCGCGAGGGTAGTAGAGATCGCTGATCAAGTTGAGTCGTGTGTATTGAGTGAAGTTATCAGGTAACTCATAAAAGTGATCGTAGGTAACAAACCATCGGTTGGCGGTGGCGTCGCCACTCGGACGATTTTTAATTAATAGCGGCTCTCCAGGAAACTTTTTATCTTGGATTGCGCTCATATTCAGTTCGCCTTCACTGCGATCAGAGAGCATGTAGCGGTAATTCACTCCTGCTTGAGGGCCGCGGCCCTTGTAGCTTTTTGCTTGGAAGGTGACATCTTGACTTCGATTGATGGCCCAAAAGAATTCGCCAACGACCGACATACCTTTGTTTTCAAAAACCAAACTCGGAATCAGTAGACCAGTTTGTCGTTCACTTTTGAGCGGGAAAATTAAATAAGGAATTGGAAGAACTGGCACATGGCCAATTTCAAACCAAGCATTTTTAATGTGTGCATAGCCTCCGAGCTTGGCTCGAACGCGCTTACCTCTGAAGCTCCAAGCGGGTGGGCAAGTGTTACAGGCTGTGAAGTAAGCCTTTTCAGCTATGTATTCATCTGGTCCAATTTGTTCAATTGTTTCGCCTTCGAGAGTCACTTGTCCGCTGCGAATGACTGCGTTTCTCAATTTACCAGTATTATTTTTGTAATTGATTCGAACCCAATCGGCTTCGATTCGGCTGCTGACTGAATCAACGCTGATGTTTCCGCTCGCTTCAACTTCTTCGGTTGCGAGAAAGATTGTTGCTGAATCAGCTCTGAAGCTTTGATCTCCGTAGATCACGCGAACGTCGTCTCTGAGTTCGATGACTTGTCGGTCGAGATCACGACTTAAAGTTCGCGCATCGACCATGATTTCAACGCCTGATTTAGTTTTGAATCGCGCAGCAGACGTTGAGCCTTGGGCGAAAGCCCACGCTCCACAAACAAAAAACGCGATGAAAATCACGACGTGAGTAATATAGTTCTTCATTCTCGCGCTTATGCTATTTGCGGCATAACTCCGCGACAACTCTAATTATTCAAGTGAGCTCGTTTTTTCAGGAGCAAAACTATTTTGTCGTCATTGTGAAGACGCCGTCCCAATCAGCAGGAGGCGGGTTGACGAGATATTCACGGCATCTCTCGAGGTAAAGTTCGCTTGGCGGATCATTTGGCGTGTGCGAGAGCGCTTTTTCAAAGGCACTGATTGCTTCACTCCATAGTTGCTTGTGATAGAAGCTGAAACCTTCAGCAAATGCTTGCAAAGTGAGCTTAGTTGGCTCAGGAATTTCGCCTTCACCGACAAGTTCGAAGATCTTCACGGGAAGCAGCTTTCCTTTTACTTTTACCCAATCGAGTTCGCGAGTGGCAAACTCTGGGCCCAACGCTTTTTGAGTGAACTCGCTAATTACAATTCGGGTCCCGTATTCTTTGTTAATTCCTTCGAGCCGTGATCCTAGGTTCACTGCGTCACCCATAACGGTGTAACTTTGGACAGTGTCAGAGCCCATGTTTCCTACACTGACTTCGCCTGTGTTGAGGCCAATACCAATGTCGATCTCGGGAAGACCTTGTGATTTAAACAGCTCTTGTAGCTCTTTAAGTTTTACGAGCATCTCGAGTGCGCATCTGCATCCCCACTTTGCATGGTCAGGGAACTTCACTGGGGCACCAAAGAACGCCATGATCGCATCACCCATATATTTGTCGAGCGTACCTTTGTTCTTGAAAACTAGCTGAGTCATTGGTGTTAAGTAATTACTTAGCAAGCGAGAGAGTTCGCGCGGATCAAGTTTTTCAGAAATAGTTGTAAATCCACGAACGTCGCTGAACATGACGGTGAGATCTTGCTTTCGACCGCCTAGTTCTAAATTTTCTGGATGAGAGAGAACTTCGGCAACGATCGAAGGCGAGACATACTTTTCAAATACACCCTTGAGTTCTCGCTTGTTTCTTTCTTCGGTAAAATATTTATGGAAGGTCAGCACAACGAACTGGCCAAGCGTAAGGGCCGCTGGGAACATTGCTGAGATGACTAATCCTCGATCAAAAAACACGAATCGATCTACTAAATAAATTGCGGCAAGAGTTGCAGTCGTAAAGAGTAAGCCTGCAACTGAACCAAAAAACGAAATCGCGAATGCGACGATGGCGCCGAGAATTAAAAGGGCAATCGGCATGTACTGGCCTTCACTTGGAATCTTACGAAGGAAGCCCGGAACCTTTTCGCTTCCCGGCGGAGGCTGACCGTTCTTTCGCTGATACTCAATAAGTAAATTTGAAAGTACGTTTGCGTGAGTCTCTACTCCCGGAAAATTTTCTTCGAACGGGGTTGTTCGCATATCAAAAACAGCCATTGCAGTTGGGCCGAGTAAAAGAATTTTATTTTTGAGAGCATCCTCTTTTAAGACTCGTTTCGGCAGTTTTCCAATCTTAACTTCAACGGTATCTTCGTCTGATAAAATGTCTGCAGCACTAATATGAGGAAAAGTTTGCTGAGCGCCAGCATAATTAATTAGAACTTTCCCTTCAGAGTCGATAGGAAGATCCAAAACTTCTTTTTCTTCATCGTCTCGCAGCCATAACTTCTTAGGAAAACGCTCTTTTCGAACCGAGGCAGCTTTGGTCATCGAATTAATGTATTTTCCTTGTTTGAACTTCCAATCAACTGCCGGAATTTTTTGAGTCAGCGCCGCAAGACTTTTTAATGCGAGGGATGGGACATAGGATTCACCATATCGTGCCATCAAATAACTGTTTCGAATGACTCCGTCGTTATCAACGAACGCATTGAAAAAGCCAGTGTGCTTTGTGTTTGAAGCAATTTTAGGAATGTTAACTCGCCATAAATCAGTTGCGAGCACATGAGAATGCGTGGCTTCTTGACGAATTTTCTGAACATATTCATCTAGTGATAAGTCTTTGAGCTCAGAAGCATTGGCTTGAATGTCGGGCCAAGCTTTTGCGAGCTCATGATCTTCAAAGCCTTCAGCGCTTTCATTCACTTTTATAAAAGCAGCTTGGCTAAGGAGTTCATCATTCGTCGTAAAGAATCTTCCGCAATAATTGGCTTTTGCAGTATCGATGCGTGCAGTGAGAGACGCCCTTCGGCTCAAAATAAATATCTCACTAAGTCCTTCAGCCAACATTGTGTTTGCAGGCTCCGGAAGCTCAACGTCACTCAATTTTCCAGAAAGCCAGTACTGAAGTAAGACCGGAATTAGCTCTGTTGATAACGGGTCGCCAATCAACGTTATCAAACCTTGAATTTGTTCTCTGGCATTTTGGTTATCAGCAAGCCAGCCTTTGATAACATCTTGTTCAAGTACGTCGCCAAGATATTTTTGAACATGTTTAATGAGCGGGTCAGGGAGCTTCAGTTCAACTGGAGCGAGAATAAGAACTTCTTCATTGCGCCAGTATGAATCTGGTCCTGTGTAGCGAGTTAAAATATTATAACAAAGTTCAGATGTTGGGCTGTGTTCGCTAAAATTGACCGGAGTTTCATAAATTGCACCGAGGACCAATTTGTCTGGAGTGTTTTTGACAGTATTGCCAAGAATTAAATCTGAATCGGCAGAAGAGATTTGCTCCTCGAGAACTTCGTTAATCTCATCACTGCCTATCTTTTTCTTCTGAAGTTTGCTCCTCACCTCAATAAGAGTGGGGCGGGATGAATTTGGATCTTCTTCTGAAAAGACCATATCGAACGCGATAAGCTTTGCGCCCGCATCGGTTGTACGACGAACTAATTCAGCCATCTTTTGGCGAGGCCATGGCCAGCGGCCCTCTTGTTGAAGTGATCGATCGTCGATAGCTAAAATTGCTATATCAGGATGGCCCTTAAGTGGTCCGCGAGCCTTCAGTCTCCAGTCATAGGCGAGCTGATTGAGCTTAGTGATTGTTTCAAAGTTATCGGGAGCCTGATAGTAGCGGCTTACAAGTAGAGAAACCACGACTGCGATAAGCAGGCCCAGCGTAAGGGGCGAAAGTAGCTGACTGAGCAACTTCTGAAGTAGTTTCATACGGTTATTGTTAGGTCTTAGACGAAAGTTGGCAAAAGAAATCTGGTCTGGTGTAGCACTTGAGTCGGCGCTCGGATCGAGACATACTTAAGACGGAGGAAACCACATGCAGGCTCGAGTATCGAATGAAGGAGAAGTTGTTGTTGTTCATCTACTAGGACGCATCGACATGGAATCAGCTGATGGTTTTCGAAAAGTTTGTCTCGAAAAATTTGCGCACTCGCAAGTCGTTTTCAATTTTCAAAGTTTGAGCTTTGTTGGATCGAGCGGAATTATCCCTTTTCTTGAAACAATGCAGGCCTTCAAATTAGCCAATACCAAAGGCTTTAAGTTTTCAAATGTTGGCACCGAGTTTAGAAGGCTCTTTGCTGCAACGCCGCTGCATGATGTTTTGATATTCGAAAGCTTTCAATTGGCGTCGCGTTCTTTTGTTGAAACGGGAATTCCGTCGATCCCGCATGAACAGCCAGCGACACCTGAAAATATTATTTCATTTGAAAGTTTGTTTGCAGCCGCTGACCTAACAATTGATGAGTCAGCTGCTGATTCTGAGGATGAAGAGCCATCTGCTGAAATCTAAATTTCAGCTTGGCCCTTTGGTGATTTGTTATCTTCGATCATTCCCGCTGAAGAAGTAGGGAAGCCTGCCTGAATACCCGCTAGCAAATTCTCTAGGCGTTCAAACTTCTGAGCCTTTGACTGGACATCACCTTCAAGAGGCGTCTCAGAATAAAGAGTCGGATCAGCTGAAACAGCACGTTGGTCTTTAAGTTTTCTGCTTAGCTCTTGGTTAATTTTATGAAGCGAGTCGTATTTCAAACGATTCTCTTCAAGTCGCTTTTGGCCTTCTGCCCAAAGAGTCTGCAAGCTTTCAAACTGATCTTGCGATTCGGTCAAAGACTCTTTCAAGCGTACACACTCAGCTAATTTTTCATCTAAACGTTGCTCGGTATTGTGAAGCTGAAGCGAAAGAGTTTTTGCTTCGGTACGATAAATTGTAAGCTGGCTTTGTAGCTCTGAGAATTCTTTGTTGTAACGACTCTCAAGTTCTTCAGATCGTCTTTCGAAATATACCAGACGGTTTTCAGCGTCCGCACATTTCTCAGAAATATTTTGAAGCTTGCCGGACTTCTCTTTGATATCAGCAAGTTCAGCCTGAAGCTTTTGCGCCTCTGCAGCTGCTGATTGAAGCTTTTGGTTCGCTTCTGACTGTGCAAGCAGATGCTGGGCGTTTGCTTCTGATTGCAGTAACTGATGCTGAGCAACTGCTTTCGCGAGGCGAAGTTCGAAGTCAGAACTGAGTTGCGCTTCGAGTTCACGAAGAGCTTCTTCTTGAGACTCTATATGATGAGCAGCCTCATTAAGTTTGTTTCGTAAACTTTCGAAAGCTTCGCCCTTTTCTTGGAGCTGAAGTTGAGAGTTTGTATTTCGATAATTTTCAGTTTCTACAGCGGCATTAAGTGACGCAACTTTAGATTCAAGCTCATCTTGCTTCAGTTTTTGCGCTTTGTCTTTTTCTTGAAGAACTTGAATTTGCGCCAACAGAGAACTGTTGATGTGTTTGATCTCGAGTTCTGATTGCTCTTTGATCATGAGTTGTCGTTCAAGCTCAGCGTTAGTTTTAAAAGTAACTTTCAGTCGAGCAAACAAATCTTCATTTTGGCCGAGTAGTGTTTCAACGGTACCTGAGTGAAGAACTTGCGGAGGAAGGTCAGCTAGGTTCGGGAGCGGCGGAAGCTCATTGGGTAGCGCAATGTCTGGAATAAGTTCATTGCCAAATTCATCTGTAAAACCTGAAGACATGAATCCTCCGTCCTTCGGTCATGGGCTCGTACATGTGAAATTGTCGCAATATAAGACAAGACCTGTCAAAAGGTCCCAGGACCCAGGTCGAGTCGAGTATTACATTTAGCTTAAAGGTTGTGAGT
Organism: uncultured Bdellovibrionales bacterium; assembly: GCA_964543475.1. Classification (GTDB taxonomy): domain Bacteria; phylum Bdellovibrionota; class Bdellovibrionia; order Bdellovibrionales; family JAMPXM01; genus JAYSYM01. The sequence goes on along the minus strand of CAZIYJ010000005.1, from coordinate 144,489 downwards.
GCTGAAGGTCGAGCGATGATCGGCCGATAAGTTCCTTATGGCGAATCGTGCGTTTTTAGATCCATTAAAAAAAATGGGAGGAGCTCCTCCTTCAGGAATGCAAGTTCGAAAACTTGAGATTGCCTCGCAAGACGTACGCGCTGAAATGGTCACGCATAATATTCTAAAGCTAGTTTCTGCCGAAGATTACCCGCACGCCATCGAGCAACTTAAAGCGTTCCTTGAGCTTCGTCCAGAGTACCCTCAGTTCAAAGTCAGATCAGAGCGTTACATTACTTACTCGATTGATTTAATCAACGGCATTAAGGCAAAGCGAAACTTAGCGAATGTAAAGCAGCTTGCTTCGGCCAAGCAGCAAGAACTTTATGATAAGGCGCTCGGTCACTTCGATGATTTAAGAAAGACGCTTAAGAAAATTGAGCGGATTGAACATGAAGTAAAACTTGAAGATATCAAGTCAACTATCTGGGTTGTGAAAGCACTTGGGTACTGCGTTTTCGCAATCTTACTTTTCTTCTTCTTCCTTGAGCTCTCGCAAGGTGTTTTAGAAGGCGCAAACATCGTCGTCGACGATGTTGTCTCTGATCTTGTTGATCGTCTCTTTAATATGCTCGGAATCTAATTTAAACGTCTATAGGCTTCTTGTAACACTGGAAGCAATTGTCCAGCGGGCAATTTTTTGCCGTTGACCACAATTGTTGGAGTGCCTTCCATATTAATTTTATGGCCTAGATCCGCTTGCTGTCGAACTGCGTTTTTGGCTTCCTCTGAATTAACACAAGCAATAGTTTCGTCAGAGTTCATTCCAAGATCGGCTGCTGCTGATTTAACAGTGGGCTCAAGTTGGCTTCGATCGTCACGGAACTCATGCTGTCGATCAAAAATCCAGTCGATCGCTTCCCAGCCTTTTTCAGATGAAATTTTTCCGGCACAGAATGCGATTCTCGCAAGGCCGCAACGAAGTCCAGTCGAAACTTTGATCTTCGAATTGCATTCTCCATCAAGAGGCCATGCCTGGAAAACAAGTCGTACATCTTTTCTAGCACTAGCGAAAGCTTTCAGAGTAGGGCCTGCAGTTTTGCAATGCGGGCACAAGAAATCTGCGAATTCAACGATCGTCATTTTCGCATCAGCGGCCTCAGCGCCCTTCGCAATTGGCGCAACTGGAATCATTTCAATAGGAGCCGCTTGAGCCCAATCATTCACGCTTGATCTAACAATTTGATCCATATTCTGTGCGCCATAGGCTTTCTTCCAGCCATAATTAATAATGAAACCCGAAATTAAAGCGATGATTGCGCAGACGATCAAGGGCTTTGCATCAAAACGGTCTTTTGAAAGTGGAGAGTTCGGCTTCTTGTCGCTCTTGCTCGCAAAGTAGAAAGCGCTAAAACTTATGAACGACAAGAGATAGGCGGCAATGCAAAACAAGCAAAGTTTGCCGACCATCGCGGTTGAAATCGTGGCCATGACAATCGATGTAAGTGCAATGAAGCCAGTTGGGATGAGCATATTTCTTCGAGCACTAGTGCGAGAGTTTTCGTCGGTGAAATAGTAACCAAGGGCGAAGAGTAGGGCGATAACGTTCGCAACTAGACCCCAGATCGCCATCGGTACACCTAAAAACTCTGCATACTTGCTTGCTGCAACGGCACTGCAATCAAATGCTTCGCCGATTTGGCAGATGGCGTGATCGCCGCCTGCACCAAACTTGACTTGAAAGTGAGTCATCGCAAGATAAATGTGAGTAGCAATCGCCCCGAGAGTTGAAGCAATACCAATCCAAAAAGCTTTTCGATTCATAATTCACCTGCTGTTAAACTTTGTAACTGAAAGAAATTACAGCTTTTATTTTAAACGAAAGCAACTCTTTTGGTGACTTCAAGAGATTTCAGTTTACGCTTTGATACGTGGAGCAAATTGAAACGCGCAAACGTTTACTTTTACAAGTTAAACGACAGGTTGAACGGCATTTGGGTGCAACTCCGAAAGCTATTGCTGAGTATGCAAAGCCATTTGAGCGCGAAAGCAGATCAAAATTTAAACACTCATCGAAGCAAGAATTAATCGAAGCGGTTAACGAAGCCGAGATTGTTTTTGCTGCTGACTTTCATGCGTTTTCTCAAGCCCAGCGGACTCATTTAAAAATTCTTAGAGCTCTTCCTCTCAATCGAAAGGTCACGCTTGCGCTCGAGGCAATTCCTCATGGCTGTGAAAAAGATGTTGCCGCTTATCTCAAAGGAACGTTGAGCGAAAGTTCGTTCTTACGAAGAGTTGAGTGGCAAAAGCATTGGGGCTTCCCCTGGGAGAATTACCGGCCCTTATTCCAGTTGGCCAAGCTGCGCGGCTTTAAAATGATCGGAATAAATAAAACGATGGCGAAAACTCGCCAACATCAACGTGACTTGCAGACTCGCGACAAGTTCGCTGGTCAAATCCTTGCAAAACATCTTCGAGAAGATCGCGAACGACTCATATACGTTGTGTATGGAGAGCTTCATGTCGCAACTCCACACTTGCCTAAGGCCACGGCCGCTGCGTTAAATTTTGCACCGCGGATCGTTCAGATTTATCAAAACTTAGAGCGAGTTTATTTTTCACTCAACGAAAGCCAGCTTGAAGCAAAAATCGACGTCGTCAAGCTCGGAGCCAAAAACAGATTTGCCATCAACTCTGCTCCTCCTTGGGTTCAGTGGCAAAGTTACCTAATGTATCTCGACTCAACATCAGACACAGAGCTCGATTTAGATGAAGACTCAATCGATTTTACTGATCGAGTTTCTTCACTCGTAAAAGTGTTAGCTTCTGATTTGAAGTTGAAGTTTAAAGTCGACGACTTAACTGTATATTCTCCGCAAGACGATAAGATTTGGGGCGTCCTTGAGTCGTCTCTCGCAGCAAAACAGCAGCGGTCTGCTGAGCGGCATATTCTTCTCGGAAAATGTTTTTATCTTCCGATCATTGGTGTTGGGTACCTTGGGCGTGCGTCAGTTAATCAGGCCGCTGAGGTGGCGGGACAATTCATTCACGCAAAACTTTGCGGTCGTAAAGTTCAATTTGGTGAGATGCCAAAAGACTTCGAGAGAATGATTTGGGTCAAAGCCGTAGGATATTTTTTAAGTAAGCTATTAAATCCCAAACGCCAAGCTCAAACCCTCACTGACTTACGGACTGAGCTTGAGAGCACGAGCCGTCAGGGTGAAAGTCGCCAAACGCTCGCTCTTGCTCTGGATCAGCGAATGACTGAAATTATCTGGGTACAGCAGGGAAGGCGCAGGACTAAGAAAATTCTCCCTCGACATGAGTCGAGGTTTGAGCAAGCATCAAGAATATTGGGCGATATGATGGGAGAGAGATTGTTCCTCGCATATCAATCGAATAGAGTTAAAAGAAGTCGGCTGATGTCGTGGCTCAAGCAGCCCATCGAGCAAAAGGAATTTGACTCGTTTTACGCTGACTTAGTTTCAGAACTTGAACCAGTTTCGCATCGGATGCGAAGTAAAAAGGAGAGGCTGTGAAGAAGCCTGGAGAGCTGGCCGAAAATCGCCGCTGGTTTGTTGAAATTGAAGGACGTGCGCAAGGCCCGTTCACTCAAACTCAAGTGCAGGATCTCGCACGTCTTAAACGCATCAATCCGATGACTCGCATTTTCGCTGAAGGTGATGTTCGCTGGCGTTTGATGAACGAATTCGATGAATTCAAAATAGTTCCTGAATCATCATCGTCAGCTCAAAATCGCGAATGGGTTGTTCTTAAAAGAAAAACTTTAAAAGAAGCCGAGCTAAGCCAGAACAAATTCGATCAAATCGGACCATTTACGATTGATGAAATTGTTGAACAGATCAAAACTGGAGACCTAAGTTACAACGACTATGTCTGGAAAAAAGGTTTTCAGCGTTGGGCGAAACTCGAGTCGCTACCTGATTTCAATCATACATTAAAAGCAAAAAAACCTTCGGTTCCAGATGCTCCGCCATTAGCGATTGCATTTTTAAACGAGCCAAAGCTCGAGATTAATCCCGAAGAACAAAACGAGCTTGATCATTTCACTGTGACAAACTCTCGACCCCTTAAGCGCGAGGCCGATCCGTCGAAGCCAGTTGGCGGTTCTAAAAAAGCTGTTCGCGCTTTCGAAGAAGAAATTGATAAAAAATCTGAAGAAGCTGAAGTTAGCAAAGCGCCTGAAGAAACTTCTAAAACTGCAATCGTCATCCGACCAGGTATATCTCGTGGCCGAAAAATTGTGCGTGTAGCGCTTGCGACTACAGCAGCATTTCTTGTGACGGCAGTTGCTTACGACTATGTGAAAGAAAATTATGGCGCTACACCTGCGGTTGAACCGAGCGCGGCACCAGAAATAGCTGCATCTACGGAAACTCCGCCAGGAACGCCTCCAGTAGCAAAGCCAGAGTTGCCTGTTGCACCGATTGTTAAAACTGCAGAGGTTCCAAAACCAACCGTAGTCCAAGAATCTGCGCCGAAGGCGCCGACCTTTAGCAAAGCTGATTACGAAATGCCAAAGAGTCCTCGAATAGATTTCGAAGTCATTAAACCAGAGTCTATAGGGCAAGTTGTTGTTTCAACCAATGCACCTGTTAATCATTCAATCGAAATAAAGATCACTGGCAAGTCAGGTCAAATTTTACGGCACGCCAGCTATTCTCAGGTTTTGAAAGTGAAGAGACAGGGCGGAGAGGTTCCGTCGATTCAGTTGTCGGCCCTTAAGCTCCCGTTTGGTACCTATACTATTCAGGCTAAGTTTGCTGAGCAAACGGCTCAAAAGACTTTCTTTTATGGCGTTAGAGATGCGAAGTTTCAAAAGTCGCTCGATACGCATCTAAAGAAAGTATCGACTCAACAAATCGTTGAGAAAAAAATGGTGTTCTATTTCATTCGCGATCTCGAAGTGAAAGCAAAGAAGCTTGAAGTTGAGAGGGCAAAGGCTGCTAAGAATAAAGCCGGCTGGTCAAAGACATATGCGTCTTGGCGCAAAGACGTAGTTAAAACAGGCTCAAAAGCGTTTGCGGCTGTAAAAGGGGTCGGTCCTCGTGACATCGCCTACCCAGATGTCATTGCAAAGGCCAAGGAGCTTTTGCAGTCGCTTTTAAAGCAGGGCGAAGAGTTGAACTCAGCAATTGTTCAGAATCGTACTCTAGCAAGTTCTGGTATGGGGCCGATACTCAGCGCGATTCGCGACTTCAAAAAAGAAGTCGCTATTCTCTCGCGCTACTAAATCAGATGTTTTATGGCAGCGTGCGTACAGATGTGATTCCGCTAGCACTTGTCGTTCCGTCGTCTCTGACTGATATGATTACGATCCTGTATGGCGTATCTGGCATTAAGCCGCTGATCATAATCATGTGGTCGGTTACCAGTGTTTCATCGATCACGGTTAAGTAGATTTCGCCCGTAACTTCGTTGTGAACGACAGCTTGAGATGTCGCAACGATGTCTGTTTTCCAAGACAACTGAATGAAATCTGAACTCAATTCAAATATCTGAATATCACTAATTACAGGCGCAGGAAGCTCAGGCGCTGGCGTAGGACTTGGCGTTGCTGTTGGCTCTGGAGCCGGAGTCGCCGTTGGTGATGGTGATGGCGGCACTGGAGTCGCTGTAGGCTGAGGCGTTGGCGTTGGAAGAGGCTGTTCTGGTGTTGTTCCAGCAGTACACGAAGAGAAAGTGAATGAAAGATTAGTCAGGTAGCCGTCGTGACATTCGCGCCACTCGCCTAGGCACCGTTGACCTGCAGGAACCGAAGCAGCTTTGTAGGCATAAACATTTCCTCCGTGAGCGATAGTTTTACCGTTAAAGAGGCAAGCTTTGGGCTGACTCGCTGGAGGCCGAGGAGTCGGCGTTGGAAGAGGCTCATTATCGATTATTCCAGCAGTGCAGGATGCAAAAGTGAACGTAAGATTAGTCAGGTAGCCGTTGTTACATTCGCGCCACTCGCCTAGGCACTGTTTACCGGGAGGAACCGAAGCTGTCTTGTAGCCATAAACATTTCCGCCATGAGCAATAGTTTTACCGTTAAAGATGCAAGCTTCGCCCTGACTTGCAGGGAGGCGCGGCTGTTTTGCTTTGAGGCTGACACTTTCAAAAGAGCTCAACACTTCATTTGAATTAGAGGCATCAATTTGATTTGCAGGAGCACAGCCTACTAGAGCGAACGATAAAATTAGGCTCAGTAGTGATGTCAATTTTACGCTGAGTTGCTTCATCTGGTACCTCTTGAATGATTCAATTAAAATCTGCTGTCGATATCAGTATCGGCCTTAATTAAATTAAATCAAAAGGCCCGCAAGCACCTGAAAACAAATACCATTTGTAGGCTCATGCTAAAATTGAGACGTAAAACATCAATCTTTTCAGGGGCTCACTTCGAAATGCATTTTTAAATTAAAATTGTGAATGCGAACTGGTTTTACACTTTTTCGAAACTTCGAAATAAGTTCGCCGAAAGTGTCAACTCATCATTCGAATGTATGTGCCTGACGAGAGCGTCGGTCTTGGCTGCTAGTTCTTGTCAACGAGTTCTTTAAAGTCTTTGCCGGCTTTGAATTTAGGAACTCGAGATGCTGGGATAACGAGTTTTGTGCCAGTCTTAGGGTTGCGGCCTTCGCGAGACTTGCGCGCGCCACGTGAGAACGTTCCAAAGCCAACTAATTTCACATCATCGCCGCGAGATACGGCGCGAGTAATAACTTCTAATGCAGCGTCTAGTACTTGCTCTGATTGTTGTTTTGTAAGTGCGGTCTTGCGGGCAACTTTATCTACTAGCTCAGCTTTATTCACAGGTGAAAACCTCCAACAACGACCTTCAAACGGGAATGGGAAACTAAATCCGGAGTGAATTTCGGTCAAGTGAATTGCGATTGAGTAATCGAATGGAGGCTGGTACTTTCAAACCATGTTGAACAAGGTAAGAAGTGAGACTGCTGAAGGTTTAAGCGCGATTCTAAATCTTTCTTTAGATGAGGTTGAATCAGCACTTGAAATTCCAAAAAAGCTCGAACACGGGCATCTCGCTTACCCAGTTTTCGGTCTGGCAAAGGCTCTCCGGAAGGCTCCTCCAGTCATCGCACAAGAGCTTGCACAGAAAAGTGATGAGCTAAAATCGAAATTAAAAGGTTTAAAATCCGTTACCGCAGTCGGCGGTTATCTCAATTTCACATTCGAAGACAGTTACTTGCAAAACGTCCTTTTAGCAGCGGTGAAGGAGCAAGGATCTAAACTTGGATACAGCAAAGTTGGAGCTGGAAAAACCGTAGTCATTGATTACGTGTCACCAAACGTTGCTAAGCCATTACATGTTGGTCATCTGCGAGCTAGCGTCATTGGTCAGGCTGTAAGAAATCTTTCTGAAACTCAAGGCTACAAAGTTATTGGTTTAAATCACCTTGGTGACTGGGGAGTGCAGTTTGGAAAGCTTGCGTGGGCTTACCAAAACTGGGGAAGCGAATACGACTTTGCGAACAAACCTTTTCAAAGTCTGTTTGAGCTCTATGTTCGGTTTCATGCTGAATCAAAAACAAATCCAGAGCTCGAAAAGCAGGGCTCACAATTATTTATTAAACTCGAAAACGGTGATGCCGAAATTAAAAAGATTTGGCAGAAGTTTGTTGATATCACTCTGGTCGAAAACCAGCGGATTCTCGACTTACTCGGCGTAAAACACGATTTGGTATTAGGGGAATCGTTTTATAACGATAAACTTAAGGCCGTTGGAAAGTTACTCGAAGATAAAGGTTTGTTGGTTGAGAGTGAAGGCGCGATGGTCGTTCACCTTGGCGACAACATGCCGCCATGCTTGATTCGAAAAAGCGACGGAGCATCGCTTTATGCGACTCGCGATATCGCAAGTGCGATCTATCGAAAAGAACATCTTAAGGCTGACGCTAATTTATATGTTGTAGGGGTGGAGCAAACTCTTCACTTCAATCAAGTGTTCAAAGTACTTGAGCTTATGGGTTTCGAATGGGCGAAAAGTTCTCATCATCTCTCATTTGGTTTGTACCGCTTTAAAGAAGGCTCGATGTCGACACGAGAAGGTCGCGTTGTTTTCTTGGAGGATATTTTAACCAAAGCGGTAGAGACAGTTGCCAAAATCATCGAAGAGAAAAATCCAAATCTCGAAGACAAGGCGACAGTTGCGCGCCAAGTTGGAATCGGCGCAGTTATTTTTAATGACTTAGTAAATGACCGAGTTCGAAACGTTGATTTCGATTGGGAAAAGATTTTTAACTTCGAAGGCGATAGCGGACCGTATCTGCAATACTGTCAGGTTCGATGCCACAGCCTAATTCAGAAATTTGGCAAAGCTGTTCCTGAAAAATTTAGTGGTGATTTGGTTGAAGTTGAAGAGCGAAATTTGCTTCGCACCATGATGAATTACCCTGACGTTCTCTCGGCGGCTTCAAGTGCCTACCGACCAAATATACTCGCTCAGTATCTTTTGGAATTAGCAGCTGCGTTTAACTTATTCTATAACAAGCATCGAATTATCGGCTCATCCAACGAGGGTGATCGAATGCTTCTAGTTCAGTTGACCGGACATGTTCTCAAAATGGGACTCAAGGTCCTAAATATTGAAGCTCCTAAAGCAATGTAGCTCGACTATCGGCTTGCTCCAGAGGAAGTCGGCGTATTTTTGCGTCGAAAATCTCAAATATCCAAGCAAATACGCCGAAGAGTTAAGTGATGAAAACGCCAGTATTTGCAAGCATCTGCATAATTCTTTTCGCAAGCTATCTGCAGTTTTATTCTTTCATGCGCTACAAATTTAGCGGCATCGATGGGCTTAAGACAGAAGTTGCTTATCTGAAATCTGATTTAGAAAAAGAGCGCTTCAAAGGTGAGTTGGCAAAGTTTCAACATGATGACTTTAAACAACATGTCGCAACTTTAGTTCCTCAAGCAGTTAAGAGCACTCAAGGGAAGCCTGAAAATTTTCAACTTCGATCTCTCGCGAGCGTTATAACTGAAGCTCCGAAAGTCAAATTTGAGAGAGCCTCATCTATTTTTGAAAAAGCGAAAGAAGCTTTCCGCGCAAAGAAGTTTGAAGAATCAAATCGTTCGTTCGCGCAGCTAATTAGAAGTTACCCTGAATCGGTTCACTTAATCGAATCTCATTTTCTTTTGGCTGAAGGACAATTTCAGTCGAAGGAGTTTGAATCTTGCTTAGCGACAGTTGAGCAAATGGTCGCTAAGTTTCCGGAACATGATTTAACAGGTTACGGACTTTTACGTCTTGGTAAGGTTTTTGAACGACAAGACAGACCAGAAGATGCCGCTGATGTTTATCAAGCAGTGATTCGTTCTTATGGCGACGCAGGTTTAAAGAAGCAGGCAAAATCGCTTCTTCAATCGGTAGAGTTATGATTCTCCGTCTCCTTCAGGTCATCACATTCCTTTTCGTTGCCACAATCGAAGTTAAGGTTGATGCCGCTGAAGTGGTCTCGTTGCGTGAAGACGATCGGTTACTGCAGGAGCCAGAAGGCTGCCTCGAAGACGGCGACACTTGCGCGATAAAAACTAACACAGGCCGAAAATTCCAGTTTGAAATAAGCAAATCGAAAGTAACACTTGGTTCTGGCAGTTCTGCGATTAAAGCGGGAAAAGATAAGTTTACATTTGTCAGCGGGACCGTCTTAGTTAAAGCCGAAAGCCCTTTATTCATTGAAACTGAATTCGGTAGAGTGATCGTTAAGTCAGGCGAGGTTTTGCTTTTAAAGCAAGACTCGAAGCTGGTCACTCGAGTCAACAGTGGTGAAGTCTTCATTCAGCCGCGTGGATTTTCAGAAATGATCGCTATTCAACCTGGCGAAGAAAACTGGATCGGGTCGGTTGATAAATCGGGAATTGCCCAAACAGGCGTCGCGACTTCAATTAATTTCACAGAACATGCATTGATCTGGTCTAGTTTGTACTTTGGTAAGAAGCGTACATTTGAAAAAGAACTTAAAGAGTTTGCTGAGGTCTGGAAACAGACCAACGAGAAAACCGCTCGTATCCATGCTGACCTAGCCCAAAGACGTATTGCTTCAATTGAGGCCGATTATCAGCGTCGCCAAAAAGAGCTTAAAAAGCGACAGGCCTACGAAGCAGAACTACGCTTCTTATTCCGTAAAAAGAGCCTCGACCAATAGCGTATTTGCGCTCGCAAAACACAATTCTGCTTAGTCATCAATTCTCCTGTGATAATATGAAGTTAACAGTCAAGAGACTGTAGTTTAGAAGTTAGTTTATGTTTCTCAGGAGGAGAGGCTAAGATGTCTTCAATCGATCGAAGCAATGATAATGAGGTTCGCAAAACGCGCGAGCAGTACACTCAAAAAGAATCTGAGAGCGTTAAAAAACACAAACTCGAAATGAAGCGACTCGCTGATGCTCATCAAGCTGAAGTTGATAAGCTAAGACAAGCTCACGACAAAGAGATGCAAAATATTCGTGGTCTTTCAGTTGAAGCGATCAACAAGCGCGACATGAAATATCAAAAGCAAATCGAAGATTTGCGCAGTTTACATGGGCAACAACTTAAAAAGTTAGCACAAGAAACTGAAACTCGATCAAAAACAAATGACTCAAGTAAAGATCAAGAAATAGCTCGCGTAAAATTAACGGCTGAACAGCAAAAAGACCAAGCAGTTGGCAACGTATCAGAAGAGTTACACAAGAAAGAAAAAGCATATCAGCAGCTTGTTGAAGATACACGAGAGGGCCAGGCGACTGCTCTTGAGCGCCAGCGTGATCGTATTGAAAAAGCTCGCGGCCAAGAAAAAGAAATCATCTTAAACGAACGCAACCAAGAAGTTGCTCGTAAAGATACTGACTTTTTTAAATACAGAAATGAAGCTGAGCGAAAATTAAACGAGACTGAAGAATCTAAAATGCGACAGCGCGATAAGCTTTCGAATCTTTTGCATGAGACTGTTGCTGAAGAGCAAGCAAGTCATCAGCTTCAGCAAGATCTTCAGCGTGAAGCATTTAAAGCCGGCATGGAAAAAAACCGTGAGCGCTATGATAAGGCTCTTGCGAAGAATTCGCAGTCTCTTGAAAGTGCCCGAAGCACTCTCGAGGGGTCAGTGAATAAGCGACTAGACGACAAGGTTGAATCGCTTGAATCTCGGGTGAATCGTTTAAAAGCAGAAAAAAGTCTGGAGCGAATTGCTCTTGAAGGACAGAAGAAGCGCGAACTTGAGTCTGTTAAAGGAAGTTACGCAAAGCAGTTTGACTTAGTAGAGCAGCAAAAAAGAGACTTTGTTGAAGACGTAAATCAAAAAACTTCGAGAGATTTTGACCGCTTAAATAAAAAGAACCAAGAAATCATGCATAAGCAAAATTCATTCTACCAAGACAAGCTTGGAATAGATGAGCTTCGCAGTGAAACTCGTTACAGCCAGCAGAAGGTTGATAGCGAAAGTAAGCACAATCGGGCGGTTGGTTCGGCGAATCGTCGCTATGATCAAATGAAGAACGTAAAAGATATCGAAGCGGAAAAGTTACGCAACTTCTTCGAACAGAACTCTCAGGCTATGCGCGAAAACTTCGAGGACAGTCTTCGAGAATTGCGCCTTCAGAATAAGAAAGAGCAAGAGACGATCTTCTCAACGACTTCGCAGCGATCATCTGAAACTGAGCAAGTCTTCCAAAACAAGATCAATGACATTGCTGTGACTTATGAGAAGCGCATTGCTGAGCTTGAGGCTAAGCACCAGGCCGACATGAAGGATATCCAGGGTCAGTCGGAGCGCCGCCTCAAAGAGCAATCTAAGAAGGATCAGTCCGAATTTGCCTCACAGAACGCACAATTGAGCTATCGCCTATCGAAACAAAACGAGATTCATCAGAGAGAACTTGATGAGCTTCGTCGTTCGCATAAGGAAGCTCTTGCCCAAGTGAGTAAACCTAAGCAAGGATAGTCCCTTAAGATAAAGGGGATTTCTAAATGCTTGCGGACCGACGAACTAAAATCGTTGCTACTATTGGACCAGCCACAAGTTCGCGTGAGGGTTTAACCAACGCATTAAAAGCGGGAATGAATGTTGCCCGCTTGAACTTCAGCCACGGCACACATGCCGATCACTTAAAAGTTGTTCAGACACTCCGAAGTCTTTCTGCGGAACTAAAAGCCCCAGTAACTTTGCTTCAAGATTTACAAGGTCCAAAAATCCGCGTTGGTAAATTCGAAAATGGTTCAATTGAAATTGTTGAAGGCTCTCAAGTCGTCATCACCACAGACGATGTCTTAGGTAAGCCTGGTCTCATTCCATCTGATTTTAAGGGCCTTCCAGCGGCTTGTAAGCCCGGCACACGCATTATGCTTGATGATGGATTGCTCGAGCTTCGAGTCGATAAGGTTGAGGCTACAAAAGTTTATGCGACGGTTGAATACGGCGGGGTTTTAAAAGATCGAAAGGGAATGAATATTCCCGGTGCCTACCTCGACGTTGATTGTCTAACTGAAAAAGACTTAAGAGATCTTGAGTTTGGGATCGAGCAACAAGTCGATTACATCGCTCTAAGCTTTGTACGAAAAGGCGATGATATCCGTCGGTTGCGAGAATTAATTAAAGTCAGAACTCCGAACACTCGGATTGTTGCAAAAATTGAAATGCTTGAAGCGGTTGAGAACTTAGAAGAGATCGTTCGCTTAAGTGACGCAGTTATGGTTGCTCGTGGTGATTTAGCCGTCGAAGTTGGTCAGACTTTGTTGCCTGGTATTCAGAAGCAGATCGTTCGCTTGTGTAATCAGATCGGCCGCCCAGTTATTACTGCCACTCAAATGCTTGATAGCATGGTCGAGAACCCTCGTCCAACCCGCGCCGAAATCACTGACGTCGCAAACGCAGTACTAGATGGCTCAGATGCATTGATGCTATCTGCTGAGTCTGCGTCGGGAAAATATCCGTTTAAATCGATTCGAACGATGCACGAGATTGTTCAAGAAGTTGAGCGAACGGGTAGTCACTACTACAACATGATGCTTGATTCTCAGTTCGTGAGTATTCCAGAAGCTATTGGCGCTAGTGCTTGTTTGTCTGCGTTGAAAGTTAATGCAACAGCGATTGTTTGCTTAACAACTTCAGGCCGCACAGCTTCGATTATTTCTGGCTTCAGACCAAAAGCAAAAATCATTGCTGTTACTCACATTGTTGAAACATTGAATCGCCTTGAGCTTGTGTGGGGAATCCAAACTCTCTCGATTGATCCTTATGATTCATCAGATGAAGCCATGGACCGCATCGAGCGCATGCTTCTCGAGTACGGCTTAGTAAAGCCGGGCGACAAAGTCGTTTTGACTTTGGGTGTACCAGTGCTTGAGCGCGGAAAAACAAACGCCCTTCGCATTTACACGGTCGAGAAAGAAAGCATCAAAAAGCTTCCTGAAGAATCACTTCCGCTTCGTTGCAAAGACGTTTTGTCGAAGACGTGATCGGCGCCTGCGGCCGGTCAATCCGCATTTCCTAGGATTTTTCCGCGCCAGCGCGGAAATAATCTAATCTTTCGAGCGCGAAATGTTCCGACTGTCAAAAAAGCTGACACCTATAAAATCGCACAGCCTTTATCGCTCTACCGAGGACGGCTGCCGAATTGCACTTTGCCAGTGTCTGTGTGGAAACTGTTTTTTAGCTTCATTATTTTTCTCTCGGCGAGTTCCAACGCGAATGCTGCGGAACAGTGCTCAGCTGTATTTAGAACTGACCTAAATGCTCGATATGAGGGTGTGAGTAAACTTAATCGTGCTGACTCAAAGCGACGCTTAGAAGTGACCAATCTCCTTAACGACATTTTCTCGCCAATAGTGAGAGACTTTGCGTCAGCGATAAGAAATCTTCCTGACTCGGCTATTAATTCGAAAGCTGCTAGTAACTTTGAGGTTTCGGCATTTGAACGAAATCTCCCTTCACCAATGGCAAAATACGGATTCACCCGTAAATACAGCCTGTATTTAACAGCTAGTAAAAGTTCTCAAAACCGAAAGGCATTAGCCACCGAATTCAACTCTGAAGAGATGATCAAGTTGTTTCAGGTTGTAAATGCGGTCGATCACCATTTGCTTAATATATTTTCAAAAGACGCTTCAACCGTTGCGCGGTTTAAAGACGGCGCGAAAATATTAAAGGCTGAGTCATTTACTGAAAGATCAGACTTCCATCTTTCAACATCGCTGCATACGGTTTTGCAGGCTATTACAATGCTAACTGCAGATCGCGTTCCCGGCTTGTCTTCCACTGAACTAATTAATGCTGTCGCTCGACAGAATGGCCAACGCCCAAGTTTTGTTGTGCAGCTCGCACTTAGATTAGCCCCAGCAGTCATTGGTCCATCGGCGGGTTTTTATGTTCCTGACCCACTGGTTTATCGAGACGGCGAACTTAGTTGGTCTGACAACATGAAAGCTTCTTTTGAAGCGCAACGCGAACTGAAAGAAATCAATAAAAAGACATCAAAGGAAGTTCATGGAATGGGTTGTCCAGTGGGGCGATGTCAAAATGACCAGTCTCAGCCGAGCTTACAATTGCTCTTGGATGCCCTCTTAGATAAAGCTGAACTTGCAATATCTGACATTTAACATCTCAAAATGAGAAAGAATCGGATCTCATAGACAGGTGTAAACCTCCTGCACTTAATATTCGCCTCAGCGAAAACCTAGTGGTTTTTACCTGGTCTCGGTTTTGCTTTTAAAAGCCTTATGCAGGGGGAATAATGGAAAAGTTGTTCTACGAAACGCGACCGTTCATGTATCTAGCACTTTCGATCTACGCGATATTTTATAACAAGCATTCATTATTGATGCAGTGGTCTGGTGGACTACTTTTGGTGGCGAGCTTATTTATCTTCTTCTGGAGAGCTAAGCACAGAGGCTACATCCAAAACTAGACGGCTTTGATCTTCTTTAATGCGAAGATCAATTCCCAATAAGGATAAATGGTTTCGATCTGCTTAAGTTCGAAACCTGTCTCAAGAAATCCATCGCGCATAACTTTATCTGTGAGAAGACCTTTTTCACAGAGGTTGTTGACATCATCAACGCTAAATAAAAATCCAAGATCCCTCATCGAATCATTCTGCATTGAAGTGAGGTTCACTTTCACAATGCCTTTAGCGTCGGGCGTTTGCTTTTTTCCGTAGAAAATCAAAGCTTGAAGCGTCTTCATGTCTTTTTCGTCCATCGAGACACGTTTAGATTCATCTTTAAAAAGATAATCATTATAAAAATCAACGAAGCCCAAGAAGAGATCTGGACTGAGCACAGTTAATTTTTGCCGACCCTCACCAATCTCTTCGATCTTCATGTGTCTGAAGGCTTGAAGGATCTCCATGAGCTTTTGCATTTTATTAGTCGGCTGTTGGAAAACTTGAATCGTATAGTTGCGAAGTCGGCCAGGCGGGATGAGCAAACCTTCTTCAGATTTCTCGCCGTATTTGTTTGAAATGAAGCCGAGAATCGCCATCAACCGATTAATTAAATGAGGAGGAAATGCAGACGTTTCTTCTTCATCCGACTTTTCTAAATTTTTAATCTTCTGGTTAGCGTTCCGTAAGTGATTGTTCACCGTTCGCATGATGGCTTTAAGCCACTCAGGCATTGTCTGTAACTGCGCATTCAATGCGCGAAACGGAAGTTCGATGATCACTGTATCTTGAGCGGCCCGAGCACCAGCCGAGCGGGGCTTGCTATCGAAGAAAGCCATTTCTCCGACCATGTCGCCAGGCCCGAGTTCAGCAAGAGTAATTTCAGATTGTCCTTTGGCTTTAGTAATCGTGATCTTGCCAGATTTGATCACGTACATCGCTTCGGGCGTGTCGCCTTCTTTAAAGAGAAGTTCACCTTTTTTGAGGTTTTTAGCTCCCGACACTCGCTGTTGCTCCTCGAAGAATATCTATGTCAATGATGCATGTTTAGTCTAACAAAGCCCTTCGCTTCATCAAGGATTGCAGCAGGCTAAACCAGGTAACCAGACCTAGGTAGTAGTAAAACTGAATGACCCACCAAATCTGGTTATCCAGATCTGCGATCTTGTCTTGATGCTGACACTTTGTTTGGTACCGTATGAGCGTCATTTACACGAAAAACCAATCTCAGGAGTTGTAATGAAATTAGGTCTGTATGTTTTAAGTCTGTTGGCCCTGGCTTCTTGTACTTCAGCCCTGAAGCAAGCATGGGTGCCACCACAAGTTCGAGATGTTGCACAAGCGCCCGCTGATCGAAACGCTAAACGTGATGCCAACAAAACTCTTGTGCAGAAAATTGTAGGCAAATGGGTTGTCGACCAAAGCCGATGCTCAGCGCAAACAAATGAAGATCAACGAGTTTATATTTCGATTAGCGAAGGTTTCGATACGCGTTTGATTTACGTTCGACCTTATTTTCTCAATACAGAAGGACTTGAAGACGATGGCGGCAAGCTGTTGAGCGCGTCGATTCCTTTTGGACGAGGCGAGACAAAACATTCGGGAGGCTATGGCGGCACGGATCGGTGGGAGACTAAGATAACTAGTGATTCTCTGCAAAGCACAAGAGCAATTAAACAGTCTCGTAACGGAGAGGCTCCAAAAGATTACTTTAAAACAGAAACTGTTATTCAAGTACTTGCTGCTGATAGGCTTGGTTACTCGTTTCGAAATGAAGACAGCAAATCCGCATTGAAGTGTGAGTTGGTTCGACCAAACTCTTCTGAGGCTTACTACAAAAGTCTTCGAAAGTTTAACGACCTACAGCTTCAAGAAATTTACTCTCTTGCCGCAAACTTTGAAGCCGAAGTTGATCAAATGGCTTTAGAGAAAGGAAAAATGTCGTATGTGAAGGCGCAAGGAAGCCTCTCTGAAAACGAAATCAGAGAAGTTTTTAATCTCGCAATGCTTGAGCACGCTCACTCGATTGTAATCGAAGAAATTAAAGATTCGAAACAAGCTAGCAAAGCTATCGGCCAATCAGTTGATAAGTTGATCGCTTACGGACGAAGCCAAGTTAAAGGTGGTCAGGCAAAAGCTTCTGACTACGCAGCTCTAACTCAGATTAAAGTTAAGCTTGCAGACCTACTCGCTAATCTAAAAGGTAAAAAGTCATACTTCATCGATTGGGGCGCTGGCGGCGACTCGATGGGGCACGGAATAATCGTTGTCGATCCGAACAACAAGCAAGTCTTGTACATCGGAAACGGCGATTATATCTAAGTTAGAAAGTCATTTCTTTTACAGACGGAGCGACCTCAACAGGCGCTCCGGTTGCTTTAATGATCTCGTCGACGGAAATGCCTGGCGCATACTCCAAAAGCTTAAAGCCTTCACCGTGATTCACGTCAAAAACTCCAAAGTCAGTAACGATGCGACTAATGCAGTTCACTCCGGTCAGCGGGAGAGTGCATTTTTTAAGTAACTTCGGTGATCCATCTTTATCTGTGTGCTGCATTGCTACGATCACTCGTCTAGCTCCAGCCACCAAATCCATCGCTCCGCCCATGCCCTTAACAAGTTTCCCAGGTACCATCCAATTTGCGATGTCGCCATTCATATCGACTTGCATAGCTCCAAGAACCGTAAGATTGACGTGTCCTCCGCGGATCATCGCAAACGAGTCTGCGCTCGAAAAGAAACTTGCGCCAGGCAGTGAAGTCACAGTTTGTTTTCCGGCATTGATAAGGTCAGGATCAACTTTATCTTCAGTCGGAAATGGTCCAAGACCAAGTAAACCGTTTTCACTTTGAAGCATCACATTCATAGATGATGGAAGGAAATTCGCAACGAGAGTTGGTATTCCAATTCCAAGATTCACCACGAAATTTGGTTCAATCTCTTTTGCAATTCGCTGTGCGATTTGATCGCGCGATAATCCTACAGCCATTATTTTTTCACCGTTCGCTGTTCAATGCGTTTCTCGAAACTTGGACCTTTAATGATCCTCTGTACGTAAATTCCGGGAGTATGAATCTGATCTGGATCGAGTTCGCCAATTTCAACAATTTCTTCGACTTCTGCGACAGTAATTTTTCCGGCAGTTGCTGCCATCGGATTAAAATTGCGCGCCGTTTTTCGGTAAATGAGATTCCCGAATTTGTCGGCTTTCCACGCTTTTACAAATGCGAAGTCACCAACGATTCCGCGTTCCATGACGTATTTTCGCCCCTCGAACTCGCGAACTTCTTTGCCTTCAGCAATTAAAGTTCCAACACCTGTGGGAGTGAAGAAAGCGGGAATTCCGGCACCACCGGCGCGCATGCGCTCGGCGAGAGTTCCTTGAGGAGCAAACTCGAGCTCAAGCTCGCCGTTGAGGTATTGTCGTTCGAAAGTCGCATTCTCTCCGACATAAGACGAAATCATCTTTTTGATTTGGCGAGTGTGCAAAAGAAGACCAAGACCGAAATCGTCAACGCCCGCGTTGTTTGAAACGCACGTTAAATTTTTCGCTCCTGAATCTCTTAGCGCCAAAATCAAATTCTCGGGGATTCCGCAAAGGCCAAATCCGCCAAGAATGATTGTCATTCCGTCTTTCACTCCGTCAATTGCGGAGCGAGCATCAGAGAAAACCTTGCTCATACACGTTCCACGATAAGTGCCGTAGCTTCGCCGCCGCCAATGCAAAGAGTTGCAAGGCCGTAACGTTTATTTTGAGCGACAAGCGCGTGGACGAGGCTAGTTAATATACGTGCACCGCTGGCTCCAATTGGGTGACCAAGAGCAACTGCGCCGCCATTCACGTTTACTTTTTCATGCGGAATATTCAAATCTTTCATCGCGACCATCGTGACGGCTGCAAATGCTTCGTTGATTTCGAACAAATCGATATCGCTCACTTTTACATTTGCTTTGTCGCAGGCAAGTTTAATTGCGCCAACTGGAGCTGTGGTAAACCACTTTGGATCTTGGGCGAAAGTCGCATGCGCAACGATTCGCGCAAGTGGCTTTTTGCCGTTAGCTTTTACAAATGATTCGCTTGCAAGAACAAGTGCCGCGGCACCATCGTTAATCTTACTCGCGTTTGCGGCAGTGATTGTCCCGGCTTTATCGAAAGCTGGACGAAGCGTTGGTACTTTTGCGAAATCAGTTTTAAAAGGCTCTTCATCTTTTTCAACGAGTGTCGGCCCTTTACGGCCAGCAACTTCAACAGCAACAATTTCTTTAGCGAACACACCGTCGTTCGAAGCTTTCTGAGCACGCTTGTAGCTTTCAATCGCGAAAGCATCTTGAGATTCGCGAGTGAACTGATTTTCTTTTACACAAAGTTCAGCAGCTGCTCCCATGTGCCAATTGTTGTATGGGTCCCAAAGACCATCGCTGATCATCGAATCTTTTAATTCGGTATTGCCCATGCGGAAACCGCCCCGAGACTTTTCGAGAAGGTGAGGAGCAAGAGTCATATTTTCTTGGCCGCCAGCTACTGCTACATTGGTATTTCCAAGTGCAATCGAATCTGCAGCTAACATGACGGCTTTTAGACCAGAGCCACAGACTTTGTTGATCGTCATTGCTGGTACGCTGGCTGGCACTCCAGCATAAATTGCAGCTTGGCGGGCAGGAGCCTGACCTACACCGGCAGTTAAAACTTCACCCATAATAACTTCGCCGACTTGGTTAGGGTTTACACCGGCACGTTCAAGTGCTGCTTTAATTGCGACCGCACCAAGTTTTGGCGCCGTAACTTCTGAAAATGCACCTTGAAATGAACCAATTGGAGTACGAGCTGCGCTTAAAATGTAAACCTGTTCCATGTGACCTCCCGAAAAATATGAGCAGGCGCCGATAATGGGTCATTCTCCTGCTAAAAGTCAATTCGGGCCCTGAATGCATAGGCTTAAAGCCCTTGACTGGATAGGTGAATTCGATCAACTTGGCTCACTATGCAAAAGCTCAAAAAAGCCCTTAAAGCCATTTCAAAATTCGGTAAAAAAACAACTCAGAATTCCAAGGCTGCAAAACCAGCGAAGAAGGTGTCTTCGGTGAAGAAGAAATCAGCTCCGGCGCCGAAGAAAAAAGCGGCACCAACGAAGACTGCTAAAAAAGCATCACCACCAGCAAAAAAGGCCACAACTAAAGCGGCTGCTCCAACGACGGCTAAAAAAGCTGCAGCGAAAATCGCAAAACCAGCTGCACCAGCAGCCTCAAAAGCAAAAGGCGACAAGGCGGCGGCTAAGGTCGCAAAGCCCGCAGCAGCACCGGTTGAGAAAAAAGCAGGAAAAGCTCCAAAGGCCCCAAAAGCTGAAGAAGTCGAAATTCTTGAGCCAACAGCCGCTGAGCCAGTAGAGGCAGCAGCCCCAGTTGAAGAAGAAGATACTGAAGTCTATTTGACCGATGCTGACGGACGTCGCTATTGCCGCGTTCGCGATTGTGATCAGTCATCAGCTGTAGATGGCTATTGCCGATTCCATTACTTGCTTCTTTGGAAGAAGATCCAAGTTCGTAAAAAGATCCTCACAGAAGGTAAACTTGAGCGTTACATCGAAGATCTAACGGCTCGTTACCCAGATAAGTACCTTGAAATGCTGAAGAAAGACCTTCGTAACGAAAAGGACTTCTTGGCTGCGATCCAGGAGCTTGAAATCGATGAATCAGCAGGCGAGAACGAATTTGAAGAGGAAGCACAAAACTACCTCGACGAAGTCCGCGGAATGTCTGGTGATAGCGTCGGTAGCGGCGGGGACTCGGACCGAGACGAATACTAAGAGAAGGCGTGAGGCCAAGAAGGCATGAAGTAGGCGAGTGTGATCCACTCGCCTTTTTTGTTACTGGATTACTATTTTTTACATGACAGAAGGTTTTGGCCCTCTGGCTCCAGAATCTCTGGTACCTTCCCTTTAAATACCAGGAGGCCCCGATGGCTTTAGGCAAACTAGCTTTAATTCTTATGGCTGTGTTCACGTTCTCAGGCGAGGCGTTCGCCAATAAAACTACGATCGATTTTGATCTTCGTTCACTTGAAGGTTTCAAAGAAGAAACAACTCAAGCAATGGCTGAAAAGATTGAGCAGCAAGTTTTGCGTCAGTGCCAAGCGATAAGCTCGCTCGATAAAGTTGAAATCGTCTCTGAGCAAGTGACTGATCGAATGGAAAAATATCAGTGGGTTACTCTTCCTGCGAACTGCGATCTTGATCATCCAAAATGCGCTGGAGTTTCATACCCAGTGGGAAAACCGACTGTTTTCCGTTCATCAGAATTGGTGTTACGCCGAACTGACTCGGCTAATCAGTACAGCTACACGATTAAGATTTCGACTCTTTGGGATCAAGATCTACCAATGCCTCAGCCAGATGTACAAATCATCCAGTCTGAGTATTGCAAGTGGAGACCTCTCTAGTTGAGATCAAAACCGGCGCGGATTCGCTTTTGAATTTCTTTAGCTAGATCCGTGTCGACAACAGCTGCGTCCATTGCATCTTTCGACTCGTCATCAATGATCACTTCCTTCAAAAGTCCCTCAGAAGATTCGCCGAGAATTCGATCGGCCTCTGCTTCAAGTTCTGAATTCACAGTGGAATGTTGCAAGAAGACCGGCTGGCCTTCGAAATCGTATTCACGCCAGTGAAGCGGAAAATCGAGATCTTCGTCAGTTTCAGAAGCAAACGCCTCTTCCATCATGCTAGCGATTGCGTCGACACAGAGGTAAAGCTTGTCGAATGAGTTAGCCTTTTCTTTTGAATAGGCTGATGAAGCTTCGAAGTTAACTTGCTTGAGACGGCCATTTTCGAGATAGCCAATACGAATCACAATTTCTTCAGGGTAAATACGGCCTTCAACGATGAATCGCCCAGCGGCTGCCTCGGTCTTAAAGTTGTCAGCAAAGACCTTGCGGACTTTATTGGCGAATTCCGAAGGTAATTCCGTCCACTTGATCGAGGTAGGTAGGCGAGGATTCATTAAATAGCTCCTAATAGCTGACTATTTGACTTCATGCAGAGATGGAACTTATAACTCCATTTCACTTTCAGAACAATGGCGAAGTGCTGGAAAAGATTTCACTTTTACCACTTCATTCAACTGAAAAGGATATACGAGTTTGAATCAAGATATCGGAAAAGGCCGCGGCGTTTATATCTCAACCTACGGCTGCCAAATGAACGTTAACGACACCGAGCGAATGTACTCACTCCTCGAGATGCATAACTTTGTTCCGGTGATGAGCGCTGAACAGGCGAGCCTAATTATCATTAACTCATGCAGCGTTCGAGAAAAACCAGTTCATAAGGTTCGATCTGAAGTAGGGACTTACCGCGAATTGAAAAAGAAGAACCCTGATCTTCGCATTGGGGTTGCAGGTTGTGTTGCTCAGCAAGAAAAAGGGAAGTTAGCAAAAGACATCCCGATGCTCGATTTCGTTGTCGGAACTGATGCGATCGACATGATCCCATCAATCGTCGCGCAGTCGCTTGATAATGCGAACGAAAAAGTTATTTCAGCGCGATTCGAAAACGAAAAGCCATACAACATCGAAACTTTAATACGTAACCCCGGTGTCTCGACTTTCGTAAATATCGGCAAGGGTTGCGATAATTTCTGTACGTTTTGTGTGGTGCCGTTTACTCGCGGCCGGGAGCGAAGCCGGCAGTTAAAAGAACTCGTCGATGATGTAAAAAAACTAGTTGGTCGCGGAGTAAAAGAAGTTACTTTACTTGGCCAAAACGTTAACTCGTATGGTTCAGAGTGCGGCGCAAACTTTGAAGAGCTTTTAAGAGTTCTTTGCGAAGAAACAGATATTCAGCGCATTCGATATACTTCTCCTCATCCAAAAGATTTTAACAAAGAGCTTATCGATCTTTCTCAAAAGTACCGCTCAAAAATCATGGATTATATCCATATGCCAGCTCAGTCGGGTAATACCGAAGTGCTTTCGCGCATGAATCGAAATTACACGCGCGAGCAATACTTAGATAAAATTAAGATGATCCGCGAAGGCATTCCGGGCGTGGCACTTTCAACTGATCTCATCGTCGGTTTCCCTGGCGAAACGGAAGAGCAATTCAAAGACACTTACAGCCTGATCGAAGAAGTGCGCTATGAGAACGTTTACGCATTTGCGTATAGCCCGCGACCATTTACTAAGGCTGCGAAGTTTACTGATCAGCTGGATGAGCCAACAAAGTTCCGAAGGCTCAATGAACTTTTAAATCGCCAACGTGAAATTACTTTTGAAATGGCCAAAAAATTCGATGGTGCAACCGTTGAAGTTCTTATCGAAGAGCACAAAGAGGGCGAAAATAAAGTTTGCGGCCGCACAACTCAGAACAAATTAACGTTCATTGACGTGCCGGATGCAGACGCGAAATCATTGATTGGCCAAACTCGCAAAGTCTTCGTCAAAGAAGCATTCCCAACAGTTCTTTACGGCGAGATCGTTCAATGAGGATCGAGCCAAAGGCGAGCGCTAGAAAAAAACCACGGAAGAGCGTCATTCTCAGAAGAAAAAAGAACTCTGCAAAGGTCGCTGCAAATGTCCCTGGCCCAGAGTGGCTTGAACTAACTCCCTTCGGAATCACGGTCCATTCACCGAATGCTCGTCCAATTCTGCTCTTAAAAAGTGAAGATGAATCTGAAACGCTGCCAGTATGGCTAAGCCCGGTCTCTGCGGGAATGGCGTTAGCCGATCTTTCAAAAGCTGAGGTCGCTGGTGATCCGCTTGCGGTCACCCGAAAAGTTATGCGAGCCTTTGGCGCAGAGCTCGTTCGCTGCGATATAAACGAATTGGTTGGCCATCATCAATACGCTGTTTTGCATTTCGCAGGCAATTCGCAGCTCACTCGGCTAAGAGTTCGAGCTGAAGATGCAGCTGCATTTACGCTCGGATTAGGCGCACCCTTTTTCAGCACTAAAGAGCACATGATGCAATGCCGTCAGATCGATGCTCAGCTCGGGGATTTCGAAAAAGCTCTCTTGGCAAATCCTGAATTAGGTTCCAAGAAGCACCTCTTTATGATGTAATCGGCCATGCTACTTTCAGTACTTGGTCATACGCCAGAAATCGGCTCTGGCAGCTACATTGCGCCATCTGCAGACATCATCGGAAAAGTTAAAATTGGTCGCGATTGTTCGATCTGGTTTAACTGCACTTTGCGTGGTGACATCGGGCCAATCACGATCGGCGATGAGACCAACATACAAGACAACTCTGTCATTCATGGCACCTTCAACAAAGCCCACGCGAAGATCGGCAACCGAGTCACCATTGGTCATTCAGTGATCATGCACGGATGTGAAATCGGCGATTTAGTTTTAGTTGGTATGGGTACAGTGATCATGGATAACGCTAAAATTCCGCGGCTTTCAATTGTTGGAGCGGGGAGTTTAGTGACTGAGAACTCCAGCTTTGAAGAAGGCTATTTGATCATGGGGCGACCGGCGAAAGCAGTTCGCAAGCTTAAGCCTGAAGAGATTAAGTTCTTAGATAAATCGGCTGATAATTATTTAATGTACAAGAAGTGGTATCAAGATCCTTCAAGCCGCCCACCAGCGGATATGAAATTTGAACTGTAAGACGAAACCAAGTTTAAGGGGTCAAATGGAAGATTTAAATTACGCTCTGACCTTCGATGACATTCTTTTAATCCCGCAGTACTCCGAAATTGTGCCGACTGAGATCTCGGCAAAATCATTCTTCGCCCGCGACATAGTTCTTAATACGCCAATTATTTCTTCGGCGATGGATACGGTCACCGAGAATAAAACGGCTCGTATCATGGCTCAGCAAGGTGGCTTGGGAGTGATACATAAGAATTTAGATATTGAAGCCCAGGCTTTCGAGGTTGAGAAGGTGAAAAAGTACGAATCGGGAATGATCCTCGATCCGATTACTTTAGGACCGTCAGCGATGGTGTCAGAAGCTGTAGAGCTAATGAAAAAGTATTCGATCAGTGGCGTGCCGATCACAATGGACGGAAAGCTTATCGGCATTCTTACTAACCGAGATTTGCGGTTCGAGAAAAACTTAAATCAATCGGTTTCGAACATCATGACAAAAGAAGGTCTGGTCACTGCCGAAGTCGGAACGACTTTGGAGCAGGCTAAAGCGATTTTAGGACAGCATCGAATTGAAAAACTTCCGGTCGTCGACAAAAGCGGAAAACTCCGCGGCCTGATCACAATTAAAGATATTGAGAAAGCAAAAGCCTATCCATTGGCTACCAAAGATACGCACGGTCGCCTGATTGTGGGCGCAGCAATTGGTGTCGACGCAACTTCACGTGAACGAGCTGAAGCACTAGTAGCCTCTGGCTGCGATGTCGTTGTGATTGATACAGCTCACGGGCATTCAAAGAACGTTCTCGAAATGACAAAGTGGGCATCAGGCAAATTTAAAGACACTGTTATTTGCGCGGGTAACGTAGTCACTGCCGATGGTACTGAAGCTTTGATTAAGAGTGGCGCTGAGGTAGTTAAAGTTGGCGTTGGCCCTGGAAGTATTTGTACGACGCGAATTATCGCAGGCGTCGGTATGCCGCAAATCTCTGCGGTGATGGAGTGCGGAAAGCTTGCAAAGAAGCTTGGTAAAACTATTATTGCTGACGGCGGCATTAAATTCGCTGGCGACATTACAAAAGCCTTAGCACTTGGTGCGAACTCAGTGATGATCGGCAACTTGTTAGCTGGTGCTGACGAGAGCCCGGGCGAAACAATCTTGTTCCAAGGTCGAACTTATAAAGTTTATCGCGGGATGGGATCAATGGGCGCTATGCAAAAGGGCTCAAAAGATCGCTACGGCCAAGCTTCAGTTGAAGACTTTGATAAGTTAGTGCCAGAGGGAATTGAAGGCCGAGTCCCTTACAAAGGGTCTGCGAGTGCCATCCTCCATCAACTGATTGGCGGATTAAAATCAGGTATGGGTTATCTAGGCGCTGAGAACATCGAAGATCTACAAAAGAAAGCAAAGTACGTTCGCATTAGTGCTCAGGGTTTACGTGAATCGCACGTGCATGACGTGAGCATTACTAAAGAAGCACCAAATTACCGTTTAGAATAGCCAAAAAAGGACACATCGAGTGCAGCACAAAGGTGGCTTTGTAGTTTTAGATTTTGGATCACAGCTGACTCAGCTGATCGCGCGACGTCTTCGCGAACTGAATGTCTATTCTGAAATTTTGCCGTTTGATGCTCCTTTAGACAAAATTAAAGCTCTCGAGCCTAAGGGAATTATTCTCAGTGGCGGACCAAGTTCAGTTCACGAAGAAGGTTCTCCGTATCGTAATATTTCTGAACTTAAATCAGTCGCTCCGCTGTTAGGTATTTGTTATGGGATGCAACTCATCGCAAGCGATCTCGGCGGAATAGTAGAGAAGGCTGAACAGCGTGAATATGGATTCAATACAGTTACATGGAAATCTTCATTCCATCAGAAACTTGGAAGTCTTCTCAACAGTAAGCAACGAGTGTGGATGAGCCACGGCGATATAGTGAAAGTTCCGCCCCCTGGCTTTGAAATAATTGGGCTCAGCGAAACTAATCACGCTGCTGCTATGAAAGGGGATGGAATTTGGGCTTTGCAATTTCATCCGGAAGTCACACACACGGACAAAGGCACTCAGCTACTGTCAGCTTTTGTTTTTGAATATTGCAAAGCTGATCCGAATTGGAATCCTCCGCAAGTTGCTGAGCAGTTGATGGATGAAGCTCGCAAAAAAGTTGGTTCAACGGCGCATGTGATTTGCGGTTTAAGCGGCGGAGTTGATTCTTCTGTAGCCGCGACTCTCCTTACCAAAGCTTTAGGTAAAGATCGTGTGCACTGCATCTTTGTAAACAACGGTTTACTTCGCAAAAATGAATACGACTCTGTAATTAAAAATTATGAAGGACATGGACTCAACGTTAAAGGTGTCGACGCTGTTGAACTATTTATGTCGGCGCTCAAAGGTCTAGAGGACCCAGAGTTAAAGCGTAAAGCGATCGGAAAAGTCTTTATTGACGTGTTTCAAAGTGCCGCTGATCGCGTAGCAAAAGAGATCGGTCATAAACCTGAATTCTTAGCGCAAGGTACGCTGTACCCGGACGTCATAGAAAGCGTTTCTCCGCGAGGAGCATCGGTCACAATCAAATCGCATCACAACGTGGGTGGTTTGCCTGAGAAGATGAACATGAAGCTCGTAGAGCCACTCAGAGAGCTATTTAAAGACGAAGTCCGAGCGATCGGAAAGCAGATTGGCTTGCCGCCACATTTGTTAGATCGACATCCGTTCCCTGGCCCAGGTTTAGCAATCCGTATTATGGGCGAAGTGAATCGCGAGAATTTAGAGATCGTAAGAGAAGCAGATGACATTTTCATTGGCGAATTGAGATCTAATAATTTGTATCATAATATTTGGCAGGCATTTTGTGTTCTACTGCCGGTGAAAACAGTTGGAGTACAAGGTGACGGGCGCACCTATGAAAAGGTTTTAGCCCTGAGAGCAGTAACATCCTCAGATGGAATGACAGCCGACTGGTATCCTTTTGAATTCGAATTCATGCGCAAAGTTTCAAATCGCATTACGAATGAAGTTAAAGGCGTTAATCGAGTTGTTTACGACGTAACTAGTAAGCCACCTGGCACGATTGAGTGGGAATAAACTTTGAGCTTCGTTCACTTACACACACATTCTCAGTACTCACTTTTAGAAGCGACCTGCCGAACGGGAGCGCTATTAAAAAAGGCCCAGGACGACGGCCAGCCTGCAGTTGCGCTTACTGATAACGGCAACATGTTCGGTGCAGTTGAGTTTTATTTTGGTGCTAAGGATTTGGGGATTAAGCCTATTCTCGGAATTGATCTTTATCTCGCGCCAAAGTCGCGATTAATCAAAGGTGAAGATCGCGAAGCAGCTCAGCAGCCAAACACTCGACTTGTAGTGCTTGCGCAAAACTACAAAGGTTATAAAAACCTCTGTAAGCTTAGCTCAATTGGCTACCAAGAGGGCTTTTACTACAAGCCGCGAGTTGATTGGGATGTTTTAAAAAAGTATTCAGACGATTTGATTGTTCTTTCTGGCGGATCACGCGGAGAAGTGAATTACGCTTTCGAAAGATTCGGCGCAGAGGCGGCACTTCAAAAAGTTCGCGAGATTGCGGCAATTTATCCGGAGCGTTTTTACTTAGAAATGAATCGCACCGGTCCTGAGTGGGATAAGATCAATGAATTCCTTCTCGAGGCTTCGAAAATCACGGGCGTGCCAGTAGTTGCAGCCAACAACGTTCATTACCTCGAACAAGCTGATCAACTTTCGCAAGAAGTATTGATTTGCATTGGCTCTAACAAAACTATTCAAGATGAATCTCGTTATCGCCTTGGCTCAGATCAGTTCTATTTTAAATCTGCAGATCAAATGAAAAAGCTCTTTAAAGATGTGCCACAGGCCTTGGCCGCAACTTTAGAAATAGCTGAACGCTGTGATGTAAAATTCAAACTCAAAGACGATGCTGGTAAGCCTATTTATCACTTACCAACATTCCCAACGCCAAAAGGCCTTACTCAAAAAGATGCCATTAAGACTTATTCGTTTGAGGGCCTTGAACTTCGATTCAAAGAAGCCGCCGCACGCGGAGAAGCCGTCGACGAAGCTGTAAAACCAAATTACGGAAAGCGATTAGATTACGAACTTGGAATTATCAATCGAATGGGTTTCGATTCTTACTTCTTAATCGTTCAGGACTTCATCAATTGGGCAAAAGACAATGGTGTCCCTGTTGGGCCAGGACGGGGTTCGGGAGCAGGATCGCTTGTTGCGTATTGCCTCCGTATTACAGATCTTGATCCGGTAAAATATAATCTTCTTTTCGAACGTTTCTTAAATCCTGAACGTATCTCGATGCCCGATTTCGATATCGATTTCTGTCAGGAAAAACGTCAAAGCGTAATTGATTACGTCACTCAGAAATACGGACAGGCAAACGTATCGCAAATTATTACTTACGGTCGACTGCAGGCACGCGCTGCCATTCGCGATGTCGGCCGCGTACTCGGCATGACCTACGCCGAAGTTGATGTGATATCAAAGTTGATGCCTGAAAAACTCGGCATCACAATCAAAGAAGCTCTTGAGCTTGAACCACGCATCAAAGAGCAGATGGAGAATAATCCGCAAGTTGAGAACATGATCGACATCGCTCAACAAATCGAAGGGTTAGTTCGACATGCGGGCATTCACGCAGCCGGAGTTGTCATTGCAGATGATAACTTGGTTGAGCATGCTCCACTTTACAAAGGTGCTGATGGCGAAAACGTAGTTCAGTACGATATGAAGTGGGCCGAAAAAATCGGCCTAATTAAATTCGACTTCTTGGGACTAAAAACTCTTACGCACATTCAAAATGCGCTTGAGTTGATTGAGAAAAACCGCGGAAAGAAAATTCTTCCGCAAGATATTCCGCTTTCTGATCCGGGCATTTACGATATTATGTCGAGAGGCGACACAGCAGGTATCTTCCAGTTTGAAGGTGACGGCATTACTGATACGGTCAGAAAGATTCGGCCGAACAGTTTCGAAGACATCACGGCCATCAACGCTCTCTATCGTCCTGGTCCGATGGACATGATTCCTGAGTTCACTCGCCGAAAACATGGCGAAGCTAAAGTTGAATATTTATTTCCGGAGCTTGAAGAAATTCTTTCTGAGACCTACGGGATTATTATTTACCAAGAACAGGTAATGGCGATTTCATCGAAGATCGCTAACTACTCACTTGGTGAAGCCGATATGTTACGTCGAGCGATGGGTAAGAAAATTGCTTCTGAAATGGATGCGCAAAAAGAGCGTTTCATGAAGGGTGCAAATGACAACGGTCATGATGCGAAAAAAGCTGGAGAGCTTTTTGAACTCATGAAAGAATTTGCTAACTACGGATTCAACAAATCTCACGCTGCTGCTTACTGTGTGATCGCGGCCCAAACAGCATGGCTTAAGAATTATTATCCAATTGAATTCTATGCAGCCCTTCTCTCAACTGAGATGAGTAACACTGACAATATCGTAAAATACGTTCGCGATGCTCGGCAGCGCGGAATCAATGTTGAGCCTCCGCACGTCAATCACTCTGATTACAAGTTTAACGTCAAAGACGAGACAATCTATTTCTCTTTGGGCGCCATCAAAGGAGTTGGAGAGGGTGCCGTTGAGAACATTATCGATGCGCGGAACAAGATTCCTAATCACAAATTCGAGAATCTCGATGAGTTCTTTGAAAGTGTTGATACTCGCAAAGTGAACCGGAAAGCTCTTGAGTGCTTAATCAAAGCGGGTGCGTTCGACAATTACGGTGCGCATAGGGCTCAGTTGATTAACGGGTACGAAAAATTCTTAGAGCGCGCAGAATCAACTCGTAAAGATAAAGAAGTCGGCCAGGTGAGCCTCTTTGCAATGGCTGATGCTGAAGAGACCCAGAAACATAAAGTGATCTTGGCGAATTCTGAACCGTGGGGCCGCGGCGCGCGCTTAGCTTATGAAAAAGAAGTTCTAGGCTTCTACTTAAGTGATCATCCTCTCAGTGGTTACACTGGGCTTTATAAAATGTGGACGACTTGCACGATTGATCAGTTAAAAACTCAAGACCATAAAAAGCGCGTTGTATTAGCTGGCTTGATCACGAGCGTTCGCGATTTGATTACCAAAAAGGGTACGCGCATGGCGTTTGCCCAACTTGAAGATCTCACCGGACAAGTGGAACTAGTTGTATTCCCAGATGTGTTTGTTAAAGCCGAAGCCCCCTTGAAATCAGATTTACCAGTTTTGTTAGGCGGAGTTCTTGAGAGAGACGGCGAAGCCTGCAAAATACTGGTAGATCGCGTGGGAATTTTAGAAGAAGTACTTCGTAAATCAAAGCACATGACTTTAAAGATTGATGCAAGCATGCAAGATCGCTTGGGCCTTTTGAGCGACGTACTGAAAAAGTTTCCTGGGTCGACCGGTGTCGAACTAGAAATCGAGTTACCTGATTTACAGAAGACTGTAACGATGGAAGTTAGTGAGCCGCTTGGAATCGATCCGACTCAAGCATTCTTTGAAAACTTACATGGATTATTTGGTAGAACTGACTTTGTTCAAATTCGTGCGTGATAGGCCCGGAGGGCAAAATGAAGATTTTCGCAATTTTAGTAGCAACCTTTTTGACTTTAAACGCCGGCGCACAGACTGATTTAATTTCTGTTAAATTCGATGGAATCAGCGCAACTGCAACGACTGCCGCCGACGCTGTTCGCGAGATCACAGCACAAGCCACTGAAACTACAGCTCGTAATCAGGTCATCGATTTAATTGGTGACGCTAAATATCGTAAAAACAAAGACATCATAGATAAAAAAATTATTTCGCAATCATCAAAGTTCATTCCATTCACTCGACCAAGCCAAGCCGCCCAGTCTCCCAATGGCTTTAAAGTTTCAGTTGAATTGAAAGTATCTCCAGATTCACTCCGAAAAATTGTTCAGTCAGCAGGTCTTTTGGCGGACACTGAGACACCCGGAACTTTAATTTCGTTAGTTGCGTTCACCGACAAAAATTCAGAAGTTTCGTTTAAGTCTTGGGCTCCTGAAGCCACCGAGGGAAAACTTGATTTAGTGACGTTGCAAAAAATTTGGCAGGCGAAACTTGCGGCAGATCTGAAGAAAAAGGGTTTTGAACTTGCAGTGGTTTCTAAAGCTAGCTTTTCAGAAACAGAACTTCTAGATGCAGCGAAAGCGCAAATGGTCGTGCGCGGCGAAGGCCGCTACCGCAAACTTGAAGACGGAACTGGCACGTTCGCTCTTAAAGTTGGAGTGTATCAAGCTTCTGACTCTCGCTTGTTAGTAGATCTCACGCGATCAACCAAACTTTCTCGATTCAACGAAGCAACAGTTAAAGCAGCGGCAGAGCAAATGTTTACTGAAGTTTCAAAAGAACTGACTGCGACCGTTTACGAAGCTTGGCAGACGGGAGTAGTAGGATCAACGGCTGTTCAGATTGCAGCAGTCGGGACTTTAACTCCAAAGCAGCTCGAGGACTTTAAAACAGAACTAAATCGTAGTGTCAGAGAGCTTAAAAATCTTAGAGATCGAAAATTCTCCTCTGATCGCGTGGTTTTAGAAGCAGACTTTAAAGGCTCACTTTCTACACTCACTGAGCAGCTTAAGAAGGCTCAGTTACCAAGTTTCCAGACTGAAGTCGGAAACGCTGAAAGTAACGAAATTGAGCTTCGTGTGAAAGCGCGACGTTAGCCCATTTGAAGCTGAGTTGACTTAGCTTATCCTATACGTATGGGAACTCTGAATCTCGTCAAAGCATCGACTGCAGTTGCGTTATCATTAATCGTAACTTCTTGCGTATCGTCAGATCGCAAAAGGCCCGAAATTCGAGATGTTCCTTTTCAGGCGCGAGGCACTACTGATCCGTCACTTCGTAAAAGAATCATGGTTCTTCCATTTCTTGATGCGAATCCGGCTCGCGATAAAGAACCGACAAGAGCTGCTCGCGAAGTTCTAATTCGCAACTTACTTAAAACTGAAAATTTCGTCTTAGTAAATCCGTCTGACTTTCCTAAAGATGTAAATCAATTCGTTAAAAACGGCGCTTATGATTTCACTGAAATGGCGAAAATCGGCGATGACTTAGGATTGAGTGCGTTTATTGAAGGTAAAGTAATCGATGTCAAAACTCGAAGACTCGGTGACGAGGTTGGTTTAGTGCGAAAGCTTCGACTAAGAATCGATGCCACTGTGCAAGTTCGAATGGTCTCAACGAAGAACAGTCAGGTTTTGCTAAACGAAATGCGATCATCAACTGTCGAAGACACTACCACTCGAGTTGCACAACGCGCCTATGGTGACCGCTACTTAGAGCAAGATCCAGAGTTGATCGAAATGGCGATCGCAAAAGGATTTCTCACGTTTATTCCTAGCTTCAGTCAAATTCTTGAAAAGTTGTCGTGGGAAGGCCGCGTAGCTTTAATCAAAGGCGAACGCATTTACCTAAACGCAGGACGCATCTCGGGCTTGCAAGTAGGCGACATTTTAAAGGTCATGGAAGACGGCGAAGATGTCTATGACCCTGAGACAGGCGCTCTAATTGGCCGTGTTCCTGGGCGTTTAAAAGGCACCATTGAAGTCGTCAGCTACTTCGGCAAAGACGGCTCCATCGGCGTCGTCCACTCTGGCTCAGGCTTTAAAGAAAACGACGTCGTAGAGTTGTATTAGGCGGAGTTATCCTAGACCGAGTTATATTCGCTCTGGCACCATTGCCGAGCTCTCGCACTTGACCCATCAATCGATACTAAGTACTTTGTGAGAACTTCGTTCGCGAATGGTCTGTTGGCGCAGTTGGTAGCGCGTTCCCTTGACATGGGAGAGGTCGCAGATTCGAGTTCTGCACAGACCACCATTTTCTTCGCAACTCTCAATATTCGTATCTCGCCACCAGTGCCGCACCATCTTGTAGCGGAGTGACATTGAATTCCAAATTGTTACCTTGAGATCCTACGCCGTTGTACGAATTGATCGCTTTCTGCAGATTTATTTGCGCGCTTTGCTGAAAAAAAATTGACCCAATAAATCCAGCACCAAAAATGCCCCAGTAGATCCCGCTTTTGTAATCATCTGAAGCGGTCACTGAAGAATAAATGATCGAGGCGCCGAGTCCACCCCAGAGAAGCCCAGAGGCCCAAACCGAGTAACATTCGTGTTTCTTTGCGAGCTTATAGGCTTCCGGATTATCTTTCATCTCTTCTGCGAATTTGAAACCGCTCTGTCTGAAAAATTGAGGTGAAAACTTTTTTCCGTTAACTAAGAGTTTCGGCTGCGAAAAGAATCCTTTTTTAGGTTCGACGTACGCCTTTGGTTCTGCGAGCACAATTGGCGAAAACGCTAGAGTAAGCGCGAGTACGACAAACGATATCTTTTTTTGATAAGACATTCCAAACCTCTTTTAGCAGTAACCTGTACCGAATGAAGGGCGCAGTTGCACTCATTTTTTGACTGAAAATAGCTGGTCCTGTTTCATAGTGTGCCGAAGGATCAAATTCTGTAAAGAAAAGCGACCTAGACCACCTGGTTTTCGTAAGAATTGCCCTCGTAAATCCCGATAAAAACTCATGATCCTTTTGCCTCTTGGACCTAAGGGAAAACTACCTGATTTGCCACTGATGACGATCGCCATCGGTCTGTGCACAATTGCGTTTTCAATTTTTAGTTTTCGCTCGCTGGATCAAGCCATCACTCGCACGATGAAACACGAGGGATATCGAGTTTCAAAAACGCTAGCAGAAGAATTCACGGAGGATTGGTGTGAGACTGAACAGCTTAAGATTGCAGACTGCAATCGTTTAAAAAATCATCTCACTGGATTTAATCTACTTTCAAAAAGCGATTTCCTAATTTCAGTCGAGCCTAAGACAAACGTAGAAAAAATTCCCAAACTCGCAGAGTTTACTGATCAGTTGTTTGCAAAGCTAACGGCGACCCCGGAATGGACGCTTTGGAAAAACCACGTACATGCTACGTACAGCAGTGGCTATTGGCTTTCTTCTAAAACCATCTCGTTCATGAGTGTCATGAAAGCGCAGTTTTCTCACAGTGGCTGGATTCATTTGCTGAGCAATATGATTTTCTTCTTTGCGTTCGCTGGAGCACTTGAAATGCGAATCGGCATCGGGGCGTGGATTGCACTCTACCTGGTAGGCGGGGCCAGCGGGTTAGTTCTTCATGCAGCCTCTTTTTTACCCGAAGGTGTACCGCTTGTGGGAGCTTCTGCAGGAATATCCGCTTTAGCAGGAGCCTATCTAACATTTTTCTGGAAGCATCCAACTCGAGTCCTCTTCTCAGTTTTTGTGTATAGCAAAGTCGTACTCATCCCCACTTTTGCCTTTGTACTCATCATGCTTGTTTCACAAGACATCGCTGGCTCACTTGGAGCAATGGGCAAGACGGCGCATTTTGCACATCTAGCTGGGTTGGTCTTTGGAGCTGTGTTTGCGATTATTCATCGCTTCGTTGTCACAAGTGATCTTGCCTTTCTTTATCCGCACGAAGCTGAGCTCTTCGACGAGGCTCAGAATTCGAAAGAGGCGCTGGCAATATACGATCAGATTCTTGTCTGGAATCCTGAAAACATGATCGTCAGAGACTTAGCTTTTGCGGAAGCCTTAAAAGATCACGTTCCGCAACCCGCACGAATATCGTTTTACAAATTTCATCTCGATGAAACAATTAATCAGCTCAGACGTGATAAAGATTATGATCGACTCAGCCAGCTCGCTCGGGACATCGCCTTTAATAATGAACCCGAAAAGACCATTGCGCTTTTAGATCAAACTCAGTGCGTATCTCTGATTCGAATACTTTCACTTCTTGAGTCGCAAGATGTATTTGAACAATGGGTCACACTGACAGCTCAAGCTCATCCAACAGTGAAGTCGAATCAACAGTACAGAATTTTAGCCTCAAAATTAAAGAAGAGAGATGAAACAGGAGCAATCAGTGCCTAGCCACGTCGATTACGTACAAGCACCGAATGGCGCGCGACTTCAAGCGAGCACGCTCGACACAGTCTTCTCAGCAGCACTTGCAAAGTCTGCAACTGTGATGCTGGCCTCGGTGATGAGCAGCGATTACGAATTCATCGCTGCCATTTTGATTACAGTGCTTTACTACGCACTTCCGTTAACTTTTAATGGGCAAACTCTCGGTAAAAAAATATTTGGCCTTCGCGTTTTGCCGATCGGTGAAGATCGATCGCTCAACCTCAAAGAAGCCTTGATCCGCGAAACAGTTGGCAAAGCTATGTCCTTTATTGCCTTGGGTATCGGCTTTTTTATGATCCTATGGCACGATGACCGCAGGGCACTTCATGATCTGCTCTCAAAAACCATCGTAGTGCAAGATGCAGCCGTCGCTGAACGTTACAGCGGCTTCTTTGCAGGGCTAGCAAAATCAGTCGTGGTTTCAAGCTTTCTTCTGATCGCTTCAATATCATATTTTTATTACTCATCTTTTATTGCTGACAGGCTTGAAGCACAACTCACTTCTCAAGGTATCAAAGTAGGTGATGTCTCTGGAAGCTTTGCAAAAGGGTTTAGATTTACTGGCCTAGAAATCTCAAATGAGAATGAGCAAATTAAATTCGGTACAATTGACATTAGTTTTTCTGATTACGCCAAAATTTTCTCAGAACAAATTTTAACTTTAAATGCCGTGAGGTTTAACAACACAGAAATGACTGTCAAATCGGGCAGTGGCGAGGGACTTTTTATTGGCCTGCTCGCAATGCCTTTTATCACCCCAGAAATGCAAACTGAGGAAGAGCCAGAGCAAAAACCAGCGCAACAACCAGATGAGCAAGGGCCATCAATAGAAAAGCGCCGGCTCAAGAAAATCATCTTCAACAACATAATCGCCGAAAATACCAAAGTCATTGATCCTGCAAAGACGATTGAGGTCAGCCTGTTCCATTTCGAAAAGCTAGTAGTCGACCCAAAAACAAAGAGCATTGGATGGGATAGCCTGAAAGTTCGATCCTCATTGGTTGATCTCGATACTAGACAAGCAAACTTAGATAAAGGTGAAGTAAAATTAGATTCACCCGCTACCGCAAAGCTTTATCAGATTCCAGGAGTTAAACTTCTTAAACCAATCGATTTGGTGACAGCGTTTTCATTTTCAAAAGGAAAATTTGAAAACCTACAGATAAACGCATTTGAAAATAAGGTTACGCTGACATCTGGGGCCGGAAAGAACTATCAACTTTGGGTCAGCTCGCTTGCACCCAGCGATTATCTCGCCAATTTACCTTTCGACAAAATTAGCTTCTACAGTTCAACAGTGTCGCCATTTGAGTTGATCACAGGTTTGCCACAAAGCGCTTCATTCCAAATCGGTTCAGCAAATTTTGTGTATCAGCGAGCAGCTGTGTTCGACTCGCGCCTAGAAGCTCATCATCAAGCGTCTGATGCTCACTATGCACTAAAACTACCGCCTGGCTTTCTCTCAACTCTCGTAACGGGCGGGGGAAAGATCGATCTTTCTTCAAACCAGAATATTGCTCCAGAAGAAATACTTTATCGATTGGGTGCAAAGAACCCACTTGGGCTTTCAAAGTTTTTCGCGAGCCCCTCACGCCTTCCAGCTTCACCTTAAAGAAAGGTCAACGAAGGCGAACTGGGACTTGAATTTTTAGATCAGCGAGATCTGGCGCTTTATGAAGGCTACTCTTCATCAATATATTGATGATCTCAGCATCCACCGCAGACTGACCTGAGCCTTTCAATATCTCGCTTTTCTCCAAAACTCCTTCAGTCGAAAAAGTAATGGACAACAAAAGCTCTAAGCTTTTTGATCGCGTCTGCAAATTCTCATCAAGTGCTCGATACAGAGATTCCCGGAAATAATTGAGCGAAGCTTTAGAAGTCGAACCGACTTCGGCCGATTGAGTTGCTCCGCTTGCAATCGCTTGGCGGAGCGGTGGCGATAGAACTTTTCGATTAGGTTTTGGCAGCTGGTTAATTTCAACCGTTGGCAAAAAAGCTACTTCGATTGCTTCTGATCGAATAACTGGCAAAGTAGATAGCAATGCCAGGTGCAAAGCGATACTGCTCAGACCGATTGTTATCCAACTTGTTTTAGAAGGCCCGAAACGCACCACTAGTTTCCTGTCGTAGAAAAGGGGTTTTACACTCTGCGTCGCAATTGAGCAACTACAATTTGAAAGGCACTTACGCTAGGGAAACCTTCCAAATTCGAACTCTCACGATTTACTTTATGCTGAATTATGGGTACGAGATAGGGCAACTCTACAAACCGATTTGCGGTGCAGGTTCACTCCGGCACGTCTATTGCTGAAATGGTTAGTGTGGGGTCAAAATAAAACCAGTCTTTTCAAGGGGAGATTTATGAAAAGTCTATCAGCAATTACGTTAGCGGTAGCGGTAACAGTGTCGACATCGGCATTCGCAGCACCAAACAATTCGGCAACTGTAGCTTCAACATCGGCAACTGCAGGCGCATCTACTAGCAGCCCGGCACTTTCAAGCCCAACTGCAGCAGCAACTTCAGCTGGATCAATTGGAGCAACACTTCCAGCTGCACCATCTAAGAAGTGGTCAGTGGATCTTTACACTGAAAACTATTACGGAATGCGCGCAATGAACACCGACGGCGGTGGATCAGTTGCTAACGCTTCATTCGTAGGTGTTAACTACAAAATTTCAGACAAATTGAAAGCATACATCCGCCAAAATGCGAGCGGTGCAATTGCTGCTGACGACAAAACAGATACTAAAATGCAAATCGACGACACAGAAGTTGCTCTTAAAGTTGCGAATTTAGCTAAATGGGAAGGCGGCAATCTTAGCCTATCGAATCGCCTTTACCTTCCAACTGGCCGAACTTCTCAAGCAACTGATCAAATTGCGCGTTTCCGCCTAAACTTGGTTACTAGCCACGAACTCAACAAAACTTTCGAAGTGGGCCACGTAGTTGACCCTCGTTATGCATTCAACACGCAGGACGAATACCAAATCGACGGTAAAACTAAAAAGACAACTGACGCGAAATTTGTGCAATATGGATACGCAACTGCTAAGGCAAACGACGTTCTTTCTGCAACTGTTGCGCTTGGAACAATCGATTCTTGGGAGCGCGGAAACGGCAAACAATCATCAAATGGTTACCTCGACATCGCGGCATCTGCGCAATTGACGAAGCAAATCGGTCTAACAGTAGGCGTTGATAGCGAGCCGAACATTGGTAAAGGCCAAGATAAGCGCTTCACTTTCATGCGCGACACAGAGACTGAATACTACATGAACGTATTCGCAAGCATGTAATCAGCTCTTTAAAGAGATGATTTAGACTCAAGCTGATAGCTTGGTATTTATAGGTGGCGGGTGTGAAAACACTCGCCATTTTTATTTTAAAGCGGTACCAATTTAACTAGCTGCATTTGATGTAAAACACCTCGGGGAATCATCTTTGATTATTAGAGTGAAAGCCTTTTGGCTTTGCCTATTATTTCTTTCTCTGACCGCCTTGTCGGTAAAGCTTCTCAGCACGTCGTTCATCCCGCTGAACTCTGCAGCGAACCTCTTAAACCCTTACACAGGTCTTTGGCGCCATCGTACGGTCAAGGCACTGCCAAAGCCTGAAGGGCTTACTGGTAAAGTCACTGTTCAGTATGACAAAGACCACATCCCTCATATTTTCGCTGAGAACGACGCTGACTTGTATCTTACTCAAGGCTTCGTCACTGCTAGAGATCGCCTTTGGCAGATGGATTTTATTAGTCGGGTGGCCGCGGGTAGGCTCTCAGAGGTCATGGGCGACAAGACTCTTGAACTCGACAAAATGTTCATCTCAATGGGGTTGCCTCAGGCCGCAAAAGAAAGTTTAGATCTCAGTCTTACGGATCCGATTAGCAAAGTTGCACTTGAGAGCTACGCACAAGGCGTGAATGAATATATTAAATCGTTAAAAGCATCTCAGTATCCGTACGAGTTCAAATTACTTGGGTATGAACCTGAAGAGTGGACGCCGCTTAAATCTCTGCTTCTTGTTAAGTTCATGGCGTTTCAACTCGCGGGTTATAATCGCGACCTTGCTCTCACACGAAGTCGACTTCGTTTAAATGAGGAAGACTTCAATCAACTTTTTCCAGTTCACTCAAGTGTTGTCGAACCCATTGTACCTAAAGACAAAACGTGGAGTTTTGAAAAACGTGCCCCAGAACCACCAGAGACTTTCTTCCGCGCATCAGTTGACTTGATTCAAACTGGAATTACTCCGAACGAAAACAACGGAAGCAACAACTGGGCCGTCAACGGAAGCCGATCAAAAACTGGGAAGCCAATTGTCGCTAACGATGTTCACTTAGATTATGCGCTTCCTGCATTGTGGTACGCAGTGCAACTTGTGTCGCCAACGCAAAATGTAATGGGCGGCACAATTCCGGGAGGACCGGGAGTCATCATTGGCTTCAATCGCTCAACATCCTGGGCCGTCACAAGTGCGATCACTGATGTGCTTGACTGGTATGAGCTTCGATTCAGAGATTCGAATCAACTCGAGTACTTGCATGATGGCGACTGGCGACCAGTTATTACTAACGAACACATTTTAAAAGTCAGAGGCCGCGACCCAATAACTTTAAATTTACGTCGCACTCATTACGGTCCCATTCCTTATGGGGTAAACGAGACACCAAACTTCCCATCAATTCCTCGGGGCGCGAGCATGCGCTGGGCAGTGCTTGATCCGTCTAACGAAATTAAATCGTTTATTCTTCTCAATCGCGCAAAAACATTCAAAGAGTGCCAATCAGCCCTCGAATTTTACGGATCACCTGCGCAGAACTTTATTTGTGCCGATAACAAAAACAACATTGGAATATTTCATAACGGAAATTTTCCGATTAGGTGGCCTGGACAAGGGCGCATGATCGGCGATGGCTCAGACCCGGCTTATGACTGGAAGGGCACAATTCCAAAAGAGGAAATTCCACATTTAATTAATCCTGCGCGTGGCTATGTCAGTTCAGCAAATCAAAAGCCAATCGATGAAACCTATCCGCATTACCTCGGCTTTAAATGGGATGTAAGTTATCGAGCCGCTCGCATCAACGATCTACTTAAATCGAAGTCCAAAGTTTCTACTGAAGACTTTAAACAAATGCAAAAAGACGTCACAAGCTCAATGGCAAAAAGCATTCTTCCTGTTCTCATTGCGAAACTTGAATTAATGCAAATGCCGGAAGATGACAAAGAAGCGTTAAGTGCATTGAAGGCGTGGGACTACCAGCACACAAAAGATTCTGTCGGCGCATCGATATGGATGGCACTCTGGAAAGAACTAGAATCTGCAATTTGGAAAGATAAGTTCCCGGATCCAAAAATATTTCAATATCCAAGTATCGAACAAACGATTCAATTGATACTCAATGATCCATCTTCGAAATTTTTTGATGTAAGAAACACAGACGAAGTTGAAACGTTAGATACCGCAATTGCATCTAGCTTTAAGGCAGCACTCGCAGAACTTAGATCAAAAATTGGATCTAACGTTGAAGATTGGACCTGGAGCGAGTTTCAACCAACAAAGATCGAGCACATCACCAAAATTCCTGGGCTCGGAAGCGGTAATTTAGATGTAGCCGGACAAGCCCAATCGCTCTTTGCTCATACAGGTAAACACGGCCCTGATTGGAAAATGATTGTAGAACTCGGTGAGCGACCCAAGGCATTTTATATTTTCCCGGGCGGGCAATCGGGTGATCCAACCTCAGGTCAATATATGGACCTTCTTGATAACTGGGCCAACAGTGAGCTTCGCGAAATGAATTACTATTTGAGTTCTGAGAAAACGAACTCGAATCTCTTAAACACTTTTGAGTTAAACCAATGATCGAAAATAAGTTTGATCGAACAATAAATCGAATTTCGAATCGCAAAGTTAGAATTGCGATTTATGTTTTCTCGTTCATGGCAATTGGCTTTGTACTTCCGTGGTGGTCGATTTTAATTGTTGCTGGAATTATCGGATGGTTTGAGAATGGACTACTTCGAGCATCACTTGCTGCACTCATTGCCTGCTTTATTGCCTGGATGTTACTAACACTGGGATTCGATTTAGCAAATGGCTTTAGAATATCTACTCGCCTTGGTGGGCTTGTTGGACTTCCAGTTCCGATTGTCGCAAGTATTCTATCGGCTACACTGGGCGGAGCGATAGCAGCGCTTTTCGCAGCTGCTACCAATCAATTACGAATTGTCGCGAGAGCACTTACATCTTGAGGTAAGAGGGCCAGCGGATTAACTGGCTGACGATTCTTTCGAATTTCAAAATGCAAATGAACACCACTTGCGCGTCCGGTGCGGCCCATTCCGCCGAGCACCTGACCTTGCTGAACAGTTTGTCCTTCTTTGACTGAAATTTTCGATAGGTGAGAGTAAAGAGTGGCCCACTCAGTTCCATGTTCAACGACGACAAGCTTTCCGTAACCACGAAAGCCGCTACCTGTGTAGACGACAACTCCGCGCTCTGCAGCTAAGATTGGAGTGCCCTTGGGACCTGCGAGATCGACTCCCCAATGTACCTTTTTCCCTACTTGAAATCCTTGGGTGAGTCGGGCGCGATCTACTGGCCAATCAAAATTGACTTCGGAAAATGCCGAATCAGTTCTGCGGGCCGCACGCCAAGACACACCACCTGCAGGCGGAAGTTGCTGGTACTCACTATACATTTCGTCGGGCGCTTTATAACTTCCGACGCCACTTCGATAAGAAGTTCCGCGGTAGGTTGAGCAAGCGATAAGAATCGACATGCCCGCAAAAATAAATAGTGAACGCGTGATTCGGGGACTAACCATCAGCTCAATTCTCCAGTTAACTCTCCAGTCATTTTACCAGAAGATGAAGAGTAAATCGGAAATCTTGTGCACAGTTCCTGGACCTCAGCCCGTATTTTCTTGAGAGATGTCTCATTGGTATGATCTTTGATTACCGCAGATATCCATTTTCCAATCTGTTTCATTTCAGGCTCATTCATTCCACGAGTCGTGAGCGCCGGAGTTCCAATGCGCACGCCGCTTGTAACAAACGGTGAACGCTTTTCGTTTGGAACAGTATTTTTGTTCACTGTAATCCCTGCGTGATCAAGTGCGATCT
The DNA here is from genome assembly GCA_964543475.1 of uncultured Bdellovibrionales bacterium. Classification (GTDB taxonomy): domain Bacteria; phylum Bdellovibrionota; class Bdellovibrionia; order Bdellovibrionales; family JAMPXM01; genus JAYSYM01. Next base: position 101,919 of record CAZIYJ010000005.1, on the reverse strand, counting down.
CTGCATCTTTTCCCGTAACATCGCGGCTACTGAGATCAAGGAGCATCAAATGATTATCAGTTCCACCAGTCACTAAATCAAAACCTTCACTCATGAGAGTTGCCGCCAATGCCTTCGCATTTTTGACAACTTGCTGAGAGTAAGTTTTGAAACTTGGCTGAAGCGCCTCACCGAAAGCAACAGCTTTAGCTGCAATAACATGCTCAAGTGGCCCGCCCTGAATGCCCGGGAAAATTTTTGAATTTACTTTTTTTGCATTCTCTTCTTTGCAAAGGATGAGTCCGCCACGTGGCCCACGTAAAGTTTTGTGAGTTGTGGTAGTCGTGAAGTCAGCATAAGGTATCGGCGACTGATGAATGCCAGCAGCAACCAAGCCTGCAAAGTGAGCCATATCACACATTAATGTTGCGCCGACTTGGTCTGCGATATCCCGGAATTTTGCAAAATCAAGCGAACGCGGATAAGCGCTGTAACCAGCAATAATCATCTTTGGCTTATGCTTTTTTGCATCTTCTAAAATGCGATCGTAATTTAGCAAACTTGTTTCAGGATCGAGTCCATATGAAACTGCTTTAAATAGAATTCCGCTAAAGTTGACGGGCGAGCCGTGAGTTAAGTGTCCGCCATGAGACAGATCCATTCCCATGATTGTGTCGCCAGCATTTAAGCAGGCTAAGAACACCGCCATGTTTGCTTGCGAGCCCGCATGCGGCTGAACATTTGCGTGCTCAGCGCCAAAAAGTTTCTTAGCGCGATCAATCGCTAGCTGCTCGATCTGATCAACAAATTCACACCCACCATAATATCGTTTTCCAGGGTAACCCTCAGCGTACTTGTTTGTGAGAATCGAGCCCTGCGCCTGCATCACGGCTTGAGAAGTGTAGTTCTCAGACGCAATCATCTCGAGACCAAATTGTTGTCTCTTAGTCTCCTCACCAATCCACTTATAAATTTCAGGATCGTTTTCACGAAGATGATTCATCTAGTTGCTCCTTCTGAAAGGCGTCGTACACCCATTTTCCACTTTGTGGAAAATGGGTGTACGACGCCTATTTTCGATCAAGTTTATCGACGCGGGCGGCGTGTCGGCCACCCTCAAATTCAGTATTCAAAAACTTTTTTAATATTAATTCGGCAAGCGCGGGGGCAGTGAAGCGCGAGCCAATACAAAGAACATTTGCGTTGTTATGGGCACGCGAAAGCTCAGCAACCTCTTCATTCCAGCAGAGGGCCGCGCGCACCTTGGAATATCGATTCGCCCTGATTGCCATTCCTTGCCCTGAGCCACAAACAAGAATTCCGATGCCAGACGGATCAGCTTCAATCTTCTTTGCAACACGATCGGCGTAATCGGGATAGTCCACGCGATCGCAGTTGCCTGTGCCGAGGTCCTCAATTTTTAATTCAGAAAATTTTTGAAGGAGATGCTGCTTAAGATCAAAACCTGCGTGATCAGCAGCAATGTATAACTTCTGGCTTTTCACTGGCGTTCCTCTCTTTACACGGCGGCAGCTCTGGTCAGCCACGGTGGAAAAAGGGTGTACGACGCCTTTTATACCTTGCTGAAGATCAGACTCGCGTTTGTTCCGCCGAACCCGAAACTGTTATTGAGGACGTGTTCAAATTTGCCATCGCGAGCAACTTTTGCAACGTAGTCCAAATTGCAATCTTCACTTGGATTTTCTAAGTTGATAGTTGGCGGTGCAATGTTTTCTTTAAGCGTCATTAAACTAAATACGCTCTCGATTGCACCAGCTGCACCGAGTGCGTGCCCAGTCATACTTTTCGTGCTACTCACCCAAAGTTTTTTTGCGTGATCCCCGAACACAGTCTTAATTGCATTCGACTCTAATCCGTCTCCAACTGGAGTACTTGTTCCATGAGCATTAATATAAGAAACCTGCTCAGGATTGAGTGAAGCATCTTTTAGTGCCATTTTCATAGCTTCGGCACCCCCAGCACCACCTGGTGCAGGGTTCGTCATGTGATAAGCATCAGATGAAACTCCGTAGCCAGTCACTTCGCCGTAGATTTTTGCGCCTCGTTTTACTGCGCGCTCATAGTCTTCAAGAATTAGAACTGCCGCAGCCTCCGCCATGACAAAACCGTCTCGATCTTTATCGAACGGTCGACTTGCCGTTTTCGGTGAATCATTGCGAGTTGAAAGTGCGCGCATCGAAGCGAAACCACCAATAGCCATATCGCAAATCACAGATTCTGATCCGCCAGTGACCATTACATCCATTCGACCATCGCGAATGTACGCAGCCGATTCTCCGATCGCATGAGCTCCTGAAGCACAAGCCGAAGTCACAGAATAATTAGGACCCTTAAGTCCGTACTTAATACTGATCTGACCCGAAGATAAATTGGTAATAACCATCGGAATAAAGAACGGGGAGATACGAGAAGGTCCGCGCTCTACGAACGCACGGTGCTGAACTTCAATTGCCGGAAGACCGCCCATGCCTACGCCGAACAAACAGCCGCTACGTGCGCCAAGCTCTTCGTTAAACTCTAGGCCGCTATCTGCAATCGCCTGAGCAGCTGCTGCAAGCGATAGGTGGATAAAGCGATCCATTTTCTTTTGTTCTTTTTTATCGATATACGGAGCCGGATCGAAACCTTTGATTTCGCCAGCAAATTTTACGTCATGCTTTGAAGTATCGAATTGCGTGATGTTATCGATTCCCGAGACACCGCTTACAAGATTCTTCCACGTCGTCTGAATATCTAGACCGAGTGGAGTAAGGGCAGACATCCCAGTGACAACAACTCGTCGCTGGGTTTTCGGTGCACGCTCAAATTTATTTGGAGATGCCATACTTACATCCTTGAAGTCGGGCAGACGGTCAGTCAGTCATTCAGTTAAACAGAAGCTGTGACCGGTCACTGTATCAGTCTGACCGATTGGCTGCCTCACTGGCTGCCTGATTTAGCTTACGCTTTGCCTTTAGAAGCTAGGTAGTTACTAACGTCAGCAACTGTCTTTAACTTCTCTGCGTCTTCGTCTGGAATTTCTAAGCCGAACTCTTCTTCCATCGCCATTACAAGTTCAACGATGTCTAAGCTGTCAGCGCCCAAATCGTCGATGAAAGAAGCCTCTGGCTTTACGCGATCAGCGTCTACGCCGAGTTGCTCTACAATAACTTCTTTCACTTTTGGTTGAACTGCTGTCATCTCACTATCCTCCGACCGTTTGCGGTCATTATGTCATGAACAAACCACCGTTAACACTGAGTGTTTGTCCGGTGATATATTTTGATTCGTCACTTAATAAGAAGCTCACAGCATTTGAGATGTCATCCACCGACCCAAGTGTTTTGAGCGGGACTTTATCCAAAATGGCTTGCTTCTGAGTATCTGATAACACATCAGTCATTTCGGTGACAATAAATCCGGGAGCTACACAGTTAACCCGAATGCTGCGCGACGCAACTTCGGCCGCAACTGACTTCGAAAAAGCCTCGATGCCTGCCTTGCTGGCAGCATAATTTGCCTGCCCAGCGTTGCCAGTTTGGCCAATAACGCTCGTAATGTTCACAATTGAACCTGCGCGAGCTTTGAGCATCAGTTTAGTCGCCGCCTTCGTGCAAAGGAAAGTACCACGAAGGTTTGTCTCAATAACCGAATTGAAATCATCGGCCTTCATACGAAGTAACAACTGATCTTTCGTAATCCCGGCATTGTTCACAAGAAAATCGAGTTTACCGAACTCAGTAGCAATCGTTGCAAACACACCTTCAACAGAAGCTTCGTCAGATACGTTTAAGTGAAGGCAAAGGTGGCCTGAGCCCTCAAGAGCTGCACAGGTTTTTTCGGCTGATGCTTGGTTACCGGAGTAGGTGACAGCAACTCTTGCTCCGAGACGGGCCAAATGTTGTGCGATTCCGGCGCCAATGCCGCGGCTTGAACCCGTAACTAAAACAGTTTTTCCATCAAATCGCTTAGCCAATCGAAACCCCTTCAAGTGCTTTTAGATCTTCGAGTGAATTCAAACTGTAAATCACAGCTTCAGGATCGATTTTTTTTGCTAGTCCACTTAAGACTTTGCCGCCACCGACCTCAACAAAACGAGTAGCACCCATCTGCTTTAAGTTCTGCATGCACTGTGTCCAGCGAACGGCACCGCTCACTTGCCGAATGATATGCTCGCGAAGTTCATCAGGATCTTGCGTCGCCTCGGCAGTAAAGTTTTGAACGATCGGAAAGAGAGAGCGATTAAATTGCGTCGACGTTAATACTTCGCGCATCGCTGTTTCTGCGGGCTTCATCATCGAACAATGAAACGGCGCTGAAACTTTCAGAGGAATCAGCTTCATTCTTCCGGGAGTCTTACCAGCCGGCGTGAACAGTTCAGGTTTCGCGTTCTCACGAATCCAATCTGCTAATTTAGCTGAGCCGCTAATGACTACTTGCCCAGGCGCATTGAAATTTGCTGGCTCGATCGGCGATAATCCAGTTTGTTTCTCGGCCCACGCGCACATGGCAACGACGTCTGCATCGTCCAGACCTAAAACAGCAAGCATTGCGCCTTCGCCAACCGGAACGGCCTTTTGCATCGCTTGTCCACGCAGTCGTACGGCCTTAAGTGCATCAGTGAATTTAAGCGTACCGGCCGTTGTTAGCGCCGCATATTCTCCGATCGAATGTCCTGCAGCTGCGCCAAATTTTATTCCTGTCGTCTCTTTAACTGCATCAAAAGTAATTTTCGAAACTAAGAGGAGGGCAGGCTGAGTATTTTCAGTGAGTCCAAGGTCAGATTCTGGGCCGTCAAAGCACAACTTCTTAAAGTCTTGCTTTAACGCATCGCCAGCTTCTTCAAATGATTCTTTAGCTGATTTAAAATTATCATAAAGGTATCGGCCCATGCCGACTGACTGACTACCTTGTCCGGGAAATAATGCCGCCCACACAGGTTAATACCTCAACAAGACGCTACCGCTCGTAAGCCCAGCGCCGAATGCTGTTAAGAGAACATTGTGGCCACGCTGAATTCTTCCATCGCGAACTGCTTCATCAAAAGCCACAGGTATAGTTGCGGCCGAAGTATTTCCAGTTCTCTGAACATTCACGATTGCTCGTTCGAGCGGGAGACCAAAATAGCTGGCAACTGATTCGATAATGCGAAGGTTTGCCTGGTGTGGAATGAGCCAGTTCACTTCTTCGACGGTCATTCCTGTATTTTTCATAGCGTCTTGGCAAGTCTGAACCATCGTGCGAACTGCATTTTTAAAAATTTCGCGGCCCTTCATCGACATCCAGTGTTCGCCTGCATCGCGATTTACTTTCGAAATTGGATTACGTGAACCACCCGCAGTCAGTTGAAGTAACTCAGCAAGAGTTCCGTCTGCTTGGATAATAGTACTGAGGATTTGAGAGTCATCGCGATCATCGGCACGACTGAAGACCATGGCTCCTGCGGCGTCACCAAACAAAATACAAGTTTCGCGATCTTTATAGTTAAGGAAGCGGGTAAGTATTTCTACTCCAACCACCAAAACGTTTTTGTATAATCCTGTTTTAATGAACTGATCTGCGATCGTTGTTCCGTAAAGAAATCCAGAACACGCAGCATTGATATCAAAAGCCATGACAGTTCGAGCGCCTAGTTTAGCTTGAAGAATACATGCGGTGCTTGGCATTTGCTGATCAGGCGATACAGTCGCCACTAAGATCATATCAATATCATTTACAGTTAAGCCTGCAGCTTCAATCGCGCGGCGAGCAGCATTCAACGCAAGATCACTCGTGATCTCGTCGTCGGCAGCAATATGTCTTTGTTTAATTCCGGTTCTCTCGGTGATCCATTCGTCGTTGGTATCAACGATTTTTTCGAGATCCTGATTGGTGAGAACTTTTTTTGGAAGGTATGAGCCCGTACCAGAAATACGGGTTCTAAACAGAGTCTGTGATTTTTGCGCTATTGGCGTCGTCATTCCGTGACCTCTAGTTGTTGGTGACTCATTAAACCCGCAAATTCTATGCGAGGTCTAGCTCTTACGAGCGAGCAGCAACGACTGATTTTCCTTTGTAGTAACCGCACGATGCACAAACATGATGAGGCTTAACTAGAGACGAACAGTTCACACACTTGATCGTAGTCAATGGAACTAGGAAGTCGTGTGAGCGGCGCATGTCGCGCTTTGATCGTGTCGTGTGTTTCTTAGGTGTAGTCATTTCGGCCCCTTAATTTAACGGCTCTTGAAAATGCAGACTCGAATCGCTCATGCAATTAAGCGCTGCTTCAAATGCTCAAAGTAAGCGCAAAATCTATAGAATTCGGAATTTAAAGGCAAGCAAAAGGTAGAGGTACCTCTCACTATTTCCAAAGCCCAAGGTTTCATCAGGCGGCAGCTAAACGTCTAGATCTTCGACAGGCGTTTACCGGGTATCGCATTTATAGGCGCGTTTGATCTCAAAACGAATTAAACTGGGTTTCAGCAGGCAGGGTGTTGCAACAGGGTAGTGCAGGAGGATCAGATGAAAAAACAAGCCTTAGCAATTGTGGTGGTAGCTCTGGTAGCGTTTTTGGGAAATTCAGCATTTGCGGGAAACAATCCGCGAATTGATCAAGCGCTGATGGAAACTTTGGCAGAGAAACAAGTTCTAAAAGCCAAACTGAATGAGCAAAACGAGCCGACAACTTCCCAAGTCAACTCACGGTACCGTGCTGTTGAAATCTTGGAAATGGGCGACGAACTTGGTGGTTTTGCAACGTCTCAAGACCAATCTGACACGGCGTCTGAGTAAGCTAGCCATTGGCTTCAGAGAAGCCTTCGGTGTTCAATAAGAATGCATTTGTTCGACACGACTTTAATGCCTAGTCGTCGCGCTCTTTCTTCGGCTTCGGGGTGTGTAATTCCTAATTGAAGCCACATCATCTTCGGCTTCAAACCTTTCGCAACCATCTTTTCAATCTCGTCGACTACGCCAGGAATAGCTTCAGAATTTCGAAAGACATCGACGATGTCTGGAGCAGCTTTTAATTCGCTCAAACTTTCGACCACGGGTCTATCTAAGATTGGCTTGTGTCCTCCTGGACGCACGCCCGTAATGTCGTAGCCTTGCTGAATTAAATATTCTGTCACGCGGTAACTTGCACGAGACGAATCAGGACTTAGCCCAATCACAGCAATTGTTTTTGCGTTGGCAAGTGCGTCGCGAATTTCATTATCAGTCATAACTTGAATCTCCTTAACCCAACGATACATCAAGACATGAATTTTCGCTTGCCGTGACTAGCTAAAATTCCTACAGTCTCTGGACAGTCAATCAGCCAATTAGTCAGACGGAGATCTAGTGAGCAGCTTTGAACTCATTTCGAAACACGGCGATCACGAACAAGTGGTCATTTGTAACAATAAAGAAGTTGGCCTAAAAGCCATCATCGCAATTCACAATACTTCACTTGGCCCCGCACTCGGCGGAACAAGAATGTGGAATTATAAAACCGAAGAAGAAGCTCTCATCGACGTACTTCGACTTTCAAAAGGTATGACTTACAAAGCCAGTGCCGCAGGATTAAATCTTGGCGGCGGCAAGGCAGTCATCATTGGCGACCCAAAAACTCACAAGAATGAAGCAATGTTCCGCGCCTTCGGTCGGTTTGTGAATTCTTTAAATGGTCGTTACATCACAGCAGAAGATGTTGGGACGACAGTTAAAGATATGGAATATGTGTTCATGGAAACTCCATGGGTGACCGGCATTCCAAAAGCGTTCGGCGGGTCGGGTGACCCAAGTCCGTACACAGCTCACGGCGTATTGATGGCGATCAAGGCCTCAGTCAAAGAACAGTTTAAAATGGACTCAATTAAAGGAATGCGAATCGCCGTGCAAGGATTAGGTAGCGTGGGTTCACACTTGGTTGAGTACCTCGTCGCTGAAGAAGCTCAAGTGATTGTAGCAGACATCGACGTCGATCGCGTCAAGCGAGTGGGCGACAAGTACAAAGTAAAAGCCGTTTCTCCAGAAGAAATCGTTTTCCAAGAATGCGACGTCTTTGCACCTTGCGCGATGGGCGCAGTGATCAATGATCAGTCGATTCAAAAATTAAAATGCAAAGTGGTAGCCGGTGGTGCGAACAACCAACTCGCAGAAGCCCGCCACGGCGACATGCTCCGCGAAATGGGAATTCTTTATGCGCCAGACTATGTAGCTAACGCTGGTGGACTGATGAACGTTTTCGTCGAACTTGAAGGTTACTCACCTGAGCGTGCGTTTGATAAAACTCGACAAGTTTACGACAACTTATTGCAAGTCTTCGAGATCGCAAAGCGCGACAACGTTGCGACAAACGTTGCAGCTGATCGCGTGGCTGAAGAACGCATTCGAGTCATCGGCAAACTTAAGCAGAGTCACCAAGGTCTTTCATCGCGTCCTTATGCAACACTTCGTGAAGTTAAAAATCGATAGTAGGGGAATAAAATGTCAAAAAAGATTTCTAAAGAAGAACTTCGATCACCTGACGCCTTCGTTAAAACTATGGAGCAAGGCTACAGCTTCGCAACTCGCTACGGAAAGCCGATTGCGGCATTAGCAGTCCTCGGAGTGATCGTTGCAATTGGATTTGTGGCGACTAACTTTTTGAAAGAGCGAAAAGAAGACTCAGCAGCGCAAGCGCTTTATGTTCCGCAAAGTGAATACAAGAAACTTCAAGATCAGTTTGAAAAAGCAAAATCGCCAATTGAACCCGGCGCTAAAGCTGATGCGAGTGCAGTAAAGCCAGCTCCTGCAACCGGAGATTTACAAAAAGATTACGGAACAGTCATTCCTGGTTTTGAATCTGTGATTAAAGAATTTTCAGGCACGGTTGCTGCCGGACAAGCGGCTGTTTACTTGGCTTCAATCTATCAGGATCACGGCAAACTCGAGGAAGCAAAAGCTGCACTCGAACAACCTCTAAAAGATTTAGACAGCGATACTTTGATTTATTCTGTAGCGAACATGGTCTACGGGAATATTCTCGCCTCTCAAGACAACTGCAAAGATGCAGTCGCAACTTTCGAACGCGTGAAAAACTTCTTAAGCGTCGACGCTTCAGTTAAAGCTGGAGTTTGCTATGAAAAACTCGGCCAACTTGATCAAGCCGCTGAAATGTATCGCAAAGCGAGCACTCAGTCGGAGTCGTCATCATCTTTGGCTGCAAAAGGATATCTAAGAGCGCTTGAACAAAAACGTTCGTCAGGCCAGGCGGGCTAATGATTTTCAACTCGATTCGAAAAGCTGTTCTACTTGCCGCTGTAGTATTCGTTTCGGCATCTTGTAGTTCACTGTCGTCACCTTCTTCACGAAAACTTGTTTTCGAAAAAGAATGGGTTCGCCAAACTACCGAAACTGAATTTACTGGGTATCGTCGAATGAATCGAATGAGCCCTCTCCTCCTCGAACATCTTATTATTCAGGGAAATCCGATTGATGGGCTCGTTGCCTACAGCCGAAAATCAGCCGCCGAAGTATGGCGACTTAAATTAGAGAATGGTGTCGAAGGCGGAGTTGCTGCTGCCGGCAATAGATTGTTTTTTGGATCAAGCGATGGCCAGTTTTACGCAGTCGACTTAATTACCGGAAAAATTCTTTGGTCATTCCCGGCGCGCTCTGAAACTTTAGCAGCGCCATCGGTAGAAAATAATGTTGTGTACTTTGAAAGTGGTGCTGACGTTGTTTACGCCCTTGATACCGCATCAGGAAAATTACTCTGGACTTATAACCGTCAAACAACCACTAGCCTTTCAATTCGAGCTACGACTACACCAACGATTGCTGGCGATAAGCTGTTAGTTGGCTTTAGCGATGGCTATGTCGTTGCACTTAAGAAATCTGATGGAACAATGATTTGGGAGCGTAAGCTTGGAACGCAAGGTCGCTTCCGAGATGTCGATTCTACTCCGGTCGTTAACGGCGGAATTCTCTACACTTCATCTTTTGACGGAGCACTCTTCGCTCTCAAAGTAGAAAGTGGCGACGTTGTTTGGCAAGTGGACCGCGGCGGCTTTACTCCGGTGACTGTTCAAGGTGACCGAGTCTATATGTCATCGAGCGATGGCCAATTGATGGCTCTCGATAAAGGCTCAGGAAAAACGGTTTGGTTTAAGAACATTAAACGTGGCATTTCAACACAGCCGGTTTTTTATAAAAACTTTCTGATCTACGGCGAAACCGAAGGAAATCTTATCGCGGCTGACGCGAATACAGGCGAGCCAATTGCGCAGTTCGCACCAGGCAGGGGATTGATCGCTCAACCGACTGTCGATGAAAAAACTGGACGAATCTACTTTGTTTCAAATAATGCGAACTTATTTGCAGTGAGACTCAGCTACATTCGACCAAATTATTTGTTGCCGTGGCAGAAGGAGCAAAAACTATGAAGCTAGCTTTATTTTTCTCGCTCGCATTTCTTTCGGCTTGTGCAAGTGGCCCTTGCAACAATCAAGCAAGAAATGGCGAGCAACAGCAAGTCGCTGCCGTTTCTCCGCAGTCTGCTAGTTCATCTCCGGCACCAGAACCAAAGACTTTGAAAGTTTACAAAGCTGATGGAAGTCGACAGTGCGGACAAGGCAAAGCCGTCGACTTAAAAGTCATGGAAGCACAACTCACAAAAGCAGGAATTAAGATTTTATCTTCTGCAAAGCAGCCTGATGGAATGATGCACACGCAAGTTTGTGGCGCACCAACTGGTACAGCAAACACTTACGAGATCGCTCCCGCCGATTTAAAGAAAGCCGAGAAACTTGGTTTTAGCAGGTTAGAAAATTGAAATATATAATCTCTGGCACTAATCGTCCTAACTCTAAGTCTGCTGAAGTTTGCAAAATAATGCAGGCTCTGTATTTAGAGCAGGGTGAGCAAGCTGAGATTATCGATCTGGCTTTAGTTGGATTAAAAGAAGTTGATGGCGCACAATACGGCGGAAATCAGCCGGTCTCGATGCAAGAGGCGATTAAAAAGGTAACTGCGGCTGATGGAATTATCGTTGTAGTGCCGGAGTACAATGGTTCAATGCCCGGTGCTTTGAAGTATTTTATCGATCATTGGAAATACCCTGATACGTTTGAGTTTCGTCCCATTTGTTTAGTAGGTTTAGGCGGGCGCTTCGGTGCGCTTCGCGCAGTCGAGCACCTTCAGGGTGTCTTCGGTTACCGAAATGGATTCATTTATCCCGAACGTGTATTTCTAACTGATGTTTCAAAGACAGTTGTTAATGGCGAAATTCAAAACCCGATGATTTTGAATCTTCTCCGTACTCAAACCAAAAATTTCAGCAAATTTGTGGCTGCATTACAAAGTGCAAAGCTCGATGCAAACTCGGTTCTCAGTCAAAAATCACTTTAATTCAGTAAGCTTACGAAACTGAGACTCAAACTCCCGTTTGAATTTAATTTAAAATTTTCTACATCCCGACGTCACTCGTCTCGAGTTTGTTCGCTGTCTAATGGAGGCAGCACATTTCAAAGGGGAAGAAATATGAACAACAGAATAATTTTAAGCGCTGCGCTCTTAGCAGCTGTCGGGCTAACAGGTTGTGACTCACGATATTCTAACTATGGCCAGCCTAATGACGTTACTTCAGGTACAACGACCGCGGCACCGAATGAGGATTTGGCTGCCGATCTGGATACTGGGCATAACAATAGACTTGGATCAGGTTACGAAAAAAAGGCTGACCTTCGAGAAACCAACGAAGCTCGAGAAGAAAGAATGAGGGCTCGTAATGTTGCTCCTACATATGATGAAACTCAACGTGCTGAAGTTGTAGCACCTGTCGTTGCACCAACGAGTGGCTCAACATCAAATGATAACGTTTATGTGGAAGATGCAATTTCGGATGATGAGATGATCGAAGATGATACCGCCTTGTCTGGATCAACGTCTGAACCAGTGGACGACATGAAAACAAGCTATTCACAGACTGATTTGCCCGGTGGAATGACTGCCGAAGATCGCAATCTTAGATATGGTTTAATCGGTAACGGCACAGGTATGGGCCTTGAAGATACAACATCGAAAGCGATGACTGATAACCAAACGATGTCTGATCCGTTGATGAATCCAAACTTTGTAAGTACTGGGGCATTGTCGGCACCAACAGATGATCAAGATGCGCTGAAAGATATAAAATCTGGAACGAGCTTTGATCCCGAAAATTATTATATCGAGGAGGATTAGTCGGATCTCAGAGCCAGGCGTAAAAGCCTGGCTTTCTTATGGGTAAACACGGCGCTTACCCTAGGAACGTTCTGCTGATAAGTTATATTATGTTACATTGATCCTATGACTGCAGAACTCGAGTAAGTCTTTAACTCCCTCTGCTCCGAACCCTGATTCTTTTGCACCGATATATCGATCTGGAATAAACGTTTTTGGTAGTTCGTTTACGAACACTCGCCCGACTTCTAATTTACGAGCTACCTTTTTTGCTTTCTCAACATCGTTACTCCAAACATAAGCAGCTTTTCCGAGTGGCGATGTATTCGCATATTTTAAAGCATCAAATTGGTATTTAAAACTAGAGACTGTAATTAACGGACCATTGATTTCATCTTGTTGTAAGGTCGAGCAATTCGTTAGATCAAAAACAACGCGTGGATTTATCTGTTTAGGATCAAGATCCAGAAGAGATTTTCCTTTTTCAATGATTGCCTGGGAAAAATTAGATTCAAACTTTTCTTTATCCTTCGAGTTTAAGTCGCCCAAGTAACTAAGGTTATCTCGCTGAAGATAAGCCTTCAGGTCATTTAGAAACGTTTTATATATCGATTCTTGAACGAAGATTCTCGATGCTCGCCATCGGCCTAGCCCATGGAAATCAAAGAAGCTTTGAGTGATCACTTCCATGTTTTTCTGCAAATCAATGTCTGCAAAGATGATTGCTGGATTTCTTGCACCCATCGAGAGCTGAATTCGCTTTCCAGCTTGAGCTGCTCGGGAATAGACATCTTTTCCGTTAACCGTTGATCCAACAAACATCAGTTGATGGATACCAGGATGATCAATCATACCTTGCGAAATTTCTTTGTCGGGTTCGCTTTTTGCCGCAGGCAAAATACTAATTAATCCCTCAGGAAGTTCCAACTGAGAGAAAGTTAATTCAACAAGCTTCGCAATGGTTCTTTCGACTTTAAACGAAGGCTGCCAGATGACCGAGTTACCAAGTGATAAAGCTGATAAGATTCTTGCAACTGATGAACTGAATGGATTTCTTGAACCAGTCAGAAGGCCAACTAAACCGACCGGAAGATAGCTGATCTCACTTGAAGTCTGAATCTCTTCTGAACAATCAAGCACCCGCTTTGCTACATCAATTGATTGAAGCAAATCTAGCGTTGGAAAGTTTGGCGCATTAGCCTCACGCGAAAGCTCAGCTGCAATCTGCGTTTGAGCCTGTGAAAGAAGCTCAGGAAATGGCTTTAGCTTCGCCAATCGCTCGGCCGGCTCGAGCTTTTGCCAGATCGCGAGCGCAGAATTTCCTGCTTTAACAGCTTGTACAACTTTTAAGAAATCAGACATCGAAGGCACCTTATCTGACTTTCTTCCTGAGAGTTAGACACTTTCAGGAACTTTCAATTTTTCGATTTTCAAAAACTGTCGAAGTTGTATACCGGACTTATATCTTTGAAAACTCGACCTTTTTTGAAAAATGAATAATTTCAAGCACTTAGGGCGACTCATTCAAGTACATTTTGAGAAAAGTCTAGTCTTCGCGGACGCTTACGCTGGGTTTTAGTCTTGGCTAATTCTACCGTTAAATCAGTACGTAAGTTAGTAAATGATCGCCTAAAAGGGGCTGTGGCTATGCAAACTCCGACGTTCTTTAAACGAGTAATAATGTTAACGATCGCAACATGCGGACTTGCAGCATGTGGCAGTGGTGGCGCTAGTTACTCACTTCTTCCTGAGGACAGTGCATTCCGCCAAACTTCACAAACTATCAAAGGTAAGCTCGACATCTTATGGATGATCGACAACTCAGGCTCAATGCAGTCTTCACAAGATGAGCTGGCAGCAGCGTTCCCTGACTGGATTGATACTTTTGATTCACGCGGATACGACTACCGAATTGCAGTTGGCGCAACAGATGCCTGGCGCACGATTTACAATTCAAGCCTCACACATAGCCGCTTCAGAGACGGTGGCGTCAGCGCTCTTCGATCTGGAATTTTTGTGATCGACAATACGATTCTTGATCCGCGTGGGACTTTCGTGACAAACGCCCGCATAGGAATTAGCGGCTCAGGTGACGAACGCGCGTTCGAAAGTATCGAAGCAACTCTTAACAATACTTGGAACCCAGCGTTTCTTCGCCCGGATAGCAAACTTCATATCGTAATTTTGAGTGACGAAGAAGACGTGTCACACAACGGCACCGGAGCAGTTGGTTATACAGATCCTTCGCTCTACCCGATTAGCCGTTACACGAATTACTTAAACACCAAAACTGGTGGTCTTGCGGGTGATAGATACTTCGTTCACTCAATCAGCACTAAAACAACGGCTTGCAGCAATGAACTTGGTGGTCGCCCTCTCGGAACTCGCTACATGAATCTTGCCGCAGCCTCTGGCGGTAAAACATTTAGTCTGTGTGATGACTTCGCAGCTTCGATGGCCGATCTTGGAAACAATATTCAGGTTGGCGTGACGGATACATTCGTGTTGGACCGAGTACCGCTTGTTGACACGATTGTTGTACGCCTCAATGGATCAACAGTTCCGCAAGGGAACCCAGGCTGGACTTACAACGCCGGCGATAACTCAGTCACTCTGCACAATCCTTACCAACCACAGCCAAATGATTTAGTGCAGATCGGTTACGATCCAGCGACAGTAAAATAACATCCTCAGGCACTGCTTTTAGATGCGACGCCTGAGCCAAAACTTAAAGTTACTTTATGACATCGATGAAAACAGATTTTTGAGCGGCGGGCGTTATAAGATATTGTCCGCTGCCTACTGGAATCGCTAAACGCACTTGAAGTAAATAAGTTCGTGAAGCAGCGACCGTTGGTACATCTGCAGCAATCTGAAAACGCCCAAGATCATCACACTTCACACTTCTACTTTGCCAACTAGTAACCGGCGTCGATCCGTCAATAAATTGAAACTGAATATCGCTCTCAGAAAATTCGGCATCATCGCAGTACCCGCCAATATCCACTACCCGATTTGAAACAGGAAGCTCAGCATCTAAAAGTGAGATGCGCGCATTGGTGAGCTTAAGTGAGAGACCATCGACGCTTTGATTGCAATTTGATCCACATGAACTTGAGAGATCCGCTTGCGCCTGTGAGTCGTACATCTGGTATCCGCTGCAGTTTTGAAATGCGATCGCCGTGGCGAACAGCAGACCAAAACCTACTACGACTTGGCCGACTTTCTTTATTGAAGTTGGATTCACTTTTGCGAGCCTCCTATCCTGATACATATCGACTGTTTTGTTTAGAGACTTCAGCGCTTTTCTACTAGTGTCTCACTTTGAGATATGAGACCTTGATTTCATGACTTTCATTGTAAGTATTTTGCTTTTTGCCAGCCTTCAGTCTCACGCCCAGACGCCATTTCGGTTTCATTTACCAAGCGAGCCTTCATCACTTGCTCCAGCACAACTTGGATCTGCCGACGTGAGTTTACTGTTTCACAATCTCTATCGAGGGCTCTATTCGTACTCTAACGACAAGGGCCTGCAGCCTGAAGGTGCTGAGTCATGCCGATGGTCAAACAAGAATTTAGTTCTTACATGTAAGCTATCGACAAAAGCACTCTGGAGTGATGGAAAATTAATCGAGGCTCAAGATTACGTTCGCGCCTGGCGCGAGCTGTTTTCGACCAACGCAAAAAGCTCGAGCAGCCAATCTCTTCTCAATCTAAAAAATGCTAATGAAATTCTTCGAGGTCAGAAAAAGAAAGAAGAGCTAGGCGTGAGCGCACCAGATACGCGCACGTTAAAAATCGAATTCGTAAAGCCTGATCCTGAGTTTCAGCACAAGTTAGCCTTAGTGACCCTTGTACCCATTCGAAGCGAGAATTTTCCGGACCGCAAGAGAGGAGCTGAGCTAATTTCTAACGGTCCTTATAAGATCACTAAATGGAAAATTGGAACGCGGCTCACCCTTGAGTCGAATAATTATTTTCATCCGAAATCTGCAGCCACCCGACCCATTGTTGAAATATTGTTTGTTGAAGAAGATCTTACGGCACTTAACTTATACGAAGCCGGTGAACTGACTTTCATGCGCCGACTTCCGCCTCAACATTTCGCAAAATACTCGAGCCGCCCCGACTTTATCGAATTTAATGTTGCGAGATTTGATTACGTAGGCTTCGGAGACGAGCTAAAAAATCGACCACATTTGCGAAAGGCACTCGCCCTCTCTGCAAATTATGTTGAGCTACAAAAAATTAATCAGTCCCCTGGTGTTCCCGGCTGCCCCTCGCTGACTGAAAAGCTATTTTCTAATTACCCTTGTTTGAAGTTCAATTTAGCTGAAGCAAAAAAAGAATTAGAACTCAGTAGAAAAACTGAAAATCCTCCTGAGCGCCTCCAGCTTGTGTTCTCAAAACTTGGTGGCGATACAATAAAACAAGGAATGGAATGGTTTCACTCGCAGTGGACCAAAAATTTAGGCCTAAAGATTGATCTTGCCCCTGCAGAACAGGGAGTCTTTCTATCAACGTTAAGAGAAAAACCACCTATGATTTTTCGAAAAGGCGTTGGGCTAGATCGAGTGACCTGTCTTGCCGCAGCCGAAACATTTAGTTTTGGCGGCGCTGAAAATTTTTTGAACTTTAACGATCCAAAATACGAAACTCTTTTAGCAGAACTTTCTGCCGCAAAATCTGTGGGCAGCAAGAAATCTCGATGTAGCAAAGCGATTGGATATCTGCTTGAGCAGTACCGAATCATTCCACTTGGACGCTACGTTTATACCGGTCTTGCTAGTCTAAAATTTAAGGGCTGGACCATGAATGAGCTCCATCAACTAGACCTTACAAACTTAAAGCGCTCGCCTTAGATCGAGAGTTAAACTAAATCGCTCTAGTATAACTACTCTCTGCTCGATAAGAAATACGAGGGTACAGCGCTAAATGAGTAAGTCAAAAAAGAATCAAAAATCAAAAAATGAATCGGAGCATCCAGATGGATTCCGTTCGCTTGTTGATATTGGCATTGCACTTTCGGCTGAAAAAGAACTCGATCGAATTCTAGATTTAATTTTGGATAAGGCTCTTGAGTGTACGCACGCAGATGCTGCAAGTATTTACCTTACTGAAAGCATCAAGATTGATTCGATCGGAAATACAGCAAAAAAGTTTCACCCAGTACTTCGCTTTCACCGCTCTGCGAACCGTCTAACTGGTCGCACTGTACAAAATAAAGTTTTAGATATCGATGCAAGTATTGCAGGCTATGTATCTTCAATCGGAAATTCAGTTCGAGTTGATGATTGCTACGAAATTCCTGAAACTGCTCCCTACCGTTTTCATTCCGATGTAGATAAAGAATTTGGCTACCGAACTAAATCTATGCTCGCGGTTCCGATGCGCTCAGCAAACGGAAAAATTCGTGGCGTTCTTCAGATGATCAACAAGCTTCAGCCTGAGGCCGCAACTGGCTCATTAGATTTCGACGTCGACACAGTAGTACCCTTTACTAACGCTGATGACGAACTCATGCGTGCCTTTGCATCTCAAGCATGTGTTGCAATCGATAATGCCAAACTAACTGAAGATATTGAGAACCTATTTGAGAGCTTTATTCGTGCCTCTGTTACAGCGATTGAAGCACGAGATCCAGCGACAAGCGGTCACAGCGACCGAGTTGCAGTGTTGACCGTTGAGCTTGCCCGCGCCGTTCACCAATGCGACCACGGACCGTTTAAACAGTTCTGTCTTTCAGACGAGCAAGTACGCGAAATTCGCTATGCTGCTCTTCTACATGACTTCGGTAAAATCGGAGTTAAAGAGTCAGTTCTCTCAAAAGAGAAAAAACTGTACCCACACGAACTCGATACGATCGTTCTTAGGCTCGATAACACGCAACTTCGCCACGAAATGTTAGCTTGGCGGGATATGGCTCACGAACTGATCGAGCTTTTTGATAAAGGTCAGCTGCAGAATCCCCATTTTAAATATCATCAGACCCAACGAAAAGTTGAAAAATTTGAGCAACAGCTTACTCGAATCAAGCAAGGCATTTACAACGCTAACGAACCTCAAGTGATGGGTTCTGATTTTGATATTAACGAGTTGATTCAGTGGATTGATCAAAACTCAAAAGAACTCAATCATACGATTCTTACTCCTGATGAGTTTTTGAAGCTTTCGATTCCCAAGGGCACGCTCAGCGAAATTGAACGTAGAGAAATTGAATCGCACGTAAGTCATACCTATAAGTTTTTAAAGCAAATCGCTTGGACTGAGGATTTAGCTGATATTCCGGATATTGCCCATGCTCACCACGAAAAGTGTGACGGCACTGGTTACCCGCGCGGTTTGACTTGTAATCACATTCCGATCCAAGCACGGATTATGGCGATCTCTGACATCTACGATGCCCTAACAGCGATGGACCGCCCTTATAAACGCTCTGTGACTCCGGAACGCGCAATCGACATCTTAGTGACCGAAGCCAAACAAGGCAAAATTGACTCTGATCTCTTGCAAATCTTTATTGAAGCAGGCATTTATCGTTCTGTAGCGGGCATGCTTCGAACACGCAAAGCCGCTTAAGCAGCAGACTGCTTAAAACGCAACAGCGGGGTCTTAGTTGGTACAATCTACTGAAATTCGATACGCACTTATCACTGGTACAGGCTCAGGCATTGGCCTAGCAACGGCAGAACTTTTTCTAAAAAATAACTGGAAAGTGATCGCGGTGGGGCGAACTCTATCTAAGCTCGAAGAGCTTAGTAATCGTTTTCCAAACTCTGTGGTGGTTGTACAATGTGATCTTTCGAAGTCAGCCGACGTTGAAAACTTGATTTCTAAAATCACCAACCTAGTTCCGCAAATTAAAACGCTAATTAACAATGCCGGGATCTGGAAGCGCATGAGTTTTCTTGAGACCGATGACGCCACCTGGAGAGAACAGTTTGAAACAAACTTGCTCGGGTCAGTCAGAATCACTCGCGAATTATTAAAACTCTCAATCGCAAGCAGCACGCCATTGAGCGTAGTCAACATTTCATCTACGCTTGGAGTAAGGCCAATTGCTGAAACTGCAGCTTATTCTGCTGCGAAAGCGGCAATGGTTTCTTGGACAAAAACGCTCGCACTTGAAGTTGCCAAATATAAAATTCGAGTCAATTGCATTTGCCCCGGCATCATCGACACCCCGATTCATGAATTTCACGGCGACACTTCCCCTGAGAGTAATGCAATTAGGGCTTCTCTTCAAAATGCACAACCCATTGGCCGTCTGGGAAAGCCAGAAGACGTTGCTGCTGGAGTCTATTACTTTAGCTCGAGTGAAGCTGAATGGATCACTGGTAGTGTGCTACAAATCGATGGCGGAATTTCGCTTTGATGAATCAAGATATTTCTGCTGGTAAAATTGTGCGGATGTCTCGTCGGGCTAGTTTTAGCTCGGCGCACCTCTATTCGAACAAAAGTTTTTCTGAGCAAGAAAACAAAACAACTTTCGGAAAGTGCTTTTCTGAAAACGGTCACGGACACAATTATTCTCTAGAAGCATTTTTTGAAGGGCGAATCGACGCGAAATCAGGTTTAATTATTAACCTTCTCGATATCGACGACCTCCTTAAAGTTCTCACTGAAATTCTAGATCACAAGCATTTAAATTTCGATGTTCCCGAATTCAAAGAACTTGTTCCTACCTCAGAGAATCTTGCTCGCTATTGTTTTCAGAAGATCGAAGAGTTGCGTAAAGCAAAGCTCTCTCACGTCGAAATGCGTTTGTACAAAGTTCGTCTGTTTGAAACCGAAGATCTTTGGATCGAATTCGGAGCAGCCACATGAGTTTTGCAACCCTCACTCGTCGATACAAAATTCGAGCGATGCATAATTTGAACAATCCAGATTTAAGCGATTCAGAAAACGAAAGATTGTATGGAATGTGCTTTCGAACCCACGGTCATGACTACCAAGTTATGGTCACGATCGAAGCTCCAATTGATCCTTCGACAGGAATCATTTTCTCAAGAGATGTAATAGACACACGGGTGCAGGAAAAAATTATAAGAAAGCTCGAAGGTCAGATGCTCAACGAGCTCTATCCCAATACATCGGGCGAGGCCCTCAGTTACATTCTATTCGAGCTATTAAAGAATGAATTCGCACCCGCGAAACTTAAAGCCCTCACCATCCAAGAAACTCGAAAAAATTGGTTCGGTTCTTCTTCAGAAATTTGACTTTATTGCCGCACTGCAGTGAAATCGCCTAACTTACTGAAATTACAAAGGCGGATCCCCAGTGCGCTCTCTCTTTTTACTATTACTTCTTGTTTCGGTAACCGCATGTGAAATCGTCGACAATCAAAAGATCGTAAGTCTCGACGCTTTTCAGATCGCAAACCCTCCGCCATCGAATCGCGATTTCCTCGCACAAAACAATTCGCACAAACTTCTGGTCGCAGTCATTGATTCTGGCGTTGATTACAATCATTCAAAACTGACCAATCATATTCACTTCACGCTTGATGAAAAAGGTCAGGCTGTTGGAGCAGGCTATGACTTTGTTGGTGATGACAATTGGCCTTCGCCTTACATCATTCGCACTAGCCACTATGATCCAAAAGCAAACGATGACCGCAAAGCTGACGCGCTTTTGGCAATCGCAAATTTTGAAAAGGCCGCTGGATATTTAACGAAATGGTCGCAATCGTATTTGAATCCGATCCGCGCAATCGATCAGGAAATGACTGCTGGCGCGTATCATGGGACTCACGTTGCTGGATTGTCTGTTTATGATAAGCCTGAAATCGGAATTCTTCCTTATCGCGTTCTTCCGCGCAACGTAACTGGCGAAGGCGCACTCGATGCTGAAGAACTCGCCGTCGTTGCCAATCAACTCTTCTCTGCAGTTGATAAAGCTGTAGCGGCTGGCGCATCAGTTATTAACATCTCAATGGGCTTCACCGCAAAAGACAGCGAAGGCGATGAATACGAAAAAATTAAAGCACTTGCTGAACAGTGGGACCAAATTGTTGCGAAGCACCCGACAGTGTTATTCGTAGCGGCGGCTGGTAACGATGGCGCATGGATCGACCAAAGCCTTCGAGTTAATTTCCCGTGCGGGAGCAAACTTCCAAATCTACTTTGCGTTGGCTCACTTGCTGACGATAGCGAAGTTTCTGATTTTACAAACGTTGTCTTGAATGGCGCTGAAATCGTTTTTACCTTGGGAGAAGATGTAATTTCGACTTTTCCTGAATTAACTTGCCCTTCTTCTGCGGCAGGCCGCACGCTTGCGGGCGCTAAAGACGAGAAGACTTATGCAGCCGCAATTGAATCGTTCACATCTGATTGCAAGGACTATAAAGGGTTAGCTCCACTGAGCGGAACATCTATGGCTTCGCCAATCACAGCACGCCTAGCGGCACTTTTGAGACTACAAACTCCCGACGCTACTCCTGCTAAAATAATCGAGACGATTAAAGCTTCTGGAAAAAATGGTACTATCGGTACTTTTGAAATCACGAAGCTCGATGTCGAAAAACCATCTTGGTATAAGTCTCAACTTCCAATTTGGAATATGACTCCAAAATGGACGGCCTTTGGGACTAAAAAGAAAAATTAATATTTATAGACCATACGGCCGTCGAAATCGGCCCACGAATTACCCTTCTTCACTTTCACCGGCAGACGTCCACGCAACTCAAGGCCTCTCGTCCCCATCTCATCAAACGTAAAATAAAGCGGATTAACAAGTGCAGCAATAACGAAGCTTGATGGCTTCATTCTGATAACGACGGCTTTTGTTCCATTGAAAACTGTATCGCTATCTTTTCGAAGCTCAAAGCCGATCGTTTCGCGTCGGTCGATCACTCCATGCCGAATTTTTAGAACCTCACCTTTTTTAAGCGCTTCGATATTTTTCATGATGTATTCCATGATCGTAGGTGAAGTAACGAAGTTTGAAGTCAGTTTCTCCTCGTCCGTTTTCTCTTTGCCATCTAACTTGTAAGTAAAGATCACTTTGCCGCTGGCAAGCTTGATCGTTCCGTCTCCGCCTGTTTGCTTTTGCGTCTGCTGAAAACTAACGATTTCTTCGTTTTTGAATTCAGTTCTTTCTGTAATCAGCTCTTCTCCTGAAGCCGAGAGATACCGATTCAAAGCAACCATCGTGTCGCCCTTAGTTTCAAGCTTGTGCTCGAATCTAAATTTTACATCAGTGCCCTCAAGATCATAAATGTCTGCAGAGAATTGCGATGGCCTAGCCCCGAATGCGCTGACAGTGAATCCGAGAATGAGTGTGCAGATCAATGAACGCATGGAAGACTCCTTGGTTACTACCCCTGAAGTATGCTAGATAATTTGCCGTGGACAACGAAAAAGTACGATTATCTAAACTGATGGCTGAGCGAGGACTTTGTTCTCGACGTGAGGCCGACGAACTCATCGCCAAAGGTTGGGTTAAAGTCGATGGCCAAATCATTTCTGAACTGGGCTCCAAGGTCGAGCGATCGGTTACAATCGAACTTCACCCGCAGGCACAAAAGGACTTAAAGTCTCTTGCGACAATTTTAATTAATAAGCCGATCGGTTATGTGTCGGGTCAACCAGAGCCTGG
The DNA here is from genome assembly GCA_964543475.1 of uncultured Bdellovibrionales bacterium. Classification (GTDB taxonomy): domain Bacteria; phylum Bdellovibrionota; class Bdellovibrionia; order Bdellovibrionales; family JAMPXM01; genus JAYSYM01. The sequence goes on along the minus strand of CAZIYJ010000005.1, from coordinate 79,173 downwards.
GTCGAATTATCCTCCCGCTGTTCGTCTGGTGACTCCCGAAACTCAGTATCTGGGTCATGCGACGAAGCCAACAGGCTCTACTCAACGCAAGCTTGAAGATCAGCACTTCTCGGGCCTTGCTCCTGCCGGTCGACTCGATATCGATTCACAAGGCTTGCTAGTGCTTACACAAGACGGTGTCGTTGCAAAGCAACTCATTGGCGAAAACACAGAAGTTGAAAAAGAATACATCGTGCGTGTTCAAGGTGAGCTTTCAAAAGAAGATCTAAAACTTTTGAATCATGGACTTTCTATCGATGGCGTTCCGCTCAAGCGAGCAAAAGTAGAATGGATCAACGAAGATCAGTTACGTTTTGTTCTGAGAGAAGGAAAGAAACGTCAAATCCGCAAGATGTGCGAAGCAGTTAACTTAAAAGTAATAGGTCTCAAGCGAGTCCGCATTGGCGGAGTTATGCTCGGCCGCTTGCCTGAAGGTATGTGGCGCTTCCTCGAAGACGGCGAGCAATTTTAGCTATTTAGTCGCTAAGAAATTTTTCTAAAGTCACAAAATGTGACCAAAACCTTTGTATTTTTGCACTCCCTGGTAGACAGTTCAGCGCGTGCTGCCTTAGGTTTCGCCGAGTTCGCTGAATTGCCGGCAAACACAAATCACGGAGAATAGAATGAAAAGTTTAATGTTGGTCCTTGCTCTTATGTTTACCTTGAATCTTTCAACTGCAAAAGCCTCTGACCCGACACCGATTTCTGCAGAAGCTTCAGCTGTTTTATTGAGTAAGGAATTTGCCGATCTGTCTCAAGAACTTAGCGCCAAAGCTCAACAGCACGGCTCAAAAATTCAACTTACTATTATTAATGTGTCTCACGCTGACACCCAAACGATCGTTTCATTTACTGTCGAAGCGCGAGTGGCAGCCGATATCGGAAGCAAATTCGAAGTAACTGGTGAAATCGTAGCAATGCTTAGCCAAACGCCATCAGGCGAATTTGCCATCGACGGACTGTTCTTCAAGCCAGCGGCAGAAAACCCTGGCGGAGCCTCAATCGGAAACTAAACATCAGATGCAACCGCTCTACGAGTTTTCATCAGCAAATGATTTTTTAAAGGCGCGCTTTGAAAATTCAAAGCGCGACACTCCATCATTAACTATTGAAAAATACGCGACCGAAACTAAAATTGGTGTTTCGTCGCTGAAGATGATTTTTAGCGGCAAGCGTGACTTAACAATCAAGCAAGCGCTCAGTGCGGCACGCGCTCTAAAGCTTTCGCCAGCAGAAACTGAACACTTCGAAGCTCTCACTTTAAGACAAAGCTCTGATGAAGAATGGGAAAAGGCCTATTTTGATCGAAAGCTGCAAAAGCAAAGACGTGAACTCAAAGTTCGATCTACCGGTATCTCGCGGAAAGAGCTTTTAATCGACCCGCTAGCACTACGACTTTTGGTCTATTTGATGGAGCTCGGAGATAAACGGCAAGCCGTTCTCGAAAGCCCATCTTTTATTAAGCTGATAGCAAAGCAATTTAACTGCACTGCCGAAAGAGTAGAAGTTTTAGTCAAAGAATTGAGTCGGCTTGGAGTTTTAGAGCCAACCGACAATCGCGGTTTTCACATTGTTTTCGAGCGAATTAGCCATCGGCAATTGCAAAAGAAATATTTAAAAGCTCTTCTTGCTGAGGCCGCCAAACTTGTTGAAACCAACTATGACTCTCCAGTCTCTCATTTTGTCGGCTACACGTTTACAGCTTCCGATTCCGACTTGATAAACCTTCGCGAAGAAATCAAAACGCTCATGGAAAGATATATGTCAAAGACTGTTGCGCCGGGCTCTGACATCCAGATTGCACAGGCAAACTTTCAGGTCTATCCAACGGCTAAGCTGCCTGGAGGATCTTAAAATCCTTTACCTTGTTACTACTTTCGACATCCAATACTTCTCGCGAAGCTCTTCAATTGCTTTAAGTTCGACGTCTAAGAAGCCGGCTTTTTTACGAAGGTCGTAAGCCATGTTTTCTTTTTTTGGATTTCGTTGAACTACTTTTTCAATTCGTTGACGAAAGTCTGTTTCGATATCGATTTTTTGTTCGCGGCAAATTTGGTGATACCACTTACTACCAAACGCGACGTGCCCAATTTCTTCTCGCATGATTACATCAACAATCGAGTGAACGACTCGCGCATCTGAACTTGTTAAGCGATTTAAAACTCCTCGCCCAGCGTCCAGCCCTGCACCTTCAAGATATCGGTGAACGATGACTAAGCGATCGAGCAGAGTGTCCTCGTTAGAAACTGCCTCCCACAAATTCATGTGCACGGGCCAGTCTCCCCACTTAAAACCCAGGTCGTCTAAACCATTCAAGCAAAGTTTTAAGTGTCGCCCTTCATCAATTGCGAGTGCACAAAGTTCTTCGCGAAGCTCACGAGGTGCCTCCGGAAATTCGCAAAGACTTCGAAGTGCTAGCTCGGTTGCTTGAAGTTCAATATTAGCTAGGTCGTGGAGTAATCGCGCCTGACCTTCGGCTTTTGCAAAACCGACTCGCGGAGGCATTCTCCAAAAATCGCGAATCTCCCCGTCACGTGCGGTGGTCGGCGCCTCTACGCGCGAAGTCAGAGACAAAGCAGCATGGCAGCTCGATTCGAGCGCTGCTAATTTGTCATGCACATTACTTGATTTGAAGACTTTCAATGCATCCATCACTGGACAGAGAAGTTAGCAAGTTTTACTCTCACACGCATGGGAAAATCGTGGAAAAACGCAGGCATCGGGGAAAAGAATAAAGCAAAAGGCGCAGCCATCACAAAGGTTGCACGCGAAATTCAAGTCGCGGCAAAACTTGGCGGACCTGATCCCGAGTCAAACTCTCGACTAAGAACTGCAATCGAAGCTGCAAAAGAAGTTTCGTGTCCAAAAGATACGATCGAGCGGGCAATTCGCAAAGGTGCGGGCCTTGATGCCGACGCTGCACAAATCGAAGAAATCACATACGAAGGGTTTGCTCCTCATCGTGTTGGCTTGATCGTTGAGTGCCAAACAGATAATCGCAATCGCACAGCCAGCGACGTCCGTACGATCTTCAACAAAAACGGCGGCCAACTTGGCGAGATGGGTTCAGTCGGCTGGATGTTCGAACGCGTGGGCTTGATCGAAGGCACTTACACAAAAGGCAAAGTTGAAGACGCAGAAACTGAAGCGATCGAAGCTGGTGCCAACGAAGTTGAAGACAACGAAGACGGAAGCTTCGCTTTTTACGGAAACCCCGAAGATCTAAAGAACATCGAAACCGTTTTAAAAGATCGCGGCTGGAAAATCACCAAAGCCGAATTGTCTTACAAAGCTAAGAACACAACTGACATCACTGAAGATCAGCAAAAAGAAGTGATCGAGTTCTTAGAAGCACTTGATTCGAATGACGACGTTTCAAAAATCCATACTACTTTGAAGATGTGATCCGCAGTGCGGCCGTCGAATTCCGCGCCAGCGCGGAAAAAGGCTAGATCATCTACCATCCGTCAAATTAAGCCCTCCGCGATTTCCCAACCTATAGGTGTGGAAATCGCGTAGTGGGTCTTTGCGCTCAGCGCTTCATGTTCGCTAGCGCCTTGTACGCAGTCGCGTAATACAAAATCTGCTTAAGCATCGCATACAAACCGTTCGCGCGGCTCGGGCTCAACTGAGTATCAAATCCTAATTTTTTTAAGAACTCTGGTGAGGCATTTAAAATTTCGTCTGGAGTTGTGTGTGTATAAACTTCGATTAAAATCGAAACGAGGCCTTTAACGATCATCGCATCGCTATCGCCAGTGAATTCAATCTCCCCGTTCGGCAAAACTTTTGCGTGAAGCCAAACTTGTGATTGGCAGCCGCGAACTTTCGCATCTTCGGTTTTTTCAGCGTCAGTTAAATCGGGAGAATTTTTTCCGCGTTCGATGATGCGTTTGTAGCGATCTTCCCAATTAGTGAAGCTCGCAAACTCATCGACGATTTTAATCTGCCGCTGCTCGATTCTGTTCATGAGAGCGAAGCTATCACAAAGCCACCCGCAGGGCTAGAGTGGCCCGCAAGGCTTGAATTTGTGAACCCGCTTGAGCGAAGTCCTCGCCCGCGAGATCAATCTTCTGCGAAGCCGAAAGAGAATTAACGAAGTCTGCAGCGGCGACATAGAATTTCTTTTTTTCTTCTGCCGAAACATTCCACCTATCGGTCGCGATCTCATAGTTAACAAGACCAAGCTGCAGAGCCGCCTCATACGCTAAGTTCATCTCAAGCGCACTTAGCGCAGATTCAGTACAATCCCAGATCTCCTGCCCTACACTCTCTAGCGAACTTTTGCAGACATAACGAACGCACGAGGAAGGACGTGATGCCCAGATTCCACAATTTTGTGCCGATCGATCAAAGTGAGGACAAAGTAGATCTTCATTAGTGCCGAATTCAGCAGAAGAGTATTTTTCTTTGTACGATTCGGGAGCTACGATCCCTAACGGACGAGAAAGCTCTGGCTGCGCCAAGGGCACATCGAATTTCGATGGGCTCTTTACTAGCTCGATCCCCACCGCAAAATTAGAAAGATTCGGAAAAAACGTGCAGCACTTCACTCTCGCAGAAAACAGCGTGCAAGCCCCGCAGGTCATCTTCTTCTCTTCAAAATTTAGCTCTAACCCTGCCTCGCGAAAAACCGGCTGAGACCAAAGCGGGAGAAGATCGGTGTACTTCATTGCTTCGTTTTAAATTCAAAGGCTTGAGGTAGCAACCTCAAGCACTACATTAAGTGAGTGTCTACGAACTAATCAGCCGCCTACGCACAGATTTACGACCCTCGTAAAATGCTTTAAATGACCATCTTTTTAGAGTGTCTTGTTATGAGATTGATCAAGCATTTCAGGAAGATATAGCAATTTCCAAACATTTTCTAATGGGCCCATTGATTGCACTAGTGAGAGGCAAGGTTGGATAAAAGGGGTGTCTATGAAACATGTACTTCTACTTACAGTATTAACTTTGATGACTTCAATTTCGCAGGCCAAAGAAACTTGTGAAGTTAAAATGAGCGATATCGGCACTATTGTTGGTGTTGGATCAAGTTCTTCTGAAGCCTTCGAAGACGCAGCCACTAAATGTTACGATAAACGGGCTCAGATTCATCGCTCTCGCTTTGGACGCCACCTAGGCGAAGACGACGGCTTAGCGATTATCGATATTTGCGCAAACGTTCGTTGCTCGTAATCCAAAATCACGCTACTTTTTGCTTTGGAGAATCACATGGGATTACTAAAGTCGCTCGGAAATTTCTTGTTCGGTAAAGATCCAGATATTTTCGATAGCAAAGGTGATGTGCGCCACAATCTTCCAGAGAGCAAATGGAAAGAGTGGGATGATCGTCTTCGCAATAATCCTAACTACGATTTCCGATTCCATAAAGGTCAGGCAAAAGAAGTCCGCCCGACGAATGCTACAAATGATAGCTCGTCAACTTCAGGCACAACCACCAAGCACTAGTTCTCGGTTTCAAACTTTCGCTTTTCGATTTCTAATTTTATCCAACTGATTGCCTCATCACGGCTTGAGATTTTTTTCTCGAGCTGAAGGTCGTATACTTTTTGGAGAAGCACGCCTAGATCGGGCCCTGGTTTTACGCCTAAGGTTTGTAAATCGGCACCCGTCACCCAACGCTTCGGCAAAGTGCCATCAGGCTGGAGATATTGAAGATAGACTTTTTGAATGTACAGTAGTCGCTCTTTAGCCTGCTCTTGCGAATTGCCTTTACCGATTGCACTATCGATCTCATAAACAAAACCAGCTACACCCGCAGCACCATCAGAGAGTGCACGTATCAATACTGAAAGCTCAACCGCCTTTGGATTACCAAAAATCTTTTCAGATTTCAGAACCCACATCGTTAAGTCGATTTCTTGGCTTGAGAATTTGGAATCACGAAGCCAATCGCTAATTACCTGCTCGCGAACATCAACATCGATCTCTCTCCACCATTCTAGTAAAAACAGACAAAGTCGAACCGCCGGTACCGGCGGCGAACTCTCAATGCGCTTGAGCATAGTTTGCCAACGATCAGGCGGAATTAATAAGCCCGGAACAATTTGATGAAGTAGGCCGGTTGTTCGCAGAAGTTCGATTCCGACGTGAGCCTTCTTGGCTTTAAAAAGTTTCACGATCTCATCGTGGATTCGTTCTTTCGAAACGACCGAAAGCTTGTCGTGATATTCTTTGACAGCCTCGAGTGTCTCTTTCTCGATTAAGAAATCAAGTTGGGCTGCAAACCGTACCGCACGAAGAATTCTTAACTTATCTTCCTCAAATCTCTTTCGGGGGTTGCCCACTGCGCGGATCACTTTCGCTTTTAGATCTATTATGCCCCCGACATAGTCAGACACTTCTCCGGTGACCGGGTCGGCAAACATCGCGTTCACCGTGAAGTCGCGCCGAAGTGCATCTTCTTTTGCATTGGAGAATTCGACTGAATCTGGTCTTCGTCCGTCTGTATAAGGACCGTCTTTGCGAAATGTCGCAATTTCGAGCTGAAAATCTTCGATGGGGAGAATAGTGACACCGAACTGTTTTCCAACCTCTAAACTTTTTGGAAAGATCGCCCGTGCCTGATCAGGAGTAGCATCGGTAGCGATATCGAAATCATTAGGCTCACGCCCCATAATGGCGTCTCTGACGCAGCCGCCAGCCAATAGCGCTTGATATCCAGCCTTTTGCAAAGCTTCGATGGCAGCCTTAACATGACTCCAGTGTGGATGATTTTTAAAGCTCGTGTTTTCAAGTTTCATTTAGTCCCTATCCCAAGTTAGAAAGCACTCATGCAGATGTCGAGCCCTGATTTAGAAATTCGAAAGATTGGTGATTCCGCCAAAACCAGTGGCTTGATCACATCGTATGGATTTGTAGCACTACAAAAGCCATTGAGTTTCGATTTGTACCGCCAGTGGCTCGATAAGGGATATTCAGGGAACATGGACTATCTTGAACGCCACGCATCGGCGAAAGAAGACCATAAAGTGCTTAGCCCGCGAGCGAAATCAGCGATGGTTGTGGCAGTTGAATATGTTCCTCACCCAGAGCCAGTTAATTTTCCGATTACGACGGCTCGAATCGCTCGTTACGCACAAGGGGCCGACTATCATCACTGGTTACAAGCAAGGCTTAAAATTCTTGTCGGTCATTTGAAAGACGCGTTTCCCGATGAAGAGTTTGCGACTTTCACTGACTCTCAGCCTGTTCTTGAGCGAGATCTCGCTTATCGAGCCGGTATCGGCTGGTACGGGAAAAACACCTGTTTAATTCACCCAAAAAAAGGAAGTCTCTTTTTACTCGGCGAAATCTACACTTCGATCGATCCAGAACAGAGCGAGCTCAAAGCTTCGATTCCTGTTACTGATCATTGCGGAAAATGCACTCGATGTCTCGATGCCTGCCCGACTCAAGCGATTGTTGCGCCCCGAGAAATTGATGCCAGAAAATGTATTTCGTATCTTACGATAGAAAACAAAGAAGATCCGCCGGTAGAGCTTCGAGCAAAAATGGGAGACTGGCTCTTTGGCTGCGATATTTGCCAAACGGTTTGCCCGTGGAACATTAAGGTCTACGGCGAAAAAATTGCTGATCAACCTTCTGAGCGAAGCGACCTAATTGCCGATCTAAAATTCATCTTGGAGTCATCTAACTCACAACTTCAAAAAGTTTTCGCAGGCACGGCACTCAGCCGATCAGCTGGAAGCAAACTCAAACGAAATGCGATCATTGTTTGCGCTAACAGAGGTCTTACTGAATTCGAAGAGACACTTACTCAGCTAAAAGACGACGAGCGCCTAGGAGAGATTTCTAACTGGGCCCTTGATCAGCTCGCTAATTTTAAGCCGAATACAGAATCAACCCAGACTTAGCCATCTCTGCAATGTGTTTTAGCCAAGTGGAACGATCCAACTTTAAATTCTGAGGTGAGGGTGTATTGATCAAGTGATCAACCAGAGAAGTTAATTCAACTCGGCTGTTTTCTTGTAACTCGTCAATAATTGCCGCCTCATACCAGGCAAGCTCACGACTCTGAACGAGATTTCCACGACTCTGGCGCGCCCGGTAAATCACACTCATATTACTTTTTTGACTGACGATTTGCAGTGTTGGATTAAGCTTTAGCTCTTGAGGACCTAAGCCCGACTGCTCTTCTCTTTCCTCTGCCGGATGAAACTGAGCAGAAAATTGCGCCCAATCAAATTGCGAAATATCGAGCCAATCGGTTTTCTCAATTCCACTCACTTTTAAAAAAATCGGCCAGCGTCTGAGGGTCTCGTGCTGATCCCACTCACCCACACCTAAAGTTGCAATAAACTTTAATACAACTGGCTCAAGCTCTTTCCAACCAATCGCCTGAACTAGTCGTGGATAGACCGCTTCAAAAACCAATTCCCACTCATCTAAGTCAGTTGGTTTTGATTTGTGATTCGCTCTCGAAATAACATCTGTTCCAGCTCGAAATGAATGGGCCGTCTTTAAAGCAGTTTGCAATTGATGAACATCGGACAATGGTTCATTCCAAACAAAAACGATCGACGTCGACTCTGCTTCATCAAAACAAATTTCTTTCCAGGTTTCAATTTCTGCATTCCATAGATACTGCTCAGACTCAGTAACAGGAATTCTCACCTCTGAAAGTCTCAGCGGATTATCTTTAAATGCAGAAACAAGTCGAAATATTTTTTCTTTTCTCTGGTTCACTTCAAGGGCGGTGACACCTGCGAAGCATTGATCGAGTCTCAGACAGACTTGCATCTTTGTTTTTCGAATGAGCTCAAGCAGCCAAAGCTCATCCCACAACATTTCTCGCCCATGCCATTGCAGAGGAATATTTAAGACTGGAGTTGCATCCGAAACTTTTCGCATCTCAGTTTCAAAAGCCGAAAGCTCAGTCAGCTTTGGTCTGAAGTTTTCAAAATAGATTGTCGCGGGGTCCACTCGTTCACTTAAGAGAGCAAGCGAATCACGATAAATTGTGTCCCACTGTGATTGCGGCGGAAACTGAGACCAACCAGCAACAAGAGAAGTCTGAAACGTGTTTGCAATTTGGGTCACAAGATCATTAACCGGCCCGCCATAAAGAAGACATGCTTCAACGGGCAAACTTACGAAGTCGACAATATTTGGCTGACTGAATAAATCGGTTGTCCAAATTTCGGAACGCGGGCTAAACCGCCACTGAAAACCTATCGGAAAATTTGGTCGATCGACGCTTGTCATCAGCCTAAATGGTAGCCTGCTCGCTGTAATAGGTACAACCTAACGCAATGCGCCTCCCTAGTGTGCAGCTGTTTTAGGCAGGCCAATTATAAGTTTTGACAGCCACTCGTGCCCCTACTACCTAGGCGTCATGCAAACGACCCTACTTACTGTATTACTTGGCCTTCTAATTTCTGAAAGCGCGATGGCGACCGCTTTCGAAGGACGGGTAGTTTTTCGCAATTCAATCGCTCACATCGTGATTGATTCGGCACCAACAGAGGTTTGGAAAATTGAAGGTCTTTCTGATCAAGTCACTTCGCAAGTTAAGGGTCTTCAAGAGGGCGATCTTCTTTCGGCAACTGGTGAACTCGTAATATCTAATAAAACTGCATACGTAGAAACTGTCGACTTTGTTGGCCTCAAGCGAATTTTAGGTCGCTGGGAATCTAAAGATGGCTACAGCATCTACTTTAAAGACTTCCGCTCAGCAGTAGTGGCACAAAAACAGCCTTTGCCGTGGGATCCAAATGAGGAAAAGACGGTCAATTTAGTCTATGCCATTCTCCCACTAAAAGAGTCGAACTGGTCACTCTTTATGTCGAATCGCAAAACTGTGCGCGTCGGCACGCTGAGCATTCAAGAAACGAAGCTCTCAATCCAACTCGTCGACCAACGGACCGGCAAAGTCACAGAGGATATTTCGCTTTCTCCATCGGCTGAACTCCCGTAGACTCGTCCCCATTATGAAATCTTTTAAGCCCGTTGATGAGTCGTTGTTTTTTTCTCGCGACGATAAAAACGACCCACGATTAGGTGAAATTTCAAAACCGAAACCCTTAGCTGAACTTTCTGATGCTAACGACAACTCTTATGTTCTTTCAGGTTATCCAGATGATGCTGGAATAAAAATTAATGGCGGCCGCCTAGGCGCGTCCCAAGCTCCTGATGTGATTCGCAAATATCTCTATAAAATGACTCCATCTTATTTAGCGAGCCGTTCTCCAGATGAGATTTTTGACATCGGAAATTTAAATCTCGATGCGGAGCTCGAAGATCGACACAAGATCGCAAGAGATGCTGCTCATACGGCGATGGCGAAAGGCTACAAATGGATTTCGTTCGGAGGTGGTCATGATTACGGCTACGCCGATGCTTCTGCATTTTGTGAGACTTACTCTCCAGACTCTAAACCGCTAGTTATTAATTTTGATGCGCATCTCGATGTTCGACCAATCGATAAGGGTTTATCGAGCGGTACTCCGTTTTTCAGACTCCTCTCTGAGTTTAAAGATATCGATTTTATTGAGATCGGAATCCAGGGCCAGTGCAACAGCCGAGCACACGTAGACTGGCTACGCGAGCGCGGAGGACAGATTCTCAGCATCGAAGAAATTAGGGCTGCTAGTGAGACTTTCGCAGTTACCGTTTTGAAGTTTCTTGAGCCTTATCTATTAAAAAAACGTCCGGCATTTATTAGCGTCGATATTGATGCTTTCAGTTCAAGTGATGCGCCCGGCTGTAGTCAGTCGTGGGCAACGGGCTTTCGCGCTGAGGAATTCTTCGACGTCTATCAAGTGCTTTTGAAACGTTTAGATGTACGCGCACTTTCAGTTTACGAAGTATCTCCGCCGCTCGACCACGACGACAGAACTAGTAAATTGGCGGCTCTCATAGCTCATCGATATCTTTTCCAACTTTAGAGGCAAAGTGCAGACTACTGATAGCAACTCAAAAGTAGGTTTTGGAAGCGACAACCATTCTGGTGCGCTACCCGAAGTGATTTCGGCAATCGCTAAATGTAATGTTGGGCATCAGCCAAGCTATGGTACCGATCGTATCACTCGCACTACCGAGAAAATGATATTAGAAAATCTTGGATGCTCAACTGGCGAAGTCCATTTCGTATTCAATGGAACCGCTGCCAATGTTTTAGCAGTCGACTGTTTAGTTGAGAGTCATCACTCGGTGCTAGTTGCTGATTGCTCGCACCTGTATGTCGACGAGTGCGCAGCACCTGAGAAACACATTGGGTGCAAACTTATCCCTGTCCCATCAATCAATGGAAAACTTAGTCCGGAGCTTCTTAAACCTTTCGTGATTCGCCGAGGTGATCAGCATTTTGCACAAGTCAAAGCGGTATCGATCACCCAGCCGACTGAATTCGGCACGGTTTATTCTTTAAAAGAACTTGAAGAGCTACGAAAGTTCGCAAAAGAAAATAAACTTCTTTTGCATCTTGATGGTGCAAGACTTTTCAATGCGGCTGCAGCGCTCAACTGCTCGCTAAAAGATATCGTAGAAGGTTTTGATGTCGTCGCATTAGGTGGAACAAAAAATGGTCTGGTCTTTGGAGAAGCTGTCGTGATTCTCAATGCTGAGCTAACAAAAGACTTCAAGTACCGACGTAAACAAGCCATGCAGCTCCCCTCGAAAACTCGTTTCATCGCGGCTCAGTTTGAAGCTTTATTTGAAAACGGTCTTTGGAGCAAAACTGCAAATCATGTAAACCAGCTTGCCAAAGATCTCGAATCAAAACTTAGAGCGCTCGAATACGTAAAGATCACTCGGCCTGTGCAGGCCAATGCAGTCTTTGCAATTCTCCCGCGAGAGATAATCAATGAACTCCGCGAGAAGTATTTCTTTTACGTCTGGGATGAAAATACTTTTGAAGTTCGATTGATGGCTACCTTTGACACTACCGCCGAGCAAGTTTCTGGTTTCGTTGCTGAAATCCAACGTCTTATGGACAGTAAGAAGAATAAGCCGTGAGTCGATTTACAAAACTACTTATAGGATTTTTAGTTTTTACTGTTTTAGTTCTCGCTGTAGTTTCAATCGCTGCGCAAATTTATTTAGCACCGTTTGTTCGTCAGCAGATTGAAGAAAAAGGGTCTGCGGCTTTGGGGGCGCCGATTCGAATAGACACGCTCTCGATTGGTCTTTTTCCGCCGCTAACGGCGAACGCATCCGACATAGAGTTTTCAATCCCCGCACAAGGCATAACTGGCAAAATCTCGCGTCTTTCGTTGCGAGCTCGATTTGGACTCACGTTTGATATTAAAAGAGCAATCAGTGATCTAAAGATTAGAGTTGTTGAACCAGTAATTACTTATGACTTATCCGCTAAAACTACAGAGCCAAAAACTTTAACGCCGACTTCAGAAAAAGCCACAGATGCTGCTGCCGAGAATTCTCCGGCAAGCGCGATTATTGCCGATCTCGAAATCGAGAATGGAAGAATCGATATCATCGAGAATGGTAAATTAAAATACCAAGCAGAAGATTTTAACCTATCAACAAGATTTGCAGGGCTCACTGCTCCTACAAAAATCCGAGCTCAACTTAAGCTTTCGGCCCCTGAGTATCTGAGGGCAACAAAAGTACCGGTAGCTCTGACTTCAGATTTTCTATTTGACGGAACAAATTTCTCTACTCAGGCGACCAGTCTTGATGTCGCACAGATCAAAGCGTCATTAAGCGGAAATCAAAATTTGAAGTCTGGTGATGGCGAGTGGGCCGTAAAAGCAGAGTCTCGAAACTTTGCAGCAGATACCACTGTTGCTGATCTAAAAGTCAAAGGTGCTATAACGGGCGAATTGAACGCGAATTTCATTCTCATCAAAAACTCTCCTTCACTCCGTGCTTTGGTACTCGCGATTGATCTTTCGAGTGTCGAACTTGGCTATAAAAACTTATTCAAGAAGCCTGCTTCGGTGCCGCTCGTTCTCGACGCTCGAGGAACGACTGAGGGTGAGTATTTTAAACTCGAAAGTGCAAAAGTAATTTTTGATCGTCTTCAGGCTTCGTTCGCCGCCACTATTCCTCTCCCAACTTCAAAGTTAAAGTCATCGAATATTACTTTTAACTTTAGTCGCACGGCTTTATCAGGCTGGGAAAAGTTCTTCCCCGCATTGAGCCAAGCTCCTGTTACTGGCTTTCTCGAAGGCGCTGGCGGTTTTGAAGGTAATCTACAAGATTTAAAATCTTATAAGATCAGTATTAAACCTCTGAAGTTCGAAAAGATTAATGCTGATCTTAACTGGCAATCCGAAGATAAAACCAAGACCCTTCGCGGCCCAATATCACTTGATGGAAGCGTCGATCTCGCCTTGAACGGAACTAATCTTGAGTCAGCTAAAGCCGACCTTGTTGCGGATCTGACAAAAATGCAGATTGAAATAAAAGATACTTTTTCAAAGCGTGCTTCAGTGGTCTTTCGTACTGAGCTGCACGCCACACAAAGAAATCTTCGTGAAATCGAACTAAAAAAGACAGCAGTTCTGCTTGGAACCAATCAATTGGTTCTCTCTGGCACAATTCAAGAACCGCAAAAGCCGAAACTCAACTTAACAGTTTCGGCACCAAAACTATCGATCACTGAACTAAGCAGTATGTTACTCAGCATGAAAAAATATGCATTAACCGGAAGCGCTAAGGGAAATTTCAAAGTGACCGGAGTGTATGATTTCGCTGGAGGAATCGAAAAAAGTCCAGTCAGCGTGAGCGGTAATCTGAGCGCAGAAATTCCAACATTGAAATGTCCTTCTGCTCCGGCCAATGCTTCTGCAGGAACTTCTAATAAAGAAGCTGTGGGGGCTCAAGGCGCAATCACAAAGCCCGAACCAATGCTTCCGCCTTGGCCAGTTGCACGCACTGCAGTTGTTACTTCTCTTGTTTCAATCAAACAACTGAGTTGCAAAGGAGTTGAGGTAACCGGAATCAATTGGGCCGGAACGCTCAACAAAGGACTCCTCACTGGCTCGGTAAAGATCCAAAAGGTTTTTGACGGAAAGCTTGATGTCCGAAATCTAAAAACCAATTTATCAGAGGCTCAACCAAATACTGAGGCGTCGGTCAAAATTGATGGTGTCGACGTTAATCAAGCGATGACGTGGTTTTCACCGACTTGGAAAGATATGATAAAAGGCCGTCTCTATGGTGCAAGTCAGCTGTTTGCGCCCGATTCGTCTCGCCCCGACTTTCTCGAAAATACTCGATTACAAGGCAGCGTAGAAGTTAGAAATGCATTTATCAGCACACTTCAACTTGATCAGATGATCAATCAGGCGATTGCCAAAATTCCGGGACTCGGAAAAAAAGAGGCCGTGAATAGCAAAGGTGTCGCCGCGACTGTGACCGCTGACTATCTGTTTGAAAAGTCGGTAATGAATCTAAAGAAGTTTACTTTCCTCTCGCCTGATAAGAATGAAGTCAATGCGACTGGCACCGTCGACATAAACAAGAACGCGAAAATTTCGGGAATAGCCTATCTGGCGACTGCTCCTATTGGAGGCTCGATTAAAGCTGCCAACTCAGACTCTCAGGGCCGCCTAGTTTTGCCATTCGAGCTCAACGGCAATTTGATGAGCCCCAGCGTCTCGTTTGCCGAGAAAACGCTTGAGAAGCTTGCTGAGAATACTGCTAAAAAAGAGTTGGACAACTTGAAGTCTCGCGCGCAAGAACAAGGCAAGAAAGAGCTCGAGAAGAAATTTGAAGAGCTAAAAAAGAAGGGCTTAAAGGGCCTTTTCGGAAAGTAGACTATGCCAAAAGCTTATCCTCCCATCAGCTACGGTGATTATTTAAAAACTCGAGAGCTTCTTAGCCTTCAGAATTTACGAAGTTCTGAGTTTGGCTCAACCGCACACGACGAAATGCTTTTCATCGTCATTCACCAAACCTATGAACTTTGGTTCAAACAAATTTTGACTGAGCTTGAAAGCGTTCGCGCAATCTTCTTAGATAAATCTGTTGAAGACACCAAGCTTGGCTTAGCGGTCGCAAGACTCGAGCGCGTCGTTGCGATTCAAAGATTACTCATAGATCAAGTGAACGTACTTGAAACAATGACTCCGCTCGACTTTTTAGAGTTCCGCGAAGTTCTTTATCCGGCATCAGGCTTTCAGAGCATGCAGTTCCGTTTGCTAGAAAATATGCTTGGCTTACAACGCGAAAGTCGGTTGCCCTACAATGCGCTTCCCTACACTTCATACGTTTCAAAAGAAGAGGCTGACCTTTTACAAAAGTCAGAGACTGAACCTTCAATATTTGCGCTCGTAGAAAGCTGGCTTGAACGCACTCCGTTTTTGGAAGCTGGCGGATTCAAATTCTGGGAAACTTACCGCCAAGCTGTTGTCGACATGCTCAACCGCGACGCTGAAACTATTGCAAGTAACAAATTGCTTCAGCCTGAGGCAAAAGAGAAAAACCAAAAAGAAATTGATTTGGCGAAACAAACTTTCGCTGCGTTCTTCTCTGAAGAAGAGTTCGAAAAACTTAGAAACGAAGGTCACTGGAGAATGAGTCACCGAGCTGTTCAAGCAGCTCTCTTGATTCAGCTCTATCGCGATCAGCCAGTGCTTCATCTTCCCTATCGCCTACTCACGGCCCTTCAAGATATCGATGAATCGATGACGACTTGGCGTTATCGCCATGCACTCATGGCGCATCGAATGCTCGGAAGTAAAGTTGGAACTGGAGGCTCGTCAGGGCATCGGTATCTGAAAGCAGCTACCGATAAACATCGCGTTTATGCTGACTTATTTAATTTAGCGACTTTCTTGATTCCGCGATCGCATTTGCCACCACTGCCGAATGAAATCCGAGAGAAGCTTGGCTTTCACTACACAAGCGGATCTTAGAAGAGATCGGGATTTTTAAATAGAACTGCACGCACAGGCGAAGCATCTGCTTCGCTAATTCTTAGTGGTAACGCAACTAAGGTATAGAGTCCGTCAGGAACATCATCCAACACTATCCCCTCTAAAATTGCTAAACCGTGCTCAGCGACAGCTTGATGAGATTCAAGTTCCTTTGAAGTTTCGGGATCGATTGAAGGAGTATCGATTCCAACGAGCATCACACCTTCTGATGCAAGTTGATTGACGAGGGCTGGGTGTAGAGAATTGAAATCTGAACTCCAAGTATTCGGATCAGGGAAACTTCTGGTTTTGAATAACACTCTAGGTGCTTCTATCTTTGCGGTTACAAAATGAGGAGTGATTCGCTCGCCCCTCGGTAAATTCACAGTGATCACCTGGCATTTGCCAAAATAGTAACTTAGGTCTCGATCCCCTATCGGCTCACCCTCTTTTAAATAGTGATTTGGCGCATCGACATGCGCTCCGATATGAACTGTCGTGTTGATAGATGAAAGCCGAAGGTGATTTCCCGACTCGAAATCCATCGAAACCTTACGCGAAAACGGAGTGTCCCCTGGGAACACCGCCGTCTCGCTCGAGAGTCGAGGCGAAATGTCGAAATAGTTCACCCCTTCTTTCATTATAGCCCCTTGACCGTGTTCAGAACTTCTTCGGCATGGCCCGCAACTTTTACATTGCGCCAGACCTTTTTAATTTTTCCATCGGCACCCACTACGAATGTACTTCGAATAATTCCTTCGAATTTTTTTCCGTACATCGACTTTTCGCCAATCACTTTTAAAGGACGCATAAGCTTGTCTTCTGGATCTGATAAAAGCTCGAAAGTGAATCCACACCCTTCAACGAATTTAAGGTGAGACTTAATTGAATCGCGCGATACTCCGTAAATTTCGGCTCCCGCTTTTTGAAATTCTTTATGAAGCCTACGGAAATCGTGACCTTCTAAAGTGCAGCCCGGAGTGTTGTCACGAGGATAAAAGTAGATCACCGCAACTTTTCCGTTTAGGTCACTCAGCGTGCGATGCGAACCGGCCGTGGACTCAAGTGCGAACTTAGGGAGAGATTTTCCCGTTAGCGAGTCTTCCGACGCAGCAACTGCTTTCTTTGCGCTCTTCTTCGGCGCAGCCTTCTTCGTTACTTTCTTTGCTTTTTTCTTCGCCATACTTCCCTCTTTGTACTGTTGACTCCCAACTCTTTTAACGCAGATGCGACACAAAAAGGTATGAACTACCTTTCGGTAGCGAAGATGCGTCATTTCTTTTAGACTCGGCCGAGTGAGAAGTTACGGAATCCCAGAAAAGTATGAACAGCGAATCGAGCGGGCCTTAGGTTCGCTTGGCTACTCGTTAAGCCAACCTAAGAAACTCGCCGAAGCTGTTTTGCGTCTCTCAGATCATTATCAGACTGAATCATCGACTTCGCCCTGGGAACATGATTGGGCGAAGGCTGCCTACCTTTGCTACTTCTTCCCGCTCAACTATGCGCGGGCTCGATCGGTAGTCATAGAGGGATCTCATCGTGGCTTCTTCACTGATTTAGAGAATGTGATCGACTACGGCAGCGGCACCGGAGCCGCCATGTTCTCGGTGGCCGACGAACTGAAGCACCCCTGGCTTGAACGATTATGTTACGACATCGGCTCGCAAGCGCTCGCACTTCAAGATCTGCTCAATGATCGCGAACATCCAATCACGTCCACTACTGCCGAGCCAAAGAAACTAAAACCAAAAACTCTCGGAATTTTTTCTTACTCACTCAACGAGCTCGAAACTTTTCCGCAACAGTTTCTGGAGGCTGATGCATTGATGTTAGTTGAGCCCTCGACGAGAGCTCACGGCCGACGACTTCTTCAGCTCCGTGACGACCTCATTTTAAATCGAGGATTCTATGCGTGGGCCCCATGCCCGCACCAAGGCCCCTGCCCACTGCTAAATAATTCCGAGCGAGACTGGTGCCACGACCGAATTGCTTGGGAGGCTCCGTCGTGGTTTTCAAAAATTGAAAAAGAATTGCCGATTAAAAATCCGACACTCACTTTTTCATATGTTCTCTTAAGAAAAACTCCGCCAAAAAGTCGCGTTCAAACTGAAAAGCTTTTAGGAAGAGTTGTTGGCGATGCTTTGGTTGAAAAAGGAAAAACTCGCCAACTCATTTGCATCGACTCCCAAAGACGCTTCATGAGTTGGTTCCCGCAGCGCCTTGACCGGGACACTTTGAAGCACTTTGATTTCTATCGTGGCGATCTTCTTGAGCTCGATTCGAATCTAGAGGAACGCGCAAATGAAATACGCGTGAAAGAGTCTCATCACATTGCCAAGCTTATTTGAAGTATTAGCAATCCTTTAGGCCTGGTATTTGAAAGTTAGCCGACACAACCTTCAGCTTTTCTCCACACAATCTTAAAGAGGGCACAAAGACTCTTTTTCTGATACTTGCGATCCTATTTTTGGGAGAACGGATTTCTCCTAAAGAGGGACAAATGGAAGCATTCTTAAGTGGTGAAGTGACTCTAAATGATGAACCGACTAAGCACCGACTTTTTAAATTTGTGCAGAAAAAGTTGAGGCAGTGGGCGAGTGAAAATCATTTATCAGAAAACGACGCCGCGAGTTTTCATGTCGCCTTCGTTGATGAAGATAAGAAGATTGTTAATTGCGAAACAGAAATTCGTTTGAGGGAAAAAGTTGTTCGCTCGACCGACACTGCAAGCGATAGCCATCAAGCATTTCTTCATACATTAAAACGACTTCACCTAAACCAGTAAAGGAGCCCACGGATGAGAGCTCTACATTTAAATTTAAAAGTTAAACGTCGAGAGACCCCCATCTCTCGCATTTATGACCTGACTCTACTTAGCGCCGCCCTTCTGTATTTACTCCTTTTACCAGGCTAAATGCTTGGTGGATGTACCGCACGTCTAGCAGGCCCCGGTAACTCGGGTGTCCTGCATTTTTTTTGGCATTTTTTTGGCATTTTTTCTGGACTGGGTAAGTTCTAACTGGCTGGTAGAATAAACCACATGAAGAAACACCTCAGCATCAAGCTTTTCATCGCAGTGATTGCTCTCTCGGTTTACTCATATCTGGTAATCAAGAATGGAAAGAGCCTTGCGCAAGAGTCGCAGGCCACGCTCTCATCACAGGCTCCAGTTCAAGCTACGAACTAAATTAGAACCAAAACTTAAGGCTGGCTAAGAAGTTGATCATTCCAAATGAATCAACGCTTGCACCGTTGTCAGTCCCGCTTGCAACTGCCATGTACGAAGCTTCTCCACCTAATGATACTTGCTCACTGAGTGCATGGTCGTATCCGCCAACTAAGCCGTAATTGGTTGGAGAGATTTCTGAAAGTGCTACTTTAACTTTTGAAATACCGACTCTCGCTCCGAAATAGGCCCCCGCAGCTTCACCTTCGAAGTGATAGCTCAACTGAATTCCGAACAACTGATAATTGAAATCCGCGAGATCTTCTTTTTTCGACGAATTTAGAAAGTAAGCGCCTAACCCATATTCGCTTCCAAGTTTTGCTCCGGCAGTCACTCCGTAAGCGAGTCGCGATGAAGTGTTGTCAGCATTTGGTACCGTAATTCCGACTAAACCACCCGCCCAACCTTGGCGATCCTCTAAGCCTGCAGCGTTAGAAGTTAGCGAGAAGAAAAGTGCAACGATAAGAGCGAGAGCAATTTGAGCCGTGCGCGACATTGAAAACTCCTTTGATAGCCACTTCAGACTGTCATTCAGCTGGACTAAATCAGTCAACGCTTCTGCCAACGGACACGCCACATAGTGGCGAGGTGGGCTAAAGGCTTGCTCTTCCTAAGAAAAATCTGATTTGATCGAGTCCAGGCACAATCAAAGATTTGAAGAAATGGATTTTTCTTCAACTTAGATCAGGAAGGACGATCGTGAGACTTTTACTAGCACTACTAGTGATTTTAGTTTCGTTTAATTCTCAGGCAGCCGTTTGGCAAACTCGCGAGCAATGGAGCGCTGACTGGGAGAAAAAGTTTGACGCTTGGGTTGCGGGGCCAGAATGGCACAAAGACTTTTTCGTTCAAGCGGGACCGCTTCAAGGATTAAAACTCGATTGTGCTGATGCTGTTTATTCAATGCGAATGATTTTTTCTGCGAAACACGGCCTACCGTTTGTAATTAAAGATCCAACGGGCGGATCTCGCAAAATTACAAATGAAATGAGCCGCTGGGATTCGCAATCTCAAAACCAACGACTTCGTTCATTCGTCACTTATATTTATGGAATCACAAGCACGCGTTCGATTCCGAACGATACCTATCCGGTGGCGATCAGTCGACAAGCGATGGGTGCAGGCGCGCTCATCCTTACCGATTCAAAATCACGTCATACTTGGACCGTAAAATACATGTCAGAGACTGGAGTGCCATTTACTCTTTCTCGCTCACTTCCTCCGACAACTCCGATGTTTGAACATTATGAATATCCTCCTGCTGAGTATGTTTTTTCGGGTGGATTGAGCCCCGAGAGAAATGCCGGGTTCCGACGCTTTAGGCAACCCGCTTATATTGGCAAATCGGTGTGGGAAGTTCCCGGCTACAGCACTGAGCAGTACAAGGTCGCACTCAGCAGCTGGAATGATACAATGCAAAGAAAGCTTGCAACTCGAAGCGAATCAATCGAAGAGCGCATGACTCGTCTTCTTGAAGGAGCCTGTCGTGTAGCGCGTGATCGTGCGCTCATTGTAGGAATGGGTGATAAGTTCCTCGCTCAGATGAGCAACTCATGTATGAACGATTCACAATTCGATGACTACTCAACCCCTGGCCGCGATAAACGCTTAAAAATGACGTTTAATGAGTTCGCTCGCGATGCACAAATGTCACAAGGAAAATTGCCATCTGGCTTACAGGCGAAAATAGATAACGTTATGCTGGGAGAAAGCTCAGCTAATTCGTCGTCGCCTTACTGCCAAGTATCGATTGGCGGGGGCCTTAGTTTAACACTCGGGCAAGTTTACGAACGACTGCTATCTGGTAAGTTTTCGACAAGTCCGCATGATACACTAAAGATGCGATGGGGCTTTGCACAGTTCCCAGGTAATCGCGCAAAGCAGTGCGGGCGATAGGAAAAATGAATTTGTACAGTAACGGTCGATTAAAGGGAGCAATTCTCTTAGGCCTAGCATCCGTACTCTGGATGTTTGGACCTAAAGCTCCTCTTGATCGTTACTTCCCTTCACAACCGCAAATTTTAACAGAATCAGAAGATGTTCAGTCGCATTCGACCAGAGAATTGACTTCGAACTTCACAGACCTAACGGCCCCTACTCCCCGCGATGTTGATCAGTCGACTTCGCAAGTGATTCGCAAATGCCTCCCCGATCTCGATCCAAGTTTTTTAAATCAGTCTTTTTCGCTAAGAGATTTAATAAACCATCTTCGTAGTGCACGAACTTCTACAACTAGAATTGAACTTCAAAATCTTCACTTAACAACTTCTGAAGGTAGACAATTGCGGCTGATGATTTCTCCATCAGACTCACCTGAGTATGATGGACTTGAGGCAAAACTTTTCTCTGTTGATGCTGAGGGACTGCCCATCATTGAGCAGCTGCCTCTCTCGATTGAACCCCGTAATACTGAAGCCGCCAAAGATCATTTTCTGAATCTTGGCTCTCTCACTTTCAACGAGACGACGTTTGTTTACAAAGATGAGTACAACAAAATTGCTGGTAAACTCAGTTACAACTTTGATGAGTTAACTGGAGCAGAGCTCTCGCAAAATGGTCGATTTTTGGGCTGCTCTAAGTCAATCTCTACGAAGTCGATCGTATGCAAATGTCTTTGATCAGTTATGAGCCAAAGATGTTGCGCGGTTAACCTAGTGAGCCTAGGCTACCTTTAGATATGTCATCACGAAGCCACGCATCTAAAAACGCTCCTTGGGCTGCCGCAGTCGCGGCACTTGGTGTTGTCATGGGCGACATCGGAACAAGTCCGCTCTATGCATTCCGCGAGTGTTTTTACGGCCCACATAGTATTCCAATTTCGCCCGATCACATTCTCGGAGTACTCTCGCTAATTTTTTGGAGCCTAGTTTGTGTCGTGACAATTAAGTACGTCATGTTTGTCATGAGAGCCGACAACCGAGGAGAAGGCGGCACTCTTGCGTTAGCTTTTTTAGTTTGTCCGGGCAATGAACGGTTACGTCGGCCCATATTATTTGCTCTCGGCCTTATCGGATGTGCATTTCTTTACGGTGAGGGAGCGATCACTCCAGCAATTTCAGTCTTAGGCGCACTTGAAGGATTGAAAATTGCGACGCCAATTTTTGAGCCGTACATTCTTCCGCTTGCTTCTGCAATTATCGTGGCTCTCTTTGCTGTGCAGAAGTACGGAACTGCTCGCATCGGCGCGATGTTTGGTCCGATCATGATTGTTTGGTTTGCGACTCTTGGAATTCTTGGAATCAGTGGAATCATTAGCAACCCATCAATTTTATGGGCGATGAATCCGTACTATGCAGTAAAGTTTATTGCAGAAGACTGGAACACGACATTCTTAGTACTCGGGTCGGTCTTTCTTTGCGTGACTGGCGGCGAGGCACTTTACGCTGACTTAGGTCACTTTGGCCGATCACCGATTCGTAGAGCGTGGTTATGCATGGCTCTTCCAGGGCTCGCACTTAATTACTTCGGACAAGGCGCACTTCTTCTGACTGACCCTTCAGCCGCATCAAATCCGTTTTATCTCCTCGGCCCGTCATGGAGTTTGTACCCTCTGATCATTCTTGCAACCATTGTAGCAGCTATTGCATCTCAAGCTGTGATCACTGCGGTGTTCTCTCTTTCACGCCAAGCAATTCAGTCAGGTTTCTTACCGCGCATGAACATCGTTCACACTTCTGCACACGAGATCGGGCAAATTTATTTACCGACCGTCAACTGGGCATTGATGATTGGCACCTTGGCAATCACTCTAAGCTTTAAGTCATCAAGTGCATTAACTGCTGCTTACGGAGTTGGGCTATCGACAACGATGGTCATCACGACGATCTTTATGTTCGTCGTCGCTCGAAAACTTTGGAAGTGGTCGCTCGCAAGTGCACTTGCTTTAACCGCCTTCTTTGCAATTTTCGATTTTACTTTCTTCGCAGCAAACATTATCAAGATCGACGATGGTGGATGGTTCCCGCTCGTTATCGCTGGCGGAGTCTTCACAATCATGACGACTTGGCGTACAGGTCGAGAGCTTCTTGCAGATCATCTGCGAAAGAATTATCGCCCACTTACTCAGTTTGTTCAGTTTATTAAAACGCAAAAGATTCAGCGCGTACCAGGTACAGCGATCTTCATGGTTGCTGACCGAGACGCAACCCCTCCCGCACTTCTTCATAATTTAAAGCATAATAAAATTCTTCACGAACGCGTGATTGTTCTAACTGTGCTCACAAAAGAAGTTCCTTATGTTTCGGTCGAAGATCGAATCACTGTTACCGAGCACGAAGAAGGATTTGTGAGGGTACTGGCATGCTACGGCTTTATGCAATTACCAGACGTGAAGACGATTCTTCGCAGATGCTCAGATATGGGAATTGACGTGAAGATGGAGGATGTCACTTTCTTCTTAGGCCTTGAAACTTTGATTCCGACCCATCATCCGGGAATGGCTTTGTGGCGTGAACGATTGTTTGTGTTGATGTCTCGTAACGCTCATCGCGCGACGGCGTTCTTTAGAATCCCACCTGATCGAGTGATCGAGGTGGGAATGCAACTCGAAATCTAATTAGATTCCTGAAGATGTAAACGAAGTATCCGTTGATGCTTTACGATTGGCTTCAGAGCCAAAAGTTCCAACATCACCAGTCACTTCAGATGAGTCACTTGCTGATGGCGCAAGAGTCCCGATTGAGTTTCGAGCGTTTATGCCCATCTCCCAAACGCGATTAAATAGTGAACGAACTGATCCTCCACGTCGCTGATAAAGATAAAGTCCGCTACCAGCCGCAAGTAGAGTCAGTAAACCCCAGCGCGATTTAAAGAATGGAACAGCTGCAGCTGTTCGAAGTGGTGTTTCATAAGCACGAGTATGTTTCATCAAT
Organism: uncultured Bdellovibrionales bacterium; assembly: GCA_964543475.1. Classification (GTDB taxonomy): domain Bacteria; phylum Bdellovibrionota; class Bdellovibrionia; order Bdellovibrionales; family JAMPXM01; genus JAYSYM01. Next base: position 55,204 of record CAZIYJ010000005.1, on the reverse strand, counting down.
CCTCCTTGGACTAATTTGTTGATTTGGGTTTGTTCTTTTCTAGATTGGAAAGCTTTTCAGATTCTGGAGGCATTCGATTTTGAGCGCGGCTTAAGCCTGCCCCACCTTTTTCTGCGCCGCCAATACTCTCATCAGTCTTTCGATTGCCATTATTTTTTTGATCTTCGTAAGAACCTGCCGTGGACATTGGCTTGTTAGAATTTTTTTGAGTCACAAGACCTCCTTGTCTTCGTGACACTAGCAAACGATCGGTTGAGAAAGTTTTCTCAACCGTGCTTCTTTTGTTTCGATTAGTTCGTAACTTCTAATTAGCTGATTAGCGCTTCGGAGTTTTTTCGCGGCTTGCAATCGTGTTTCGACTTTTCACACTGGTCGAGTGCTTCTCTCCTGTGCCCCTACCTTCATTCTCATTGCCTGCAAACGCGCCTCTTAAATCATCTCTGGCAAGTGACGGGGCCATCTTTTCTTTAATCTGCTCTTCTGTATGTTGACCTGATTGCTTTGACTGACCCACGCCGCGGACGTTTCCACCCTTAACTGTTGGCATAAATACCTCCAACTCGCACTTTACGAGCAAGGTTGCTCGCTTTCATGACAAGTTGGTGCTTCATCTGCATAGATGCCGACAATTATTAGTTGGAATTGGCCTTTTTGGGCTTGCCGTAACCCTGCGACTTTTTTACCTTAGACGGATTGTGCCCTGGTGGTGAAATTGGTAGACACACAGGACTTAAAATCCTGAGGTTCCCTCACGGGGCCGTGCCGGTTCAAGTCCGGCCCAGGGCACCAATAACTAAATTGTATTTTCTTTCGATTCTAAAATTGGTTTCCCATTATTTAAATCGGCTTTACCTTTCTGATTACCAATTTAGGTTTTTCATTTAATTGCATCATGCTTGGGCAAAAGCCGCCCCACCTCTCACGCTACCAATCGCTTTTAGTGATAGGAGTATAACTCTTATAGTTTTGCGTGCTTGGATAGCTTCTGATTTATTGGTCTGGATCTCTTTAACGAACAAATTAAACAAGGGGAATTTATGAAAAAAGCTATAGTTGGAACATTGCTCTCACTAGTAACCGCTGCACAGGCTAGCGCTGAAACAGTTTGCCAATACAATCGCGATGACAAACCAGCATTGAAGTATGCAGTTGGCGAAACATTAGAAGGCCAAGTGACCTACAAAACTTTAGAAGGAAAAGTAGTCGATCTTTCTAATTGTCAGACTCTTTTGTTTAACTTCGGCACGTCACTTTCAAGTGTGCGACTTTGCGGAAATAAGGAATTTAACATCGTAGCCGTGAATGTCGGGCGAGAAGAAATGGCTGTAACGGGACCGAATGGAGCAATAGAATTAGCATTCGCGACAAGCCAAGTTGGTTCTAATAAGAAAAGCACGCTTTTCCGCTGGAGCTGTGAATATAATTTAACAGTTCCTCAGGCCTTGAAAGAGCTAAATACATATTAAGGAGCTCCTCAACACGCGGCACTTCCGCGTGTTTGTGTCATGATGACTCGAATGATACCAGAGACCTTGAAATTCGAAATCTGATATCAGATAGTTTTGACAACAGGAGGCCCCCAATGAAATTGCTTTCGTCTCTCATAGTAACTCTAGCGTTCTTAGCTCCAGCAGCTCAAGCTAATGAGCTTTCAAACGTCAGTCACTCGTGCCGAGCAAAATCGGTCGAAAAATTCTATTGCCCAGTGAACAGTGGTTGGTGGAACGGGCCGTTCTACGATAGTGGCTGCTCAGTTCAATGCGAAGATGGTCAACGGGCTAATTGCGAAGAAGCCTCTTGCGATGACGGCGATGCTGTTCCGAGCAGCTGTAGCTGTAACTAGAAAACGATCAGGAAGGCGTCACGAGACGCCTTCTGTGTTATTTACTTAATTTTACAAGTCAGCTCGGCGAATTTTGCGCCAGATGAATCTTCAAGAGAAGCCGTCACACTCACCGATTGATTTTTGCCCTTGTGACTTGATCGCGAGGTTGCAAGTTTTCCCGTTGATACGTCAACGATTTGCATCTCGATCAACTTCACATCTTTACGCTGGGTAAAAACAACAGTTCCTTCGTAAATTCCAGATTGTCCAGATAGCTCCCCTTTGTGGCTGGGCGCTGCCGCAAGCTGGACTGGCGAGTTGTCTTCAGCCACAAGGGTGCATTGAACACTCGATGCTTTCGCAGCTGGTACTAAAAACAAGACAAAAAGAACCGAAAATATCTTCATAAGAACTCCATTTAGGGAATATTGATCGATGAGAATTTATCATAGCCCCAGCGTTGACTGGCGTTTTCTTCGTTAGACAGCCAACTTCCCCCTGGGATGCTCAGAATTGGCAAAAATTGTTCAGCTTAATTCAGGCTCTTACAGCTCACTCCATTTAACAGCGAAATTTTTACCTGAAAGTGATTAAATTTCGATGGCTTAAGAGCCATTTCTGTATAATGACCGAGTAAATGGAAATCATTTAAAGCTTTTTGTAAGGAGATAAAATGAAACTCACTTTTCTACTAGCCGCATTGGTGTTCGGAACATCTGAATTGGCGTTTGCAAAATCGTACGGCTGTGTAGTCCAAAGCAGCTTATCAAGCGACGTTACTTACTCGCTAATGATCGACAATCAAACGGCCGATCAAAAGTACGCCGTTCAGTCGAGCAACAAAGCTAACGGCACAAAATACCGTTCATACTACTTCGGCATCTCAGGTGTTCTTTCGAAAAACAAAATCGATGCAGTTGTTGCTTCTAGCGGTCAGATGGGCCAGTGGCTCGATGAAGCTCAAGAAAAAGATCTATGGACAAATGTAAGCTTTAAACGCAAGGGCTACATTAAAACACAACGCAGTTTCCTCTCAAAGCGCATGATTGGTGTTGCTTCGCTTCCGTTCATCGAAGACGGCGCCCAGCTTAAAGTGAGCTGTGCTGAAGCTAAAGATACGCCAAACAACGGCTGCATGTGGTGTAACTAATCAGGCTCTGTCCTCGAGTTGACCTTTTAGCCTTTTCTAAGTACCAGTAGATCATATGAAAAAGCTGGTACGCGGTATTGTCGAATTTCGAAAGAAAGCTCTTGCGAGCTATCGCGAGAGATTTGCTCAACTTGCGCTGGGCCAGTCACCCGACACCCTCTTTATCGCTTGTTCCGATAGCCGCGTTGCTGCCAACGTTTTTGCTTCAACAGAGCCCGGCGATCTCTTCGTCATTCGTAACGTAGGAAACATGATTCCATGCTGCGGTGAAGATGGCCATTCATCAGCCGATGAGTCTGAAGCGGCAGCAATTGAATTTGCTATTTTGAATCTCAACGTCAAACACATTATCGTTTGCGGACATTCTGAGTGCGGAGCAATGCATGCGCTTATTCGAGGCCGCAATACGCTTACTACTCCACATCTTCGTGCATGGCTTCGTCACGGTGAAGCCTCTCTCAAATTACTTGATGCTCAAAAAGACGAACTCGCTCCAGTTAACAAGCTCTCGCAACTCAACGTGCTGCTACAGCTCGAACATTTAAAATCTTACCCGGTAGTACGCGAGCGCATTGAGCAAGGTCACCTGACTCTACACGCCTGGTGGTTTGAGTTGTCAGGCGCGTCGGTCCACGCGTTCGATGTGAAGCTCGGGAAGTTCGTTATGATCGACGAAGCTTCCGCTCCAAAGATTCTCGCTGAAATCGAATAACTAGAAGAACATGTAGCTGCAAGATTTTGCAGTCGAAGTGTTCTGATCAACCCAAGACAACTTAAGCGAAGAATACCCAGGCAGATCAGTGGTTGGGTAAGTGCCGTTGTTATTAACATTCATTGATAGCGTCACTGGTGAATCTTTTTGTCGGTAATGATTTTCAGAAATGCAGACTACGTCTTCTCGGCACGTGCGAGTTGTGAACTCGTAAGTGAAAACATCTCCAAAGCCAGCTTGATCTGTTATATGAACAGCTCTTCCGCGTAGAGATGAAACTTCGTTCACCGCTGTTGTGCGCACGATTTGCGGGCAGAAGCGACCTTCTTTAGATTGTCCAACAAGGACAGTGCGATAGGTAAAAACGTTTTGGCCAGCTTGCGCGGCTGAGCCGATAAATACCAAAGAGAACATTGCGATTAAAGCCTTCATTTAACAGACCCTCCCTCAGAGATGACGAAACGAGTAGTACCAGAGCCAAAGATGAGAGCCAACCCGAAAACTAATGCTCTTTGACAGGCTCTTAAAACATGCGCAGGATCGGCCATATGAGTAATGAACTTCACAAAGTGGGCATTTGGGCAGCAGGTAAAAGTGCGTTTCGCCTCTACCCTCGCCTTTTAGCTCACTGGAAAATCCTCCTGGCAGTGCATGCGGCAAGCTATCTCGCTTCTGAAGTACTTACGTGGCAGCAAGAAGTTGTTTTGCAATCAGGCCGAGAAGATCTACCTGCCATCTTTGCGGTATTTGCTGGCTCCGCAGCCGTAGATATCTTGTTTGCTACGGCCTGGATCATTACCGTGGCTCGGGCTATCCAGTCAGTTCTTTCGAATCGCCAACTCACTAATGGAATACTTTCTGACTTAAACTCTGCCCTCATAGAATCAACCCGTGCAATGGCTCGGGCTCTGCGCTGGCTTCCCCTCTTCGTAATCCCGGGCTTAGTAAAGTTTGTAAGACTCACTTTTGTTCCCTTTGTAGTCGTTGATCATGCTGCCTACAAAGAGGGCTCAGTTGACGCTCTAAATGAGTCTGAGCGGCTATCGAAAAAACACTTTTGGCTGGTCCTAATTGCAATCGTCATTTATGGCGTTTTGCCTAGCGTCCCGGGACTTCTCCTCCACGCCGAAAACATCTCTCTTGCATCGCAGCCTGGCTTAAGTATAACTTGGTCTGTTTTTGAGTTCTTCGTTAGCTTACTTGCTACCGCATTTCTCTACTGCCTGTACCGACAGCTGCAACAGGAGGCTTGATGCTTATCTTTAACTCAGATCAAATTGGTGAACGTGGCCGCGGATTAACTTTCGACGACGTCCTGATTGTTCCAAGCAAATCAGATGTTCGCTCACGTCGCGAGCCTCAATTAACTTCAAAGCTGACAAAGACCATCACCTTTGAAACTCCGATCATCAGCGCCAACATGGACACGATCACTGAATGCGAAATGGCTATTGCTATGCAAAACCTTGGAGCGTTCGGGATCATCCACCGCTTCCTTGATATTAACGATCAGGCCGCTCATGTGAAAAAAGTTAAAGAAGCTGGCTTTGCACACGTAGGTGCAAGCATCGGTGTTGTTGATGATTATCAGCTGCGTGCAAAACATTTGATCGATGCCGGAGCTGATGTCATCACTGTCGACATCGCCCACGGTCATTCAGTTTCAATGATCGAAACAACTCAGTGGCTCAAGAAAACTTTTCCGAACATTCAAGTGATCGCTGGCAACATCGCGACACCTGAAGGTGTTGTTGATTTAATCGAGGCCGGAGCCGATGCGATAAAAGTTGGAATCGGCCCAGGTTCAATGTGCACAACTCGAATCATCACTGGTTGCGGAGTACCGCAATTAACTGCGATTTCAATTTGCTCTGCAGCGGCAAATAAATACGGTGTCCCGGTCATTGCCGATGGTGGAATCAGAACATCAGGCGACATCGTAAAAGCACTCGCTGCGGGCGCAAGCTCAGTAATGCTTGGCTCAATGCTCTCTGGAACAATTGAAACTCCGGGCGAAATCAAAGCCGGTAAAAAACAATATCGCGGAATGGCTTCAAAAGCTGCGCAAGTGTCTTGGCGCGGTGGCGTCCCACAGGGAATGGCAGCCGAAGGTGAATCAACGCAAGTATCAGTGAAAGGTCACGTAAAAGACGTAATCTCAGAGATCACTGGCGGCATTCGATCTGGTATGAGTTATGTCAACGCGACGTCGATCCCTGAGCTTAAAGAAAAAGCTCGCTTCATGGAGATGAGTGCTTCAGGAGCAAGTGAAAGTCGCGCTCACGGACTTAACCACTAATTTTAGGTATTCATGCAAACCCTTCTGTTTGGCCGATCACGAGGAAATCTTCCTCTCACCGCATACCGATTTGGTTCGCAAGGACCAAAAGTTTTAATTCTTGGCGGAGTTCACGGCGATGAAATTGAGGGAGTAGTTGCGGCTCAAGGATTGCTTGAGCGCTTCATCAAAGATTTTCCTTATCGCTTACAACTGACGTTAGTGCCGATGTTTAATCTTGATGGTGTACTTCGAAGATCTCGCTCGAATTCAGCAGGCGTCGATCTCAATCGCAATCTGCCGACAAAAGATTGGACGAGCGATGTCGCAAATCCAAGGTATTTTCCGGGTACTCAAGCCAACAGCGAGCCAGAGAACCAAGCACTCGTTTCTTTTTTAGAAAGCGAACGCCAAGATTTTATTTTGAGTCTCCACTCTTGGAAACCGATGCTTAATATCAACGGTGGCTGCAGAAGAGAAGCAGAAGAGATCGCAAAGTTTACTGGCTACGTCATCGAAGAAACAATCGGCTACCCGACTCCTGGCTGTCTTGGAACTTACTCAGGCCTCGAGAGAGAAATGCCAACGCTCACTTACGAAATTGAGCGTGGACTCGACGACCAATCAATTTTAGATATTCACGTTCCCGCAATTTGCGAAGCGCTAAAACTTATCGAAGCGCGAGGATAAATTTATGGATTCACTAAAAACTTTAATCGACCAGACCTACTCGAACACTGACTTAAAACCTGAGGATTATTCGAGAGAAGTTTTGGCGGCAATTGAAAAATCCATCGCACTTCTTGATCAAGGCGAACTTCGTGTTATCGAAAAAACTGACCACAGCTTTACTCATCACGAGTGGGTGAAGAAAGCGATTCTGCTCTATTTCCGCATTCGAAAAATCGAAGTGATGAAAGCTGGTGATTTTTCTTACGCTGACAAAGTTCCGGTAAAACAATGGAAAGGCACAGAAGGTGTTCGCGTTGTTCCGCACGCACTTGCACGATACGGCTCGTTCATTGAGCCTGGCGCGATTCTTATGCCTTCGTATGTAAACATCGGCGCTCGCGTTGGTCGCGGCACCATGGTCGACACATGGGCTACTGTTGGTTCTTGTGCTTACATCGGAGCCAATGTTCATTTATCAGGGGGAGTTGGTATTGGCGGAGTACTTGAACCAATTCAAGCTCGCCCCGTTGTTGTCGAAGACAATGTCTTCATCGGCAGCCGCTGCATTTTAGTCGAAGGTGTTCACATCGAAGAAGGTGCTGTGCTTGGAGCAGGTGTTACGATCACTGGTAGCACAAAAATAATCGACGTCACTGGCCCACAAGCAATTGTTCACCAAGGACTTGTACCGAAAAATTCAGTGGTGATCCCTGGTACGCTGCCTAAGCAGTTCACTGCCGGCAGCTACGGTGTTCCTTGTGCATTGATCATCGGCCAGCGAAAAGAGAGCACTAATCTAAAGACGTCGTTAACCGACGCCCTTCGAGATCACAACGTTGCGGTCTAATTAGACCTGCCCGATGCTATACTGAAAATCTTCCTGGGATATAAGCGTCGATCTTGTGACGAGAGATGAAATCAAAAATTCGTTTTCGATCGTTCATCGAAAGATTAACGAAGCGGGCTCCGTAACCGGTTTCGCCAGCTGTGCTCGGAGAAAGTCTGCGCCAAACGACTTGTGCCTGACCTGCAACCGGAGTTGGAATGTCTGGCATTTGCACTTGAAGATCAAACACATCACCATTTTCAAGTTCGGCAGTTGCACCGAAAGCATTTTGCGGGACGAAAATTCCACCGCGACCTACTTGGCCAGCATCAACTTTTACTGTCACTGCACTTTGGCCAGAAACTTTTGCATGATTAAATGCCATTTTATGTGAGTCAGCTTCAACAAACTGAGCCATCACCGCATCGTAAAGGGCTTGCGCTGTGAATGGTTTTACTAAGCAGTCACCCGCTCCGTAATTCATCGCTACTGCACAATCAACTTTCGCAGTTGATCCAACTAAAATGACGTGAATTCTTGGATCTGTTCCTAAACGATTGTTTTTTAACCACAGCGACCAGTCCTGCGGCAATACGTCAGCGTCGATCACCGCATACTGAGACAAACCCCAGCGAAGCTGATGCAAGAATGTTTCTGTGTTTGAAGTTAATTCGCAAGTGAGTCCCGCTTGTCGCAAAGCCTGCATCACACCTTGAGTCTCAGGAGTTTCAGCTCCTAGATAAATTAGAGAAGGAGTTCTTCCAAATAATCGGAAGCGTTCAGCACGTTGAGAAATGTGATCGAGAATTATTGCAAGTAATTGAGATTTGCTTCGAGTCTGAGTCTTCGTGAAAATACTATTAATGTGGTTATTCACTGTGTTCGGAGACAAAGTCAGCTGCTCAGCGATATCTTTAATTCTAACTACGCCACGTGAAATTAAATTTAGAATTTCAGTTTCTCGCGGAGTCAGGTGCCAGCGAGCTGCGAAGTCTCTAAGTTCGGCTGCTAAAGTAGGATTCATATGAGCCATTTTATCTAGATCCTCTTAATGGGGTCTGAATTATTAACGAATGGTTAAAATATTTGTAGTTGCTTCAGGATGCAATAGTTAAAACTCACTATTGTTAAGATTTTGCTAAATTCCTAACTGAAACTCTCAAAATTGCCAAAATAAAAAGCTCACACGCAAAGGTCACTCAAAGCCCTCCCGTGGGGATAGACTCCGCAAGAGCCCGCCCAACTATTTCATGACATTCAAAACAACTCGATCGAACATACGTCGATGAGTCGCGCGCTAATTTCTATATTATTAATCCTCTTCCCGTTTGCGCCGACCTTTGCTCAAGAAGGTGAAAAGGTCGCTCGGTCAGATTACGAGATTGGTTTGTACACCGGCACCTTGATCCTCTCGAAAATCCCTGAAGTTATCGACAATATTCCTCCTATTGTTTTGAAGTTGGGAATGAATTCAGCGCTCGGATTAATTGAAGTCTCACTTCTTCATGCACGCGGAAATGATATGCGCTGGCGTTCTGGAATGATCGACTATCGATTCGATCTCGACGACCTACAAATTCCGTTTCATGCGCTTTTTGGGTTTCAGGCCGACATGTATCAAAAGTACGATGGCGAACAAGAATTTTTTGGCGGAGGGTGGCACTATGGCGGAGGAGCCCACATCGAAGTTGTCCCGCAACTTTTTCTACGCGCCGATTTCGTCAATCGCTTTGGGCCCGGGCGAACTTTACTTGTGCTCATCGGCCTTTCAGTGGGCATTGGCGGCGAAGGCAGCCAGTAGAAGCCATTAGCAATTGGCTTGCCTGTACTGAATGTTGGCGAATTGTTAGGGTTGAGTCTCATCTTGAGACTCGAACTCAAATCCCTGCTTTCTCACAATATTTACGAGATATCCTTAAGGTCCTAACATTTGGCCCCCGATGAGATTAGGTGCAATTGTCCTGGAGGATTCATGGCTCGAGTTTTACTAGTCGAAGACAGCGTTGATATAAAACGAATGGTAATAGCGCTTCTTGGTAATGAACATACGGTCGACTGGGCGATGGATTTAAAGACCGCAGGTGAATTACTAAACTCTCATCCCGATTATGATCTTTTGCTTTTGGACTTAGGCTTACCTGACGGAAGTGGTGCTGAGTTCTTTGCCAACAACGCAGAGAAATTAGAAAAACAAGGCACCGAAACAATTCTTCTAACAAGCACAAACACGGTAATGGCTCGAATCAACGGATTCAAAATGGGCGCAGCTGACTTTATCGCAAAACCATTTGATCCACTCGAACTTCAGGTTCGCATTAATGCAAAATTAAAACGCCGCCAGACGACTTTGAATCCAACACTTCGCGCAGGAACTGTAGAAGTTGATTTGCGAAAGCAACAGGCGTTCGGACTAGAAGGCGAAACACGCTTCGCTCTTGATCTCACTCCGGTGGAGTTCAAGCTACTGACTCTTTTCTTACAGAACCAAGCACAGATTGTGGATCGCGCATCGATCTTACAAAACGTTTGGGGCGCAGGAGTTCACGTTTCGACTCGCGTTGTAGATCATCACATTTGTGGGCTTCGCAAAAAGCTTTCAAAAACTAGTGAGCGCATCGAGTCTGTTTACGGCGTGGGCTATCGTCTCGAAGCTGCAGCCGATTCTGCTAATAAAGACGCAGCTTAATTCGCTCCCGCACACTCGCATACGAGTATACAAGTACACCGCATACGGTGTAGCTTTCTTTTATGTCTGATCAGAACGACGAACTTCAAACGCTAAGCCCTGCCGAAGAATTGCTTCAGTCGTGGCAATATCTTTCTGGGGAAGATCGCGCAAGTAAGTTTCGATCGTTAAGCCAAGACCAAGCCGAAACGGTCATCGTCGCACTCCAGGCTCGCGAACAAGCCGACTTGTTAGTCGAACTCACTCGAGCTGAACGCAGACTTTGGATTCGTTTTTTGCCTCCCGACGAAGCGGTCGACGTTATTCAAGAAACTGATGAATCTAATAAACGAGAATTTTTAGATCTCTTAGACCCCACTATGCGAGTCGAAGTGACCGGGCTGCTTTCGTATAAAGAAGACGAAGCCGGGGGCCTCATGAACTCGCGTTTTGCGCGAGTTCGCCCAGATATGCTTGTCGCTGAAGCTATTCGGTATGTTCGAAAGCAAGCACAGAACACAGTCAATCCGGTTAACTACGTCTATGTTCTTGATCCGCAACAAAAGTTACTCGGGGTCATGTCACTAAGAGCCTTGTTCCTTGCTCCAGCAGAATCAAAAATCTCTGAAGTGATGGAAACTGACCTAGTGAAAGTTCCTGACGAAATGGATCAGGAAGCTGTGAGCGCAATGTTCTCGCAGCACCGTTACAATGCTTTGCCCGTCGTCGACTCAGAAGATCGCATGCAGGGTATCGTTACACTCGATGACATTCTCGACGTATCACGCGAAGAAGCCACTGAAGATATTCAAAAGCTCGGCGGTACCGAAGCTCTCGATGCGCCCTACCCTCAAGTACCAATTTTTGAAATGGTTCGAAAGCGCGCAAGTTGGCTCACTATTCTTTTCGTAGGCGAAATGTTCACGGCTAGTGCAATGGCACACTTTGAAGATGAAATTCAAAAAGCCGTCGTACTTGCTTTGTTTATCCCGCTCATCATTTCAAGTGGCGGTAACTCAGGATCACAGGCAAGTACTCTAATTATTCGAGCCTTGGCGCTAGGAGAATTGCGGCTTCGCGACTGGTGGCGAGTCCTAGTTCGAGAGACTATCTCGGGCGCAAGTCTCGGACTTATTTTGGCCTCAATCGGCTTTTTGCGAATTGTGATTTGGCCAAATATCTGGCCTTCATACCTCACCATTTACTCTGAGCATTACGTATTGCTCGGTGCCGCAGTCGCAGTGAGTCTGATCGGCGTGGTTTTGATGGGTTCAGTGGTTGGGGCAATGCTCCCGTTTATTTTGCGAAAGCTTAAACTTGACCCTGCTAGTGCTTCGGCTCCGCTTGTCGCAACCCTTGTCGATGTCTGCGGCGTGATGCTTTACTTCCAAACATCGTTCTATATCCTTCGTGGAACATTACTGTAGCGATTGACTCAATAGTTCTTTCCCCATAGCGTTTGAGCCTAGGGGGATTACATCTATGACACCACTTGCAACACTCTTTAACATGGACGGCATCTTGTTCATGCTTCGCTGGCTTCACATTCTTGCTGGCATTATCTGGATCGGACATCTGTACTACTTCAATTTTACTCAAACACCGTTCTTCGCTGAAACTGAAGCACCAGTTCGCTCGGGCGCAATTCAGAAGTTAGTTCCGCGGGCCCTTTGGTGGTTCCGCTGGGGTGCTTTCTGGACATTCTTGCTAGGCTTAATTTTGTTAGCTGCGTACGGACATCAGTTCGGAAATGCTTACTTCGGATCGTCACGCGGAATTTCAGTTTTAATCGGCGGCTTAATGGGCACAGTGATGGCAGCCAATGTTTGGTTTGTGATCTGGCCAGCTCAGCAAGTTGTGATCAAGAACGCGGTCGACACAGCTGCGGGCCAACCGGCTAATCCGGCAGCGGCAGCGCGTGGCGCAAGAGCGAGCGTTGCTTCACGAACTAACGTTCTACTTTCGATTCCAATGTTGTTCTTGATGGCGGCTTCGACTCACTGGGCATTCTTGGTTGATGAATCATCAAACCTAACTGCCCTTTGGATTGCGATCTTCATCATCGTAGGTGCAATCGAAGTGAACGCTTTAAAAGGAAAGCTTGGGCCAATGGCTACCGTGAAAGGCACAGTCGGTTTAGGGTTTGCTCTTACTGCCGTCACTGTCCTTGTCATGCATATCTTCATTTGATATCTGCCTGAACTATGAACAGATTTCTTCTCTTTTCAATTTTTCTGCTGGCTCTTGCTTGTACTAAGAAAGAGCCGGCATCGACCGAGCCGAAGATCATGACTTCGGCTGAGCTTAAATCTCGCGGTCAGCAGGTCTATCTTTCGAATTGCACATCTTGCCATAGCGGCAATGCTAAGCTTGACGGCCCGCTGGGCCCCGCTGTTGCTGGCTCAAGTTTAGAGCTTCTAAAGTCTCGGGTGCTCACAAAAGGGTACCCTCCGGGCTATAAACCTAAGCGTGAAACCAATGTTATGCCCGCCCTCCCTCACCTAGCTCCTGAGATCGAAGCACTGGCTGAATACCTCAATAGTCTTAATTAAGACGAATTTTCGACCAGAAGCGAAAAAAGTACTGGAATTTTAGGTGATTATGGGCGAAATATTGTCTCTGTCATTTTCCTGTGGAGATATTTAATGGCTAGATTGGCAATGAGAGTTAAAGACAAAAAGCGCAAAGCACTTTCAGCGAAGTACTTGAAATTACGTATTGAATTGCGCGATACAGCTGTAAACATGAAATTGACTGAAGACGAGCGCATGGCTGCTCGCACGAAGTTAAACAAACTTCCAAAGAACAGTGCTCCGGCACGTGTTCGTAATCGTTGCCAATCAACAGGTCGCGCACGCGGTTACCTCGGCAAGTTTGCACTTTCTCGATTAGAGTTCCGCAGACTAGCTCACATGGGACAAATCCCAGGCGTTACAAAAGCTAGCTGGTAGGATCTGCCCGAAGGGCCTTCCTTCAAAAATCAAATCTGCGAAAGCAGAAAATAAAAAGCCGACTTCGAGTCGGCTTTTTTGCGTCTGGATGTGCGAGCCCGCCGCGGTTGATGAGATCTTTTCCGCGCTGGCGCGGAACTAATCTAGGTTATTTCCGCGCCAGCGCGGAACTTCTCTCCCCATGGCTCAACATCCTCATAAAAGTCAGTTTGAAAAGTAGTTCGACAGCCGGTCGTTCACTTAAGACATCTGAGTAGGTTTTCAACTGGGCCCCCTGATTGCAATGCAGACAGCTGACTTAAAAATAACGATGGAGATTTTATGAAACTACTTATTATTTTCGCCCTTTTAGTTTCGGCACAAAATGCTTCTGCCGAATCTATTGGCCTAGACCCTTCTCAAGCTGACGTTGTGTTTAATGCCAAGCAAACGGCCGCACAAAAGCAGATCTTAGGCAGTGACGATGTCGAGATCGACACAGATGAATGCGTGGTGGACATTGTCGATCAGGCTAAAGGAAAAGGCGAAATCTACTGCTCGTTCACAAAGGATATCACTAAAGGGTACTTGATCATTTCAGTCGATGTTTATGGCAATCTGTTTCGCCTAGAAAACCCTGTCGTGAAGAAGATCCTCCTGCCAATGTAGATGCTGAATTCTCGAGATTATTTCCGCGTCAGCGCGGAATTCGAGTATATTCCCGCGATATGACCGAAGAACGAGGCACCAAATACGGAGTCGTCCATCTTAGGCCGGAGGCTATTGCCCCGGCTCAGCTCGACGCCTATCTTATCAGTGCCGACATAGCTCACGCCGAAAGCCTCATCAATCTTGGCGCTGTTTACGTCAACGACGCTCGAGCCAAATCGAAAGACATTAAAATCAAAAGCGGAGATTACATTCGAGTTCACACTCAACCAAGGCGTTACCAAAAACCTTCGGCACTTGCTGATCGAATTCTTGAGTCGACCGAGCAATTTCTAATTATCGACAAGCCAGCTGGAATTCCTGTGCACGCGCAAGTCGACAACTGCAGAGAGAATTTAATTACGTGGCTTGAAAAAGAATTAAATCAAGAGCTCTTCGTCACTCACCGACTAGACATAGAGACGAGCGGATGTTTGATCGTCGGAAAAACAGAAGACGCTAGAAGAGAAATTAATCAACTTTTCCGAGATCGAAAATTCAAAAAACATTATGTTGCGGTGACAGAAAAATCTGTTGAGCCAGCTCACTACATTCATTTTATGCAGCCAAGTTTCAAGTCGCCGAAAGTACTTTCGGATCATCCTAAAGACGATTGGGTACGCTGCGAACTTATAGTTCGTTCATGCACGAAGCTTTCGGAAAAGCCGCAGGAGATGTTCGAACTAGAAATTGAGTTGCTCACAGGTCGCTCTCAACAAATCCGCGCTCAGCTCTCGCACCTCAAGGCGCCAATCATCGGCGATATTCGCTATGGCTCGACAATAAAATCCGCAGAGCCGAATTCTATTGGTTTAAGATGTAGCGAACTTATTTTTGAACGCTCAGCTCTTAGCGCAAATTAGTGCGGAGTAAGAATTGCGATTTTCTGTTTCATCTCAAGATAGCCATCCCAAGGATCAACCTTTCTTCTCTTAAGAGTCTTTTGAGCTAAGTCGATTGAATACATATCAGGTGATTTAACTTTCTTTAGGTCTTCCCACGAAACCGTCATCGCAACCGATGCATTGACATTCGCACGCACCGAGAATGGTGAAACAGCCGTCGCTCCGTACCCATTTCGCAAATAATCGAGAAAGATCTTTCCTTTTCTTTTGCTCTTAGACATCTGGTGCAAAAATCGATCAGGAAATTTGGTCGACAGATGAGTCGCGACTGTCTTAGAAAAGCCTTTGATTTGATCCCAGTCATAAATCGGATCAACTGGCACTTGCACGTGAAGTCCTTTGCCACCAGTCACTTTAACAAACGATTCAAGCTCGAGCTGAAGTAGCAACTCTCGTAATTCGAACGCAGCATCCCGAACAATAGGCCACTTCACTCCCGGATCTGGATCTAAATCGAAAACAATATGATCTGCGTGATCTATGTCTGAGCGAAGTGATCCCCACTGATGAACTTCGAATGCACCCATTTGCACAAGAGAGATCAAACCATTGACTGAATCGATATAAAGAATCTCTTCGTTCTCCTCTTTGTAGCCCGAGTAAACTACTTTCGAATGCAGCTCATCGGGATCACCTTTCCCTTTATGTTTCTGAAAAAAACATTGTCCCTTAACTCCGTTTGGGCAACGGTTCAGCGACAGAGGCCGATCGACCATTAGCGGTAGCATCCAGCTTTGAATTGAGTCGTAAAACTCTGCGACTCTCAACTTTGTAATCTTATGTTTTGGAAAAAGAATTTTCTCTGGGTGAGTCAGTGGAAATTCAGTCGCGCTCGAGTCAGTCGAGTCAATTTTTACACTTTTGCTAAGCTTGTCTTCTCGAAGACCCTTAAACGACGGATGACGAAGAATTTTATCTTTGGTCAGTTCGCCATACTCAATGTTCGCAATCAATGTTGGCTTCACCCACGTCACACCTTTTTCGGCTGGTGAGGCAACATCAAAGGGACTGTTCTTTTTAACGATCTTTTTTAACTTAGAATGCAACTCGGCAATCGATGCGCCAGTAAATCCAGTTCCAACTTTTCCGAAGTACCTAAATCTTTCGTTCTCGTAGGCTCCTAAAAGAAGTGCCCCAAAACCACTTCGCGAACCTTTTGGCGGAGTAAACCCACCGATCACAAATTCCTGCCCTTTTGTGCATTTGCTTTTTAACCAAGAACCACTTCGCCCGGGACTATAGGGCGAATCGGTTTTTTTTGAAATGATACCCTCAAGATTGAGCTTGCAGCTTGCGGCTAAAATATCTTTCCCCGGATTATCAAAGTGCTGACTGAAACGAATCGTGTCGACATTGGCTTGATCGATTAACTGTTTTAGAAGTTTCTTTCTTTGCAGAAGTGGCCGATCGGTAATGTCTTCGCCATTTAAGTAAAGTAGATCGAAGGCATAGTAGATGAGCTGTGCTTTTTCGCCGGTCTTTAGTGCGTTCTGTAACTTCTGAAAATCGATTTTTCCCGTTTCATCCATAGCCACTATCTCGCCATCAATGACGGCACTTTTTGCCCTAACTTTTTTAAGTGCTGAGGCCACAACTGAAAATTGATCGGTCCAATTATGACCGCGCCGAGTTCGAACTATGACATCTCCCGAATTAAGCGTAGCGATGGCGCGATAGCCATCAAATTTAATTTCATGAATCCATTCGTCACCCACTGGTGGCTTTAGAATGAGAGATGCTAACTGAGGCTCTTTAAACTTTGGAAGAGGATCAATATCAGTTTTTCTCTTCTTAACTTGAGATCGAGCTACTGCTTCATCATTTCTTTTAATTAAAAGCCAGGTGCTCTTTGGACCCTTAGTCCCTTTAGTACGAATGAGATAGAACTTTCCGCTCACCCGCTTGCCTTTAAGTTCAAATTCAATGTGACCTTTATCGATCTCCTTATGAATATCTTTTGACGGGATCCACGTGCCACTATCCCAGATGGTCATATGGCCAGCGCCATACTCACCAGTTGGAATCACTCCCTCAAAATCTTTGTATGCTAACGGATGATCTTCTGTCTGCACTGCCAATCGCTTTTCACCAGGCACCATTGAAGGGCCTTTCGGCACGGCCCAACACTTTAAAACGCCATCTAGCTCAAGCCTAACATCATAGTGCAAGCGCCTAGCATGATGTTCCTGGATAACAAAGACGAACTTCTTTTGCTTTGTCTTTATCGGAACCAAACCTTTTGGCTCTTTCGTCTTGAGAAAGTTTCGCTTTTGATTATAGAGCTTTAAGCTTCCGCGCGATTCAGAGCGAGCGCTTCTCACGCATGCGCCCCATGTTGCTTACGACTTGCCGTCTTCTTTCGGTGAGCAGAAGTCTTCTTCTTTGTCGCTTTCTCTGGTCGTTTGGCTTTGGCCAAACTCTTTTCAAGTAGCGGCATCAAATCGACAATGTTTGTATTTGTTGGTTTGATGTCATCGATTTCTGGAGCCTCTTCGACATCACCAGTTTTTACTTTCGCATTGATTCGTTTTAATAAGTCGTCACTGTAAGTGTCATGGTATTTTTCTGGATCCCACTCCGTCGTCATTCCGTCGACTAGATTTTCGGCCATGTGAATTTCCTTTTCAGAAATTTTCACTTTGCCAAAGTCAACTTCTTCAAGAAACTTCGCCTGATCAACCTCACGAACTTCTTGAGCATACCGAAGCATTTCGAGGATCAAATAGTCGCCTCGGGCCATAATCCCTACGAGATGCTGCTTCTTTCGAAGAACAAATCGCGCAACTGCGGCCTTCTTTGTTTTCTGCAGAACTTTGCGTAACAACACATACCCTTTTTCACCATTCTTCGCCGGCACGAGATAATAGGGCTTCTCGAATAGCAAAGGATCAAGATCATCAAAATCGACAAAGTCTTCGATATCGACTGTTTTAGTTTGTTTTGGATTCGCTGCCTCGAAATCTTCTTCATCAAGAATGACAAACTGATTTGGCTCGTACTCATAACCTTTTACGATATATTTTCGATCGACTTCTTTTCCGGTGCTCTTGTTGACTTGCTTGTAACCAATGGGCGAGTTGTCTCGCTTATCAAGCATGCGAAAACTTAAACTCTCGGCCTCCTTAGCGCTGAAAATTTGAATTGGAATATTGATAAGTCCAAAGCTAATTGCGCCAGACCAGATACTACGTGCCATGCTTTCCCCCGAATTTTCGTTCGACTTCGAACCAACATAACCACATGCTTAAACCTGAGGCTTGACTGCGCGGTGAACTTTTTGTCGAGGAGCTTGCACAACAGCTAACTGGCTAGAATTACGGATTTATTTCGTATCGATATCGACTATAGATAGATCATATTAATCGATTTTATTGATAATCATTTATTGGCGATACTAAGGATGTGGCAAGGGAGGCCCTGTGATTGGAGCGATAGTCTCTTTAACATCAACATCTTTAGGTGGCGTCCTTTACTCGGTTCACGCTACAAAATATCGTTCAAAACTTGAATGGCTCGGCAGTGATTTCGCAATTGGCGCAATGCTCGCAGCAAGTTTGTTCTCACTGATTGGTGTGCCGATGTTCAATCACCTTCAAAGCGGCGAAGCGTTTTTTGCTCAGCTTATTTTGTTTGGCGCTGTCATTGGCTTTGCATTTTCTGGAATACTAAAGCGCACCCTTCCACTCTTTAGCAGATTCTCTGCCGAGCAACTCAGCCAGTTTCTTTTTATCGGTGTTTTGGCTTTTCATAATCTTCCAGAAGGCATGGCATCGGGGGTGGCAGACTTCGGCGGCGAGAGCGGGCTACTTGCAATTATCGCTCTTCAAAATGTACCTGAAGGTTTTTTGTTTGCAGCAATGCTCGTCGCACTTGGAGTCAATAGTCGAATCGCACTACTCGGAGCAATTGCATCTGGTATGATTGAGGCAGCCGGTGCGCTCAGCGCATCCGCGATAGTTTCTCATGACCCTGCTTGGCTCCCCTTCTTAAAGGGCCTCGCCGGAGGAGCAATGCTATACGTGACTACTTCAGAACTTGGCGCAAAGATTTTTAACGGCAAACAGATTACCTTTGCAGCAAGACCTTTCCTCGCAGGTGTTGCAGCCACTTTGGCATTGCAAGTGCTCAGCTAGTGTATTTAAAATTCTTTAGTGCAGAAATTTGTATTAGCCTTTGTGATGTTATTCTCGGAAGTGTCTTTCGCCGAAAGCGGAAGCATATCTACATCTGAGTCCGATGCTCATCCTTGGCATATCACCGCCGGACTAGAGAGTCCGACATACAACTTTGAAGTTGAATCAAAAAGTACCGGCAATAGACTGCAGTTTGACCCCAGCACACGTGTCAACCTGGCGTTTAGCGTTTCTCATGCACAATATCTTACGATCGGTTACGGCTTCAGCTTAGACCCAGCCACCAAGGACCGAATCAAAGAAGGTACTTCTGATTATACAGATATTCGTGTCTCGGCAATCAAACGCGCCTGGGTGCTTCGCGCGAATTTCTCTGAGTACAAAGGATTCTACATTGAGGATTCAGCCGCAGTTGATCCATCATGGACATCGGATCAACCCTTTATTAAACAGCCCGATCTTTTCTCGCGAAATGTGGGAGTGAATTTAACAATTGCGTTACGACCCAACCAATATTCATTGCGAGCAGTTCACTCACAAGAAGAACGACAAATAAAATCTGGTGGCTCACCGCTTGTCGGAGTTCAAGTCAGACGAGAAACGATTGTTCAGAGTGCGCCAATTATTCCGACTAGCGTTCAAGCCAACTACGGCGAAGATTCGACAGCTAATAATTTAAGATTTTCAAGTTTGGTTGCAAAAGGCGGTTACGGATACCAGTACAATTTCACTGACAGCATTTTCTTTGCTGGCCAACTTCTTGTTGGCTTTGGTTGGGTGCGAGCGCAAGTGACCGGGCCTACTATTGGTTACCATCACACAAGACCTGCCTCTAAAGTAGATGCAGATTTAGCACTCCTCTACAATGGAACATCAAACTATGGTGGTTTAACAGTCGCAGGTGACAGCTCAAGCTACGACACAAAGTCTTTAAAAGTTCATTCGACATTGCTAATGACTAAGTTGTACTACGGTCGTCGATTTTAGAAGACCAGCCCTCGTCTAATTTTTCGAAACTTCTCTCCTGAAGTAAATCGAAGCTACTCCCGCCCCAAACAAAAGTCTTCACAGTCACTTTTTTTGCTTCAGCACAAATGATATTGAACGAGTTATCCTCTTTGCGAAGCCTCGTAGAAGTTGCAGTGCCCGCAGCAATTTGAACGCATCCTTTTTGCACGTAAGCAGCTGTTCCATGCAAATGCCCCGAACATAGAATATCGGGCTTACAAAGCCACGCACGGTGGGCAGCCACATGGCTGTCTCGCCCCCAAGCGAATTTTCTTTTTAATGAATCTAAGTCAAGCGGATGGTGAGAAACTAAAATACGAAGAACATCTGAATCAATGTTGGCCCACTGTTTGCCAACTCGCTCGAGAGCTTCACTTCTTAACCGACCAGAGTTAAATGTCCAACTATGTGCTGTGTTAATCGCGGCGATGCTAATGACGTCGTCTTGATAGCTCGCATGCGTATGCTCACTCACCCAGTTCTGATAATTCTTAAAAGGTGTGAACAATCGCGAAAAGACATTATAGAGAGCAACGTCATGATTGCCGGGTATCACAACTTGAGGAACTCCGAGTTGCAGCAAAAATGCTCGCGCTTGGGCAAACTCATTTGTGCGAGCGCGTTGCGTAAGATCACCAGAGATGACAACCACATCGGGCTTTACCTCCAAAATCTTCACTTTGAGGCGTTCTACCACACTTGGATCAGTTTTTCCGAAGTGCAGGTCGGAACAATGGACAATAGTTCTCATAGTTTTATTCAAACATGCCTCAGTTGCTTGGCCAAATAAAGGTTTTGGCATACTTTAGTGGGCTATGAAACGTGTGTTGTTACTTATTAATTCAAAGGCGCGAAATGGTGAGGCTCAAGCGACCGAAGCGAAAGATGAGCTCACTAAACGCGGGTTCGTTGTAACGGCGCCCGACACTTCAAAAGGCAACTACACTGAGATCATCTCAAAGCATAATAGCGACATCGACTTAATTGTGGCGGGCGGAGGCGACGGAACAATTCGACTGTGTCTAGAAGGCGCACTCCAAGTAGCAAAGCCATTTGGCATTTTGCCTTTGGGAACAGCGAACAATCTTGCGCGCAACATTGGCATTCCGCTTACCATAAAAGACGCTGTCGATATTATCGAACAAGGAACTCTCGTTCCGATCGACGTGGCTTATGTTAATGATATTCCGTTTTTCAATGTCGCGGGCCTTGGCCTCAGTGTGAAAGTAAATAAATCACTATCGAGTGATCTTAAAAAGCGTTGGGGAATTTTCGCTTATGTGATTCTTGCCGCTGGTCTTCTTAAGCGCGGAAGGCCGTTCTCTGCCGAAATCACCTGTGACAACGAAGTCCATAAAGTAAAAACAATGCAAATCACGATTTGCAATGGGCGCCACTACGGCGCAGGACTTGTGATCTCTGATAGCGCCTCAATCAATGATTCGCGGCTCGATCTCCTCAGCACTGAGGTAAAAAATTGGTGGCAAGGGTTACAAGCTATTCCGTCTCTGATGCACGGTCGCAGTCACGATAAGCCGGGATTACGAAAGTTAACTGCAAAGAGAATTACGATTAAGACAAAAAGACCCATGCAGCTCGATACCGATGGTGACATCACAGCCACCACCCCTGCGGTTTTTAGGATAGAGCCAAAGAAAATTTCTATTTTCGCCAAGAGTGCACTGGACCTTCAGCCCGCATAAGTACCTGAGATCGAAACACGCCACTCTCGCTGATTTTAACATTTGTGCAGTTGCTCAACATTCGTACACGCGCAAATCTAGGTCCACAAACTTTGAAATTTTTTGAACCCTCAACAAAGGACGACATCACTGATGCGGATTGTTTCATTTTTACTCGCGTTACTTCTCTTCATTCCTCAAGCAAGCGCAATCACTACTTCTGCATATCGAGTTCTTGCTCTGATCAATATCGAACGCGAAGAAAGAAATCTGCCTCGCTTGAAGATGGATGAAAAGCTCGCACAAGCTGCCCGATCTCATGCTGTAGACATGAGTCGCAGAGGATACTTCTCCCATACATCTCCTGATGGAGTGAAAATGTCGGGCCGACTCCGACAAGCAGGCGCTACTTACACTGCCGCAGGAGAAAATATTGCTCGCGGACAAACTTCGGCATCTTCAGTTGTCGACAGCTGGATGAATTCGCCAGGACATCGCAGAAATATTTTGAACCCAAAATATATCAAAGTAGGAATCGCGAGATTCAACAATTACTGGGTGCAAAATTTTAGTAACTGATTCGAATTGTGTACGTACTACGACTGTAGCGTCTGGCCGAGCTTCACAGCCTGGCCAATGAGACGAGTCGCGGACTCTTCTGAGACCATGCCTTCTTCGTAAAGCATAATCACTGTACTTCCAAGATGAAAAATTCCGACTTCATCGCCTTTTTTAAGCTCGACAGCAGGATCATAGCTTCGCTCGCGGGGCGCTAGCTCTGGCTCACGCGCATTAGTTTTTACTTTCTCGTCAAACGAGATCGTAATGTTTCCGACATTGGTTGCTGCAACCATAACAAGCGCTGCAGTCTTCTCGGCCTCAATCATGATTCCGACTCGTTCATTAACAGTAAATAAATCTTTGATCGCCTGAACTGACCAATCGTTCACGGGCCAAAGCTCGCCCGGCACATGCGTGCTCCAGCGAACTTTGCCATTCATTGGCGAATGAACACGATGATAGTCGGTTGGACAGAGATAATACGTAACGAAAGTGCCATTTTGAAATTTCTCGGCCCAATGTGAACTTCGCAATAGCTCGGCGACTCCGTACAGCTGCCCTTTTGCCTGGATGATTTTTCCTGAATGAATTCGGCCAGCTTGAGTAATAACAGCGTCACAAGGATGAACGATTCCGGCTTGAATGGGACGAGCACCCGCTTTGAGTTTTCGCGTGAAGAGAGCGCCTACCGATTCGTACTTTTCAATCGGGAATTCAGCTTCATCCAAGTTGAGGTTGTAGGCCTTAGCAAAGCCTTGAACCATCTTGCGGCCGATGGGCCCTGGAAATTTTTTATGTACCAGGCGACCTACCCAATGACTCAAATCGTTTTTAGGCAAAACCGGCATCACTAAATCGAGAATCTTATTTTTTATCACGCTCTTTCATCACAACGCGCGATCGGTCTTTTGTCAAACGAGGTCGATATGTTATGATACACACCAGTTCAATTATTTCTTCTTTTGGCCGACTGATATTGGCCCATGAAAGAACGCACGTGAGTAAGAAGATTCAAGACCTCAAGGTCGGATTAGATGAAGACCTTAAAGAGAAACTCGCGTGGATGGTTCCAAATTACGGAAGCCATCGAGTTGTTCGCCAATCGGTCGATGCAAGGCGATCTTCCCTCCCTCACTGGGTAGTCTCAGTCGAAGTTTTCGAAGATGGCGAGACACCCCCAGAAGAAATTTTCGAAGTCGAAAAAGTAAAGTTACCCAAAAATTTCTCTCGTCCAATAGTCGTCGGCAGTGGACCCGCTGGGCTCTTTGCGGCGATCAGATTAGTTGAGCGTGGTATTCCATGCATTTTGCTTGAACGCGGCTCCATTGGAAATAAGCGAATTGGCGCTATCAATCGTTACTGGCGTTACGGAGAACTTGATCCAAACAACAACGTTTGTTTCGGTGAAGGTGGAGCAGGCCTCTACTCCGACGGAAAACTTATTACTCGAATCAAATCCGCCCATATTCCGTACGTCATGAATCGACTAGTTCAGTTTGGCGCACCCGATGAAATTAAATACCTATCAAATCCGCACGTGGGCTCTGATCGGATTCGTCGAGTCATTCCAAAAATTCGCGAATATCTTTTAGCAAATGGCTGCGAAATACACTTTGATTCGCCACTCACTGAGCTTCTCACTGAAGGTAATCAAGTGGTGGGAGTGAAAGTTCAAGATGGGCGCGAATTTCGATCTGAACACGTGGTTCTCGCTACAGGTCACTCTGCTGAAGACGTTCTCATGCATCTTCGTGATTTAGGCGTACACATGGAAGGTAAGAGCTACGCACTCGGTCTCCGGATTGAACATCCGCAAAAGCTGATCAATTCAATTCAATATCGAAGTCACGCTGATCACCCAGCGCTTGGGGCCGCTAACTACAAACTTGCCGATCATGACGAGAAAACTGGGATTGGCGTCTATAGCTTCTGTATGTGCCCCGGCGGATATGTGCTTTCGAGCGGCACCGATGCAAAAGGTGTCGTTGCAAATGGCATGAGTAACTACAATCGAAATTCGCCATTTGCGAATGCTGCAATTGTCGTCTCAGTCGATCACGACTCGCGATTCGGTAAAGATATATTTGGCGGCTTAGAGTTTAGACGACAACTCGAATACGAAGCATTCAATCGCATCGCAGCTCAAGGCGGAAAACGGGAACTACCAGCGCA
This sequence comes from uncultured Bdellovibrionales bacterium, assembly GCA_964543475.1. GTDB lineage: Bacteria > Bdellovibrionota > Bdellovibrionia > Bdellovibrionales > JAMPXM01 > JAYSYM01. Next base: position 30,977 of record CAZIYJ010000005.1, on the reverse strand, counting down.
GAAGCTCACCGACTTCATTGGCAAACGCGACGGCCAAACTTTACCTTCATCATCGCCTTCAAGTGTGCTCCCCGTTCGCTTAGACCAGATTCTTCCTCTCGATATTAGTAAGCGACTCATCAACGGACTTGAAAACTTCGATCGAAAGATGAAGGGCTTCTTATCTGATCAAGCTCAGTTGCACGGAGTTGAAAGCCGAACATCGTGCCCAGTGCGCGTGACTCGCGATGGAGAATCTTTGCAATCAGTATCGCACAAGGGGCTTTATCCGACTGGTGAAGGTGCTGGGTATGCTGGTGGTATCACGAGTGCCGCGTGCGATGGAGTACGTGTAGCCGAAGCAATCACACGCGAGATCGCAGCTGATTCAAGCAGCTTGTCACCGTCCGCCTCAAAAAGTCTCCGTTAATAAATAGCAGGTAAGCTGCCACCATCACTCCAGAGAAAAATACGAGACCCATAGTAATCGCAATTCCAAGATGGAACATAAATCCAATCGCTAGCCACGTCGATCGCGTTTTTGAATTCCATACCGCAAAGGGGAAATAGATTTCAAAGATCAGAGTTGAGTAAGTCAAAAGAACGACTAGCAACGGAAAATTCTGTAAAAAACTTAGATCGAGAGTGCTCAGCTGTTGGTTGCTCATCACCGACCAAATAGCTGTGCCTTCCCACCAAACTGTGCCCTTTAATTTTTCAAGACCAGTGTAACCGTATATTATACACAGCTGAATTTGGATAAGACGAACGCCCATCGTACTGAGCGATAGATCCGTAAACTTAGGAGCAAAACTAGGGAGCCTCAATTTCATTCGCAAACTGAGCTCTCGGTCGCTCTCGATGAAGCAGAGATAAAGGAGCCAGTAGCAAGTAATAATATCTGCGCCATATGCGACCGAAAAGTTTCGATATAAAAAGACGACTTGAATCATGAGCGCAAGAGCCGCAACGATTCGGCTATAGAATCCTAAACCCAACAAAAAAATTAAAAACAAAAAGCCTGCGTGAAGAGCGATAATATTTACGTCACTTGCAGGAAACCAAAAGAATACCGGTCTAAATATTTCGCTGAGCAGCTCAGTTGATTCAGCTAACGGCACTACGCCGCGATCACTGTAGTATTCCAAGACATTAGGTTGCCTGAGCGCGTACTGAATAAATATAACAACAGCAAACGCAATGCGGAACAGAGCCACCGAAAATAGGTCGATCGGCTTAAACCAAAATCGATTCCAGCTTACTAAAACCAAGTTAATGTAGCTCATTCGGCCACCTCACTTGATTCTGATGCCGCAGATCTGCAAGTAAATCGCTGGCGTTCTTTCAAAGGAACTTTTTCTGAAAGCTCATCGAAACTTTCATCTCCGCTCGCCCGCTCGATATTAGCTACTGGCTCGCCAACTGTACGGATTGAAAGACTTTCTGCCTCTGGGTGTTTTCTGCAAAGCCAGCGCACAAAAAATCGCTCAAAAGTTTCGGGCGGAGCGAGAACGAAAAAGCGCATTGAATAAAGAGTGCGATTATAAAGATCATCGTAAAAAGACGCTCTTCGTTTTTGAGGAAACTGAAAGCTCGGTGATTCAGCGTCGAGGTCAGCCGATTCAACGTCATACTCTAGATAAAAAACTGGCGCAGGCCCCGGCGAAAAAAACTGCCAAGTGGTATTGATCCCTAGAGTATTGGCATAGTCGGCTAGGTAACGTGAATATTTGCGGCCCAAGAGTGAACCCGGATTGGGCATAACCAAAATTACCGCTAAATGATAGAGCAGAAAAACAGAGAGTATGAATCGAAGTAATCTCGAGAGATTAAGCTTCCTCATCCCAGTCCGGCATCGCAGCTAAATCATCTGAAGAATCCACTTCTGAATCCTCTTCGACCAATGATTCCTCAATCGACTCTTCAACCGTAGCTAGAGCTTGAAGCGAAGCATCTTCACTTACTTCGTCAGCTGCGCTGGCGATTGTCTCACCGGTCAATGCAGCTTCAGCCTGAAGGCTTGCTTCAGACAACTTAGCTTCATAGCGTGCAAGCCACTTCTGATCTTTTGAATCAACTGCTTCACCGACTGTTAGTGCCTCGCGAATATTTTGGGCTTTTTCGAATTCGCGTTTTTCACGCTGTCGAATTTTTTCTTGCTCAAAGAAATCAGAAGAAGTGTTGATCTGCTGAAGCTGGTCAGTGATTTTTAAAAGATCTTCTTCGCCTTCAGAATAATTTCCCGAAATCTCTCGAGAGAGGTCTCCGGTGATATCGCTAAGTTTTTGTTTCTGTTCTGGCTCTTCGTCACCGATGCCTTCAGGAATTAACTCATCAATTTCACTAAGAGTCGGAAGCTCGCGAAGATTGCGAAGCCCAAAAATCTCGAGGAATTTACGAGTCGTTTGATACATCATCGGCTTACCCGGCAATTCGCTCTTCCCTGCAAACGAGCAAAGACCACGCTCCATTAGCGCACGAAGCAAGTGACCTGACTCGACTCCGCGAATTTCGTCGAGCTCAGATTTTACACATGGCTGTTTATAGGCAATGATCGAAAGAACTTCGAGCGCAGGGCCAGAAAGTTTGAATGGGCGAGTTTTAGAAAGTCGTCGTAAGTACTCTGAGTTGTCGCTCTTTGTGCGGAGCTGGAAGCCACCGTTGATTTCTTCGATGGTCACGCCGCGCTTTGCAGAGGCGTACTCAGATGCCAAACCGTCAACTGCACGAGTGATATCTTTAGATTTGATATTTGTGCCTTTAAAGATTTGTTTAAATGTTGCGAGCGATACCGGCTTATCACTGCTGAACAATAAGCTTTCAATGATTGAGACTGCATGATCGGCTTCAATAAACTCAACGGCTTCGTCTGTTGTTTCAAGTTCGTCAGGCTGATTTTCTTCTTCAACGGCTTCAATTTCTGCAGCTTCCATTTCAGTTAGCCCGACATTCCCCGCTTCTTCAGTGAATTCGACTCCGTCGCCATCGAGGATTTGCCATTCAACCTGAGCAGCTTCGACCAACGCCTTCAACTGTTCAGAAGCTGAACTCTCTTCAACATTCGATAAAACTTCTGCAGCTTCTTCGTTTGTTTTTTTAGACTTCTTTGAACGGTTACTATTTTTTTTAGAATTATCGTTCTCGATATTAGCCATCTTTAAACTCCAGCCTCGGGCTCAAAATCACCGGGTTCATCAAATGCGAACTCTGCTTCAGCAGCCAAGATATCTTCGTCAGTCGCCATTTCATCAGCCGCCGCAACCTCTTCGCCTGCAACTATGTCGTCGCCGGCTTCATTGAAACTTAGTTGGCCTTGCTGAGCTTGCTCAGGAGGAGACTCCTCATCAAAACCTTCAAGTATATCGTCTGTTGTTGTTTTGGTCGCCTTTGCAAATAGTCCTGCAGCGACAGTCTCTGCGTCAGCCGAATCAAATTCCTGAACGCGCTCAAGCACATTCCCTTCGATTGTTCTTGTCGTCTCGACATGAATATCGCCGTAAGTGTCGCTCTGAAACAAATGTACAAACCCCATCCGACCGAGCTCTAAAATCGATAGGAAGGTAATCAACAATTGCCCGCGACGTGCTACTCCCTGCTCAGTCACGAGAGTGCTTAAGATAACTCTTTGACCAACGATAAGTCGGTCGCGGATTTCGATCACTCGCGATGAGATCGACTGAACTTTAGAACGAACAGTGTGCACAGCTCGATTCATTCGGCGAAGTGCTTTGCGATAAGTTCCGATTAAAGAAAACAAACCGTCTTCTTCTAAAATGATTTCGCCATTACCTTCGTCATCTAAGAAGTCTTCTTTTAAGCCGCGTGCGTAAACATCACGATTAAGAAGAGGACGTGCGTAAAGCTGCTGCCCTGCCTCTTGAAACTTTTGATACTCAAGAAGCTTTTGAACGAGTTCTTTGCGCGGATCTTCTGTTTCAATAATTTCGCCTTCTTCGTTGTACTGCGGAAGAAGCATGCGGGATTTGATGTAAAGAAGTGTCGCTGCCATCGCCACGAAGTCTCCCGCGACTTCGAGATCGAGCTCTTTCATCATCTTAATGTAATCAAGGTATTGGCGAGTGATCTCAACAATATTGATGTCGAAGATGTCCATTTCTTCTTTGCGAATGAGATGCAACAAAAGTCCGAGAGGACCCTCAAAGCGTTGTGTATGGACCAAGTAAGCCAAATCGAAACCTCGTCTGACGCAGGACCAAAAATGAAAATGGCCACGGTTGTGAATACTTAAGTTGAATCGCCGACGTGATTATTCAACCAAGACCTATGTCTGCTTGCAACAAGCTTTTGTAACACTTCGAGTTTTTGGGTCAAATAGTTGGAATTGCGAGCTAAAACAGCCTTAAAAAGGCCCTATTAGCCAAGGATAGAGCTAAAAAGTTGATCAACCGAATAGATCAGTACATAGCTCAGTTTTGAAGCTAAGGGCGCTATTACGTGAAGCCCACCCGTCAGCATCAAAATGAAAAGACCAATCATAAGATAGTTCTGATACTGCTCAATTTTCGCATCTAAGCTCGCTGGCAAAAAGCGACCGATGATCTTCCCGCCATCAAGCGGATGGATCGGGATGAAGTTAAAGATCGCGAGCAAAAAGTTAATTTGAATGAAGACCACGATCAATGTGACGACCGCTGAATCAGGCTCAATTAGCCCTGCCACCCTCGCAATCGCAAAAATGAACGCGCCAACAATGGCCAAGAAGACATTCGACATCGGGCCTGCCAAAGCGATCCAGAACATGTCTTGTCGAGGGTGCTTGAGATTTCTTGCATCTACCGGCACTGGCTTTGCCCAACCAATTCCAGGAAAGCCTGTCATGATCGACATGATGGGAAGAAACAATGTTCCCATCGGGTCAATGTGCGCGACAGGATTCATCGTTAAACGTCCCATGACCTCAGCGGTGTTATCACCCTTGCGCCGAGCTACCCAACCGTGTGCAAACTCGTGAAAGCAGAGAGCAAACAAAAAGGGACCAAAATAGATCACTAACTTTTGAACGATATCTTCTGACATTGTGGATAAGTGTAGACTCATAAGAGCGAGTTCAGCTAGCGAAACTTTTAGTTTCACTTGAGCTAAAGTCGAGGAATACCTGCTTCACTTTCTTATTCGGCTAAAACCAAACGATAATAGCCAAGCAATGAAATCGTTAAAACGCTCACTTCAGATTTTGGCCATAGCAATCTTAACTTTAGCGTCGCTAAGTCTTGAAGCCGCTATGCCGCCTAAGCCAGACTGGCGTTTTGTTGAACAACAGCTTAAGGCAAACAAGTTTACGAAATCTTTTATTGCCGAGATGAAGAAACACTACGACCCCGACGATTTCACCGAAGTTCTCGAGCTCAATGTGCTTTTGTTTTTAAGAAAATCGAATTATCACGGACCACAAGTTTCAAGTAATGCCGCAGAAGAAGTTCGAGAATTTATTGCTAAACACCGAAAGACTCTCGACGTCGCAGAACAACGCTACAAAGTGCCCGCTGACGTCATTGTGAGTCTCATTTGGCTTGAGTCGCGACTCGGCAAAACTTTGGGGTCATTTCACGTACCGAGCGTTTATCTTCATTTGCTCCAGGCAAAAAGAAAGCCTGTAGTTGCCTACCTGAAAACTAAAACTTTTCGATTTACTGATAAGGTCACAAAGAAACAATTAAAAGATATTCCAGTTCGAGCAAAACGTAAATCAGACTGGGCACTCGCTGAGCTACGTGCAATTTCAAAAATTCATAAGTGGCACTGGGAAGTTGGTAAAGACTTTGTCGGATCGTTTGCTGGAGCATTTGGATTGCCGCAGTTTATTCCATCAAGTTATGTAGTCTGGGCACGATCTCCCATCACTGGATCTCAGCCGATGCTTTCGAAACCCGAAGATTCGATTATGAGTGTCGCCTACTATTTAAAAGGTCATGGCTGGAAAACAAATGTTAGGAAGAAGAGAATTCAAGCGCTGATGAAGTACAACAACAGTCGAGATTATGCGCTGGCGATTTTAGATCTCGCCAAGCGCACATCACAAATTAAGAGAGTCGCACTAGACACTAAGAAAAGTGAAACTCTCAGCTCAGATTAGAAACCACGACCACGGCGTCCACCGCGAGGACCACCACGACCGTCTCGTGGGCCGCGTCCGTCACGTGGATCGCGATCGTAACCACCACCACTTACATGACAACGACCAGTCCAAGTGATCACTTGCTTACTCGAAACATTACGTCCGAAAAACTTTGCAGCTTCGATTTGTGTTCCTGGGTTCAACAATCGCACTTCGCCTTCAATTGTAGTCGTTAAGTCATGGTATTCAATTTCTTGGCTACCGTACTCAGTTTTCAACTCGTAGTTACAAACTTGATCATAGTAAGTCGAACCGTTCGGGCGTGTGCGAAGTACTTCGTTACAAACCTGAACTTGAACTTGCTCTGAACACTGTTGTGATCCTCGTCGATCCATTCCGCGGTCATAGTCAGTATTTAAAATGCCGTGCACATCAACTGGTTGGCCAGCTTGAGCTGCCGTTACGAAAATCTCGCCTTCTTCTTTTGGAACTTTCTGCCCAGCTGGTGGACGAATTCTAATCTTCTTTTCGTCGCCATTAACTTTAATATCTATTTCTAACTGATCATCTTCTTTTTCGATCGATGCTTTATAAGTTCGATTGGCTTGAAGCAAAACCATTTGGCCCTTTTTGCTTCGAAGTTGAAGATCTTGATTAGCAGTCAGTGAACCATCAAGTTCGCAACCAGCTAAACCTACAGATGCTACTGCTAGCATCACTGTTTTTGAGAGAAAACTTTTCATTGGGGGAGCCTCCATTTGTTACTCTGGAGGTGCTGCCGATTGTTCAGATCAGCATTAGTGTTCATCACGACACCCACAGACTTCGGATTAATACTTAAGCAATCCCGAGGCCACAATTTGAGTGTCATTTAGCCACCAGGTGCCATCTTCCTTTTTGGCCCGCGGCTAGTCAAAATTTGGGGACAATATATATAGACGACAATCACGGAGTGATTGTCGCGGTGCGGGCCAAAAAGGAAGATGGCACCTAGTCGGAGAGTTCGATTTTGGCGATGGTGTTGAGCTGCATGTTAGAAGTGCCTTCGTAGATCGAGCCGATCTTGGCGTCGCGCCAGAATTTTTCGGCAGGATATTCTCGCGTGAAGCCGTTACCGCCAAACAGGTCAATCGCCATCGAAGCGACTTTCTCGGCAGCGCGTGAAGAATATAATTTTGCCATTGCAGCTTCTTCGATAAATGGTTGGCCTGCGTCTTTGAGGCGAGCACTGTTGTAAACCATCAGTCGAGCCGCTTCGACCATTACGCGCATCTCTGCTAATTGAAATTGGACGCCTTGGAAGTCAGAAATTTTCTTTCCGAATTGCTCGCGGCCTTTAACGTAGTTTCTTGCAGCTTCGTAGGCACCTTGAGCAATGCCAACCATCTGCGCGCCAATTCCGATACGACCTTCGTTAAGAGTTTCGATCGCAATCTTGTAACCCTTGCCGACTTCACCCAGAACGTTCGCCTTTGGCACTTCGCAGTTTTCAAATAATAATTCGCAAGTAGAAGAAGCTCTGATTCCGAGCTTGTCTTCTTTTTTACCTACTGTGAATCCTTTGAAATCGCGCTCAACCAAGAATGCGGTAATGCCTTTGTACCCGGCTGACGGATTTACATTGGCAAATACAATGAAGAGATTCGCTTCATTGGCATTGGTGATCCAAAGTTTGTTTCCGTTTAGAATAAAGTTCTCACCTTTTTCTTCAGCGCGAAGCTTAAGTGCAAAAGCGTCAGAACCAGAAGTGCTCTCAGAAAGTGCGTAAGCACCTACCCACTCACGAGCAAGTTTTGGAAGGTATTTTTCTTTTTGTGCGTCTGTTGACCAACGCAGAAGAGCGTTTGTGCAAAGAGTGTTTTGAACATCGACGAGAACACTCACTGATCCATCGATGCGACCGAGCTCTTCAACCGCAAGGCACGCCATCATGAACGAACCACCTGCTCCGCCAAACTGCTCCGGAGTTTCTACGCCCATTAGGCCCATCTCGAAAAGTTTTGGAAGGAGAGCTTTGTCGAGCTGTGCGTGCTCATCCATTTTACCTACGAGAGGCTTGATCTCTGCTTCAGCAAAGTCACGAACCGCCTCGCGAAAGGCCTGTTCATCTTCAGAGAGTTGTGTGAGTGCTGGACGCGCATTCTCAGCTGACATAGGGCAAATCCTCCAACGAAAAGTTTGCTTGCGTAGCCAATATCATTGTAATCTCGGCTCAATGCAAAGACAAAATGCTGACCGCATCATTCGTGTGTTAATTGCTAAACCGGGTCTCGATGGGCATGACCGCGGAGCTAAAGTTGTCGCTCGCGGATTGCGAGACGAAGGCTTCGAAGTAATTTACACGGGCCTCCATCAGACACCTGAAATGATCGTAAACGCAGCGATGCAAGAAGACGTCGATGTGATTGGTCTTTCGATTTTGTCTGGTGCTCATATTCCGTTAGTAACAGCAGTCCAAGATTTAATGAAAACTCGAAAAATGGCGAAGCCGATTTTTGTTGGCGGAATCATTCCCGGTGACGATGCAAAGCAGTTAAAGGATCAAGGAGTGGCCGCAGTGTTTGGGCCAGGCTCCTCTATTTCTGAAATAGCGAAAGAGCTTCGCACACTCGCATAATTTACTTTACGTCGATCGATGCGCCGATTGTCGCAGTAGGAATAAATATCGAAGCCGCTCGGCCGTAACGATAGTCTGTATAATCCGCAGCTATATAGACTTCACCTTGCTGTGTGCCCCAAGAGAATCCGAGCATAGCCTTGTTGCCCTCACCGCGATCACTGGCCGTGTAGGTGCCTTGCGGAGGCGAGCCATTTGCCTGGTCAATCTTAGTACGAAGCAAAACTAACTGTCTTGAAACACCAGCAAACAAAACTGTTGTATCAGTGATTCGGTATCCAAGCGACGCTCCATAATCGTACCAGTCACTTTGAATTTCAGCGGCCCAATCTTGTCCACCAGGCCCAAAAGCAGAGCTTTGATCGCCACCATTTTTGCCATTGTTCTGGCCTGCGTGTCCAAAAATCGAGAACGAAAAATTTCCCTTTTTTGCAGTTGAACGGCCAGCACCAAGAAGCTGAAGTTGCAATGTCGCAAATCCACCGCGAGCCAACGGATCAGCACTTAAACCGACTTTAAAGCGCTTAACTAAACCAACATTCACACCAGCAGAACTTGAAAGCACGTGTTTAGAAGAGCCAGTGGTTAAGGTGGGAGGTCGAGTCGCTGCGTCGTCTGTTGCCCGATATCGATGGCCTGAGTGAACTCGGCCGCTAAAGCCAAACGAGGTTTTGTCGAGGCCAACGAGTTCTGGAGTTTCAACAATTGGCGTGGGAGTTGTGACAGAAATACTGGTACATGCAGTGAGAAGTACTGCACTAGAAAATAGGAAAATCTTTTTTAACATGAACTATCGATCGGTTTCTTGAGACGCGATTGAAGTCATCAAGCAGACTGCTACAATTGAAAATAAGAAAACCCAAAGCACAATCTACCCCCAAAACATTTTAGTAATTGCTCTATTTCTAATATACGAAATAGAACAAATCAAACGCAAAACCTTTAGTGATTGTGTTCCAGGACTAACATTGAGTGACCAGAGTCTTTACAGATTTCTGCGGTATTGCCCGCCTACCTCGTAAAGTGCTTGGGTCATTTCAAATAGTGAACAATATCTAGCTGCAGACATCAGGGCCTCAAAAACATTTTTACCGCCCAATGCCGCCTGCTTTAGCTTTAACAATTCTTCTGCAGACTTAGATGAGTGCGACTTTTTATAATCGCCAAGCCGATCTAACTGACTTTGCTTCTCCTCGTAACTTGCGCGAGCAAGTTCAATTTTCGGAGGAGTATAACCAGCCGCCTGAGTTTTTGAATCGATGAAAGTATTGACGCCGATGATTGGCAAATCACCAGAGTGCTTAAGATGTTCATAGTGCATCGACTCTTCCTGAATCTTACCGCGCTGGTACTGAGTTTCCATTGCACCCAAGACTCCGCCACGCTCATTGATTCGTAGGAACTCAGTCAACACCGCCTCTTCAACTAATTCAGTCAGCTCTTCAGTGAAATAGCTCCCCTGCATCGGGTTCTCGTTCTTTGCCATTCCGAATTCATGATTGATAATCATTTGAATTGCCATTGCACGACGAACTGACTCTTCAGTCGGTGTCGTGATGGCTTCGTCGTAAGCGTTGGTGTGAAGCGAATTACAGTTATCATAAATTGCGAGCAACGCCTGAAGGGTTGTTCGGATATCATTGAAATCGATCTCCTGCGCATGCAGAGATCGGCCACTTGTTTGAATATGATACTTTAACTTTTGCGATCGATCGTTACCGTTGTAAAGGTCTCTCACGGCGATGGCCCAAATTCGTCGAGCCACTCTTCCGATCACCGAGTATTCTGGATCAAGGCCGTTACTAAAGAAGAACGAGAGATTTGGGGCAAACTCATCAATCTTAAGCCCACGGGCTAAATAATATTCTACAAACGTAAATGCATTACTCAATGTGAATGCAAGCTGGCTTATCGGATTCGCGCCCGCCTCGGCGATATGATAACCAGATATACTCACCGAATAGAAATTTCGAACTTCATTTGTGACAAAGTATTCTTGAATGTCGCCCATCATCTTCAAGGCAAAATCAATTGAGAAGATGCAAGTGTTTTGCCCCTGATCTTCTTTGAGGATGTCGGCTTGCACTGTTCCGCGAACTTGCTTCAACGTCGCAGATTTGACTTCGCCAAGTTCTTTATCGCTAAGTTTTCGCCCGAGCTCAGCTTCTTTTTTCTCGACCTGCTGATCAATCGCTGTATTCATGAAGAACGCCAAAATCATTGGCGCAGGACCATTGATCGTCATGCTCACACTTGTTGATGGCGAACAAAGATCAAAGCCAGCATAAAGCTTTTTCATATCATCAAGCGAACAAATGCTTACGCCGCTCTCGCCGACTTTTCCAAAAATATCTGGACGTGGATCAGGATCTTGGCCGTAGAGAGTGACACTGTCAAATGCAGTCGAGAGACGCTTGGCTGGCTGGCCTTTTGAGAGATAATGAAATCGTTTGTTAGTACGCTCCGGTGTTCCTTCGCCTGCAAACATTCGAGTTGGGTCTTCATTCTCCCGCTTAAGATGAAAAACACCTGCGGTATAAGGAAACTCACCCGGAACATTTTCAAGACGCAAAAATCGTAACCGATCACCCCAGTCGTTTAGTTTTGGGAGAACAACTCGTTTAATCTTTGTACCACTCAGTGACTTGCGACTTAGTGGCTGACTTATTTCTTTGTCGCGAACTCGGTAGACAAATTCGTCGGCCGAATATTTTAACTGAAGCTGATCCCAGCCTTCAAGCTGCGGGAGCACCTCAGCGATGATTGAACGATCGGCCGCAATCGATTTCTCGAACTGCGATAATTCCTTGATCTGCTCTTTTAATTTTTCAAATGACCCAACGCGAGAAGCAGCTTCAGCAATTTCTTCGGTTCTTTTTTTATAGCCACGTACGCTCGAAACAATTTCGGCGAGATAATTTTGGCGCTCAGGCGGAACAATTGACTTTCTCGTTACACCTTTTACTTGCGAACGATATTCAGATGTTAAACTCCATCGCGCTGCCTTTGATTTTTCACCAATGACCTCCGAGAGTTTAAAGAAAAGCTGATTTACGCCCTCATCATTAAACTGAGCCGCCTGAGTCAGAAACACCGGCGCTTTTTCATCTTCAAGAGTAAATTGCTTGCGCGAACGCTTATATTGTTTACGAACGTCACGAAGAGCGTCTAGTGAGCCTCTTCGATCGGCTTTATTGATTGCGATTAAATCGGCGAAATCAATCATATCAATTTTTTCGAGCTGTGATTGGGCGCCAAACTCAGAAGTCATGACATAGAGACTAAGATCGCAGATTTCGGTGATCGCAACGTTTGCCTGACCGATTCCCGATGTTTCTGCAATTAAGAGATCAAAATCGAGCGTTTTTAAAAAGTCTAAAACCAGAGGCAGGCTTGCTGCGATTTCGTTCCCTGATCCGCGAGAAGCGATCGAGCGCATGAAAGTTCCTGAGCGAGAAAGAGAATTCATTCTGATTCGATCGCCTAAAAGTGCTCCGCCAGTTTTTCGTTTTGATGGATCAACGCACACGACACCGATTTTTATTTTAGGATAGGCATTTAGAAAGCGCTGCACTAACTCGTCGACAAGTGAGGATTTGCCCGCGCCACCAGTGCCAGTGACCCCGATTATCGGAGGCACAGCGGCGCCGCTCTTTCTCTCAAAATTCGCTAAATCTTTTTTGAAGTGACTCGGAATCTCCCCAGTCTCTTCAAGAGCCGAAATTGCAAGCCCTAGTGCTCTGTTTGGGAAATCTCCTCGAGGATCTTTTCCACCGGCAGACTTCGCTTCAACACTGACTGGAAAATCACAACCGCGAATGATCATCTCGATCATTCCTTCTAACCCTAAACGTCTGCCATCTTCGGGGTGAAAGATTTGTGCGATTCCGTAGGCTTCTAGCTCACGCTTTTCTTCGTGAATGATGACGCCACCACCGCCACCATAAATCTTTACATAATCACAGCCAGCATCACGCAAGAGATCCTTCATATACTTGAAGTACTCCATGTGTCCGCCCTGATAAGAACTGATACAAATTCCTTGCGCACCTTCTTGAAGTGCGGTCGTCACCACATCAAGAACAGACCGGTTGTGACCCAGGTGAATAACCTCTGCGCCCATATCTTGAAGAAGTCGGCGCATAAGATTAATGCTCGCATCATGTCCGTCAAACAACGAAGCTGCAGTTACAATTCGGATTGGATTCTTAGGCTGATAGGCCATTCTTCTACTTTCCTGTGAACACAGGCTTTCGCTTCTCAACGAAAGCTTTTGTTCCTTCTTTTTGATCATTGCTGCCAAACAGCTGTGAGAAAAGTTTTGCTTCTAATTTAAAAGCTTCAGCAAGACTTAAATCAGGACTCTGGTGGATGGATTCTTTTATTGCAGTGAGCGCTTTGGGTGCGCGCGAAGCGAGAGTTTGAGCCAATTTCGTCGCAACTGTCATGAGCTCAGCTTTTGGAACTACTTTATTAACGACACCAAGATTTAAGGCTTCGGCACTTGTATAGAATCCGCCAGTCATCGCAATTTCCTTTGCGCGAGCCGACCCAATTCTTCTCACTAAACGAATTGTTCCGCCGTAGCCAGGCATGATCCCAAGAGTACACTCTGGAAGACCAAATTTTGCATCGTCGCTTGCAACTATGAAATCGCAAGCAAGAGCCAATTCTAAACCGCCGCCTAGAGCAAAACCGTTAACAACGGCGATCACTGGCATGCGAAGTGTTTCAATTTTTGAGAATAGATGCTGACCGGTAATTGCAAATCGATAGGCATCCGAACTTTCGAGTTGATCAATTTCTTTAATGTCAGCGCCCGCAACGAAAGCTTTTTCTCCGCTGCCAGTGACAATCACACATCGAATTGTTGAGTCTGCTTCGATTGAGCTCACAGCTTCTGCCAAATCAACGATCACTTGCTTATTCAAAGCATTCAATGAATCAGGCCGATTAATAGTTAAAACCGCAATTCCATTTTCGATATTTAAAACGATCGTCTGCACACGAGCTCCTAGTATTTGTAGAATCCGCGACCAGATTTGCGACCGAGCCAACCGGCCTCAACGTATTTAACAAGCAAAGGGCACGGTCGATATTTTGTATCGCCCAATCCGTCATGAAGTACGTTCATAATTGCAAGACACGTATCAAGACCGATGAAGTCTGCGAGAGTGAGCGGCCCCATCGGCTGATTCGTCCCAAGTTTCATTGCTTCATCAATCGACTTCTCGTCAGCGATTCCCTCATACAACGCGTAGACAGCCTCATTAATCATCGGCATCAACACTCGATTGACGATGAATCCAGGCATATCGCGGCCTTCAACAAACGTCTTACCCATCTTCTCTGCTAGCTCCCGCGTCGCTTTGAAAGTTTCATCTGAGGTTTGCAAGCCACGAATACCTTCTACGAGCTGCATGAGAGGCACAGGATTCATAAAGTGCATACCGGCCACCATTTCGGGCCTTCGTGTCGCAGCAGCGATTTTCGTAATCGATATTGATGAAGTGTTCGTGCAAAGAATGGCTCCTTGCTTAACGACTTCGTCGAGTTGTTTAAAGATTTTTATTTTTAGATCGATGTTTTCGGTTGCAGCTTCGACAACGAAATCGCAGTTTTTCAATTCAGAAATTTCAGCTGTAGTTTTAATTCGACTGAGCAATTCTGATTTTTGCTGAGTCGTCATTTTTTCTTTTTTTACTAAGCGATCGCAGCTTGATTCAATTGTCGCCAAGCCTTTTTTGAGCGACTCAGAGTTTACATCAAGCATGATGACGTTAAGACCTACGCTCGCAGCGACCTGAGCGATTCCGTTACCCATTTGACCTGCGCCGATGACTCCAAAACTTTGTACAGCCATAACTTCCTCAATTTAAAAATTAACGACGATCGTAAACTTGTGGAGTGAGTTTCCACATGAGCATGAAACGGTGAACATCTGCTACAGGCTCAGGCTTCATCTCTTGCGTTCCAAAAATATAAATTTCTGACGTGTCATGACCCGTTCGATATGAAATTCCGGCAGTGAGATACTGAACATGATCAGTGGCTACGCGCTTCGGATCAAAGAAATCGTAACGAGCAAGCATCGCAAGTTTCGGACTCAGCGGAAAATAAAAATCAGCGTGGCCAGCAGTGAATCTTCGTTTTACGTCTTGAATTACATCGCCCGTCGTCGCCTCAAGAGTAAGGCCATAGCGACGAGAATCGATATTCACAAACACGTTTCCAATTCTCACTTTCGACGACTTATTCAAATCCATGACTGCGTCTGCTGGCGACGAAGTCGTGTAGGTACCAACCGGATTAGTTGATGCAGGAGTAGTTCGCCCAGTTTGGCCAGAAACTCCAAAACGCATCTTGCCTGGAATTGTGTAACCCCAACGAGCTGTGTACCAAAGCTTGTTGTCGATATCGCGCCCACCTTCGCCGTTGTGAATCGCCCATTCCGAGCCGAATCGTTCGTGCGAAATTGAATAGCTCACGCCGTGGTCTCGAAGACCGATCATGCCTCGTTCAAAAATTAAACTTCTTGGAAAACGTAAACGACCTTCGGCAATGCCGCCTTCAGATCCAAACGGAATCGGAAGTAGACCTGCCCTGAATCGGCCGAACGAACCATCACCCTGCCCATAGGCTTCGATGACATTGACTGTGTCCGCGTTGATCTGGGGATAGCGATTGGGAATATTGATTAAACTTTGAGTTCCAAGACTCACTTGCGCTGAAAGAGTTTCGTCACGCCGCCAACCTACCGCAATAAATGAATCACCTGGCTGAAAGTGACCGCGTGAAGGCTCGAAGTATGTAAATCGCGGCGCCAGCAAAAGGTCTGAGACCGAAATAGTGCCGAGTGGCTCAGGATCGAGCTCCTGAGCGACTGCCCCGATCGGAAAAAGCCCCAAAATGAGCACAAAAATTATCGCTACCAGCTGGTTCATAGTGCTTTGGATCGTAGCTAACCTAGCGCATCAGGTCTAGCCGATTTTCTGGTCTTGTAGACATTGAAGATGCTTTTCACACTGAAAGGAGATGCGTCATTTACTCTCGAGAGTTTTCTTACTTTTAAGCCTTCTTTTCCCGGCGATTTCGAACGCTGTCCCGATCTACATGAGCCCATCAAATGGCTTCCCTTCAGGAGATTACTCAAACGAGTGGCTCGATAAGCGCACTGCTGAGATTAAAATCCAAAAATGGTTAAGACTTAGGCTTGATCAAAAAACAGTGGGATGGACGAGCGACGACACCGTACTAACTCAATCAAATTTGATTGGTCGCGCATTCATTGCAAAGCCCACTGGTTTGTACTCAGAAGCTAATCACAAATCAGTTTTTTTAAAGTCGCTAGAAGCCGGCGAGTTCCTGACATTGATCGGTGAAGCTGGGGAGTTTTTAAAGCTGCGAACTACTGACGGAGAAATTGGCTTTGCTCCAAAAGAAAACGCCTTAACTTCGTCAGCCCTTTCCCAAAAAGACGTTTTGTTCGCTCGCGCCGGAGTCATTCTTCGGTCGGCACCTACACCCGACTCAGCCGAAATACGTCGAAGCGAAAAATTTGCTCGGCACCGCGTGATCGAAACCGCAATGATCAAATGGGGACGCGTCGAAGTACCAGGAAAAGGTTCTGTTTGGTGGCCTCTTGATGAGAGCAGCAAACTAGCACCCAAAACTGATTGGCAGAAAATTTCAGCATCAGAGCTTTTTTTAAATCGAAAGCTTTTCGATTTAGCGGCAAGTCCCTCTGTCCCAAATCTTCGCTTCGCTTCTGCAAACGGAATATTTAGAACTCTCAATGATAAACAGTGGGAGAAAATTCCAAAATTTGCCGATCAAAACCATCCGATCGCGGTAGCAAAGTCTGGTCGACTTTTTGTTGGCTCTTGGTACAGCGATGATCACGGCGAAACATTTCATTCTTATGTCCGCTTTGACCAACTTGTTAGTAGCTTAAAATCTCGCTGGAATATAAATCCACGACGCTTTAAGTTCTTAGAACTAAAACCAGTTAGCCAAAACGGTGATGAGTTGATTGTGAAAGTTGATATTGGTTTAAAAAAGCCAGTCTTAGCCGTGACACGCAATAAAGGTGTCACTTGGTCGGCACTCTAGCGAAGCTTTTCAAGCCGCTCGTATTCTTCAACAAATTTAATTCTTGTTTGATCGGTGAGCTCGTTTGCATTCTCCACCGTTAAGCCTGTCGTTTGAATTGGAGCAAGGAACGAGACCCTCACCGTGCGTCTCCATTTACCGGCATTTATCGCAAGAGAGCTCTTTGGCATCACATCATAGCTTCCGCTAATGACAATCGGCACTAAAGGAACTTGTGCATTGATAGCAAAGATGAACGGACCTTTTTTGAAACGCCCAATCACTGGCTCTGATTGCCGAGTGCCTTCAGGCGCAAGAATAAAGCTCCACTTCTCTTGAAACTTCTTCTGAGCTTCGGCATACACTCTGAAAACTTCTCTTCGATTGTCGCGAGCAATTGGTAGTGCACCAGAAGCTCGCATTCCGATATTCAGTACAGGTATTTTAAAAAGCTCAATCTTTGCTCCGAAGCGAGCCGTGTTGCGAAGAACAGAGTGAATTGCGAAGATGTCGTAGAAGCTTTGGTGGTTGAAAATATAAAGGACGCCCTGCGATCCATGATCGAATTCATTTTTTTCGACAATGACTTCAACATTGAAGACCAAAAGCCAAATATCCGCCCACATGCGGATCACCCAGTTGGCTATCGGAATCTGACCTATAATCGAAAAAAGAAAAACCAAAATGCTTGCAACACCCGTCTGCAAAACACAGAAAATTAAACCCAAATAAGCGCGAATATAAGTTAGCAAGATCATCAGTTTGAATCCGGATTAAGGGTCGATTTTACCAATTCGCCTAGCACACGATTCCGAGCTCGAAGTGTTTGGCGACGTTTGTATTCATCGTGCGCCATTGGTCCACTTAAGTTATTAACATAAGTTGTGTAGTCCATAACTTGAATCTCGAAAGGGTAAAAAAATCGGAAGTCGCGCACATGAGCGGATGTTCCAACTTGAACCGTAATGAGTTTTCGATTTATGAATTTTAAGAATCGATACTCTTTGCCCGAAAATTCGTTAGACTTCTCGACATACTCAGCTCGCTCTTTCGCCCGCTCTAGTCGCTTTTGCAAATAACCTTCAACTTCAGCGCTATCGGGTGCCTCGCTCCCGTACTTAGCCTCAAGTTCTTTCATAGCTTCGAGAAAAATATTAATCGGGTAAAGAGTGTTCACTGACTGGTCCGGAATATTATGCGGATAGCTGATAATATGGTTCTCGTTTAAGAAACGGATCACACGAAAAGAGTCATAAACACTCTTTGTCACGAACCGAACTCCAAGCTTATCAAGAAGTGTAAGAGCAACTCGCTCTGGGCGCGCTAAGAGTTTGATAACCGAACTTGAAGTAGTTTTAAAAGGCTTTACTTCAAACTTATGGAGCCTCAGTGGATTCTTTGCCGAGCTTTTACCGAGTGTGATCGAACCAATTGTTGGATCATTCACAATGCTATCTTGAATCGGCTTTAGAATCTGATTTTGAATTTCGTCTGAGAAGGCGCTGAATAAATCATTTCTCAGATGAACATACACGTGCATCACTCTCAAAATTGAACACGCCCAGCGCTGAAGATCTCGCGCCGTCGCATCGTTTTTGGCTTCGTCACGATAGCTTGCAATCATGAGTAACCGTTCAATGCTTTGAAGTTTTTGAGGATCTGTAAGTTCAGAAGGCATCGTCTCACCAGCTTCAAGAAGGTGCTCTTGAATCATCGAGACAGCGCGGCGGTGAGTCGCCCAAAGTTGATCACGATCAGAATCGTTTGTGAGCTCATAGCCGTAGGCACTTACAAAGGAGCGGGCTTGCTCTTCGGTCGAGATGTTGAGTCGCTGCGTATCGAGGGTGGAAACTCCACCCACGACGCAATCAAAGATTTGTTTTTGAAAATCGAATGGACCTTGCATCACCAACAAAGGTGACTTAAGTCCTCGTTAATAGCAAGAAAAGAGCTGGTTAGCATCCATATACACGGCGCCAAGAGTTTCTAGGCCGTAATTATCAACTTGTCCATCGGCGCGCTGTTTCGTATCGAATTGCACCCATCCCGAAAAGTTTGCGCCCGAAACCTGGCCGCTGAGGCGAATCGAACCATAGCTGTCTGCAAAAGTTACGTTCACTTGGCCCGTGCTTGCGTTGTAACCACCACCATTAGCAACCGCATTTAGGTAGATCGGAACCGGAATTTCGTACTGATCGTAAACTTGAATCACAACCATCGCTTGAGTCGGAGCAGACATTGATTGGTAGCGATTCATGCAAAGTTTTGCTCCTAAAAACACACCGGTTTTGCCTGTTCCATCTTGTGAAACGTCGCCAATGTATTCTTCACCGATTGAAGCGCTGACTAGTCGTTTAACTGAGCTCATCCAAGAGTTATGATCTCGATATTGACCGTACTGATCAACACCATACACAACAGTCGTCACTCCAACTTGGGCTTGTCGCTGAGTGATGCCGGTAGCTCGCGCACCGCGATCTTCAAATCGTGCTCCAGATTTCTTTTTGTTTCCGCAGGCTACTGCAGTCACAACAAGCATCAAAATTAAGATCGATCTTACGAATGATTTCATAACTAACTCCATTGCCAGTTTCTCCCGGCATAGACCTCATAGGGCAAAGGTGGTGCCGTGATTTATCCTGCTTAAACCAGTTTAATTCGAGATAGCCGTCTCAATTTGAGACACTTGCCGTTAGGTGACAGAAAGCGCACACAGGTGCGAACTTCTCAGACACAAAGCGAGGCTGAGGCTCCCGCAATCAAAACAACATAATTTTGTGACGCTGCCTCGAAGCTCTCAAAGCCAGTGCTGGGTTACTTTTCCTTGTAAAGATGAAGCGTAAGGGCGACCTACTCTTGCGCCAACCAAAACATAAGGAGACTTCTATGAAAAAGTTAATTTTGGCAGCGGCGCTAGCGGTATTTGCTACCTATCCTGCAATGGCGAACACATCTTCAGGCACTACCGCTGAAGAAAACGCGATCAATGACCAATCGGTTGATACTAAAGATTACTATTTTCCTGCTGCAACCGAAGAAGAGGTTCAGTCAGGTGCTACGGTTGAAGGAAGTGAAGCTCCGGTCAACGAAAGCATGGCCACCGCTCCACGCGGTATTGATAATCGTGGCTCATGGAACATTACGGCCGGCCCAGCAATTACATTAGGACTTGAATCAGATAACGTTCTTTATGGAGTCAGCGGCGGTTACACGTTCAATCTAACTCCGTCACTTGGCGCAAGAACTTTTGCTGATGCAAACTTTGGAGTTGGTGATGACTCTGCTCAGTTTTTATCTGTAGGTGTCGCGGCTAAACTTGATGTGGGTGATGCGATTAATCTCTCACGTGCTTATCTTTTAGGTGACGTAGCCCTTGCAAGCGCGCGAAATGCAGATACCGATAATTCAGAAGCTGGAGCAGCCGTTGGTGCAGGAGTTGGCTATAACATTAGTCAAAGTCAGCGCACTGATATCGACTTGCTTCTTCGTTACTCACTCATGTTAAACGAAGTTGACGATAAACTCCCTTCGCTTATCACAGCTCGCCTCGGAGTGAATTTTTAAGCGCTTTGCAACATGACATTGCAACGCAGAGAGCAGAGTCTTGCGACTCTGCTTTTTTTTATTGAGAATCGCCAGTGCAACTTACAAATCAACTAACAGGAGAATACAAATGAAAAAACTATCGGTCCTTGTGCTCACGCTACTTGTAAGCGCATCAGCTTATGCACAACGCGGTGGCGTTCGATCATCAAACGACTTCAGCTCATCAATGAGCGGCACATCTGTGACTGGCTATCTTGGCTTCGGTCAAGGCGCACTCAACATCGGAGGCGATTTTGAATCAGCTATGTCAAGTGATGCAGGAATTGGCGGATACTTCATGCTTCTGACCGATGCTGAACGAAGCAATGTCACTATTCGTTCGCAAGTAATTGCGTTCGGTGCTCAAGCAAAAGTTCACTATCGCCCAGGCGCATGGGATTTTTACGGAACTCCTGGTTTCGGTATTGCGATGATTGATGACAACAACAATGACGAAACGACATTCGGCCCGTCAATGCGAATTGGCGTTCTCTACGCATTGACTCCGGCTTTAAGTGTTGGTCTTGAGCATGCAACGTTCTTCAACTGGTTCAGCAAAGACGTGAATGCTGAGAGTTTAGAGACTGCAAACGCAGCAGTCCGAATGAGTTTCTAATTTAAAGATTCATCCCGTAGATCAAGAGTTCGATGTCATCTGGCCGAACTCTTGATTTTCTTTCAAACTTCATTCCGACTTTTTCGAGCACCCGACTTGAAATTAAATTTTCTGGATTCACAATTCCAAGTAACTTTTTGATTCCTTTGTGTTTTGCAAATTCAATAACCGCTAGCGACGACTCTTGGGCGTAACCTTTGCCTCTTGCAGATGGCAAAAAAGCAAAACCCAAATCAACATCTTCAAGCTCTGCGCGCTTGATAAGTCCGCACATTCCAACGGTCATTGAAGTCGCTTTTTCATCAACGGCATAAAATCCAAAGCCATTTTCCAAGTAACTTTTCTGAAGCTTTTCGATATAGCGATGAGCATCTTCATTGGATCGAATGTGCCTCTCACCAATGTTCTTAATCCAATCCGGATCATTGACGAGCGTCCGTATGAACTCAGCATCGCTAAGTTCATACTCTCGAAGCACCAATCTCTTTGTTTCAGCCACCATGACGCACCATTGCTACACTCTGGTAGCAGCTACCTTTAGGTGTAGAAGGGGCGGTTTGATTTTGCGAGGGTGCGGAGCGGGCCTGACGGCTTAAATCGCATACCGTATTTTGCGGCATAAGCTTCAAGATCATCAGTGATTTTTGCGCTACCGATCGTGTCGGCATAGCGAAGTAGACCACCTCTGAATGGCGGAAAGCCAGTTCCCATGATCATCGCCAAATCAACTTCATCCGGAGTTTCAACAATCTGCTCTTCGATAAGCGCAAGAGCTGCTTCGTTGATCATCGGATAAATACACCGCTGAGTAACTTCAATGTCGGAGTGAGGCTGCTTAGGTGAACCTAAGCCCAAGTCGGTATAGATCGCTGGGTCAACACCTTGGCGTCGTCCCTTCTCGTCATACAAATAAAAACCACGACCCGTTTTTTTACCGTAGCGTTTTAGCTCAAGGAACTTGTCCATAACTTTTGGAACTTCCATGCGCTCGCCGAATGCTTCTTTGAAAATCTTTGTCACTTTAATGCAAACGTCGATGCCGATTTCATCCATCAATGTGTAAGGACCCATCGGAAGACCAAACTTTTTTACCATGAGCTTATCGACCTTCTCGATGTCAGCGCCTTCTTCAAGCAGGAATGAAGCTTCAATCAAGTAAGGCATAAGAAGTCGATTTACCAAAAATCCTGGTCCGTCTTTAACCACGACGGGAACTTTACCCATCTTTTTAGAAAGTTCAAAAACCGTTGCCGTTGCCTCATCGCTTGACTGCTCACCGCGTATTACTTCTACCAATGGCATTTTGTGAACAGGGTTAAAGAAATGCATGCCGACGAAGTTCGCAGGATGAGGATGCCCTTTTGCCATTTCAGAAACACTGAGCGATGAAGTGTTCGTTGCAATCACGCAATCGGCTTTACAATGCTTCGCAGTTTCAGCAATCACTTTCTTCTTGATGTTCATGTCTTCAACGATCGCTTCGATGACAACGTCAAGTTGACCAAACCCTGAGAAATCTAACCCTCCGCTAATCAAATTGATTTTTCGAGTCAGATCGAATTTTGAAATCTTTCTCTTTTTAAGTTCTTTATCGAGGATATCGCGAGAAGCTTTGTAACCAATCGCAAGCGCTTCATTGTTGATATCTTTCATGCGAACTTCGATGCCTTTGTCGGCTGCAACAAACGCGATCCCGCCGCCCATTGTACCGGCACCTAATACGCCAACCGCCTTCACGTTTCGGCCTTTTACTCCCGAGCTTACGCCCGATCGTTTTTTTACTGCTTCCATCATGAAAAAGACATTGATCAAATTTTTGCTTACATCTGTGCCGGCAACATCAGCGAAACCTTCGGCTTCAGTTTTCATTGCAAGATCTCGGCGAGACTCACCGTAAGATTTTCGAATTACCTCTAGCGCCTTGAGCGGTGCAGGATAGTGACCATGCGATTGCGCCAAAACAGTTTTCTTTGCTTGCTTAAAGACAATTGGGCGACCAACAGTTTCTAAAACTTTGTCAGCAAGTTTTGCTGGCTTAAATCGCTTCTTTCGTTTGCCTTTTCCTTCGGCTACGACATTTTTTGCAAATGCCATCACTGAATCTTCGAGCGAAGTCGGATGAACCACTTGATCAACTAAACCGATACGAGCGGCCTTGTTTGCATCAACTGCTTTACCTGCAAGAATGATATCGAGTGAAGCCTGTAAGCCGACAACGCGCGGAAGTCTCACACACCCGCCAAAGCCCGGAATAATTCCAAGTTTTACTTCTGGTAAACCAATACGTGTTGAAGGATCGTCGGTTGCAATTCGGTAGTCACAAGCGAGGGCAAGTTCACAGCCACCACCCAAGCAAGCGCCATGAATTGCTGCAATCACTGGAACTTTTAAATCTTCAAGCTTGTTCATGATCGACTGGCCACCATCAATAGCCGCTAAGATGTCTTCGCGTTTCTTGAGTTGCTTGATTTCTTCAATATCAGCGCCAGCAATAAAAATTCCGGGCTTTCGAGAGATAATCACAACAGCTTTGAACTTATTTGAATCGTTCACTTCATCGAGAAGCTCACGAAAACGCGCCATCACCGGAGTCGACATTTTGTTCACTTTTTCGCCGACTAAATCCCACTCGATAATTGCGATCTCGCCTTTTGCGACTAGTTTTAGACTCTCTTCGATGCTCATCTTATCTCCTGAAACATTATTTGCTGTCGTACTCTGATTTGTTTCCATCTCAACCCCTAAGGTTCTGGTCTATTTTCTGAACCTACGGTTCTGGTCTGTTTTCTGAACCTACGGTTCAAGTTCAAGCACCATTGCGCCACCTTGGCCGCCGCCGATACAAAGTGTTGCTAAACCGAACTGAGTTTGTCTTCGCTGCATTTCTTTCATCAACGTGAGGACAAGTCTTGTACCCGTCGCGCCAACTGGGTGACCGAGTGCGATTGCACCACCATTAACATTCAAAATCTCTGGGTTCACCTGACCAACAGCATGACTCAATCCAAGTTTGTCTTTTGCAAATTGGTCTGACTCAAATGCTTTCATACATGCAATCACTTGCGCAGCAAAAGCCTCGTTGAGTTCGATTAGTCCGATTTCTTTAAAAGATAAACCCGCTCGCTTAAGCGCAACGGGCGTCGCATACACAGGTCCGAGTCCCATTCGTTCAGGCTCAAGCCCAGCAAACGCGTAACTTCGGATTCGTGCGATCGGTTTTAGACCAAGACTCTCGGCTTTTTCACGGCTCATCATAAGGACCATCGCCGCACCATCTGTGATAGGGCACGAGTTCCCTGCTGTTACTGTTCCACCTTTTCGATCAAAGATCGGGCGAAGCTTTCCGAGCGCTTCCATGCTTTGACCTTCACGAGGCCCAACATCCTCACTTACAACTTCTTTGTAAGAAGGCGGCAAAAACACCGGAGTGATTTCTTCTTTCATACGGCCGGCTTTAATCGCATCAATCGCTTTTTTATGAGAGTGGACCGAAAACCGATCTTGATCTTCGCGAGAAATTTTAAATTCTTTCGCAAGTAACTCAGCTGTCTCACCCATATTTTTTCCGACAAAAGGATCAGTCAGACCTTCAACAATTGCGATACGCGGTTTGTGAGGTGCTGACTGCATCGGCCCAGTGGTAACGAGCTCTTTTACTTGCATCAAATCAGCCTTAAGGAGAGATCCAAGGGCCGCAAGTTTTTGTCCGGTTGTTTTTGCTGAACCGAGGCGACCAAAAATTTGCATGAACTCCCGAGAAAAGAGGAGCGGCATTTGCGACATGCTTTCAGCCCCGCCCGCGATCACTGCTTCGAGGGTGCCTGATTTGATTCTCTCAAATCCATCAGAAATACTTTCGAGAGCGGACGCACAGTTGCGATGGACTGTGAAAGCCGGCGTTTGTTTTGGAATGCCTGCATTAAGAGCGATCACTCGCGCAATGTTAACTGCATCGGGCGGATTGCCAGTGTTTCCGACAATCACCTCGTCAACAATCTTTGGATCGATGTTGGTTCGAGCCATGAGCTCTTTGAGAGCCACTCGGCCAAGTTCTGCAGGGTGTACGTTTTTAAGTTTTGTATCTGCTTTTGTGAATGGAGTTCTAAGTCCATCAACTAGTACGACATCACGTCCGGTGCGATTCATAAAGCTGTCCTTTTTTTGGCCTTTTTAGATGCTTTTGAGACACACAATTTTCGCGGTTTACCCTCGGATTTGTCAATGCAGTGAATACACGACCTAACGCATTAAACCTTTACGATGACTAAGGGTTTCAAGCAGGATCGAGTGGTTTTCTCAAGCCCCAAAATGAAGCCAGGAGTTCCCATGAGCATGGAACAAGACGCCCTCGAATATCACTCACGAAAACCAGCAGGAAAAGTTGAAGTTATCTCAAGCAAGCCGTGCAACACCGACAAGGCTCTTTCACTCGCCTATTCGCCTGGTGTGGCTGAACCTTGTAAAGAGATCGCAAAGAACCCGGAGGCAGTCTACGACTACACGACTAAAGGAAATTTAGTTGCTGTTGTGACAAACGGAACCGCAGTACTTGGTCTAGGTGACATTGGTCCACTTGCGAGCAAACCGGTGATGGAAGGCAAAGGAGTTCTCTTTAAGCAATTTGCAAACATCAACGTTTTTGACATCGAGTTAAATGCGAAAACTGTTCCCGAAGTTATTGCTGCGGTAAAAGCTCTCGAACCAACGTTCGGCGGAATTAACCTAGAAGATATCAAAGCTCCTGAGTGTTTCGAAATTGAAGAAACTCTTAAGCGCGAGATGAAAATTCCGGTCTTCCACGATGACCAGCACGGTACTGCAATTATCTCTGCGGCCGCACTTATCAACGCATGTATCATCACAGATCGACAAATGGATAAAATCAAAGTCGTTATGAACGGAGCTGGTGCCGCATCTGTGTCTTGCGCACGATTGTTCACTGCACTCGGTGTTCGAAAAGAAAATTTAATCATGTGCGACTCAAAAGGTGTTGTGTTTGAAGGCCGCACTGAAGGCATGAATAAATACAAACAAGAATTTGCAAACAACACCAAAGCTCGCTCACTGACAGAAGCTCTAAATGGTGCAGACGTATTCGTCGGTCTATCGGTAGCAGGAGCAGTCACTGGTGAGATGATTAAGATGATGCAGCCTCGCCCCATCGTATTTGCGATGGCGAATCCTGATCCAGAAATTTTGCCTGATGCTGCAAAAAAGGCCCGACCTGATGTGATTATGGCTACCGGCCGTTCAGATTTTCCTAACCAAGTGAATAACGTGCTCGGGTTTCCGTTCATTTTCCGCGGCGCCCTCGATGTTCGCGCAACTTCAATTAACGAAGAGATGAAACTCGCAGCTGTTCAGGCGCTTGCAAGACTTGCTCGCGAAGATGTGCCAGAGCGAGTGTCGGCTGCCTACGGTGGCCAGAGCTTTACGTTTGGCCCAGAGTACATTATTCCGAAACCATTCGATTACCGTGCTCTCTTGTGGGTAACTCCTGCTGTAGCAAAAGCCGCTATGGACACAGGTGTTGCGCAAAAACCAATTAAAGATTGGCAAGCGTACCGCGATCAACTTGAAGCGTTCCAAGGAGCGAAGACTGGTTTCGTGCGAACGGTCATTCACCGAGTGAAATCTCAAGCCGTCGAAAAAAAGCAGAATGTTCCGCTTTTAGTTTTCCCAGAGGGCAATTCAACAAAAGTTCTCAAAGCGATTCACATCATCAAACAAGAGGGCAACGTTCGCCCGGTGATTTTGGGTTACCCAGATCAAGTGAAAGAGAACATTCGTAATCTTGGTCTTGATCTAAAAGACATCCCAATTATTCACCCTTCGACTCATCCGAGATTCCGCGCTTACGTCGATAAGCTTTTTGAAAAGCGCTCACGCAAAGGTGTAATGGCACGTGAAGCTGAGCGATTGATGGCCGATCCAGACTATTTCGCAGCGATGATGGTAGAAATGGGTGACGCTGATGGCTTGGTCACAGGCGCAACACAAAATTACGCCGATTGCGTTCGACCAATTCTTCAAATCATCGGCACCGGCCGAAGAAAAACAGCTTCGGGCCTAAATTTAGTCATGTTCAAAAATCGAATGTATTTGTTCGCAGATACAACAATGAACATTAACCCGAACGCAGAAGAAGTAGCGACGATTGCAATTCACGCAGCTCGTGTTGCGACTTACTTCAAGCTTCAACCAAGAATCGCGATGCTTTCGTACACAAACTTCACTTCAAAGGGAGAGAACCCAGAGAAGATGAAAAAGGCAGCCGAAATTGTTCGTAAGCATTTTCCAAACTATATCGTCGACGGTGAAATGCAGGCGGATACAGCTGTGAGCCCAGAAATTATCGAGCGAATCTTCCCTTTCTCATCGATTAAAGATGGGGCAAATATTTTGATTTTCCCAAATTTGGACGCAGGCAACATTGCCTATAAGCTCCTTCAGCAGCTCGGTGGCGGAGAGGTCATCGGTCCTTTCCTTATGGGAGTTAAAAAACCTGCTAATGTGCTCCAAAGAACCTGCTCAGTGGATGACATCGTAAATACAGTGGCTTTGACGGCTTTGCAGGCACAGGCAATGGGAGAAGACCCTAGTACCCTAAAAGAAATGAGCTAGATTGAAATTGCTGCTGGATTGCGGTTTTAAATTCTGCTGATATAATGGGTATAGATGGACGATGTCTCAAAAGGTGTCGTTCCGGAAGGACCGCGATCATAGAAGACCGCGGATGAGGGTGACGAGATAACAAAAACGAAAATTCAGCCCCGAGAACGGGCGATAGTAGTTGGCGTTGGTCTAAAAAATGAATCGTTTGTAGAGCTCAAAGAATCTCTTTGTGAGCTCGAAGAGCTAGCGATAGCCGCAGGATGCGAAGTTGTCGGAAGCCTCACTCAACTCTTAGCTGCATACAATCCAGCAACATTAATCGGAACAGGTAAAGTCGATGAAATTCGACAGCTCGTTATCGAGTCGCAGGCGTCGGTTGTTCTTATCGATCATCATCTGTCTGGTGTTCAGTCTCGTAACTTAGAAAAAGAATTTGGCGCTCGCGTTTTAGATCGCGCGCAAATCATTCTAGATATATTCGCTCTTCGCGCCCACACCCACGAAGGTAAACTTCAAGTTGAGCTTGCACAAATGCTCGATCAGTTACCTCGCATGGTCGGTGCTTGGATGGAATCATTATCTCGGCAAGGTGGCGGAATCGGCACGAGAGGTCCCGGTGAAACGGCTCTCGAAATGGATCGACGCCGCATTCGTGACCGAGTGAAAGTTTTAAAGAAGCAACTCGATACCGTCGGCCGCAATCGAGCTCAACACAGAGCTTCTCGCAGGCGTAACCAAATCCCAAGCTTTGCTTTGATTGGTTATACAAACACCGGTAAGTCGACTCTATTGAATGCATTGGGCAATGCTGATGTTGTTGCCCGAGATCAAGTGTTCGCAACGCTTGATCCAACCACTCGCAAAGTTTATTTGCCAGAGGGCCCGTCTCAAACTGTAGTTACTGACACAGTAGGATTCATTCGTAAGCTCCCGACTCATTTAATCGAAGCATTTAAAGCAACACTCGAAGAATCAGCAGAGGCTGACATTCTCGTGCACGTAGTTGATCTATCTTCCCCTTCGATGACCCGCCAGATTGAAACAGTTGAATTACTGATCAAAGAATTTGGCTGGGAGTCTAAACCTTTAATCACTGTGTTTAACAAAATCGACAAAGCTCCTTTTGAAAAACAGTTTCAAGTGAAGGCTTTCCCGCGCGCGTTTGTTTCGGCAGCAACTGGTGAGGGAATGGATCGACTAAAGAAGTTAATGAGTGAATCGATTCAGGCGCTGTTTAATGAAGTTGAACTCTACTTCCCTAAATCGGAAGAACATTTGATTTACGAACTTGGTCGCCAAACGCAGATTACAAAGCGTGAGCCTGCCTCGTCGGGCACCGTGTGCTACGCGCACATGACTCCGCAGCTCATCTCGAAGTGGAAAGACTTTTTGGTCGCCGAAGAAGCTCGTTAGTCAAAGATCAGTCTTGCACCACCACTCTCACTTCGCTATCGTATCGAAGTGAAAAAAATAGTTACTTTCTGGAACAACCTATCGGTAGCAACTAAACTTTATTTGGTTGTAGGCGTAATGATCGCCCTGATTACGGTAGAGCTCTTAACATTACGATTCGCAATGAATCAAATGTCGGCCCTGCGGTCGTTCGTAGCAGCCGAAGGCATGTGGTCGAAGGCACAAAAGGCCTCACTAATTTCGATACTCAAATACTCGCAAACCCGAGACGAACGTTATTATCAGGCATTTTTAAAAGATTTAGATGTGCCGATGGGTGATCATCAAGCACGACTTGAATTGGTTAAAGAGGTGCCAGATAGAACTAAACTTCGGGATGGCTTTCTTCGCGGCAGAATTCATAAAGACGATATCGACGATGTCGTCAACATCGTCAGAAGATTCTACTGGGTGTCTTACCTTGAAAATGCGCTCGCGACTTGGAGCGAAGGTGACCGGGTATTAAGTCTTTACATGAACGAAGCAGAAGCTCTTCATAGAGCAATTCAAAGCCGAGCAAATCAAGCCACAATACAAGCGAGACTCGACTCAATAGAAAAGCTCAATTCTGAACTTACTGTACTTCAGGATCGGTTCTCGTATGTTCTTGGAGAAGGCTCTCGCTGGATGACCAATCTCCTCATCACTTCTATTTTGATATTGGTACTCACGATCGAAGGCACGAGCCTACTGTTAACAGTTTCTTTTGGAAGAAATTTGCGTCGAAGTTTGCTTGATTTGATTGATGCGGCAAAACGAATTGGGCAAGGCACATTTAACCTGCGAGTGCCTGTGCGTTCAAAAGATGAGGTAGGTCAGCTCGCTTCAGCAATTAATGTGATGGCCGAAGAACTCGAAGAAACGATCGGATCCAAAGAGGTTGCTGAGCGCGCAAGTAAAACCAAAACCATGTTCTTAGCAAACATGAGTCACGAAATTAGAACTCCCCTCACCGCAATTTTAGGATTTTCTGAAGTATTAAAAGGCCCCGATTTGTCGGCCGCAGAAAGAAATGAATTTCTAGATATCATCAGCCGCAATGGCCTTTCATTAAGCCGATTAATTGATGACATTTTGGATCTCTCGAAAGTTGAGGCTGGTGGCCTAGTAATTGAAATCGTCGATCTATCGTTACCGACCTTGCTGCAAGACCTTGCAAGCTTATTTAAGGCTCGTTTGCTAGAGCGCAATCTTAATCTGAAGTTAGAAATTGATTCGTCAGCAAGAAAAGCGGTGCGAACCGATGCCACTCGACTCCGACAAATTCTTACGAACTTAATTGGCAACGCAATTAAGTTTACTCAAGACGGCACTATAACCGTACGTGCATTCGCGATTAAAACAAAAGATCACGAAGAAATAGTCGCTCAGGTCATCGATTCAGGAATAGGTCTTAAGCCAGAGCAAAAAGATCGACTCTTCAAACTCTTTAGCCAAGCAGATGAAACCACCTCTCGGAAGTTTGGCGGCACGGGCCTTGGCCTCGTTTTATCTCGCAAACTTGCAGAACGCCTTGGTGGAACAGTTCAACTGGTCTCTTCCGAGTTCGGTAAGGGTTCGACTTTTGAAGTTAGATTTGCAAACAACACAAATGGCTACAGTGTGCCTGCGATCGAAGCTCCTGAGACCTCAATCGATCAGATAAAACTGCAGAAAGTTCTAATTGCAGAAGACACACCAGACACTCGGATACTCCTCGCCCGAATATTTAAAAAACTTAAAATCGAAGCCGATATCGTCGTCAACGGGCTAGAGGCCGTCGCTCATGCTAAACTCTACCGATATGATTTAATTATTCTCGATATCCAAATGCCTGAGATGGATGGATACGAGGCATTTAAAGCGATCAAGAATTTAGGCGTTGTTACACCGATTGTTGCACTTACAGCGCATGCTCTCACCAGCGAACGAAATAAAATAATCAAGTTCGGGTTTCACTCGCATCT
>CAZIYJ010000004.1:0-190485 GCA_964543475.1 uncultured Bdellovibrionales bacterium | reverse complement strand
GATGGTAAGGATGCCTATGGACGAAAAGTAACAGGATCTCAAATTGCCTTTGTGATGCTGGGGTATGAGTACGGAGGAGCTTCTTATGTTCAACCACTTGAATACGAGAACTCATTTGACTCACCCAACTACACTTCGTATCCAACACCAATTGCGCCAAGGGTTCTTCCAGCAACGCACTTGAGCTATTCTCTTCCGATCGGAATACTCGACGCTCGAGCAAACAGCTTGGGTGGATGGACGCTCAACATTCATCACGCATACGATCCTGTTAGCAAAACTCTGTACTTTGGAAGCGGAACAAGCCGTTCAGCATCACAAATCGGGAGCAGTCTCTCATACATCTGGTTCGGAGCGGGCGGCGGTCTAGGCGATGTTCTGCCACTCGCCAATGGTGACTTGTTAATCGCAGATGGAGTGTCAGTAAAGGAACTCACTACGAGCGGGGCTGTACGATATTTCGCTGGCGGAGGGGTTAATTACACAGGAGGTAATATTGCGACATCGCAAATGGGCTTCCGGTATATTTCGGCACTTGCTAAGGCAGGAAACGGCACAGTGTACATTGGCGACTCAAATTCAAGAGTCATTCGGAGTGTATCACCTGCGCGTGTTGTAAAAGTGGTCGGCGGTAATGGTTCGATAGCGCCAAGTTATACTCCGACGCTGGCGACCAATCTCAATCTTGGAGCTATCTCGCACGTTGCGGTAGCTGACGACGGAGTAGTGTTTACGGCGAGTTCCGACAGATCTGGTGTGGTTCGCATTGGGCTAGATGGCTACGGCGTGGTGGTTCAGGGGACTGAGGACTTAGTACCAGCTGGTCAATTTGTTCCGGCCGTTGAAGTAAGTCGAGATGGTCGAAGTCTGTTTATATTGCCCTCTGGGCGGGAGCCAATTCTACTTTCGGCAGGACAGTCCAAACCAATTATCGAACGAGGCTATGCAGTCGGGGAGTATACTGTTGATCTTGGCGTAGATGAAAATGAATCTGTTTACGTGTCTTCAAGCTTCGGTAAGCTTTATAAGATCGTAGAAAACGAAGCTGTAGAGATACTTCTTTCAAGCAACTTGAGCCAAGTCAGAAGTATATCAATTGGTGCAGATAAATCTATCTACATCATTGAAACTGAATGGCTTCGAAAAGTTACTGATAGTTATCCAGCGTATAGTGGGCAAACTTTCTCAATCCCATCAGCTGATGCATCTGAAGTCTATGACTTCGATAAATTAGGTCGCCACCTAAGCACTCGCAATGCGCTCACTAATACTCCACTTCACACGTTTGAGTATGATGCAGAAGGAAAGCTTCTCTCGGTAGTAGATCGCGATGACAATAGAACTTTAATACATCGAGATTCGAGCGGCAGACCTGTTGCCATTGTTTCGCCCTTCGGAGTTGAATCATCACTTTCAAGCAATCAAGATGGCTATTTGGCTTCGATCACCGACCCAGCAGGCGGATCGCATTCTTTTAGTTACGTAAGCGGCACTGGGCTTCTCAGTCGCTTCATCACACCAAACGGATCACAATCAACGTTCACTTACGATTCAAGGGGTCGACTTGCATCAGACACTGACGGAGCAGGAGCAACACAATGGCTTGAGCGAATCCAAGAGGGACTTCGAAACCATGTTGTTCGCTATACAAGTGCCACAGGAATTCAATCTACCTACGGCTTGAACTTTGCTATTCATAAAAACAACAACTTTACCTCTTCAAATCCCGACGGAAGTTCAAGTCAAACTTCAGGTGCATGGGGAGGCTTTAACCATGTCGTAGACGAGACTCGAACCACTTACACCACATTTCACCAGCCAGACCCGAGATTTGGCTACGCGTCTACATACAAAGCTAACATAGACATCAGAACTCCACAGGGGCTTTTATCGCGGCAGAGCGTTTCTAAATCGGTTGTAAATGGCCAGCCGGACGCCAACGGTAACGTGCCGTTTATTCTTACGGAGACATCATCGCTAAACGGTAAAAACACGGTTAAGCGATTCGATAGCTCGGCCCGCACGTGGACTCGCACTTCACCACTGGGCCGAGTCAGTAAAACCGAGCTCGATGACAAAGGGCGAATAAAGCGTTCAATTCTTCCGGGTATTTTTCCTATCGACTTAAGCTACGACTCTCGCGGACGACTTTCGACTCAAGTGCAGGGAGATCGTTCTACCAGTTATGGTTACGATTCGCGAGGGTACTTGTCTTCTGTTACAAATGCGCTCAATCAAACTACTACATTCGATAACGATCTTCTTGGCCGCACTCGTTCGCAAACTTTGCCTGATGGTCGTTCAATTTCAATGAGCTACGATGCAAACGGCAACATGACTTCGATTACTCCGCCAGGTAAGCCAGCATCCTATTTCACTTTCGATCCTCGCAACATGATGTCAACGTCAGTCTTAAGTAGCGAGGCGGCGACAACTTCATACACTTACACGCCCGATCGAAAACCAGCGACGGTAACTCGACCAAACGGAAACGTAGTCAGCTACAACTACAATTCTACATCTGGTCAGCTTGTTTCATTAAGCTCTCCCACTCACTGGCTCGGATATGCATACAGCGGCACTGGGCAAGTAGAAAACTTATCTCGAGTGAATGCGGGTTCGTCGGCTGAACAGGGTTTGTATTTTGCCTACGATGGTCCATTGCTGCACATAGTGCATGCTTACGGCGAAGTGCCGTGGTACGCGGTTTATAGTTACGATAATAATTTGCAACCCAAAAGGAAGCTCGCGGTTATTGGTGGGCCATCAATGCCACCTGCCGGGCTTCAAGTAGAACATGAGTATGATGATGATGGATTTTTGATAGGCTACTTTATACCAGAAGTTAACTATCGTGTCTCATTTCTAAGTCGTGACCCGGCTTCAGGCAAGCTAACTAAGGCGAAATACTATTTAGAGTATGACGATACCTTTAGCTACAATTCCTTTGGCGAAATTATCAGTTACTCAGGCCTAAGACCCGACTTGAACATTGAGTACACTTACAATATTACTCGCGACAAGCTTGGTCGTATTCAATCTAAATCTGAATCTCTTCTCGGTAATTCAATATCGCACGACTTCGAATATGATCTAAGTGGAAGACTCACTCGCGCGACCGTCACTGGCAGACCAACAAACCTCTACAGCTACGACTCTAATGGCAACCGACTTACTAAAACTTCTGGAACGGCTGTTACAACATCAACCTACAATGATAAAGACCAGCTCCTAACTTCAGGTGGGTATGAG
Source organism: uncultured Bdellovibrionales bacterium (assembly GCA_964543475.1). Classification (GTDB taxonomy): domain Bacteria; phylum Bdellovibrionota; class Bdellovibrionia; order Bdellovibrionales; family JAMPXM01; genus JAYSYM01. The sequence goes on along the minus strand of CAZIYJ010000004.1, from coordinate 187,233 downwards.
TATACTTACACTGCTAACGGTGAGCGACGTACTAAGACAATGACCGCTACAGGTGCTTCAACAAGTTACCGCTACGACTCATTTGGTAATCTCACTGGCGTCACTCTCCCAGACGGCAAAACAATTGATTATGTACTTGATGGCTTAAATCGCCGAGTTGGTAAAAAAATTAACGGCGCGCTTGTAGAAGGCTACGCATACTTCGACGACAACAGATTAGCTGCACGTTTTGATCTGCAGCAGCCATTTGAAGTTCAGGCCTATGCTTACACTGAGAATCGTTTAACTCCTGAAGTCGCCATTGATTATTCATCTTCGCTGGACGAAGACCGATCATTTCGAATTTATATAGACGAAAAAGGAACCCCAAACACGATCGTTAACAACACTCAACGCCAAATAACTCAGAAGCTTGAGATCGACGAATTCGGCGTCGTTCTCTCGGATACAAACCCCGGCCATTTTCCATTTGGGCTTGCAGGGTGTTTGTACGACATAGACACAAAGCTCTGCCACTTCGGCGCGCGCGCGTATGATCCAGAAGTGGGACGCTGGTTGCAGAGAGATCCGATCTTGTTTGATGGAGGGGATACAAATCTCATGGGCTACGTTGCAAACGACCCCGTTAATAAAATTGACCCAAGCGGGCTTGCAGATTTTTGTTCCGAACAAGGTGACGGGCCTTATAAACATCAGTTCGTATGTTACAAGGAGAATGGAAAAGATGTATGTAAGGGGCTCTATCCAGATCCTCAAAACACCTCTTTAAGTACATTATTTGGAGGCAAGGGAACAATTGGTTCGGACTCAAAAAAGAGTGCTAGCTGCAACAATGTTGACGATGGCAAAGGATGTATGGATGACTGTATTAAGAACGCAACAAGCCAAGCTGCACCGAAGTATGCCTTTGTCGGAATTGGCGGAACCAATTGTCAGCAGTACGCCAGAAATATAGTTGCCAGCTGCCAAGCAAGCTGTGGGGGAAAATGAGAGTATTAATTTTGAAAGCGTTCTGGGTCGCCTTCATCACCTTTTTGGGAATATATCCCTCGTTGAAGGGCGGCATAGAGCGGAGTCAAGCATTGGTAATGGTCGTTGCTTGGTTAGTGTTTAGCACGTTTCCATTATCCATAATACCGGGACTTATTGGATTTGCTTTAACTGCTTTACTCGGTGATGAAGTATTCAATTTCCAAGACCCAAGAACTCGATTTTTGGCCGATGCAATCTTGGCTATAGCTTTTGGGTTCGTCGGCTACCTGCAATGGTTTGTCCTTTTGCCAAAATTGGTTTCCAAAATTGGTGCGAGGAATAGGAGTTTTCCCAGCCCTCGAATTGACAAATAGTACGATCGTGTATCGACAGGATTAAGTCAGATATCGCCCGCCTAAGCCGCTTGCGACAATGACGTCCATGGGTTTACGCAGTGGACGCAGTGGACGCAGTGGACGCAGTGGACGCAGAAAGAAATTTGCGGGCTCAAGGAGTAATTTTGGCTTCGAAAAGGATTCGTTCCATAGGTATTTTCTGTTTATTGTGGTTGATATTTATTGGGTTAAAAAAGGGCATCGATTATCTGTTTGAGTCGATTCCAACAGTACACAGCATAGCTTTTATAGGGCTAATTTTGCTCGCTGCAGTTACTTCTGAAGCTATGGGCTATCGCGCAGCTGTTCAAGGCTGGTTTAAAAGAAACAAAAGTTAAACAAAATTAATGGATTCAGTTTTAAAAAAATCAGCGTGGATGTTTTGTGTTCAGTATTTACTTCTGAACACCACCTTTGCATATTTCGGACGCGATTTTGCTGACGGGGATAAAACTTTTGGCGCTGCCGAATCACGTTTTTTAGATATTTGGAAAAATTTTGCTTTAGAATCCGTGTTAATGGCACTGTTGGTAGCGGCTGTTTTTGGTCTAATTTGCTTAGTTCAAAAAAAACATGCTCCACCTAAATACTTGGGTGTAGTTGCACTGTGCGTTCTGACTGAACTTTTTTTCGTAGCAATCTATTTGTTCATTGTAAGAAACTTCAGTCCAATGTCTGTCGCTTTAATCCTAATTGTGTCGCATCTCCTTAGTTGGACAGTTTTAATAAGCTTCAGAAAGTTCAAAGCAACGTTTTCTTAAAGACACTCGGAGCTGATAGATTAAGCCAATTAACCTAAAATTCGGTGCTATTAATCTATTTCAGCGCACGAGCGGCGGCGGCCGGAAGTGTCTATGCTGGAGACAATCGAATCTTCAAAAGTGTAGACCGCTCCTTGTTTGATCGTTAGCATCTTCTTAAGAATGAAAAATCTCGAAATAGAAAGATTGAGAGCTGTCGCGGTCCTTGCGGTGATCTGCTATCACGTAGCCTGCGTTTTCCCGTCGCTTTTCAGTAAAAATTTTGGAAGCCCGTATGGGGTAACTCTATTTTTTGTAATTTCAGGCTTCGTTGTGTGTAGTTCGTTTTTGCGTAAGGAAACAGGCACCATTTATGACGTGTACTCTTTTTATGTTCGACGCATCTTTCGAATTCTGCCGTTAGCGTTTCTCTGCATCGCTTACTTCTTTATTCGATGGCTTTTTAATCCATCAGAATTTCAGTCAGTTCCGCAGGAGATTACTTCAATTCTGCTTTTAAGATACAATTACGATCTTATTGCACACCCCGAATTCGTTCATCTGGGATTCTTCTGGACCCTAATGGTAGAAGAGCACTTCTACTTGTTGTTCCCAATTCTGTTCGTAATTTTTAGTGCAAGACTGTGGCGGGTGCTCTTAGTTACATCTGCAATTGCTCTAATAATGTTTGTTCTTCCTTCTCAGGTTTATCAAGACTACCCACGAGAATTAGCAGATAGATTTATGATTTTTAGCTCCCACGCGCGCTTTCAGGAGTTGCTCGCTGGAGTGTTAATTTGCTTTGCTGCGGCTCGATTCGCCCGGCATTTTTCATCGGTAAAAACAGTTTTGATTCTGTTGAGCTGGCTTGCGATTTTGGGAATTGTTCTTTTGCCAGCCCTTTTAGAGGGGCCATTGCATCGACTTGTTTCTTCTCCGTGGCTTCTTTGTGCAGTCGTAGTTTTGATCGCTTCCGCAAACTTTGGAGTCGTTCTAAATTTAAAAGGATTGAATAAGTACGTTGAGTACATCGGCTCGCGCTCATTTGGCCTGTACCTCTGGCACGGCCCGATACTTATACTTCTCGCAAAGACGAAACCTAATTCTTCAATTCTGGTTTTGGCTTTAGCTCTACCGCTCTCGCTTTTGGTTGCTGAGATCACTTACCGATTGATCGAGAAGCCCATGATCAACGTGGGCCACAGAATCAGCCGCCGAAAGGCTGCTCGTAGTTACTCGCTTCAAATTCTTAATTAGGGTTGGTTTGATGGTAACCAAAGATTTAAAATGGAGCGGGAAATTCCGCTCCTGTAATATCAAGTAGTTAGATCAAATTGGCAGGGAATGGCAGGGTTTTGTTTTGAACCTCATTTTTTGAGGTTAATAACCTGTGCAGTATTCCCGCTCGGTGCGAAGATTCGCAATCCATCCGTTTGACCTCTCATATTGATGCCTGCGGATCGGAAATACTCATCTGTCGTACTAAGCTTTGCGTGTCCGACGTTTTCTTTGACGATCCCGAGAGGGATTCCGTCTACCAAAGCGAGGGTAATGTGTGTCGCCCTGAGTTGGTGGTGAGTGACCTCTTTAATTCCGATCTTCTTACAGAAAGCTCGTAGAACGGAAGCTTGTTGACCCATGACCCAATCTTTCGACGTTAAGTCGATAACCCAGTCACCTTGAGTCTTAAGCCTAAGTTCTTTTATTGAGGGAACGATGTGTAGCGGGATCGCGACTACTCGCTCCTCGCGATCCTTAAGGAAAGGAACTTCACCCTCATGCGGAATGCGCTGACGGCGCAAGTAGATGAGGTTCTGCTCGAAATCGATATCTAACCACTTCAGTCCAGCGAGCTCGAAATTCCGCCGCTCCGCGAACGCCCGGAAGCCTCTACGCGCGATTCTCTCAACTCTGCTCTTGATGATTCATGGATGAGTTCTGCAGGTACTGCGGTCCAAAAAATAGCTGGCACAGCTTTAGAGTTAGCTCTTGATGCTTATTCTGAAAATCCTGCATCAGACGAAACTGTTCGCGCCCTCGCAACTGAGTATGGCCCGCTGTATTTTCCTGAGCTAAGGTCGACCGAAGCAAAAAGCACAATGTCAAATTTCACTTACAGAGCGGCCGCCATGTCGTATACAAGTGCATCTGTCTATCCAGGAATGAAACTTCACAAACAGGCTGCTTCAATTCAAATTCCCACACTAGTGTTATCGGGCTCTCTTGATGTTGTGGTGCCGCCCAAGTGTCAGGATGTTCTAAAGAATACGATTCCAAACTCTTGGCTCGCTTCGATCGAAGGAGCTGGTCATTTTCCTTTTTTAACTAGACGTCGCGAATTTCTCTCGACGGTCATTGAATGGTTTAAATCAATAGAAGGAGAGCTAAAGTGAAGTACTTGCTTCGAATAATTACGTTCGCACTAGCGATAGGTGCTGCCACTGAGGCAGTTGCTGAATTTTCCAACTCTGAAGAAACAGAGCTACAAGGAAAGTCAGTTATCGGAACTCGCGAACGTTTACAGGCTTACGTCGAAGTAGAAATCGATCAGCTTGAAAATGGAAGTTCTGCTTTAAACAAAAACGACGAGCAGATGCTCAAGGTTTTGAGAAGGATGCAGAGCTGGCTAGCTGCAAAGTCAGGTAGTGGGCCAGGACCGTGAGCTATACTTGGCTAAAAAATAATTTAATTCCGGCTTTAGCATGGGCCATTTTTCACCTGGCCCTCAGCAGCTGGCAATTAAACTTCTTTGGTCTTTTAATCGGCACCAGAGCTCTAGCTGTATTCGTCTGTTTGCTAAATCGTGAAGAGCCGAAAGCAACCGGGTCCCGTGGCCAATCGATTTTGTCATGGGTCTCAACTCTTCTCCCAACGCTGATGATTTGGCAGTCCGCTAAAACCGAATTTTTGTTAGCTGGTGAATTGGTAGCCATTGTCGGGATGGTATTGTTTATATGGACATGTGCTGATTTGGGCAAAGCTTTCGGAGTTTCACCGGCGGTTCGAACCAGAGCTGATGCGGGGATATATCGTTTCGTTAAAAATCCGATGTACCTTTCTCACGTCATCGTCGAATTAGGAATTTTAATTGCTTCGCCAAGCTCGTGGAACTTAGTAATCGCAGGAACTGCTTGGGCGCTTTATGCAATCCGCTCTAAGTGGGAGCACGAATTGTGGAGCTCCTACTGCCAACGTTCAGAAGAGGTTCGACTGCTTAACCGAAATCATGTATCCATCATTGCCAAAATTTGACCCGGTCGCCCTTTGAACCTACCGTCGAAATTTCGAAAATAGATCAATCGCGAGATCGAAATCGTTTCCGTCGGGATCGACAACATTAAAAGCCTCGGGCCACTCGGTCGGGGCTTCTGGGTGCGGGCCAGTAACTACAACTCTACCTTGTCCGAACCTTGTTTCTAAAGCTGCAACTTTGCCGTTTGAGTAATGCGCGAATGGCTTTTCGATTGGGCCTACAGGGTTAAAGAAAGGCGCTTCCTCAATGTAAAGATAACGAAATTTGTTAAACCACAAGGCGAGTACGACCATTCCATTTTTTTCGTCAGTGAGGTCATCCACTTCGCCCTCCAAAAATCCCAAACCTTTCACGCCAGTATCGATTTCTTTTGCTGCAAAATATCCTCCGGCACATAAACCGAGATATGAACCGCCGGTGTATACGAACTTCTTGATTTCTTCTTGCGCGGGAACGGAAATCGCTTGCGCAAGCTCGATCGCGTTACCTCCGGGCTGGACCCACAGCTGTACGTTCGCGAAAGTTTGTGGAGTAATCTGCGACTCAGAAACAAATTTTACTTTGAAGCCAGCGTGGCGAGCAGCCTTAGCTGCGGCACCTGCGCAATCACCTTCTTGGCAAGCTCCTATGCCGTTGTATACTAAGGCAAGAGGTTTAGCCTCGGCATATACTGAGATTAATAAAAGTGTTGCTACAACAAAGATGCTTTTCACTTTTAAGACGCTTACATAATCGAAAAATTGAGTCAAAAGTAAAAATGAAGAAAGTAAGCGAACGCGTAGAGCAGCTTCAGATCCCGAAGAGTTGTTTGAGAATGGCTGCGATCGAAGCTACTAAGCCAAGAACAGCGGGGAGCATAGTCACTACCATTCCAAAAGCTCGTCCTCCTGCACCTGAAGAGTAGCCAATATAAAAAGTTAATCGACCTATGCCAAATAAAAGAACGCCACCAACTAATAACGAAAGGTGGTCAGCGGAAAAAACAGCAGCAAAGGCTAGACTTGCGCCTATCGCTAGTACCACTTGTTCAAGAGTGTTTTGCAAAAAGGCGCCTTTGATTCTAATTCTTTCGCTTGGAGCTGAGAAAGCGGAGCCGCGAATATCGGCTTTCGAAACCAATCTACCTTTTGAAACCAATCGAACTGCAAGGACCAGCCAGATTAAAATAAAGACTGAAGCCTTGAGTGCAAATCCGAGACGGTCGACCAAATCAGTTGGAAAAGAAAAAAACTTCGGCAAGGTCAGATATGAGGTCGACAGAACAATGCCACAGAAGAGTGTTGCCCAAAACGCTCGAGCCTTCACTTTTCTCTGTTCGTTTTTCAACTCCAATTCAATCCCCAAAAAATGGCTCTACTGCCTGAGCAGTAGAGCCGAGCACAAGAAAATAGAAGTTCAGCTTACAAACCAGTAGCTGTGGGAACAGCAAAAATAAGCGGACGCTTCTACCTTCAACCGTTTAGTGCTAATGTTTATGCTTGTCCTCTTTCGCTTCATGTTTTTCATGCTCCACGTGAGCTTTGAAACATGCGCTATCAGCGAACTTTGCATCTTTCTTTTTTGCCAGCTTCTTAGTGCAATTGTGAGCTTCGTGCTCGGTTTTAGCGTTAGGGCACTCAGTTTTGCACGCTGCTACGAGAGCCCCTGGCTTATCTTCGCTCCCGTGACCGTGGCTGTGGGCATCTCCGGCAACGGCTTGACCTGAAGACATTGCAACTGCAGTAAGGAAAATTAATAACAATAGACCTTTCATACTATTCTCTCCTCATTAGTGACTGAATCCGCCTTCAGCGACTTCAATATGTTTTTCTAAAGCTAAATAAATTAGTGGCAAAACGATTAACGTAAGAAGAGTAGCGGAGATAATCCCTCCAACTACTACCGAAGCTAATGGTCTCTGTACCTCTGCACCCACACCAGTTGCGAGCATCATAGGTAAAAACCCAAACACGGCTGCAAGCGCAGTCATTAACACAGGACGGAGTCTCACGAGAGTCCCAGTAACGATAAGTTCTGAACCGGTAAGCCCCTGAGTCTTAAGCTGGTTAAAGTAACTGACCAGTACAATTCCGTTTAAGACCGCAATCCCGGACAAAGCGATGAAACCAACGCCTGCTGAGATGCTGAACGGCAATCCGTTGGCCATTAATCCTAGAACTCCGCCGACAAGAGCAAGGGGTACACACATTAGAATGATTGCGGTTTGCACGAGGCTTCTGAAAGCGGCATAAATCATCATCGCAATAATTAACAGTGCTAGTGGTGCTAAAATCGAGAGTCTCTCTTTCGCTCGCTCGAGGTTCTTAAAATTTCCGCCCCATTCATAATAATAGCCTTGAGGAAGCTTCACTTGAGAGCGAACCGCTTCTTGCGCTTCGGCTACAAAACTTGCGGTGTCTCTACCCCGTGGATTTATTAAGACCGCAGATCTTTTTTTCGAGGACTCTCGATTAATCTGGCTGTACATTTCTTGGAAATTCAGCGTCGCAATCTCACGTAATGGAATTGTGATATTGTCGCCTACACCAACTGGGATATTTTGGAGAGCGTCCAAATTGGAGCGGTTCTCTTCATTTAATCGCACCACTATCGGAAACCGCATAACACCTTCAAACAGGTGACCTGCTTCAGCGCCTCCGATAGCAATAGCAACCGTGTCTAACACTTCTTTTTTTCCGACCCCTAAGGATGAAAGCGCAGTAAGTTTTGGCTCGATGTGAAGGACGGGCGACTTTCCTTTTGATTCTTCTTCGACATCTCCAGATCCTGGCACCTTGCGAACCACATTTGCAATTTGCGCAGTTGCCTTAGCTAATTCATCCAAGTTATCCCCGTAGACTTTTAGTGAGACGTCGGCCCGGACGCCCTCTAAGAGCTCATTAAAACGTAATTGAATTGGTTGGCTAACTAACACGCGCTGTCCTGGAATTGATTTACTCAGCTTGTCGTTCATTGCTTGTACAAGCTGAAGCTTAGTCCGTTTTTCTCCTTCGATTTCGGGCCACTGGTCATGATCTTTAAGCATAATGTAAGTGTCAGCCAGGTTTGGGCCCATTGGATCAGTAGCCACTTCTGCAGTTCCAATCCTTGCGAATACGTGACTCACCTCTTGGAATTCTAAAATGGTTTTCTCGGACAAGCGTTGAAGTTCAACCGATTGATCAATACTTATGTTGGGGGGGCGAACAAATTGCATTGCGATTGATCCCTCGTCTAGCTGTGGGAGGAACTCTCCACCTAACATTGAGAAAAGAACTCCAGCTAACACTACAGAAGCGGCAGCAACGGCTAGGATTATATTTCTCACTGCAATGCTTTTTTCGAGCAGTGGTCGATAGAGTCCTTTTATTTTCAACATGATCCAAGGCTCAGAGTTTCGCGGCTTTCCTGATAGGAATGATCCCGCTAATGCTGGCGCAGTTGTGAACGCAAGGATAAACGCAGCAATAAGCGCAAAGCAGAACGTTGCAGCCATCGGGATAAACATTTTGCCTTCAACACCACTCAGAGCAAAAATCGGCAGAAATACGACAACGATAATGAGCTGACCAAAGCCTGCTGCTTTCCTGATTTCAATTGTAGCATCAGCAACAGCACGTTTAATTTCAGCACGAGTTAGTTCGCGACCTGCAGCTTTAGCTCTGTCAGATACGAATCTTGCGCAGTTATCCATGACAATTACTGCACCATCGATAATAACTCCGAAGTCCAGCGCACCAAGGCTCATCAGGTTACCTGAAACACCTTGAGCTTTCATGATAATGAAAGTGATGAGGAGCGAAAGCGGAATCGTGAGACCCGTAATGATTGCGACGCGGATGTTCCCGACTAGCAAAAGCAAAATCACAACGACGAGCGCTGCACCAAACATTAAATTATGTTCTACGGTGCCGAGCGTGGAATTTACCAGGTCTGAACGGTTGTAAAGAGTCCGGAGCTGGGCCCATTCCGGGATTGTCCCTTTCACTTCTTTAAGGCGTTCAGCAACTCGAAGTGAAACAGTGCGCGAATTCTCCCCAAGCAGCATCAGAACTGTTCCGACAATTGACTCTTCGCCATCAACTAGCGCTGCGCCAGTTCTTAACTCTTTATCAAATTTTACTTCCGCAACATCGCCAACGCGAACGGTTCTGAAAGAATCTAAACTTTTCACAGGAATCGCTTTAATATCTTCAATCGATGACACGATTCCCGAAGCTTGAACTAAAAACTGTTCAGCGGTTTGCTGCACATAGCCGCCGCCCGTATTTCTGTTATTCACTTCTAGGGCTTGAACTAGATCTTCGATGCGGATGCGATAACGAGCTAAGGCTTGAGGGTTTGGCTGAACGAAATACTGCTTTTCAAAACCACCAATCGTATTAACTTCAGCTACACCTTTTACTGTCAGCAGGCGAGGCTTTAGTTGCCACTCCTGAATGGCTTTTAAATCCATCAACTGCTTAATTCGAGCTTCGCCTTTTGCAGGTTCTTTAGCTTCGATTGAGTAGTGAAAAATCTCTCCAAGCCCAGATGTTATCGGACCCATCTCCGGCTCTGCACCTTGAGGGAGTTCCTCAGCCACTCCTTGTAATCTCTCAGCGATCATTTGCCTTGCAAGATAAATGTTTGATCCTTCCTCAAACACAATCGTAACTTGCGAAAGACCGAATCGAGTTATCGAACGAACACTCTCAACCCCGGCTATGCCGCCCATAGCATTTTCAATTGGAAACGTAATGTAGCGTTCAATTTCTTCAGGCGCTAAGCCCTCTACGGTAGTGTTGACCTGAACTTGAACGTTGGTAATATCCGGAACAGCATCTATCGGTAGACTTTGAAACGAAAACCAACCCGCGACTGCTGCGACTAACGTTAAGACGATAACTACATTTCGATTGAAGACCGAGAACTCAATAATCTTATTAAACATGATCAACTCGATTCAAATTTGAGATTGTAAATTGAAAAGTAGAATTAGTGTCCATGACCTTCTCCACCCTGACCTGAAGCTTCAAGCTGCGCAGCTCTCAGAAGAGCTACCCCACTTGTTGCAATTTGTTCGTTAGCTGAGAGCTTGCCAGAGATAACAACCGTGTCTGCTTCGCGCTTTGAAACCTTAACTGGAATCAATTCAACGAGCCCATCTGGGTTGAGACGGTAAATAGCAGTGTTGGCTTGGTACTCAAGTAAAGCAGCTTTTGGAATTCGAGCTGATCCGCCTTGCACAGTTATTTTGCTAAACTGTAGGTTAATTTTTTGCTGTGCTTCGGGTGAAAGCTTTAGCTTATTACCTTCATCTTTAACTTCCAGGACAGCTTTGCCAGGTCCCACGGAAGCCGATGCCTCTTCTTCTCCGTGCTCATCGCTCTGGGCTTTTTCACCATCGCCATGCTCATCGGTATGTCCCGATTCTTTATGGTCATGCTCTTCTTCTTTGGTATGAGCCTGCTCCTCATGCTTTTCATCGTGACCCTGAGGAAGCTTGCCTTCTGCTTTATTTTCGTCTTTGGAATGTTTGGGAGCTTCTTCATGCTCGTCATGATCATGCTCAGTAGCAGTTTTAGTTGTCTGTTTCGACGTTGATTTCTTTTTACGATCAGAACCATGTCCATGTTCATCTCCCAGCGCACCCGCAACTTGAACACTGAGAAGAAAGTAGACCAATGTGATTAAAAATTTCATTTTACTTCTCCTTCTTCTAGCTTTCCTTCGATTGCTAAAAGCTTCCAATAACTTTCGACACCCTTGAGTTCCTGTTCGTGAACAGCTGCTTGATAATCCAATAGCTGTCGGTGAAGCTCGATAACAAGAGATGCGTTAATCAATCCCTGGTTTAGCAGCCGATGTAAACTCTGATGCTTTTTAGTTAAGCCGGCTTTCTGAACTGAGTTTTTCAAAGCAACAGCTGAATCGTTGTAAGTTCTTAAAAGCAAAGACTTCTCATTCTGAAAAGAGTTCTTTGCTAGTTGGGCTTGAATTTGTGCTCGAGTCACTTGAGTTCTTGCCGCGGACCTGCCTGATCCATTTTGACTAAAAACAGGCAAAGGCATCGAAAGAGCAAAGCCTACTCGGGTATCATCCTCACCACTTTTTACGATCTTCGGACCAACACTTATAGCCGGCCAAGACTCAGCTCTTTGAGCGGCTAGCTCAGCTTCGGCTCGTCGAAGCTCGGAAGCTGCAACCTGTACAGATGCACTTTGGCCATCACTACTCGAGCTCAATTCCGGCCAAACAGTTTTAAAAGGCGGGAGTAGAGACGGCGACACTGTTTGCAGCCCCAACGATAGATTGAGCTGATTTAAAATTTTCTGCCGCTCTTGCTGCAGTGTCCGAACTTTCAACTGATTTTCTTCGGCAGCAATTTCAAATACAGAAAGTGAGACTTCTTGCTCAGGGTTAAGCCTCAATCTTCCGCGATAAGGCTTCGTAACCCGAGTAAATGAATCGGCTGCTTCAGTCACCAAATGACTTTCAGTTTCGATTTGTCGAAGTCGATAAAGGGCAGTCACAACATTAACTGCCACATCTTGTTTGGTGAGAAGAAGCTGCTTCTCAGCTAGCTCTTTTTCCGCTTTTGCGCTGTTCAGTCGCGACGACCGTTGCCCGAAGACCTCAAGCTCAACTAAAAGCGTAGCTTCTAGATCGTTTGTGCCTCCGGCGCCACGCACATTTTCAATCCCAAGCTCGGGGTTACGAAATGCCCGTGCTTTTGAAACAAGTTTTCCTCGAGCTTCGACATTCAAAGAATCAAGTTTTACTTCGACCCCAGATGCTAAAGCACAGCGAACTAGCTCTGTAGCAGTACTTGCTGACCTGCAGTCGCTTCCGGGTTTTATATCCGCAGCGATACCCAGTGAACTCGTCACAAGCAAAAGTATAAAAAGCAGCTTCTTCATCTAAATATTCTCCTAAAACTAATTAGATTCGATTAAATCGGCCAGGCCGATCAAAGTAAGAGGGTGTTCGCGCGGGTTTTTCACACGCAGCAATGTCGGTTTTGTTTTCGACCATGCATTTTTCGTACTCTGCCGTTCGATCGACTGATGCGCAGCCACTTAGCAATAAAATAGCTGGGAATAACAGTAAAAGATAAAACATATGGCTCTCCAACAGGCAGAAGCATGAACGCTTTGCCTGTACGTTAGGTAAATTTAAAACGTGAATTCTCTAGCGGTTTAAGCGAGAGACTTAGGAGGCCGGCGAAGGTTCTGTGGCGAGAAGTCGGGTTGGGAGAACTGGTAATTAGTTCGTTCCTTTTGAGGGCTCATTGATGATAAACGGAGTCCGTTTTGAAGCAAAAAATTAATGTGATTAAGGTGGCAAAAGTGTGTGTCAGATCCGTTCTGGTGATCGAGATCCTCGCAACCCTGATGGGCAGCTTGTACTGATCCACTTGCTGGAGACTCACTAACAGATACAGATCGCTCCGAGTAGCTTACGTTTTCAACTGCGTGGCAGTTGTCGAACGCTAGAGCGAACAGAATGTAAAATGCCAGTAGCAGTCGCACTATTACCTACCCTTATCTAGTGGGGAATCTAACCCGACGAAGCGAAGGTATGCAAGTGGGCATTTTAAGGATTAGAGAAGTATATCGATAACATCAGTGCCGCGAACACTTAAGTTTATCGGAGTCCTAGACTCGACGCTGTTATTCAGCGCTCGCATTTTAGCCATAGAAAGCCGAGCCGCGTTTTCTAAGTGATAAACAGTCGACGAGCCAGCGACTATAATGTCGAACGCATTTTCGTGAGGTGATAGGCTTTCTACCACAACAGAAATCACAGTTTGGCGCTGCGAAGACGACGATACGCTCTTTGCCGAGGCAATAGAGCTATAAGTTACTGAACTACCGATCAAAGCTAGAAATGCGATCACGATTGTTTTTTTCATAGCGAATTCTCTCCTGTCGAACATAGATGCAAAACTCGGGTCAATCACAAGCCTCATAATATAGGCTATAGGCCGCTTTAAGCTGCGATAGAGCTGCAAAATGCAGTCAGCCTGTCTATTTATTCAACAGCTATCTAGCTCCAGTTCAACGATACCTACAATTGAGACGTTAGTTGTTAGCACCGATTTTGCTTTTCTAGCGAAACATGAAATATCAAGCTGCAAGTCTTATAAAAGGTTTTATTGTTGCGTTCTTAACCGTTGGATTCGCGGTAACTGCCGAAGCTCAAATTTCGTCTCAACAAATCAAAAGTGAGATTGAAGGGTCGGCCAAATTAACTCGAACGACGCGAGCTCAACTAATTCAACTATATACTTCGCGAAGTTTCGAACCGATTTGGATAAACTCAAGCGGGTTATCGGCGGCTGCATTTCAGCTAAAAGCTGCAGTCCCTCTAATAGTTAATCACGGTTTTCCAGTAGCTGATTATTGGCCTGCGTCCATCGAAACAGCATTCTCGGCACCACTGCCTCCTTCTTCATTTCTTTCAACTGAGATCGCTCTGTCGCGAATTTTAATCGCAATCACCACCAACTTGAATGTGGGGCGGGTAGATCCGAGTGCCGTCGCCGATGATGTGAAGTTCGAAAAGCGCACGTTTGAGTTATGGAGCGCGATTCAGCAATCGTTAGTAGATAGTCGCTTTGATCTCTTAATTGAAAGAACGGCTCCTCAACACGAGCAATATCAGAAGCTAAAAGAAGTTTTGGCGCGACTCCGCTCAATTGAATCTCGCGGGGGCTTTTCTGCGATTCGACCAGCTTCATCTACGCTAAAGATTGGATCAGTAGGCTCAAAAATTACAGAGTTAAAGCAGAGAGCTAAACTGATGGGTTACCAGATTACCAATCTTGATGACCGCTTCGATTCAGAACTTGAAGCTGCCGTTAGAGATATTCAGAAGGCAAATCTTGCAACTCCTTCCGGACGGCTGGCGCCTACTGACGCTGCTTCTTGGGAATTCTTTAGTGTTAGCTCTACCAGACGTATCCAGCAGGTAGAATTGAACATGGAGAAATTCCGATGGCTTCCCTCACAACTTGAGCAGCGCCATATTTTTGTAAACCTAGCGACTCAGGAGGCGAAACTTGTTGATCAAAATCTAGCTAATCCGAATATTGAATTGCAAACAGTCATCAACGGACGGGGAGCGCGGAAAACGCCTTCTATGCGTGACGAGATTTATTATTTGGTCATGAATCCGACTTGGACAGTCCCGATCACTATATTTTCTGAAGACAAGCTTCCGATGATTCAGGGGTTAGCCGCGCAGGGAGCCGATGTCTTGCGAACATGGTTCGTGGAGAATCGGTTTAAAGTGCTGACACGAGACCTGAAAACCGAACTCGATCCGGCTTCAATCGACTGGTTTAATATTGACCCCAAAAAGAGTCCTATTTTCATTCAGCAACAGCCTAGCTATGATAATGCGTTGGGTGTTGTGAAGTTCATGATGCGAAACCCTTATTCAATCTATTTCCATGACACTAACGATCGCGGGCTATTCTCAAAATCAAATCGTCTCATTAGCTCTGGCTGTATTCGAATGCCTTTTCCAATAGATTTTGCTGAATATCTCTTGAAGGGGACCAAGTGGGATCGTTTCGCAATTGAAAACCACGTAGCGAAGCCAGGTGAGGTTAGGGATGACGACACGACAGTAGTGCTGCCAAAAGAGAATCGACTGCCGGCTTACATAATTTCAATTACAGCGCGGTTAGGCAGTGACGGAGTTATGCGGTTTACGCAGGATCACTATCAGCAAAATCTGGCACTATTAAATAAACTTAAAGCTTCTGGATTTTACCGTTAAATAAAAAGCCCGGTTATTAACCGGGCCCAACAACAAGACACAATTTAAATACTAATATTTAGAAGCAGCGAGAGCGCTTTTGTATAAATTCAAACGCCCACCGCTCACTGTTTTGTCTTTTAAATCTTCAGTAACGTCTACGTTTTCAAGCATAAGCTTTTTAATTGCTAGCGCTGCAGCTGCTGGATCCGCACTTGTTGTCGTGTGCAGGCCTTCGCTCGCTACACTATGAAGAAATGCGATAGCTCCGGCTACGTGAGGCGTAGCCATTGAAGTGCCGCTCATTAATCCAACCTTGCCGGATGGAACTGTTGAAAGCACGTTTTCGCCAGGGGCGCCAATATCAATTGAATTTCTGCCGTAGCCAGCGAAACTACTTTTCTTATCGAGGCTGTTTGTACTTGTAACTGAAACGATATACTCGCTCCCGCAGCCAGTCGGCACATCCCCTTCAGCGTCTACATCGACGTTATTGTTCGCAGTCGCAATGGCCGAAAGAATTCCCACTTTACCCATCTCTTCATACAGATCATTCCAGATTGGGTAGTCACCAGTTTTGCAGTCAGCGTAATCGACGCCAAAACTTGAGTTCGTGCTGACGATATTCGCGCCCAACTTGCCTTTGCTAGTAAGCCACAATTTTTTCTGAGCAAGAACATAGCCGTAACCTTCAACGATTACAGAAGTTGTTCCAGAAGCCGCAGCAACGGCCATTAACTTAACATTCCAATTTACGCCGGCAATATTTTTGCCGTTGTCACCTGAGGCGCCCGCAATACCTGAGACGTGAGTCCCATGCGCGTCCTTCGGAATATTCCCGTTTTTTCCGTAAACATTCCATCCGTTCACGTCGTCTATTTTCCCGTTGTTATCATCATCAACCCCGTTGCCAGCAGTTTCACCCGGGTTGATCCAAAGATTCGGCACAAGATCCGGATGAGTAGTGTCCATCCCGCCATCGACTACTGCGATCACGACATCATTGCCTGCACGATCTCTCCCGCCGGTCCCAAGATCCCAAGCCGCGATTGCCGAAATGTCTGCTTTGTTTGCGTTCAGAAGTGGCCATTGTCTTGTAAAATCTGGATCGGTAGGGGTCTTGCTTCGAAGAGAAGTATAGTGATCCGGCTGCGCGTAAACGACCATCGAGCTACGCGAAAAAATGTTAAGAGCTTGGCTGACCTTAACGTCGCCCTTTAATTTGACTAAATAAATATTTAGCTCTGGCACGAGTGCTCGTTCGATCTCGAACATGTCCGAGCTAAAGTTACGAGAGAAAGCATTTGGCTTTACGTTAGGTGCTAATCTTACGATCAAAGATCCTTCTACGAATTTTACAGTTCTAGCTTCCGACGATGCTGATGCGACCAAAATCGCAAGCGCGATAAATAACTTCATTTATAATCCCTCCATGGATATGCACATCAACCCATGGATAAAGCTGCTTTTCAACATGCGCCAATTTCTTAACGCGACCGCAGAGTTACTTTATTTCGGTTCGGTGGTTGGAATTTATATTAACCATCAACGAATGTTTTATTGATCTGGGCTTAGGTTTAGGGAGATGGAGCATCTCGGTCTTAAGTCGTGGCTAATTCTCTCTCTGTCTTTTTTATTCCCTGCAGTCGCTAGAGGTTTGAAAGAATTGCATGGGATTTAAAGCGTCAAAGCTCTACTGCGATTAGCTTGTTAAGAAGCGTTAACACCATGAAACAATTAGTTGCCTTGTGTAATACGTGCAAATAAACATCTCCTCCTGTTTCCTTAGGAGGAATCAAAAATGAAAACGCTGCTCGCTGTCTTCTTAGCATTTGGTTTAGGTCTACCACTCAATCTCTTTGCCGCAGACACGGCCGTCAGCGCTAGCGAAACCAAAGAGTTCAACGCGATGGACGAACTAAACCCGTTCGCCGCAGACATCGAACGGCAGCTTCAGTTGCTAGATGAGGATTACGAACAATCAACTGGGCAGCCAGCGTTCCAATTTAACATTTCGAACCTCTGGGCTGCGACTTGTTACCGCGAGCAGTGCCCAGTCTACCTTGATATTTCTAAACCTGAGCAATTGGCTCGCCTTTATGTTAACGGCATTCTTCAGGGTGAGTATCTTGTATCAACAGGAGTTTCCGGATTCGGCACGCCCGATTTCGACACTCATCCTAATGGACGCATCTACGATAAATACACTTCAACTAAGTACCCGGGTGGCGACTACGTCGATGATAACGGGCAGCGCTTAGGAAATATGCCTTACGCTGTTTTCATTAAGGGCGGGTTCGCAGTTCATGGCACTGGCCGTGGCAACTGGAAAAAGCTAGGGCAGCCTGCGTCTCACGGTTGTATACGCATGCACCCTGACAACGGTTATAAATTCAACCGGCTCGTTCGGGCTTATGGCGTTCAAAGCACCTGGATCCGTGTAAGATAACTTCGATCGATATTAGTAAGTGACGAGTTCAAGCCATTAGTTGCGGCACAAGAAATTGCCGCTCTAATGACCAGGAAAATTCGACAGAACTTTTTACCTTGTCGGATTTGCTCGTCTAACTCTTCACATACCTTCTCTCAATGCCAAAGTGACAAATTCGGGCGCGAGTCTTGAATTGATTTCGTCACGCTTCAAAAAAGGTGAGAAATTATCGGCAACAGCGTTAAATCCTCCTCATTAGAACGGGGGTTCTGGCGATGCAAACAAATATAGTTAGCTATTCATATACAAACTCAAAAGTGATCAGCGCTCTGACGCTATTATTCTCATTGTCGGCTTGTGGTCAGGGGTTCAAAGTTCGACAGTCCCAAGAACTTTCGACAGAGAGCACCAAGATTCAGAACTTTTCTGTTCAGCGTCCAGCTGCTGCAAGCGCTGCAACCAGTAAAGTAACGCCACCGGTAGCTGCTAATGATAATGAACCATTAAAATTTAGATTCTTAACTTTGGATCCGGGTACCGAGGGAAAAATTCTCGATCGGTACAAGCATGTTGATACGAAGCGCGAGATTAATGCGAAGCTCTTGAAGGATGCTTTGCTGTTCTTCTATGTGAATCAAAAGAATTTCATGAATAACAAAGTCATCACTGTGATCGACTACTCCCTTCCTTCAAGCGAAAAGCGACTCTATGTAATTGAATTGAGTTCCGGGCGTGTATGGAGCACGTACGTAGCACATGGACGTGGTTCTGATAAAAACCATGATGGTTTGCCGGAGAACTTCAGCGACACGCTCAATAGTAATGCGACCTCGATCGGTGCATTTTTAACGATGAGCCCATACAAAGGTAATAATGGTCTTTCGCTTCGTTTAAAGGGCTTATCGAGATATAATTCAAACGCACTCGAACGTAACGTGGTAATTCACGGGGCACCTTACGTTCGAGACAGCAGCGTCAAACAGGGCCGAAGCTGGGGTTGTCCGGCAGTACCACCAAAGTACTTAGCGAAGCTGATTAGCACCCTTAAAAACGGAAGCTTAGTGTACGC
This sequence comes from uncultured Bdellovibrionales bacterium, assembly GCA_964543475.1. GTDB lineage: Bacteria > Bdellovibrionota > Bdellovibrionia > Bdellovibrionales > JAMPXM01 > JAYSYM01. The sequence continues at coordinate 168,644 of CAZIYJ010000004.1, read as the reverse complement.
GGGCGCCAGTAAGCCATCGAGCCATCGCCAGTTATAGTGCTCGCCGTTCAAAACCAAAATTTTGCGTTTCACTGCATCGACACTGGCTAACTATTGGACACTTGGGAAACATCTTCCCGTGGCTCCTTTAACAGTGGCTGAAACCCTCGAAAAAGACTAAAAACTAGATTCACGCTATATCTTTTTTCGGCTAGAGGTTTTAAATGTTTTTTCAGCGAATCGTTTTATTCACAGTATTCCTATGTATAGTTGTCGGTGCACGATTGGCTAATGCCAACATCCTTAACTTCTTAACCTACAGCACAACCGCAACTGAATCGTACGTTACATTTCAAGGTAAGGTTGGGTTGCGCTCTAGCTCAACTCCCACCCAGACAGAGGCGAAGCAGCAAGTGCGGAAACAAATCAAATGGATGCAGTCTCACTGGAGACGAACGACGATCGCTAGTCTCCGCCCTGATTTTTCGATTAATATTACCGGAATTGAAAAGGTTGCAGATAAACTTTATCGAGTAAAATACCGGTTTACCGGTACTGCGCTTGTCCTAAATGTAGCCGCAGGCCCAATCGAAGTGATTGTACCGGTTAATCCCGATACCGTGGAAACTACCGAACGACTTCAGTTTTGCCAGGATCCTGATTATGGAGCTGGAGCATTTTGGTATTATTGGAATCCACGAGCCGCTGCCTGCACAATGATACAAGATAAGGATTATTACGTGTTTCAAGGGAGTTTTACCAATAACCCCGCGACGGTTCAAACCTACCCAGAATACAACCGCCTCTTTACAAATGGAGTGATGCGAGCAGTAATTCTTTTTGGAAAAGTAAGTGATCAATCTTCTGATGACCCCTCGATAGGTAATCCATGGTCATATCCAGTTTTAAGAAAAGCGCTTTCTCGCCTCGGATTTAATGGTCGACGGTGGTCTAGTGACGAAATTAAACAGTTCGTAGGCTCAAGTTATCAGTCGGAGCCCCATATTGAAGAGTTCTCTCTTCAGACTGCGAAAGGCTTAATTAGTCTTACAGTATTTTATGGGAACACCGGGATAAAGGAAGATAGCGCACCTTTTCACCGCATGTACAAATTTGCGCTAGAAAATGCATCACTGATCTCTTACGGTGGGCATGCTGGAACTGGCAAAAACTTAAATATTGAGATGCTGCGCAGCCAATCGGGACTCAGCTTTTCGGCAAGGTCCGATTTATATCAAATTCTTCATTTAAGCGCATGCTTCCCCTACGCTTACTACGTAACAGATTATTTTAAGTTTAAGGCGACGCCTTCTGATCCTCGAGGTTCAAGAAATCTAGATATCCTCGCAGAGGGTGTCGAAGGTAGCTTCGGTGGGATGGGTCCTCAAGCTGAAAATATCATCAAAGCGATCGTCGCTTATGCTAATCAACAAACAGTAATGTCGTATCAACAGATTCTTCAATCCAATGAGTGGTTCGCAAAGGCACTTTTTTCTGTGAATGGCGATGAAGACAATCCAACTTCTGCCGCAAACATTCCGTGAGCAGTTTGCACTGACTATTTTTCTTTTCGAGATAAGTCTCGAGAATTCAGGTCAATCGGCCAGTTGATCTCTAAAAGTCAGCTGTCATAATTTAAGCAGTGAAACAACTTTTCCCATTGCTATGTTTGGCTGCCCTTTCTCTTCCCGCTACAGCCCATATCGAAAGTGATACGAGCAAGTTTGCTGTGGTCAAAACAATACCTAAAAGAAGTCGAGCACATACAGCGCGAGCCGTAAAAGTTTCCGAAATTCAAGAGCACTTAGCTCAGGACGCCATTTCATTGGGCATTTCGATAGTGAGATGTCAAATCGGAGACTACTCGCCATGCCGAGGGTTAGCTGTTGCTTTAATCGATAGTCTTGGCTACGAGCTGGCAGTCGCTAATTCTGGCGAGAGCGGCTTTGTTGCATTTGAAGGTCTCGATCTAAATAACCGCTATAATGTAAAGATTAAACATTCGTCTTATGAGGGTTCGGCAGCACTCACTGCAGGCGAGCACTCCTTACTCAAGGTTGAAAAAAAGTAACGTTTAATTCAGCTGAGCCTGCAGCTACTTTAGCATCAATTAAAAACTTGGCGTTTCCAGACTTAGTTTGACATCAACTTTGGCTCTTAATAGCGTGACCCTACCAATGTATATGCTGGGAATTGGCCCGGCGTTTCTACAGACTGCCGTTAACAGTCTACTACAAGGGGTCTAAGGTGGCATTAAGAGGGGTTTTGCTACTTTGTCTTGGTGTGTTCGCTGTTACGCAGAACGCTCAAGCAAGTAGTCTCGAACGATTGGCTGTTGGGTCATTCAACATTCGCTGGTTCGGTTCCGCGGAGCATGATTCAAATTTTAAACTTCCATCATCAAAGGCCGAACGAATCTCAGCAACCCGGCAGTTTTTGAAAGAATATTTACTTCCACTTGATGTCATTGCATTTCAAGAAATTGTGGACCTAAAAGCGTTGAAGAAAATTTTGCCGTCAGGATGGAAGTGCCTTAGCTATTCACATGCTAACAAACTTCATCAACACGTAGCTTTGTGTACGTCGCCTAGATTCACCTTTCAGTCGGTCGCATACGACGACAATCATCTCATTGAAGAAGTGGCTTCTTACGATCCTAATCGCGCGCGTCCAGCTATACGCGTAGACCTTGCAAGAAAAGATGGAGCGCGTTTAGTTCGCATTGTCGCGGTCCATTTAAAATCTGCTCCACATTTTGCAAAGCTCCGCATAAAACAAATGAAAATGATTGCTGACGATTTGGCGAAGGAGCCTGGTCTTCCGACTGTTGTTTTAGGAGACTTCAATTCGTTCTCTAAAGAGCAGACTAAGCTTTCGAAAGACGACACACTAATTTTTCAGGAGCAGCTAAGCAAAATGGGGCAGCAGTACGAGCTACTCGCAAAGCAAGCGCAGTTTACTTATCGAAGCGGTAAGATAAGAGGAACTCTAGACCATATATATGTGAGCCAAGGGATAGCTGCTACTAAGGCAAAAGTGTTCTCAGGTTGTAGTCGAACACGAGAAGGATCAGGTTTTCTCAACTCGCAATATTATCTTAGATATGTGTCAGATCACTGCCCAATCAGTTCCAAACTGAAATTTTTGGTAAATTAATTTTCCAAATATCAAATCTTTACGGCGTTGCGAGTAATTTGAAATTTGAGGAGTAGTTTTTCACGTGCTTAACAACTGCCGGAGAATTGAAAACCGACTCTTTGGATACAACTAGTAAGCACGGACGGGGATGATCTTGTTCCAGTCGTGCCAAGAAGTCGATTGCGTTTGCCTCTGTGGGTGGGCAAGGCACCGCGATAAAATAGAAACGACGCTGTACAGGGTAGTAAGCAAACGTCACAGCAGCAGTTTGCGTCGACGTACTTTTGCGAATTACGTAGGCGCCGGCTCCGCTCACTTTATCGTCCACTACTTTAAAATCGCCACTGAGTGGAGCCGAATCTAGCCAAAGAATGCGGTAGCCTTTATCGGTATACTCATCTGAAATTTTCGGCCACTTAGTTACCATCCAGTTTTTCAGCTTTTTATTTTGAGATTGAAAGGCTGCTTCGACCGGGTTTGGCAGTACAAACCCAAGCTCTTCTAAAAGGGTGTAGGTTTCGTTGTTAGGGAAACTTTGCTTACACCATGTCTGTAAAAGCTTATGGGTCAGATTGCGATCCCAGAGGGATTTGTTTAGGCTGAAATCCGAAGGTGCTTTAGTTCGCATTACTAAATCGAACCATTTCACTTGGCCAGCTGAGAGCCGCTGATAACGAGTCGACGCTTTATTGGTTAGATTTGCGACCTCTAGAGTTCCGGACTGAAAATCTTTGTACCATCTAAGGACCGTTCGATGACTAAGTCCTTCTTCTTCTTCGACCTCGCTCATTGGTTTTCCATCGAGCAATTTTTTAATTACCTGTTGTTTTTTATTAAAGTCATCTGTCATTGTCGAGCTACGTTCCTTAGCTGCATTTCTCAAATTAAATCACTTAAGAGCTAGCAGATATAAGGCGACTTGTCTGTAAACGAAATTTATGTCGAAAAAGTTAGATCGAAAAATACTACAGAACTGTTGGGATCAAATACCGAAATAGAATTGTGTTGGCCGTCTGGCGACAGGGTTCCCTTGAGTGTACTAAAGCCAACAGCTGTCGAGATTTTATTAGTAATAGCGTAATCCAGAGAGAAAATGCTCCACGTTGAACTTCGACCCACATTCTGAAAGCTTCTGCTATAAAGATAGGAAAAACTAGCTGTAGCGGAAAAAGATTTCGTAATGTTCAAGGTAAGATCAGAGATACTGGTATAGTTGTGAGGTTGGTTTACTGTCCCATCTGCTTGAATGTCGTATCGGAAGAACGAATATCTGTATGAAACCGATTGCACAAAATCAAACCTGCCGGGTGATACTTTTGCAGCTATAGAAGGCCCTGCCGACCCATTAAATGTTGAGTGCTTAGCTTCTCTACCTGCCGGTAGGCCTCCGGAAATTCCGAGCGTTACGAAATCAAGAAATCCAACTTTGTTAAATTTCTTTTTTGCTGAGTAAAGCCAATTCCCAAAGTCTCCATCTTGCCCATCATCTCTTTCGTAAGAATATTCTCGGCTATAAGGAATCTTCAGGGAAATAGACGTGAAAGTAGGTCGGTGAGATAACTCTCCTGAGGCAGCATAAAATCCCGTATAAGATCTTTTGCCTGCATTGTCTGTTGATACCGGGGCAAGGGTTTCGAGGAGTAAACTTCCAGAAAACTGAAATGACTTCTGTGGCGTTCGTTTCGCTAGAGAGGTCGATAGGTTTGTAGTCTTTTCGGCTGAAAAAGCAGCGTCTGGTATCAGGGTTGCGAGCGTCGCAAACGCTAAAAGCGAGCAGATCATTAGCTTAGACATAGCTTTAACCGATATGTCGCTTGAAAAATTACTCATCTCGTCTCCTGCCTTGGCGGGCGTTCTGATACCGCAGCTGATCCTACTGCATGAATTGTGCGAGCCCAATGTGACCTCTTAAGCTATCAAGGATTGCCTACTGTCGATTTTCTGGTTACTCGCTGTAAAAGGTATCTGGTGTAGAGCTTTTGCTTGTTGGAAGAGGCCAAAATCTTGATTTGCAGGGGAGGGCAGACTAAGACTCGATTGAGTATGTTAATGCGAATTCTGATCGTTTTTCTTATTCTGGCTTCAGCACTTTTAGATGGCTATGCTGCCGATCGGGGGGCACGCGAGCTATCGGAAAGCTCAGAACTTAGCCAAATACACTCCTTTGGCTCCCAAGCTCACATAGCCGATCACCATTCTGCAGACATTGGTCATCATTGCCATTTTGGGCACGGCAACTATTTGCCCAGCGCAGACGTCTTGGCATTTAAACTCCCAAGATCCGGCTCGGTGTTTAGTCAATATCATGCACCCGTCGCAACTGATCTTCGGACAAGTATTAGGCGTCCTCCGAAACTAAGAGGATAGTTCGCCAACACTTATGAAGATCGTCCTTATTGTTCCTTTTTAGCGGGCTATGAAGTCCTGCCTACAACTTTCTTAAAGAATTCAGAGGATTTATGACCAAAATTATTTTAATTACTATTGTTAGCTTTCTTATTTCTGGTTGCAGTACTTCAGCGGTAGTGGATCGTCGACTGGATGAAAATACTGTCGTAGTCAAAACCAACAAAAACGAATTCCGACTCGGCGAAAAGGTCGTTTTCCTTAAGCAAACTTGCCGAGAATACACTGTCGGGAAAAATGCCATAGAGCGAAAGATTTGTAATAAGTATTTTGTTGGGGAAGGTGAAGTAGCGAGATTGTTTTCTAAAGATGAGGCAATAGTTTCTGCGAAGGCTTCGTTGCCACTCGAAAAGGGTATACTGGTGCAAAAGCAAGGCGAAGCGCTTTAGCCCTAACCTAAGAGTTTCAAATAACTATATTAAAGCAGGGTCAATTTGGCTCTGCTTTAAACCAACGGTCCATCCTAATCCTTCTGTTCTGGTTCCGGGTATTTCTTCAATTCTCTAGGGAATATGTTTACAGATTCGTGAAGGTGGACTAAAAATTGCCGCATTGATCCACAGAGCCGAAAAATGGCACGGGAGTTGCTCATTCATATGTAATGGGGTCAAAACAAAACCAGTTTTTAAAGGGGAGAATATGAAGGGTCTATCAACATTTGCGGTCGTAGCGGCAATGGCAGTGTCATCTGCTGCGGTGGCTGCACCTAACAAAGCAAGCAAAACAAAAAGTACAGCTGTAACATCTGGCGCTACTAGCGAAAGCACTTCAATGGCAATGCCGTCGGCACCTGCTGCAGCAGCTGCTACGTCGACTGCGGCAATCTCGTCGGCGCCGACAGCTACAAAAAAGACTACATTTGCTTTGATCAACTCGACATATTTCAACATGGAAGGCACTAACAAAGGTAAAGAAGAGTTTACTGCCTTGAACCAGGTACGCGCGAACTATCAGCTGAGCGCTACAGAGAAACTTCGAATAAACCAAATTTTCACGAACGAATTCGGTGCAGACGTTAAATCTAGCGAGAAGAACAAGATTGGCGACATGTACCTTCAGTATGCAAAATCTAAATTAGCTGTTTTGCCTTCTGATGTTGAATACAATCCTTCAGTGCGTGCCTACCTACCGCTGAGCAAAGGCACTCGTCAAAAAAATCAAGTGACTGGAATTCGTTGGGATAATCAATTGAAGAAAACTTTCAACAAAACTTTCGAATTAGCAGCTCACGTAGTGCCTTGGTATTCGTACCAAACTACTGATTCGTATTTTGTAGACGGAAAACAAAAGGCTAACTCACCATTCAACCTTTCTTACTATTTAAGTGGAACAGTTAATCTGTCAAAAAAGATTTCACTCGTCCAAGAGGGTGGACTTATGCGCTACTGGTACCGCTCTGAAGCAGCTAACGGATCGACTGAGAAAGAATTCCTGTACGCTGATACCGCAGTGAACTATGCGATCAACGACATCTTTGAAGTAGGCGTTGGCTTATCTTCATATCTTGCGCGCGACCTCATGGCTCAGAAAAACAAGTTCGCTATCTATCGTGGCGACGAGACTGACTATTATTTCACTGGATCTGCTTCGTTCTAATCCTTTGTAAAACTGCTTTATAGAAAAAGGCTGAATTAAACATTCAGCCTTTTTTTTATTCTGGCGATTGTGGGTGTTCAGTGGGGCTACATGAAATATTTGTTCTTACTGCTAATTGTTGCTGAAAACGCATTTGCATTAGAAGGACAGGTATCCGGAGCTGGCTCATCAGTGGCCCCAGCACCGGCGATTGGTAAGCGCCTCCAAAAGATTTCTTTCGAAGCTTCCACTGAAGCGTACTACGGGGCTGAAGGCCGTGGCCCGATAGAGTCTACGAGCTACCTGAGGGCGATCTATAATTTCGACTCAACCTCTGCTGCGTATATCAGTCCGAATTATCTTATCGATTTGGATACAGACTCTGACGGCTCGAAAAACAAATCTGAACTTGGCGACGTCGAGCTTGGTTATAGAAAGAAAAATTTGGCAGATTTAGGTGAGCGTCGAAACTTAGAAGGCTCTCTACGCTTGTTTTTGCCAACCGGAACAGAGCAGGTGAGCGCTGGGACCCACGGCAAATTTCACGGACGTATAATCGTGAAGCAAAAGATCACTGGCTCGATTGCCGCTGGATTCCAAAGTCGGTTCACTTGGTACAATCAAACGCGAAACGGCCAAGTAAACGCGAAAGGTAATATAAAGGCGAATAAGAGTTGGGTTGCGTTCAACTTTCCTTTTGTGTCTGCAGAGCTTACTAAAAAGATCAGTGTGACACTCCTATCCGGATGGAAGCATTTGCAGATGAGTTCAGCGAGCGGCGCCAAAGAAGTCCAACCCTCATCTTGGGTCACCGATTTTTCAGTATGGTCTGAGGTCATTGACGATGTTACTCTGGTAATTGGAGTTGAAAACGACGCGCAGCTTGGAGTTAAGGCCCGGAACATTTCTCTGTTCGCAGATGATGAAACGAAATATTACGCCCTAGTTAAGATGAAGATGTAGTTCAAAAAAGAGCGAAGCCATCTACTTTCAATTGCTATTCATCTATTTCGAAACATGTATGACAAAGCTGATCTTACTAGCAAGAAAAATAGAAATGACCTAAGACTCTTAATCAGATTTGCGCGAAAGGGTACCCAAGTGATTAGAGTTTTCTCTGCTATTTTGTTAACTGCTATTGCCGTTTTAGTGAGTTTCAATGCTAAGGCTGATGAGAATTTGCTCGGCTATATCAAAGGTGCTGAAACTCTGCCTGCAGGTCATTGGGAGCTTTATCAAATCGTTACGCAGAGAAACGACAAAGGATCTGGCAAGTACAAAGCTTGGGATACAGAAACTGAGGCTGAATATGGAATGACTGACCGACTTTCGCTCCTCGCAAGCTTTTCCACGCTGAGTATAAATACTAGTGGATTACTGATTGATGCTTATATTCCAAAAGACGAGTCGTTCACACTTAAACCGGCATCGGCAGAACTAGCAGCGAAATATAATTTTCTTAGCCCCGCAAAAGATGACATTGGGTTAGCAACTTACTTCGTCCTTGATTACAAATGGATTGATCCGCATTCGGGCCAGAAGAAAGATCAGTACGGATGGGAAATCTTGTTCTCTCTGCAGAAATACTTTCTTGAAGGTGAGTTGATTTGGATCAGCAACTTCGGTCTTGAAGCGAGTTACGCGCACCGAGCTGAGGTGGATAATCTTCCGGCTGGTTTTGATTGGCCCACTCATCCAGAGATGGAGTTAGAGCCAAAATTCGGCAGCGGCATCACTTACCGATTTTTGCCGAACTGGTTTGCTGGTGCTGAAGCGCTTTACGAAACCGAATATGAAACTGAAGTTGGGCGAGAGCGATGGTCATGGTTTGCTGGTCCGACTTTGCATTACGGCAGTCAGAAGTGGTGGGCTACAGTAACTTGGTTTGAGCAGCTCGCTGGTAACGGTAATGGCGGGGCATTTCCCGGCCAAGATCGCGGCGATCTTCATTTGGTCGAGAAAACTAAAAACGAAGTTCGACTTAAAGTAGGTCTTAATTTTTAGTAGAAGGATTGTGTGTCTACCAATCGATCATCACTTTATTGGTTAATTCCCGCCACCTTAATCCATCAACAAGCTCACGCTGTTGAGTACCTAACAATTGATCAAGCTCAAAAAGTTATTTTTCCCACTGCCAGTAAATTTGAGCAGTCGTTTCTAAACTTAACGGATGACCAAATTGCGCAAGTGAAAAAGATTGCTAAAGTAAGGCAGCGAAAGTCTGAAGTCCAAGTGTGGAAGGCTTTCGCCAAGAACAAGCTTTTGGGCTACTTCATTGTAGACGAAGTCATTGGGAAGCATGAATACATCACATATTCCGCCGGCATTTCACCCGAAGGAAAAGTATTAAGTGTTGAAGTTTTAGTATATCGCGAAACGCACGGCGGCCAAATCAAAGAAGAAAGTTGGCGGAGCAAGTTTAAAGGAAAAACTTTAAATGATCCTTTCAAGCTTGACGAAGATGTGCCGAATATAAGCGGAGCAACTCTCTCGTGTCGGAATGTACTTGATGGGGTGAAGCGTTTGCTTGCGATTCACAAGGTAGCGCTATCGAATGGATAATTCTTCAACTACACGCAGGATGAAGCCACTACTTGGTACTTTTGTGGAAATCGGCAGTGCCGATCAGCAAGTTGATGCGCAGAAACTTTCTACTGTGTTTGATGTTATTGAAGAAATTCATAATCTTTTAAGCTTTCACGATCCGAACAGTGATCTGTCCAAACTGAATTCCAGCGGCGGCAAATTCGTTGAACTCAATCGCTTAAGTATTCACGCACTGAAGTTAGCAAAAGCCGTTGCAAAGAAAACTAATGATCAATTTAATCCTGCAGTTGGCGGCGAGCTAGTTGCTCTCGGCGTGTTACCAAAACATCAGCAAAACAACGATAACGTTGTTCGGATAGGACGCAGCTCAGACCTCGAAATTACAGGATCATCAGCAAGGTTGATTCGTCCTGTACTGATTTGTCTTGATGGAATCGCAAAAGGTTTTGCAGTCGACATGGGAATCGAGAAGATGAAGGCCCTCGGGTTCAAATCGGGTTGGATCAATGCTGGTGGCGATCTTCGAGTTTTCGGGAACTATAATTTTCCAGTTAAGCGCAGAAGCGGGAATGGATGTTTGGAAGACTTAGGTGCCATTCGAAATGCCGCTGTTGCAAGTTCGCAAATTCATCCCAAGTATTTAAAGGAATTCAACAGCTGGATTGTGTCACCGCAGATAAAGTCGCGTAGACCAAGAATGCTGACCGTAATGGCAAAGAAAGCGTGGATAGCAGATGCTTTAACAAAGGTTGCAGCTGCTCCAGGCAACGAGGCTCTGATAGAAAAACTAGGTGGACGATTGATGGTTGTACGATGAAGGGGTATCCGAAGTGGTTTTCGAAGACGTTCATTGTCTTTATCACCTCGCTAGTGTTCATCTCCGGATGCTTGCTAATTCCGTCGCTTCTCGAGATGAGGCTCCAGTGGCAGGGAGTTTGGAGCCCGCTTGCAGATCAGCGCACGTTTGTTGTCGCGACACATACGCTTTCAGGGATAGCCATTATGGCGGTGCTTGGAGCTTTGTGGAGCATTCACATGCGATCGGGCTGGCGCGCTAAGGAAAAGCGTTTCAGTGGCTCAGTGAGCGTTCTGGTTTTTGTACTGCTTACGGTGAGTAGTATCGGGGTCCTTTATGCCGGGCGAGAAGAGGTGTCGCTGAGCTCGAGTATAATACATACGGTCGCCGGAATCCTTATCCTACCGTTTTTTCTGCTACACCTGAGCCGGAAAAAGGTTTAGTCGTTTCACTACCACTCAAGAACTCTTTTTTGGAGACCAACTTCCTTCTCCTCCGTTGCTGTTGTTCGCTGATCGCGCGCTCTACTTTCTGTCGTCGAGCAGCCAGAGAGCAAGAAATTCAACATAAATAAGACTGTCACAAAACGCATATTTCACCCCTCAAGCGCACACAGTCAGCATACTTCTGATCGCGATTAGCTGCGGTAATTTTTAAAAAAATTATTTGCTTCCGCTCAGATAATGACGAACCGATGGTTAGAAAACCGTTGTACCCACTCTTTTGTCGAGGCCAGCTCCTTGAGTTTTGCGACCGTGTCTTCCACAACGTGAATAAATAGACACAATCTGTAAGGTCTGGACTTGGCCCGAAGTGGTCACCAGCCGAACCGCTTCATAGTTGTACAGGGAGGTACAAGATGATTTTGCGAATTCTAGTAAGCTTTCTCTTCACTGCGGGCGCACAGGCCGCCGATCTGAAGATATTGTCTTATAACGTCTTCATGCTTCCAAAGCCGATGAAAAACAGCCTTCAAAAGACACGGACCAAAATTATCGCTCAGCAGTTACGAAATTCCGATTATGAGCTTATGTTTTTTCAAGAGGCTTTCATGCAGGAAATTCGTGATGAGTTGAAATCAGTCTTAGGCAAAGAATTTCCTCATAGCTATTACTTAAAAAGTTCTGGGAAAGTGAAGCATATATTTGGTTCAGGAGTTTTTATAATGAGCCGCTACCCATTTAAAGTATTGGACAAAATTTATTTCAAAGAGTGCGGCAGTGCTGACTGTTTCGCTGCCAAAGGGTCGGTTTTGATTGAGACAGTTCTACCTTCCGGAAAAATTGTCCAATTTGCGCCTTCTCACCTTCAATCAAAAGAAGCATTGGGTCCAGTTCGAATCTCGCAGCTTAAGCAAATGAAGGCAATGCTCGCTAAACATGCTCGACCCGGAATCCCACAAGTCATTGCGGCCGATTTAAATATCGATTTTACGGAGCCGGAATTTGACGAAGGTCTAAAGGTGATGAACATGTCCTACGTTACCCTCGTTGGAGCGATAAAGCACACTAATGGCCGAGACAACGAATGTTTCAAGACAGCTAAAAACAAAGAATGGATTGATCACTTTTGGATCTCTGAAGATCATTTAGACAATCGCTCAACTATGAAAGTGCGCGAGTTTGTATTTTCTCACAAGGGTAAGATTTGTCCGTCCTCTGACCACCACGCGATAGAAGCAGAGCTTTACTTCGCTAGTCGTTAGAATATTCACATTCATGCTTCGAGTGTAGAATCTCAACTTTGTAACTTTCATCCTTAAGGCCTTCAAACGCGACCCACTTTTTTTCTCCAATATTCGAGGTGGCAATTTTACTTTCAACGATGCCAAGTAGAAAAATTAAGTGAATAATTGGGACACTATGTTGCGTTTGTTGAATATTGCTCTACAAACGTTTGTTAACTGCTCTTTTAACGTAGACTGTAAGTGATATGAGCGGTGAGCATTCAAGTACTGGACTAAAAAAATCTTTAGGTTTGTTTCGGCTCACTGTTTATGGAGTTGGAACGATTATCGGCTCTGGAATTTATGCTGTTATTGCGCCAGCGGCATCAGAGGCTGGCTCGGCAATTTGGGTAAGTTTTTTGCTGGCAGCTCTTGCCTCTTCGTTTACGGCACTATCATATGCTGAGCTTGCATCTGCTTTGCCCAGCGCGGGAGCTGAGCACAATTTTCTACTGCGAGCGTTTCCTAAAGCTCCAGTCATTGCGTTTGCGATTGGATTTTTCATTGCTATTCATGGCGCAGCTACTTTCGCTACGGTTGCACTTACATTCGCGAGTTATGCAAGACCGTTTGTAGATGTTGGCGTTACTTCGATAGCGCTCGCGCTCATCGTTACGTTCACGGTCGTAAATCTGATCGGAGTGAAGCAAGCCTCATGGATCAATGTAACTTTCACGGTGTTCCAGGTTTCATGTTTGGTCGTCCTTGCAATAATAGGATTTAGTTCAGAGACGTTCTCAATCAATATCTCCAGTTCGCTCTCGCAACCGATTGTTTGGGATGGAGTATTTGCAGCGACAGCGGTTATATTCTTTATCTATACCGGATATGAACACATGGCATCGATGTCAGAAGAGGCGAAGCGCCCGGAAGATCTTTGGAAGGCGTTTTTGCTGGCTTTAATAATTACGTCGGTTGTTTACCTTGCAATCATTTTTTCGACATTGGGAATAGTTCGAACAGAAGTGCTAGCGAATTCAGTTGATCCGCTTGCAGCTGCTGGGCGTTCACAAGGAGTTTGGTTAGGGTACCTGATCACAGTTGCAGCTTTACTTGCTACAGCAAACGGGGTTTTGAGTGCTTCCTTATCTGTAAGTCGACTGCTTTTCGGCATGTCGCGAGCCGGAGACTTGCCTCGCGCTTTGAGTAAAGTGTCGGCAGCTTCTAGGACTCCGTACATTGCTTTAATAGTGGTTATGATTGTCGGTGCAATTTTTGTTGTCTTAGGCGAAATAAAGACTGCCGCGAGCGTCTCGTCGTTCGGAGCTCTGCTGGTATTTGCGCTGGTCAATTTGGCGACGGTCATTTTGCGTTTCAAAGATCCGCAATTGCCGAGACCGTTTAAGGTGCCAGGGAAAGTGGGAAGGGTGCCAATCCTTCCTTGCATCGGTGTTGTCGTTTCGCTCGCACTGGCAACGTGCTACTCTCTTGAGGTATACCTAATTTTTGCAGCTAGCTCGCTCGTTGGGCTAGGTGGATATAACTTGAAGGGTCGTTTTGAAAAAATATAAGTTAGATCTCGGACTTCTGCTGCCGCGTGATGCCGCTCAATGCGAAGCTTGCATTAGCAGGCTTCTACTTGCAGTTCGGGCCCAGAATGGTGTGGGCGATGCGCATGTCGATCGCTCAGATAACAAAACTCCGAAGTTGTGTCTTCATTATGAGCCGACTGTTTTGCGGATTACGCAGGTCGAAGCACTGGCGAAAAACGCAGGCGCTCAAATTTCAGAAAAAGTCGCACATCTATCAATGCAAGTTGAGGGTATTCAACACGAACGGCAGTCTAAACTGAAGGAGGAAAATTTAGTAAAGCTTCCCGGAGTTCTGCACGCGGCTGTATCGTTCGGCGCCAAACGGATGTATATCGAATTCGATCCGAGTGTTACGGATCGTGCAAAGCTTATAGAGGGAGCAAAGGCCCACGGTCTAAGAGTAGTAGATGAAAAAAACGCGGAGCACGATGGTCATGACGACGGGCACGATCATAAACATGGCGGAGTGTTCGGAGAAAATACTGAACTGATTTTTAGTATTCTTTGTGGAGTGCTAACCGCAGCCGGTTTTGCTTTAGGGAAGTTAAATGATCAATCACAATACCCATTCTATATGTTTGTCTCCGCATATTTTCTTGGCGGTTGGTTTCCTGTAAAGGAAGCGTTCGAATCGCTTCGTGGTCGAACATTCGAAATTGATTTTTTAATGCTGCTCGCAGCTGCCGGAGCAGCAGTATTAGGAGAATGGTTTGAAGGAGCGTTGCTCTTATTCTTGTTCACTTTAGGGCATGCGCTCGAAGGTTATGCAATGAGCCGAGCGAGAAAGTCGATCGAGGCACTTGGTAAGCTTGCACCCAAAACTGCATTGCGCCTAATTGAAAACGACAAGTACGTTGAAGTGACGATCGAAGAACTCGTTGTTGGAGATCGAATTCTAATTAAACCAAATTCGCGCATTTCAGCCGACGGCTTTGTAGTTTCGGGTACGAGCAGCGTTGATCAAGCTCCCGTAACTGGTGAAAGTGTGCCAGTCGAAAAGATGGCGGTGAGTGATCCGATCGCCGCAGCAAAAAATCCGGTAGCTCTTACAAGTGAGCAGCGCGTTTTTGCTGGAACCATTAACGGATCAGGTGCGCTCACAGTTATAGTGACTAAGCTAGCAAGTGATAGCACTCTCGCCCGCATCGTGAAGATGGTTTCAGAAGCGGAAACGCAAAAGTCTCCAACCCAAATGTTTACCGATCGATTTGAGCGAAGATTCGTTCCTGTTATTTTAATTGGCGTAGTAATTCTTCTTTTTGCGTGTTTAGTCATCGATGAATCTTTCTCGCAAAGCTTCTATCGAGCGATGGCAGTTCTCGTAGCAGCAAGCCCATGCGCGCTTGCTATCGCTACACCGAGTGCAGTCTTAGCTGGGGTAGCTCGTGCTGCTAAAAGCGGTGTATTAATTAAAGGTGGGGCACACCTTGAATCTCTTGGAACAGTAAAAATCATTGCATTCGATAAAACTGGAACTCTTACTGAAGGTAAGCCAAAGTTAACTGATACTTTCGCAGCTGACGGTGTGAGCGCAGATGAACTACTGAGTGTTGCATTTGCCGTTGAGAGTAGTTCAGATCATCCTCTAGCTTCTGCAATTACAACAGGGGCAAAAGAAAAATTAGGGGCTACACCTTCGCTGACTGCCACAGATGTGAAAGCAATTATCGGATTCGGGATTGAGGGAAAAATTAATGGCGATCATGTTTTAGTGGGTAAGCCTGGGCTTTTTCTAAAAGATTCAAAACTTCCTGAAGATATTGAAAAAGCGGTGAGTGAGTTACTCAACAACGGCCGTACAGTGATGATAGTGAAGAGAGGTGATCGTTTTCTTGGAACGCTAGGTGTGATGGACACTCCACGAGCTGTGGCTTCTGATGTTCTCAAACGACTTCATGCCCTAGGTATTGAAAAGACTCTAATGCTCACGGGCGACAACAAACTTGTTGGTGAAGCTGTCGCTCGACAGATTGGACTTACTGAGGTTCACGGCGACTTACTCCCAGAAGAAAAAGTCGCAATCTTAACGAAGCTCGCAAGTTCGAAAAGTAAAGTTGCCATGGTGGGTGACGGAGTAAACGATGCCCCTGCAATGGCTCACGCAACGGTTGGTATTGCGATGGGGGCAGGGGGTTCAGACGTCGCTTTAGAAACAGCCGATGTAGCACTTATGGCAGATGATTTAACTGCACTTCCGTTCGCTGTCGGATTGAGTCGTGCGGCGAACCGAATCATTCGACAAAATTTGTGGGCTAGCCTCGGCATGGTTGCATTTTTAATTCCGGCGACCGTGTTCGGATTTGCAAAGATAGGAGTAGCTGTAGCTCTTCATGAGGGTTCCACCTTGCTAGTGGTAGCAAATGCACTTCGCTTACTTGCGTATTCTGATGATTAAAGAAATTGCATAGGGCAAACGCAGCTAGGAGCAATATAGCGCATTACGAGTGGATATAAGCCAAAAACCGTATTTCGTTGATTCGCTTAACTTTCCTAGTGTAGCCTTCAGCAGGTTACGAACCATCTTATAAGCTCAGAATATGGCTGAGCGTCTCTACGAAGCACCGTAAATGCTTCACTACCTGGGGAGTCTCAATGAAAATAGCGTTATTATGTTTTTTGTTCGGTTTTGGATCATCAGCGTTCGCGTGGGCACCGCTCGGTCACGAAACGGTTGCGCAAATTGCACTTCTAAAACTTACGCCCTCGTCTGCGGCTGAGGTTAAGCGAATTTTAGGGACTGACGACTTCGTCAGGTCAGCCAATTGGGCTGATTCGGTGAAGCAAACGTCTCAATGGAAGCAAACTGCTACTTATCACTATACATCCGTTGACGACGGCAGATCATATTTCGAAACGATCGCATCACTTCCTACTGATAAACAGAATCAGGGCGACATTGTTATGGCGATGTCAAAAAGCCTCTTAACTCTTCGTGACGTGAAGTCGTCTTCTGTTAACAAAAGATATGCGCTTAAATTTTTGATGCACTTCGTAAGCGACATTCATCAACCACTTCATGTCGGGCGCTCTGGTGATAGAGGCGGAAACTCAGTATCGGTAAACTGGTATGGAAAAAGCGTTAACCTTCACTGGCTCTGGGACGGTGAAATAATCGAAACAGCTTTAGCGTCTGAACTAAAAAAGGTACCGCCTGGTCAGCAGAGCAGCTGGCTTGCGAATTATCTTTTGGCAAAAAATTCGAAAATGGATCGTTACGAAGGAAAACTGGATATCGAAGAATGGATAAACGGATCCTTTGTAATCCGTCCCTTGGTTTACGATGGATACAATGCTTCTAACGATTCCTACATGAAAGCAACGTTGCCTTACGTTGAGTCTCAGATGTTGAAAGCGGGTTTAAACCTAGCGGCTACTTTGAACACTGTGTTTGCAGATACAGCAGTGCTTTCTACTAGCGAAAGCGAACTCATCAAATCGCTGAACAAGTCACTCGGCCGCGATTTTCGGTCACTGGTAAATCTTGAACCCAGGTGATTAGCAATCGCTGTCGGTGAGTCGATTGCTTTGTGAAATGGTTCGAACCGGTGAACTTCCCGCTGATCTCACCCGAGTAACGAAAAATTCTCAGAGTCCTTGGGTTATCACCAAGGGATCGATGTATGCGGTTGCAGCGTTCGAAGAAGCCCGCGAACTCGGGAAGTTTTATCACATTCTACCTTTGGTCATTCCATGCCAGTACATCGGCGGGAGAAGGTTTTTCTTTAAAATCCACATGCTTCGGCGTTCTTTGGTCATATCCATGGGGAAGCTCGGCATAAGTTTTCCGTCGTAACCGAATTCCGCCAAAATCACTTTTCCTTCGCCAGTGATCAGCGGGCATGAAGAGTAGCCATCGTACTTTTGCGATGGCGCACGATCACTCATAACATCTAGAATATTTCTTGCAACGACCGGAGCCTGCTTGCGGATTGCGGCGCCAGTTTTTGAATTCGGAACACCTGTCACATCTCCAATACCAAAAATATTTTTATGATGTTGGTGTTGAAGAGTAAATTGATCGACCTTGAGCCAGCCCGTTTGCGGACCTTCTGTGAATGCTAAGCCTGACTCACGAACGTAATCGTGCGCACTCATTGGTGGCACGACGTGAAGCAGATCATAAGAAAGAGTAACCTGATCAGTAGAAGTTTGCACACTCCCATCAGTTTGTATGCTTTCTATCGTTTTCTCGAAGATTGCCTTATGCTCATTAGCCTTTACTTCGATGAGCTTGTGCGAAAACTTGAGACTAATATTTTTGCGCGTCGCTACTTCCATTAGTGGTGCTGCAAACGCGGGAACTCCGAAAATAACTTTCCCCGCTACTGCGAAAGTGAGCGTCGAGGTTTCGCGTACGCCGTTTTTCCGGAATACTTCATCAGCAAGGTACATTATTTTCTGAGGAGCACCTGCACACTTAATTGGGACAGGAGGCATTGTGAAAATTGCCTGGCCCCCCTTAAATCCGTGAATCATCTCAGACGTTTTTTCTGCATCTGCAAATTGATAAATTGAGCAAAGCCCGTTTCTCCCTAGGTTGCCTTCAACACCTTTGATTTTTGACCAGTTAAGCTTGAGTCCGGTGGCAACCAAGAGGTAGTCGTAGCTAATCGATTTGCCTGAAGTGCATGTTACAGTCCGCAATGCTGCATCTACATTTTGAACCTGCTCCCGAAGCCAAGTAACTCCTTTCGGGATTACGTCGTGCATGGGCTTCATCGTCTGTTCCTTTTGAACAAGACCAGCACCCACTAGAGTCCAAAGCGGCTGGTAGTAGTGAGTGTCAGCTGGCTCAAGAATTCCGATTTCGCTTGCACCGAGTTTTTTTGCTAATCGGGAAGCTACAGAAACTCCGCCGGAACCAGCGCCCAAGATCAGCAATCTAAAATGACTTTTCTCTGACATCTCTCACTCCTCTAGAAGTTTTAAACTTCTTCGTTTAACTTCGGCCGCAATTTAAGTTGGCCGGAACTGCAATTTTGATTTTCTTCGGTTCAGCGAGCTTGAGGTCAGCCATGATTTTAACAAAAGCCTGCTCATCAATGGATTCTTTAAGGCGCGAATTGTGACGCTTTTCATCACCGTCGTTTAATTCCAGGTCGACTCCATTTACACGAGCGGCGGCACTCACTGCGATCTTTGCACCTGTAACAGCCGCGATTTTTCCGGCCCCAGTTACGTGGTCAGCGTGGACATGAGTTTCAAGAATATAAAGCAGCTTAAGCCCTAGCTCGTTAATTAACTTCAAGTCGCGATCAGCCGTCTCCAAAACAGGATCAACAATAACAGCATCAAGGGTTGCAGAATCGGCAAGAAGATACGTGTAAGTTGAGCTTTCGGTCTCGAACAGCTGCTGGAATAACAGTTTTGACATTTTGCTAATAGAGCGAACTAGATGCGATTTTTCAATGGAATTTGAGCAAGCTTTGATTGCAGTCAAGCGCAGCTTGATTATTGAGCAAGGGGCTAAACTGACCAGTTGATCTAAGTAGTAAATGGCGCTACTTAGTGGCCATGGCAAAAAGCTGCTGCGATTCAAAAGCCAATGACCTAAAAGTTCTCCGCGAAAAGCAAGCTGGAGTGCTTAAGATTGTTCTCGCAATTAACCTAGCGATGTTTCTAGTAGAGTTCACTGCCGGGTGGCTGTCTTCATCAGCTTCATTAATGGCTGATTCACTTGATATGCTTGGCGACGCTATCGTGTATGGATTCAGCCTCTACGTTCTTCATAGGTCAGAAACAATTCGAGCAACGGCCGCGCTACTTAAAGGCGTGATAATTGTAGGCTTTGGTTTGGCGGTATTTGCGAAAGCACTTTACACAGCCACGGCTCCTGGAGTGCCGGTTGCTGAGATGATGGGTATAGTTGGCGCCATCGCACTAATCGCAAACGGCTCTTGTCTCTGGCTTCTTACTGCCCACAGAAATGATGATATCAACATGCGCTCGACTTGGATTTGCTCTCGTAACGATATTATTTCAAACGTTGGCGTTCTCTCCGCTGCGTTTCTTGTTTATCAGCTCAACTCGAAATGGCCTGATGTCATCGTCGGATTAATCATTGCGATTGTATTTTTAAGGTCATCAGTACCTATCCTGTCCGAATCGATTGCAGCTATTCGAAAAAATCGCAGCGGCCTACAGCACTCAACTGACAAAACCAGCTAAGGAGAATTACAAAATGTTAATCAAACTATCTGCAGTCGCATTTGTGATGTTCGTCAGCTTCACATCCGAGGCGAAAACTATCTCAGGAACAACTCTTCTAACCCAAAAGCAGGTTAAAGTTGATTCAGGTGACAAGGGCCTAGTGGTAGCGTTTCTGTCAGCAAAGTGCCCATGCTCAAATAGCCACGTAGATGAACTTAAAGCACTTTCTGAAGAATTCCCAAAATTTAAATTCGTCGCCGTTCATTCAAATGCGAATGAATCCAAAGAATTGGCCGTCGAATATTTTAAAAAGACTTCGCTTCCATTTGAAATAATTCAAGATTCCAATTCTAAGTTGGCGGATGAGCTTAAGGCTCAGAAAACTCCGCACGTATTTGTGTTTTCGTCTGATGACAAGATTGTGTATGAGGGAGCGGTTTCAAATAACAAGGATTTTCAGAAAGCAGATCGAAAATTCTTACGCGAAGCTCTTACTGATTTATCTCGAGGCCACGAAGTGCGCTCCTCTCACGGAAACACTCTTGGATGCGCCATTTCGCGCGATAAAAACAGCTAGTTTCAAATGGCGCTCGTGATGTCAAAGTACCGCTTAAACTTCTTACTTGAACCGGCCTGACCTGGCGGAAAGATACCGAAAACGATTTTCAAAAACCCTATTTCGTTGGTCCGGCTGTGGGCTGGACGATTCAGGAAAAGAGACTTACGTCGAACTAGGACTGAGTTTTGTAATTAGGCTTTGTCGATTTTCCTCTAGACGATTGAAGAGAACTCCCGCTTCCAGACTGTGTTTCCTGTCATATGTGTCCGATTCTACTCAAAACGGAGTAGAACATGACTATACGCAAAGCACTTTCAAGTGCTAATGGCCGCTTTGTCCCTATCGCTTTAATCGCAATCGTTGCGCTCGTTCAAGTGGGTTGCAGCCAAGAAGAATTCAATAAAGCATCGGCTGCAGTTGATGGACATTCGCCTTATATCGAAGACGACGGTGAATCAGAGCCCGATCTAAAACAGCCAGGTTCGGGTCTGGATTTGGGTCCCGATTTTTCGCCGGTCACAGGCAGTCTCGGTAGCTGCACACGTGCGTCTCTGTCGCAAATCGCTCAGGTAAATTTAGGTATTCCAAAGCATCGTAGCTTTGTAGAGAAGTGCTTCGCCGAAACAAAGTCACTTAAATACTGTCAGCAAATTGCTAGACCAAATCCAGAAAGTCACAGAACTTTTGATTGCACGTACTCAAGAGATCAAGCTCACGTCTTTGTTCATCCTGACGAGAAGACATGGAAGCACGCAATCGAAGCTGTGAAAATCGTTTCAGAGTTAGAAGCAAAAGGGATTGGTGTCGCTCGGATCTATAACTGGTGGAGACCAGAGCCATACAATCAAAACGTTGGTGGTTCTGTTACAAGACATCCTTACGGTACATCTATTGATGTTCGATTTAACTCGAAGACTGATCAAAACAGAGCGCAAAGCGAACTTTGTAAGATGCGGGCACGAGGAAGAATTCGCGCAGTTGGATACTACTCTGGAACTGGTTTACATTTAGGTGTTGGCGACAAAGCTGCGAACACATGGGGAAAGAGTTGCTCAGGCGGCTTCGACTCAGCTTCAGTAACATTGGCAGCGGACCACAGTCACTAGGTGCTTAGTCGTACTGTTCGACTTTAACGGACTGGAGTTTACAGCCCTCCGTGGCATCTAGGGAAATCAAAACAAGCTTCAATTCTATACCAAATGTATAAGTTTCTATCGTTCGCTTGGTCATGTCGATTGCTTCGTAGCGTGATTTTACTTTCGTGTTCATTAGTGAGGTGGACACCGTTTGGTCTACCGAATGTAGCGCTTTCGCAGCGGCATGAGCTTTATTCAAACAGACCAAAGCTTGCGCCTCAGCTGTTGAAAATAATGACAGAACTGTAAAAATTATTGCGACTGCTTTGCTCATGACAACTCCATAAGTTTGGGGCGCTAGCTAGTTGAGGATTACAAATTGTGTGCCGCCAGCTCGTCTCACTATAGACGAAAGGTACTTGCAGTGCTTCCCAACTGCTGAAATGTCGCTTTGACTTCAATTTAGGAAATATCAAGATTTCTTTATTTGTCTCACTTTGGCTTTACTCTGTAAAAGAGTGAGAAGGGGATCTTCCTGTGCGAAACCTAAGCCTATTGTTAGTTCTCATATTCTTCTCGCAGGCTAACGCTGCAGGCGCTGCAAAATTGCCGGAATCTGCACAGGCATTTCCTGGTGAAACCTTTGCGCAAGCTCAAGCACGGCATAATCTTTCACGCGGTTTATTTCAGTCGGGTGGGTCTTCGTCTCGGGCGATGACGGCAAGCGATTCTGCTTATTCTTACCAGCAGAACTTTAGCCTCAACATGGATCTCTCGGCATTGCCAAAGTGGACAGCAGGGGCTGCTAAGCTGGAGGCAGCATTCAAACGTGCACGTAATGTGCGGGCTTACACGGATTCAGTTGGACGAAAGCGGCGAGCTACGTGGCTCTATCCTCAAGACGGCTGTTATGCGCGAGCAGCGCACGATAGCCGCGAGTTTGAAAGCATGGGTTATCCAAAGCCTGGCAAAATGTTTATTTTCGGAACCTGGGCTACCCTCAGAGCAAAAACTCCCTTTTCTCCAAGCGGGAGAGTTTGGTGGGGTTATCATACGGTAGCCGCGTATCGACTCGGGGATCGAGCAATTGTTCTGGATGCTGCCGTTGATCCAAATCGTTTACTGCCAATTGAAGAGTGGGTGGGTCTTTTAGCTCCCGATCCGAGAAAAATCACGATCGCCGTTTGCGACGAAAATGCTTACGGCCCATCAGACACTTGTCTTGGTGGAATTCCAGTTCATCAAGCATCGGCTAAAGAACATTTAACAGGTTATTTCGATAAGGAATGGTCCAATGTACTTGAGCTAGGTCTTCAGCCCCAGAATCTGCTAGGTGATCTTCCGCCTTGGAAATGATCGGTTAATGGGTAGTGTTATTGCAATTTGAAATTGCTTGTGGGGTCGAATTTGGCGATCATTGCAGGATCGTGTTAATGAACTTTGTTAGATTTATTTTTATACTTTTTGTCACTGGAACAGTTGTATTGACTGGTTCTGTTGGCAAAACAGTTTCTTTGTCAGTTGTTGAATTTAGCCACGCGCATGAAGTTAAGAACCACGGCCACGAACATCCTCACGATCATCATCATGATGAAACCCCAGCGGATTCTTCGAAGGATGGCGGTCATCACCACAGCCATGAAATAACAGTAAATGCGAACTACGTGGTGGCTGCTTTTGCTTACGTCTCAACAATCAGTCTACCTGAGCCAAAAGGTAATGATCCAATCAGAGGGTCAACTCTTAATAATCCGAAGTCTCGTGCTTTAGGTTCGATCTTCCGGCCTCCGATAGCGTAATAGCTTTTTTATATCACTCACAAAATTAACGCTCATCTTCTATGTTTAAAAAGGAAGCTTTAATGCTTAATGCATTGATCCTCTATTCGTTACGTCATCGGTTGCTCATTCTGATTGCTGCGATTTCAGTCTCCGTTTACGGAGGATGGCTTTTGCCAAAGTTGCCGGTAGATGTGTTCCCAAACTTAAATAGACCCACAGTCACCGTGCTTACTGAGGCCCACGGTCTTGCGCCAGAGGAAGTTGAGACACTTGTAACACTTCCAGTAGAAACTGTTTTAAACGGTACGCCGGGCGTCTTAAGGATTCGCTCAAGTAGTGGAATCGGCATTTCAATTGTCTATGTGGAATTCGATTGGGGAACTGAGATTTTCCAAAATAGACAATTAGTTGCCGAACGACTTCAACTTCTGCAAGGAAGATTACCGCCCGGTATGCTGCCGGCGATGGGGCCTGTGACTTCAATCATGGGGGAAATTCAGTTCGTTGGGCTTACGAGTCCTGACAATAAAGTTTCTCCAATGGATATGCGCACACTCGCTGATTGGTCTTTACGTCCACGGCTGATGACAATTCCTGGGATTAGCCAAGTTGTCGTGATGGGTGGAGAAGTAAAACAATACCAAATTCTTGTTTCGAGCGAAAAACTTCAGAAGCGTGGAATCTCAATTGAAGATCTCAAGCGTTCGCTTGAAGAAATTAGCGAGAACACCACAGGTGGATTCATCGATGTTTCAGACAAAGAGTACTTAATTAGGCCGCTCGGACGAATTACAAGTATTGAAGAGATTCAGAATTCTCTAGTGGGGCTACACTTTGGCCAGCCTGTGTTTGTTAAAGACATCGCTGAGGTAAAGATCGGGGCAAAAGCAAAGCGTGGTGAAGGAAGTATCAATGCAAAGCACTCTGTTATTCTCACAATTCAAAAACAGCCAACCGCTAGCACTATAGATTTAACTGAGGCGATCGATAAAGAGCTTGCGGCGATGACGAAAACTCTCCCTGGAGGAGTGAAGTTAGAGACCGACCTATTTAAACAGTCTCATTTCATAAGTGCTGCGATAACAAACGTTCAGCATGCTTTGCGCGACGGCGTAATCATGGTTGTAATTATCCTGTTCCTGTTCCTAATGAACTTTAGAACGACAGCAATTACGTTAGTAGCGATTCCACTAAGTCTCGTTATCACTGCCATAGTGTTTTATGTGATGGGCTTCGGAATTAACACTATGACTCTCGGCGGTCTAGCAATCGCGATTGGAGAGCTAGTCGATGATGCAATTGTGGATGTCGAGAATGTCTTTAGGCGTTTAAAAGAAAACAAAGCAGCGGGTTCGCCTCGAGGGTACTTGACAGTCATTTACGAAGCGTCCTCAGAAGTTCGAAACTCAATTGTCCTATCTACAATAATTGTCGTACTTGTATTCATTCCGCTTTTCGCTCTCGGTGGAATCGAAGGGCGACTCTTTGTTCCGCTCGGTGTTGCCTACATTGTTTCGATCATTGCTTCATTGATAGTATCGCTGACCGTAACTCCAGTTCTTTGTTCTTACTTACTTCCGAAATCAAAAGCGATAGGTGAAGAACATGATGGCCGGCTAGTAAGAGGATTAAAAAGCGGAGCTTCGAAGATTCTCACCTGGACCCTCCCGAGACCTTACCCGGTGATGGGTGGCGCGGTTGCACTTCTAGTAGCGTCATTATTTCTGCTGCCGCTAATGGGTCGAAACTTTCTTCCAAGCTTCAACGAAGGTACCGCGACAATCGGGGTTGCCGCTTCACCAGGTATTTCGCTCGCGGCTTCTGACGTGCTCGGAATTAAAGTCGAAGAGGCGATTCTTTCAGTTCCTGAAGTGAAATCGACTGTTCGCAGAACAGGGCGCGCTGAAATGGATGAGCATGCGGAAGGTGTACACTGGCATGAGATCGACGTTGATTTCAAAGAAGGTGGGCGCGATCGGCAGCTAGTACTAAATGAGATTCGTGAGCGAATTGAGAAAGCAGGCGATGTTTACGTAAACCTTGGCCAGCCAATTAGTCATAGGCTCGATCACTTGCTGTCAGGTGTAAGAGCTCAGATTGCTGTGAAAATCTTTGGTCCAGACCTAGGCGAACTACGAAGACTTGCTGGAGAAATAAATGAGTCTCTAAAATCAGTAAAAGGGATCGTTGATTTACAAGCGGAGCCTCTAGTTCTAATTCCTCAATTAAAAATTGCGATTGATCGCGAGGCTGGTGGAAAACTTGGGCTGCGAAGTGGAACCTTAGCGGAAGATTTAGAAGTCGCCTTAAACGGTGAAGTAGTAAGTCAGTTTTTAGAAAACCAGCGAATGCATGACGTATTTGTAAGGCTCGACGATCAATCGAGAGCAACTCCTGAAAAAATTAGCGACACAATTGTTAAGTTCATGCCGACTGGTCAAACAGTGCGCGTAGGCGATGTAGCCAATGTCTACCAAGGCACCGGCCCTAACATGGTGAACAAAGAAGATCTCCAGCGTCGTATTGTCATTTCCGCGAATACTCAAGGGCGTGATTTAGGTAGTGCGGTAAAAGATATTCAAGCGAAAATCGCCCAAGTTAAAATGCCTGAGGGGTACTTTGTTAAGCTTGGCGGGCAGTTTGAAAGCCAGCAAAACGCATCAAGTAGAATCTTCTGGCTTGGTATGCTCTCGTTACTTGGAATCTTCTTCGTTCTCTTTTTGCACTTTAAGTCTTACCAGCTAAGTCTTCAGGTCATGATGAACATTCCTTTGGCTTTAATTGGAAGTATCGTCGCGATCTATATTACCGAGAGAACCCTTTCGGTTGCTACACTGGTGGCGTTCATCACCCTTTGCGGGATCGCAAGCCGAAACGGGATTCTACTTGTGAGCCACTATCTGCATCTCTTAAGTGAAGAAGGGGAGAAGTTCGATGCGAAGATGGTGATTCGTGGATCATTAGAAAGACTAGTTCCGGTCTTAATGACAGCATCAACTGCAGGGCTGGCTCTTGTGCCGTTGCTGCTTTCAAAAGGTGAGCCGGGAAAAGAAATTCTTTATCCTGTGGCAGTCGTAATTGTCGGAGGGTTGATCTCATCAACGCTTTTAGATTTGTTGGTAACGCCGACAGTATTTTTGAAATTTGGTAAGAACGCAGTTAATAAGTATTTAAGTTCAAAACAACAATCCACTCACGAAGGAGAATGGAAATGAAGAAGACAATCTTGTCTGCAGTCGTATCTTTAGGACTTTTATCAACAGCTCAGGCTCACGATGAAGGCCACGGTCCAAAATTATCTGACTCTGGCAAATTCGGTGGCGTACTCGCTAGCGTAGTTGCTAAAGCTGACGCCGATAAAGGTTCCGGCGCTCAAGCAACAAATAAAGCTGAGCTTGTACGTTCCAGCGACACTGCTCGCTTGTACGTGTACGACAAGGCTATGAAGCCAGCTGATCTAAAAGGCTTCGATGCGAAGGCTACTGGCGTTGTATGGTCAGGCGCTAAAGGTAAAAAGAAGAAATCTGAATTTGCGCTTGAGCAAAAAGATGGTGCTTTTATCGGTGCTTTGCCAAAAGGTATTGTGGCTCCTTACACAGTTGAGGTGTTTCTAAAAGCGGGCGGTAAAGAATTGCTCGCTGCTTTCTCTAACTTAGATTAAGGAAATGAATATGAAGCTTTTGCTGTTTGCATTTTTTGCGACCGTCTTTTTTCGCAGTCATTTAACATACGCTGCAGCGGAACAAGTTGTAGCGTTCGATGATCTTCCAAAGCTCATCAAAGAACGAAATGAAAATGTGCAGGCAGCAGAGGCCAGTGTTAAAGCTGCTAACTCTCGAACTGGATCTCTTGTAAGATCGTTTCTTCCGCAAATTTCAGCAACGGCTGGTGCTGAACAATTCAAGAGTGGCTCTTCAATTAACGAACGAGAAAACTTTTGGGTGATTCAGGGACGAGTCAACCTTTTCAGAGGTGGCAAAGATCGCCTTGAAAGTCAGATACGAAAGTCGAATATGTCTCGCTCACGTACTGAATATTTAATCGAAACAGGAAGCGAGCTCAAAGAAGCTAGAAAAACGTTTTGGGCATTGATCGCTGTCGTGCAAGTGATAGCTGATCGCAAAGAAGCGCTCGAGAAAAATGAGTCATTCATCAAAGGAGCACGCAGAAGATCTGGAGCAGGAGTTTCTACAAACGCTGACACGATACAATTTGAATTACATAAAACTATGCTCAATCAAGAGCTGAAAAAACTGAAATTAGAGCAGGATCTCTTAAAGAACAGGCTGTCCGTCGCACTCGGAATGGATGACCATGAGGGCCTAAAGCTCAAAGGTGATTTTCAGCATCCTCCAGATGAGATTGGAATTCCTGCCGGAAATGCTCGTGAAAATTTAGAAGTACAAAATTTAACTGAGATTCAGAAAGTAAACTCGCTTGCCCGTAAGCAAGCATCCCGTTGGTGGCTTCCTCAAGTGGATGTTTACTCCAAGTTTGGTGTTCCAACGCTTGAAGATGAGTTTTCGGCTGCAATTCGCCAAGAGCGTGAGTTTACTCTAGGAGTTGCGGTAACAATTGATCTCGGGCAAGGCCTCGATAGTCGGGTCGAGTCTAATGCGAAAAGATATGAGGCGCTCGCTAGTGAAAAACGTGCAGCTCTTCGATTGCGGGAAGTAAAAGCTGCCGACCGCGTGTTAAGACAAGATCTCAAGCTTCTTCATGAATTAGTACATGACTCTGATAACGATATTAAAAAAGCTGAAGAGTTTTTAAAGCTTACTCAAAGTGAACACGGCAGGGGTGTTAAAAACGGTCCCGATCTTTTGGGTGCTTTCCAAAAGCTTTACGAATTCCGTGAACGTCGAACTTCTCTCTACAAAGAATATTACGAAACACATGCTGAGCTCGCAGCTTTAACCGGACAGTAGGTTTTGATGATGTACTTCATTTGAACGCCATACTCATTAGTCCATGACCGCTTGGGAATGAGTATGTCGGAGTTAGAGCGTGGGGAACGTTTCGCCGGTAACTGGATGCACCAGCGTGGTGGAATTCTTGTAGATTCGAGCAGTACTATAGAGTGCGCAAATAGCCTTCCACTTCGGCATGAATTTATAATCCGATGGGAACTGTGTTTTCAACTCGTGATGGATTAGTTTTGCGTGCTTAGGATTCACGTTTGGAAACAAATGATGCTCAACATGATACCCAAAGTTCAAGTGTACGAACTCAAGAATTGGATGATTCGTGACGGTTAACGAGTTTTCGAGAGGATTATTTTCTGAGGTAAGCGGGCTCAAATTATGATTGGTTGAAATGTAGCTCATCACCCAGTAATTCTGCACAACAGTTGGAACTACAAAAACCCACAGCCAAAGACCTGGCCCCGTGGCAACCAGGAACCCGATCATAATTAAAACTTGAGCCGCGAATTCAATGTTTACGGCCTTATGGTTCATCGAATTATAAATACGATTTCTGAACCTAAAATAGAGTTGGGCTACGATGTAATTAAAGGTCATCCAAAAACCAAAATACAGATAACTGCGCTTGTGACCTGAGCCAGGTGTGAATGCAAATACGCCTTGAAGAAACTTGCTATGTTTGAAGATACGCAGATTTGGGAATGCATCTGGATCTTCAATCAGCTTCTGCGCTTTTCCGTGATGAAGACGATTATGCGAAAACTTCCAGAAAGTTGGAGTGATCAGAAACGGCTGCATCCCGAAAAATGAGAGAAAGTACTGAAGGCGCTTATTCTTCACTACAGTCCCATGCGCGATTTCATGGGTAAGCAGTCCCAGTGAACCAGTGCAGGCACCAAGTAAGATGCCGCAGATCAGTTTGATCGGCCATGCTGGATCCAACCCAACTATAACGAACAATGAGGCCGTAGCTAAAGCTAAACAAAAACCGTACGTGATTAATCGCAATGAATTGGGTTGAAATACTTTGGGACTAAGATTCTTAAGTACAGCCTGTCGATAAAAAGAAAAATCTTTAACTGGGCCATGCGCCAGAGTAATTTTCACGGGTTCAAGCAGAAGATTCAGAGTTACCTCAGTTTGTTGGTGTGCAGAAAGGCTACAATAATCATTGGTTCACCGCTAGCCCTAACTGTTCGGCAGGCTAATGATTAGGCGCTATGGCCTGATGAAACCTTCTAGTGCGATCCGAGTTTTAATATGTCAAACGAGCGCGCTTCATACAAGATGTGGATGCCCAGGCCGATGAATAGCCAGGGAGCAATTTAGCGGCTATTTTGTTTGGGGTGGTTTAGTAAACGCTTTGTCAAATTAAGGCAATCGCCGATTATTCATATCGGAGGTTGAGGCCGCGTAAACTAGCCTCACACTTCCCACGGAACTGGTGATCAGCGGCGCGTTGAGTGGGTGCTTCTTCGAAGAAAGACCGGAGGCCAGGAACGTTTCCGGCGATCATTTGATCAACCGAAGTTTGAGTTGGGTAGTGCGAGTTTCCCATTTCAAAAAGAATCGACCAAATTCCGTGGGCCCAGTAAGCGTAATCTTCAAACGCGCCATCGGCTGGATAAAGTTCTTCAGTCGAATTTCCAACTTTGTATCCGCTGTGACGAGCACATGCTTGGCCGATACGAATGAACTCGTCATGATCGGCCGTTTTAATATCTCTCGTAGAAACTCCCCACGGATAAAGTGCCATGTTTCCGAAGGTGTGAAGGGTAGCTGAAGCGACGATCCCTTCTTTGGCTACTAAGTCGGCTAAGGCTTTAGTACTGTTTAGCTTAAATGGCCCACCTGTCCCGCAAGGACCAGGGTAGTCGCGATTTGGATCAAGGGTGTAATTTCCGGGCATCCGTTCTTCGCGGCCCTTTACATTGAAACCAGAAATGTTCAAAACAGGGATAATGAAAATAGTTTGATTCGCAATTGGGTTTTTCGCAAAGGCGAGTGCTGCTGCTAGCGCAACTTCTGTTGAGCCATACTCGTTGCCGTGGTGAGTCCCGACGATGAGGTTACGAATGCTGCCGTTACCGATTTTTACTCCGACGATTGTTTCACCAGTGTTGGCTTGTCCGATTTCGATAAGTTCAGTTGTCTGCTTATAGTTCTTAACTAGTTCACCGAGAAAAGCTTGAACTCCGGTGTAATCGCGACGTTGGGTGGGATTTGGATCTAGTAAAGCGTTAGCTGCTGACGACGAAACTAGAACTACAGTAACTAAAAATAATTTTAGACCCATTGCTTACTCCCCAAAGTTTCGCAAGAATTTGCGAACAGTCGAATTCTTGAACTCAAGAGTTCGCGGGCATCGATTAAAAGTCAACCGACTTGGAGAAGAAAATGAAAATCTCAGGTCGTTCCCTCCCTGAAAATAGTTAAATCCAAGTTTCTGAGACACAATTATTAAAGGCCGAACGGGAGCTCTCCTGGTTGAATAGCCGTTTAAACAAACGGAGGAAGTCATCGAGTATTGTTGTATCGAATGCGAGTCCTCCCGCGAAATAATTATTCGCGCTGACTTGGCAGAGTGGCGCATTGGAACTGGAGGAGCGATCAGAGGCGCTACCTTGGCTGCATTTGATCTTCCGAAGGGAGCGTTCGTTGGCACTTCTGCTGGTATTGATTTGGCAGTGGATGTAAGTCGAACGATAGTTTACTTGTCTAATGGTTACCTTAGATCGCAGTACTATTGGTACATCCCAGTTTTAATGATCTTGGCTTACGCGGGAGCGTTTGTCGGCAAGCGACTTCTCGATTTGATTCCGCAGAATATTTTTAAAAAAATTGTCCTCCTGTTAATTCTGTCTGTTGGATTGATGATGATCTACGCCGTAATAACTGGAGACCAAGTTATCAAGTAGGAGAAGACGTGGGCTGTGTTTGCATTTGTGGCTGTGGTTGGGATCCCAAGGGTAGATCGGGGAAGGGAATAAAAAATGATGCACGATTTTTCTGGAACGAGCAGAGGCTGTTAGCGACTGCGGTCGCATTAGACGCAAAAAAGATAAGCTTACGAGTTGCGGATATGCAACGAGATCGCTCGAAAAAATCTCGAAATGTAATTCAAAATGCAATCGGTAGAAGCATCTATCCCAACACTGTTTACGAAGCTGCACGTAGGCATAACTTGGACTGGATCGAATTGACCCGCAAGGCGGGGGTAAGAAATTCGAATGTTGAGAGCAGGCCGAGGCGCTGGGACAGCCAGTCAATAATTGCATGCATACAAAAACTCCATACTGCAGGTCATGCGTTGAATGCAGCAGAGATGACTTGCAATAAGACTGACGAGAAGACCGCAATTATTACTGCAGCGTCAGGTGTGAGTTCAAATAGTCGCGGTCTCTATAAGCGAGCCGTTAAAGCATTCGGTTCTTGGTCTAAAGCTTTAGTAGCAGCGGGGTTAGATCCGAAGGAAATTGAAATTGTACGATGGTACCGAGACTCGTTACCAAACACGAGAAGAAGACTATTGGCAACTATTCGGGCTCTTCATGACGAAGGATTGCCACTAAATCACAAAAGCATCCGTAAAGAGCCGTCGGCGAAACAAATGGAAATCATCAGTAAATATTACTTATCCAGCACTAGTGGTAAAACCCTTTACCGCCGCACATGTGTGGTTTTTGGATCATGGAGAAACGGATTAAGAAGAGCAGGACTTTCTGAAAAATTAGCAGATTTCTATGCTCCTTCGAAAGCTAAATCTCGCTACGGGCATTTGCCAATTCATTTCGAACGCACTGAATTAGGAGACTCACTAAGGCAAGTAGGGTTGCTGGGCTTTGCTCCTAAGACTCCTGAGGAAATGTCTTCTGCGAAAGAATTGATAGATAGGCTCTTGCTGCGGATTAACGGGCTTGAGAGGAAATCGCAAAAGATTGCGCTGCAAAGCATTTCTGTTCTTTTAGAAAATTCAGATATTGATGAGCTCGATACTGCAATTGAATTCGCCGCGCGAAGCTCACCCTGCAAAGAAGAGTTTGCGAGAGAAGCAAAGATAATTTTCGCAGCACTTACTTCTGAGTTGTAGTTGCACAGTCTGCGTCTACAAGCTTCTGGACATCGAAGTGCCAGTAATATGTCGAGCCTCCGTCGAAGCTAATAATATTCCCCTCGGCCTCCTCATTTGATTCCCATTCTGTGACGGCGCAGCGCCACCAAATTGGGTCAGAGGATTTCATAGTGTCTATTGTGTCGAGATTCATCCATCCAACTTTCGTGATTTCCGGATAACATTCGCGAATCGAATCTTCGAAAGCTTGTTCAAGATCAACTAGCTCAAGTTTTTCGCGAACTAGTTCGCGGATTACCCACTCTGTGCCGTACTCGCATCCCGAGCCAGGCAGCAAGCGCATAAGATCGTCCGATCCGCACTTGTCGCAACGGCCTGATTTACATTCAATGTAGCAGCCGTAACAAAACGGAATTGTTCTCTCGAAAGCAAGATTAGAAAGTTGTCTTAGAATTTCTGAATGCATATTGTCTCCCTTGTTTGGTGTTTTCCCTCTCGCGAGGGTTCCTTCGTGAAACGTTGAGGAACCCGGAGTGGGAAAAAGGGAGTGGCGCAATTGTCCGCGGCCCGACTCGCGAAGGCGGCAGAGCAAGTGCCATCGCTAGCGATGGTCGCGCAGCCTGCAGAGGGACGATGACGGATGATTGTAGAACGAACGGCTCCTCAAGCACAAGGAGCCAGCTTGCATAGGTGGTTTAACAAGTTATCTGAACTTGCGAGCCTCCTTCGGAAACATCGAGATCGGCTTCCAGTTGATGTTCAGAACCTTCGCTTTTGCGGTATCGAGCTTACTTGCGCATGCCCTCGACTTACAATCAGCGAAGTCTGTTACCGACAAACCAATCTCAAGAAAAGCGGTGATAACTAACAGACGAATAATTAACGAGTACATTGATACCTCCTGTTTAGGCTGATTTTACTTCCCCAAATTTTTCTAGAGCCGACTGAAAAATTTCATCCGCCTGCTCGTTGGGGATTTGTTGCAGCAAGATTTTAAATTTGAACCTGTTAGGTACAGCTTTCGAGCGAACTGGATCGGTGCTGAGGTTCTTGAAACTAGAAGGGCTGTAGCCGTAGGCGACCATCAATTCATTACGCCGTTCCAGCGTGATAGGCGCCAATCCGGTTTCAAGTTTTGACAAGTAGCCCTTCGACAAACCGGCATTTCTAGCGGCTTCCGTAAGGTTCCATCCTTTTTTTATGCGGATGAACTTTAGTACTGCGCCATCGAAAACCTTCGATGAGCGCTCCTGATTTTTCAATCCTGCGATCCAAGTCTTAAACATCGGGCGGTCTTTAGAGCCGCCCAAGAGCTCTACTATTCGATCAAACTCAGCCTCCCGTAACCGACAGGTGCCGACGCTATTCTCGACTTCGCAGAGCCACCCAGCACTTTTTGAAATCATCTTCGCTGTCTTCTGAACGCTGAGTCCGGAGCGCCTGCGGAGAATGCGAATGATGGTTCCGTAGTTTTCGTTTGAGGCCATGAATTCCTCTCTTTCTCCAGACTTGCGCTAGCAAATCTGAACGTTAGGAAACTTCTCCCGAAGTTCAGGGAATCTGAATTTCAGGAAACGTTTCGTGAGAGAAGCGGCGGTGGCAGGGGTTTGGCAGGGAAGAGCACTGATAATCACTGATGATCAGTGATGTGCTCCCACAGTCTTCGAAATGACCTTCAGTGGTTACAGCTACTTAGAATAAGTAGCCTTTATGCATTTCTTTTCGTGCGTACAGATCCAACTACATGAGAATTGGAGCGGGAAATCGGGTTCGAACCGACGACCTCAACCTTGGCAAGGTTGCGCTCTAGCCAACTGAGCTACTCCCGCATGACTAAAAGAAAGATGAAATTACCGGCTGAGGGGCGCTACGTCAAGGTGGTTTAAGACTGTCTTTTGGCTTCGTTATACAAGCGTACGTATTGAGCACCCGAGACGAGGCTCAATATAACGCTCGCCCAGAGTACTCCGCTTGCAATCTCGTGGATCGGAAGATCGATAGACGAGAAATCGATCATCAGAACCGGGATAGCTCCCATTTGAAGTGCTGTCTTCCATTTTCCTGCAGCCTTAGCATCAATGACCAGGCCGTCGACGGCCGCGACCGATCGGATTCCGCCAATTAAGATGTCGCGAACCAAAAGAAGTAAAACCAAGATCGCATCAGCACGCCCATTGCTGATCATCATAATCAGCGCGCTTGAAACTAAAACTTTATCGGCGATCGGGTCCATGAAGCGACCCATGTTCGACTGAACATTCCACTTACGAGCTAAACTTCCATCGAGCCAATCGGTGATTCCGCCTAAGATAAAGAGGACAGCGGCAATCCATCCGCTCACTGGCGTGTTCATGATGATGCAGACAACGATGAAAGGGCAAATTGCAATGCGCGACCAAGTCAGCCACATCGGGAGGCCGCGTTTCCATGTCGGAATGACAGAGTGTGAATTCACATTCGTATTGAACGCTGGACCTTAAAATGTGTCAAGACGTGGCTGTCGCGATCATGTAACATTATCGGGTGAAATACGTGTTCTTCGCTATTATCTCTTTAGGTGTGGTTAGCAGCTTCGCTGCCGTGCTGTCGATAGCTCCGCAAATGTCTGCGGAATGCGAAACCTACCTCAAGCGCGTGAAAACGGTGAGTAGCGAGAGCACTGCTCCTCGACCAAATATCTTTCCGCCAGAGCTGTTCCAGATATCTTCTCCGTCAAAGCAGATTGAGCCAAAGCCTTCGAGACCATTGATTGTTGAAAAAGATCAGCCACCATCTAAGCAACCATTTTGGCGGACAAAGCCGGGGCTAATGGAGCGGATGGAGAACGAACGCCAAGTCCTCACATCAGTGACGAAGTCAGATGCTGCTAACGGTGAAATAAAGTTTGATATGAAGGTGGCCGGCATTGTGAGTGCTCCGAGAGACTTCGCTTTTAAATCAGCGCAATCTTATCCTCGGCTCAGAGAAGTATCTGATAATTTCAAAACAGTTCACTATAGATCAGAGCAAAACCGGCTTTACCTTGTGATGACAGCATTAGGCTATCAAGAGCGAATGGTCCTTCAGATGTTCCCGGCGTCAGGGGAAGGGCGTGATGAAATTCAGTTTGAAGTTATCTGGGGCAATTTCAAAGGAATGAAGGGGCACATCGGCTTTGAGTCGACATCTCTCACAAAAACTGAAATGTCGTTGATAGCGAGTTATCAATCAAAAACTTTGCCGCTTCCAAAAATCTTGATGGGCTTTGCTCTCGAAGTAGTGACTCAGAAGGTTGCCGAAAAAATGCGCGCATTCACCGAAGCTGATTACAAGCAGGCGTTGAAATGCGGATCACTCTAAGCTTGGCATATTCAAAATTTACTGAATAGAATTACCTATGCAAAGGTACTTTCGAAATATTGCTGAGTGGGGAGTGACGCCAGACACTCCTTCTGAGCAGGCTCAACATTTTCGCCTGACAAATAGCCTTCTGCTCTTCTTATTCTTTGCCTCGATCGTCGAAACCTTCATTTGTTTCGTTAGCGGCGCTCTTGAGGCTGCGCTCTTGAACTTGGCTGCTCCGTTCGTTTTTGCCGGAGGGCTACTGCTTATGAAGGCTGGGTACACTTTGTTTGCTCGGCTGTTTGTGTTGAGTGTTTCATTCGTCGCTGGTTACGCAATCGCAGCTTCGCTAGGACCTGACTCCTACTTTCAATTTATTTTTCTATTCGGAAGTGCTTTTGCGATCGTATTTTTTTCGGCTACCGAGAAAAGTCTTTTGGTTCTGGGAGTCATCGCACCGATTGTTGTTTTGTCGTCGCTAGAGATGTCTGACTATGCTCCTATTTTAGGAATGTCGCGGACAGAACTCTCAGAAGAACAATTGGGATTTTTGCGAATGGGCACCATGATTGTCATTTGGGGCGTCATGGTTTTTCATTTCATGTATTTCGTTCGGGGGCGTAAGCGACTGCAGGAGCAACTAGTCTCATCTGCGAAGATGGTCGGGATGGGTCAAATGGCTGCTGGGATTGCGCACGAAGTGAATAATCCGCTCCAGCTCATCGTTTCAAAAGCTGAACGAGTCAAAGCTCAAATCATGCAGCCACAAATTCAGGTGGGTGAAGTTGCCAAAGACGCTGATCAAATCATGGTTGTTGCAATGCGAATAGCTTCGATTGTTAAAGGGTTGCTTGCACTTTCTCGCGACGCCTCTTTAGACGAAATGAAGCCGGTCAACGTTCAGTCGGTTGTAAGTTCGTCGCTCGATTTTTGCCGAGCACGACTTGAGTCTAAGAACATTGATTTTAAAGTCTGTGATATTCCGGAGGATTGGTCAGTGCGCGGCCTGCCCACTCAACTCTCTGAAGTTTTGCTGAATGTACTGAATAATTCGTTCGATGCAGTGATGGCTGCAGAAGAAAAGTGGGTCGAAATCAGAGCTGCGGCAAGTGATGAATGGATTGAGCTTTCAGTTTTAGATAGCGGCCTGGGAGTTGATCCGCTTAATCAGCATAGAATCTTTGATCCGTTTTTCACGACGAAGCCAGTTGGTCATGGAACCGGATTGGGCTTAAGTGTTTCGCGAGGGATCGTATTTAGGCATGGCGGACAAATCTTTTTAGACAATAGCTCAGACCACACACGATTCGTGATTCGACTTCCAAGAAGTGCAGAACCCAAGCCTTAACTTGCGCGACGTTTTGGTGAAGGCTTGAACTTCAGTGGCTGGAACTTAACAACACGAGAAACTTCGCGGAAATTCTCGGGACGATGCCATGTTGCTGGTTCTGAAAATTGCAAACCTGATTGAGTGACTGATGAGCCATGGCGCTTTTCAGCTTCGATAAGCGGAAGGGCGTAACCATGAGGGATAGAGCCTTTAAAAACTTCGCTCAAATGGAGTTTCCAGTTATTGATCGCTTTTCTTACTAGTTCCGAATCATTGAGTTCAAAGCCGTGTTCGCAAACTCTCGACATGTAGGTATTGATTGCTGTGGCGCACTCATACTTTGGTGATTCAGAAACTGAATGTAAATAGGCGCAAACAAAATCGTAACAGATCATATCGTCAACGTTTGTTTGGGCGTTCTCAAGACCGTAAATGCCAATGCCAAAAAGAGATGAGTCAATGTGCGAATTCCAGATCGAAAATGCGCGTTGTAAATCGCCTGACTTGATGTGGGTGAGCATAAGACCAAGGGTAATTTTCGCAACTAAATAGCTGTCGACATGTTCTGTCTCTTCGATTTTTCCAATTAAATCTAAGTACGCTCTTTGCGCTTCGCGGAATCGGCCTTCTTTGAAAAGTTGATCGGCTTTTTCACCTTCTGTACAAACAATTTTGAAAACCGAATCACTAGAAGTTGAACCAGAGCCACCGCGCGATTTTGACATGACAATCCTCCACAAACTCTCTTCGGCCCTCCCTCGTTCAGCCTAGAGTCCAACATTTTGTTTAAGAAAATCTTTCAACCATTGTCTGGTTAATGGGTCGCATTCTGAGAATTTATGAAAGAGCGAAATCGACAGGGCGAAATGCCAAACTCAGTGAATTTTATGGAAATAAAGCAGTCATCTAGGCTACAGTTGAGTTCTAGGGCGTATACGCCCACGGAAGGAGGTGGTGCTGATGACAGAACATAGTCGCAGTACTAACTCGAGAGGGCTTCAGGCCTAATCGAAGTTAGTCAAAATCGCTTGAGAACCGCTAAAGAACCTAAAAGAATTTAGCTTCCTAAGCTTGGGTATTGAAAAGAAGCGAGAAGGGTTTTATACCTTCTCGCTTCACCCTTAGACCTAGACCTAAAGCAAGAGGTCAATATATGAGCCGAACAAAAGACTTCCGATTCATTAATTTAGCTGAAATTCCCGAAGACGGTCGTGCGTTTGAATACAATCGCAAGACTGGTGATCTCAATGAAATGTTGAAAGACATCATTGGCGATCGCGACTTCTCCGTAAATATTTATATCCGCCCGATGGGCAATGCTTACGAAATGAGTGGGCAGGTCAACACGAAGGTTGCCGAAGTGTGCTCACTTTGTGGTTGGGATATTGACGTACCAATTACGAAACGAGTGAACGAGATTCTAATTCCTGAGGGAGAAGAATATCGAAAAGAACAATCGGTCCACGGTAATCAAGCAGTTGATTTCTTGGCTGATGGACCCGCAGTGACTGGCTACAAAGGCAATTCATTTGATGCAGGTGAATTTGTGCACGAAGTGATTGCGATTTCTGAGCCGCTTTATCCAAACTGTGGCGACGCTGATTGCGAGCACTTAAAAGAATCGACGCAGATTCGCGAACAACTCGCTTCTGAATTCGAAGCTCAAGAAAAAGAAAAAGCACCGGGACACCCGGGATTCGCCGCACTCAAAGATTTAAAGCTTAAGTAATGCATTCTAATTTTGTTCATCGTCGACGAATTCAGTACTACGAAACTGACGCGATGGGTGTTGTTCACCACTCCAATCACATTCGCATTTTTGAAGAAGCGCGTGTTGAATGGCTGCGCGCTCGCGAACTATCACAGATTCACGTTCCTCACGGAAAACTCGTTTTTGCGGTGATTGACGCAAAATTAAAGTATCTCAAGCCACTTGGATTCGACGAAGAAATCGAAGTCATCACGCAGAGCCGTTTAGTTGGTGTCCGATTGTTCTTTCAGTATGCAATTTGGTCGGTTAAGCAACGTCAGTTTGCCGCACTTGGCGAAACTGAGCTTGTGCCACTGACACAAGATTTTAAGCCATCAAAGTTGCCAACTGAAGCCGTTGAAGCGTACAAGTTAGAGCCATGGGATAGTCAATGGCCCCCGAAGTGGCCGTAAGGAAAGGTTGTTAGTGGATCGCAACTTAGCGCTTGAGTTCGTACGAATCACCGAAGCTGCCGCATTGGCTTGTTCAAGACTGATGGGTCGTGGCGATGAAAAAGCGGCCGATCAAGCCGCCGTTGATGCCATGAGACGCGCTTTCAATTCTGTTCGCATCAGAGGCACTGTTGTCATCGGTGAAGGTGAGCGAGACGAGGCACCAATGCTTTACATTGGTGAAAAAGTTGGCCTTGATGATGGGTCAGCTGAGATTCCAGAAATTGATATTGCACTCGATCCACTCGAAGGAACAACGATTTGCGCAACTGGCGGAGTTGGAGCGACATCAGTGATCGCTGTTGCTGAAAAAGGAAAGTTCCTTCACGCACCCGACACCTACATGGATAAAATCGCCTGCGGACCTGCTGCAAAAGGCGTGATTGATATCGATGCTCCTGCTGAAGACAATATTCGCAAAGTTGCAAAGGCACTCGGTAAAGACGTTCACGACACTACCGTTGTAATTCTTGATCGCCCTCGCCACAGCGAACTGATCGCGAGAGTGCGAAAGCTTGGCGCAAGAATTCAACTCATCGGTGACGGAGATGTTTCTGCAGCCGTTGCTACTGGTTTAAAAGATTCAGGCATTGATTTGCTAATGGGAATCGGCGGCGCGCCTGAAGGTGTTATTTCAGCTGCAGCGATGCGATGTATGGAAGGTGATTTTCAAGGTCGATTAAAATTTCGCAACGATGATGAGCGAAAGCGTGCGCTGAAAATGGGAATCGAGAATTTAGATCGCGCTTATCAAATCGACGAATTAGCGGCTGGCTCGGTTATGTTCTGTGCAACGGGTGTTACGACTGGTCCGCTTCTTAAGGGAGTGCGTTTCTTGGCTGGTCCGGGCCGAAGAGTTCTCACTCATTCAATTGTTATGCGCTCACTCACGGGCAC
Organism: uncultured Bdellovibrionales bacterium; assembly: GCA_964543475.1. Taxonomy (GTDB): domain Bacteria; phylum Bdellovibrionota; class Bdellovibrionia; order Bdellovibrionales; family JAMPXM01; genus JAYSYM01. The sequence continues at coordinate 128,632 of CAZIYJ010000004.1, read as the reverse complement.
AGTTCGCACCATCGAAACCGAACACGTACTCGATAAGAAGCCATGAGCGGTCCATCAGCCACTTGCCATCACTGCGGAAAAGCAACTCCGATAGTTGGAGCAGTTGGCCGTCGAGACGAGTGTCAACATTGCTCAGCCGATCTTCACGTCTGCAAGAATTGCGCATTTTACGACAAGACAGCTTACAACGAGTGCCGCGAGCCGTCTGCCGATGTCGTGCTCGACAAAGACCGTGCAAATTTTTGTGATTTCTTTCAGCCAGGCTCTGGAGCAAAGGTAGTCGACAAGAAGGCAGATCTTCTTGCTGCAGCCGAAGCATTGTTCAAGAAGAAATAAGCTACACCTGTTGATCTCACTGCCTTTTTCAGATTTACTAAGTGTTCACCGCGGACCGCTGCTACCCAGGAGTAAGTGAATGCCTTCGGCTCATCATAGCGAACTGTTTAATTGTACTGTGCCCGAATTTTTTAAAATCGTATCAGACTACGAGCGCTACCCAGAATTTTTGACTGAGGTAAAAGAGTGCAGAGTTGCGAAAAATGAAAATGGCCGAAAGCTAGTTGAGTACAAAGTATCAATGATCAAATCGTTTTCGTATTCGCTCTGGATGAAAGAGCAAGAGCCAAACTTGATCACCTGGGACTTTGCTGGCGGTGACATTTTTAAATCAATGTCAGGTTCCTGGAAATTAACTCCCGAAGCTGACAAATGCAGAATTACTTACGACGTTGACGCCGTTTTCGGAATGTTTGTTCCGGGACCAATTGCGAAAACGCTTTTGACCGTGAACCTCCCAACAATGATGGGTGCGTATCACAAACGAGTAAAAGAGATTTATGGCAAATAATAAGGGTGATGACGATTCAGCTGATACGCTGAAAGTTGGCGATGCGCTAAAAAAACTTTTAGCAGCGGGCGTGAGTGCAGCATTCATGACTGAAGAAAGTATTCGAACTTTCGTCTCAGACATGAAGCTTCCAAAGGAAACTCTCAATCTATTGTTAACTGGCGCAGCCAAATCAAAAGAAGCACTAACGACTCGAGTAGGCGAAGAGATTTCGGGAATTATTCGCAAAATCGATTTTGTCCAAGAAGTCTCTCGGTTTGTCGAGGAACATAAATTCAAAATCAACGCTGAAATTGAAGTTATCAAACGCGATAAAACTGAAAAATCTTAATTCAAATTTGAGTTGCGGGTACGGTAACCGGGATAAATGTCGGAGCTGATGGCTCCACAGGGGCAGTCGTTGTGCCCTGAATGACTGAAGCGGGCTCGTCTTTACTTAGTGTTTTTACTTTCTTTTCAATTCCATCGCCTAAATTTTCTCGGTTGGCCACTCTTGCCGACTCTGAGGTGACTCCATTAGTGTAGCTGCGCGCCTGCGCAAATGCCGTTGGAGGTTTTGGCGCAAGCACACCAGAGAATTCCATATAGTTATCGATGAATGAAATTAAGTCTTCTCGTGGCTCCGATATTTCGCGAATTGCTACAGAGAGGTAAGTTGCGAATTTCCAGATAGAAGTGGCACTTCGTGAATCAGTCTGATTCATTTCAGCCGAAGCGATATCAAGAAGAGTTTGCTCCAAAAAAGTTTTGATAGAATCTTTGGTCCACTTTGTATCAACAGCAAATACTAATCGGTCAACAAACTGCGAGCGCTCAAGTGCCTCGCGGCGTTTTTGATCAAAAAGCTCCATGCTATCTTGCAAGCGACTCATGCGAAGTTCTGAACCGATAGTATCGTCAGTCACTCTTAAGCTCTGAGTATCTTTAAGTTTGCTCTTAAGTTTCTCGTCGATCGAGCCAATTAACTCTACTTGTTTTGACTGAATTGATTTGAGTTTAGAAATCACAAGTCGTTTGTTCGCTACAGAAGGCTTCATGTCCTGCGGATTTTCGGCATCGGCAGCAAAGGATGTCGTTGCAACCAAAGTCACAAGTGAGGCGCTAAAAATAAGAGAAATAACACTAGCTTTGATCATCGTTGCCTCGAGCTCCTGCCTATTAATACAGTACGGACAGACAGAGAAAAAAGCAAAGATCACGCCACGATAGGGTGGTTTCTGAAGCTTTCACTTATACTTGGGGCCTAAGTGTGAAGATATCGATGTAAACAGAGCATACACCAGTGACATTTGCCGGCTAAAAGGTACGATTAACCAATGCTTAAAACGCGCGTTTTGCCCTTCGAATTCGAGACCCTCAGGCGCCTCACAGGCGTAAAAACCGACTGGTCTAACGAGCGTCTTTTGATCGCGTTTTCTGGCGGCAAAGATTCGATCGTTTTACTCAACGCACTTACGGCTCTTAAAGTTCGATTGAAATTTGAACTCGTAGTCGCGCACGTCCATCATGGTGCCTCTTCAGTGAAATCCGTAAATGCCTACCGAAATAAAGCTGCGAATTTTGCAAAAAAACAGTCCGAGCTTCGTGGCCTTGATTTTCACTTGTTAAAACACTCGGGAGCTGAACTCAAAAGCGAAGCCGAATTCAGAAAAGTTCGTGAAGGTCTTCTTGAGAATTGTCGGAAGAAGGCTAATTGCAGCTGGCTCGTCTTTGCTCACCACTCAGGTGATTTGCTCGAGACAAGATTAATTCGTCTTATCCGTGGCACTGGTGCGCAAGGTTTGAAAGCCATGAACTTGGCTCATGGGAACAAGCTTCGTCCGTTACTAAATAGGACTCCTGAAGAACTCGACAAATATGCTGTTCAACAGAATTTGAAATGGGTGACTGACCCAACTAATCAAGAGGATCAATATTTTCGGAATTGGATTCGAAACACTTGGCTTCCCATGCTCGAGATCAAACGTTTAGGTTCAAAGCTTGCCCTTGGCCGCTCACTTGAGCAGATCAGCGAGTCGCTTTCTCAAAGTGCTGCAGATTTAAATCGGCCGAAGCTTGAGGCAATTAAGCGAAATGAATTTTCTTTGCTGAATGTGATACAAAAGCGAGAACTTGTGGCACGGTTGTTACTTGAGCAGGGCGCACGAGACTTTAGTCGCAGACAAATCGACGAAATTTTAAAACGCTTAAGCAGCCCGCAGTCTGCAAAACGTCGAAAGTTGACGTTCTCAGTGGGTGGCTTTGAGTGGCGGGTTAACGCAGAGCAAATCGAGGCCGTCCGTTTGTGACAGCTGCCCAGCACATGTTAACCTAGTGAAAGTATTTCGACTGGCGATATGGCGGTTGAGAATAAGGGGAGTGAAATGAAATCTACGCACAAGACGTTTGCGCTATGGGCAGTACTAATAGTCGTCGGCATTATTGTTTTTCAGATGTACGAGCAGCGCCGTCAGCGAGTCATTAGCAACCTCGATTTTGATGGTGTCGTAGCTGCAGTAAAAGACAATAAAGTTAAAAGCGTTGTCGTCAATTTAGATACTCGCGAAGTTAAAGGCGAGATCGCACCTGAATTTAAAGATCAATTCAACGGAGCTCTCAATTTCATCGTTAAAGGTCCAAGCGGCGATCGTATCGATCAACGTATCGTTGATGCAAAAGAAGCAGGAAACGCGCAAACCAAAGTGACTTACGAAGACAGCGAGAACGCAGGATTGCTGCAGACTTTAGTTCTTCAATGGTTGCCGCTGATCCTCATCGTCTTAATGTTTATGTTTATCATGCGACAGATTCAGTCGGGTGGCGGCAAAGCGATGAGCTTTGGCAAAAGTCGCGCGAAGCTTCTGACAGAGAACAAAAATAAAGTCACATTCCAAGACGTTGCTGGTATTGAAGAAGCAAAAGATGAATTGAATGAAATTGTTCAGTTTCTAAAAGATCCAAAAAAGTTTACTCGCCTTGGTGGTCGTATTCCAAAGGGTGTCTTGCTCGCGGGTTCTCCAGGTACCGGAAAAACATTGCTTGCAAGAGCGATTGCCGGTGAAGCGGGTGTTCCGTTCTTTAGTATTTCTGGTTCTGACTTCGTTGAAATGTTCGTGGGCGTAGGTGCAAGCCGAGTTCGAGATCTATTTGAACAAGGTAAACGAAACGCACCGTGCTTGATCTTCATCGATGAGATCGATGCTGTCGGTCGCCATCGTGGCGCCGGTATGGGTGGTGGACATGATGAGCGCGAACAGACTCTCAATCAGTTACTAGTTGAGATGGATGGTTTTGAATCAAACGAAGGTGTCATCTTGATCGCAGCGACAAACCGTCCTGACGTTCTTGATCCAGCATTATTGCGTCCAGGTCGTTTCGATCGACGCGTGATCGTGAACAAGCCAGACTTAAATGGCCGCCAGAAAATCTTAGGCGTCCATGTTCGCAAAACTCCTTTAGCTAACGATGTGAACTTAGAAAAAATTGCGCGAGGAACTCCGGGCTTCACAGGTGCGGATCTCGAGAATTTGGTAAATGAAGCTGCCTTGATCGCTGCTCGCCGCGATCAAAACAAGCTCACGCAAAAGAATTTCGAAGAAGCTAAAGATAAAGTGATGATGGGTACTGAGCGCCGTTCAATGGTGATCAGTGAAGAAGATAAGCTCATCACAGCATATCACGAAGCGGGTCACGCGATTGTCGGTCGTATGATTCCTGGAACAGATCCAATTCACAAAGTAACGATCATCCCTCGCGGGATGGCACTAGGCCTTACGCAAATTCTGCCAGAGAAAGACAAGCTCAATTTAACAAGAACTGCGGCTCAAGACATGATCGCCTTCTTGTTCGGTGGACGTGCGGCCGAAGAGATCATTTACAACGAAGTGACAACAGGTGCCGGTAACGATATCGAACGTGCCACTGGAATCGCTCGAAGTATGGTTTGTGAGTGGGGCATGAGCGAGAAACTTGGCCCTCTTGCCTGGGAGAAAAAGGAAGGTAACAACTTCCTCGGAATGTCTCAGTCGTCTAATAATTATTCAGAAGCGAAGTCAGAAGAGATCGACGCTGAAGTCTTCTCGATAGTTACTGCTGGCCACCAACGAGCGGTAAAAATCCTCCAAGATAACCGCCCGGCGCTTAAAATGATGGCGGATGCGCTTGTATTGTTCGAAACTATCGATGGCGCTGAAGTAGATATGCTCTGTAAAGGTGCAACTCTCGATGATATTAAGAGAGAGCGCGGAATTAAAGAAACAGAGATGGCGAAAGATCAGGCTTCTGGTAAAAAAGATGTAAAGGCAGATGAGGGACAGAAAACTGGCGGGGATGATCCTGTTGGAAGTTCAGGTCCTGTAACAGCTTAAAGGGCGGATGTTCTCGACCATATTTGAAAACCTAAGCTTCATAGTAACGCAACTCAGAGTGCTCGACCTGATAGACATGCTCCTCGTTTGGACAGTCGTTTATCGGGTCTTAATTCTTATTCGCCACACCGGTACAGTTCAAATGCTTTCAGGATTAGGCGTTCTTGCGATCGCTTATCTGATGAGTATTTGGTTTGAGTTATTCACCTTCAATTGGATTCTCGAAAAGTTCTTCAACAACTTATTCCTTATCGTCGTTATCTTATTCCAGGGTGAAATTCGTAGGGCCCTTGCGCACATCGGGAGTAATCCATTTTTTACCGGAGCTTCTCATGTGCAGGAAACTCAAGTGATCGAAGAGATTGCGAAGGGTGCTCTGCAAATTGCACAACGTGGTAACGGCGCTTTGATCGTTATCGAAAAAGAAATCAACTTAGAGTACTTTATCGAAATGGGAACAGAGATTGATTCTGCAGTGAGCGGAGAACTGATCTCATCGATCTTTCAGCCGACGAGTCCATTACATGATGGCGCTGTCATCATTCGTGGCGGCCGAATTTTTGCTGCTGGCTGCTTCCTCCCACTTTCAAAAAATCCGGCTCTCGATAAAAACCTCGGAACTCGTCACAGAGCCGCATTTGGATTAACTGAAGAGACCGATACTTTAGTGATCGTCGTGAGCGAAGAAACTAAATCGGTAGGGATTGTGGAAGGTGGTCAGATGACTGCCAACATGGATCACTCAATGTTGCGAAAAGCGCTGTATGATGCCTATGGGTTGAAGTACAGACCACTGACGACTTAGAACAAAAGGGAATTTGAAGAGAATGCCAAATCAGCGAGCGAAGTCAGAATGGAAGTCATGGATTTTAGAGAACGGAAGCTACAAGCTTGTCGCTCTCTTTGTGACTTTAATTTTGTGGGTCACCATTTTAGGTCGCCGCGATTTTGTTCTTAGTAAAGAAGTCGATCTTGAGTTCTTGCTTCCAAAGAATTTGGTCATTTCTGAGCAAATCAGCCGAAAAGTAACGGTGAAAGTTTCGGGGCCTCGCACAGCTTTAAAAAAATTCGGACAAAATCCAGGTGCGATCACTATTGATCTTGGGCAAAGCAAGCAGGGCGCAAACAAGGCGGCAATTACTCCTCGTAACGTTGAAGTTCCCTTTGGCGTGAAAGTGATTTCGGTTGCTCCTGATGTCATTCAAGTCACTCTCGTCCCGACAGGAAATCCAGAATGAGTCATTCAGTATGAGTAGTTCGGTAAAAGCAAAAAGACTTTTCGGTACAGACGGCATTCGCGGAACGGCTAACACTTTTCCGATTCTGCCTGAGCTCGTTATGCGTGTTGGGCAAGCGATGGGTCACATCCTCACAAAGTCACCTTCGAGAAACAAAGTTATAAAAGTTGTTATCGGAAAAGATACTCGGTTGTCTGGTTACATGGTCGAGCAGGCGCTGACCAGCGGGCTCAATTCAATGGGTGTGCATGTGCAGTTGGTTGGGCCGCTGCCGACTCCAGGCATCGGCTTTTTAACTCGAAACATGCGTGCAGATGCCGGAATTGTTATTTCGGCTTCTCATAATCCTTACATGGATAACGGCATTAAAATTTTCGGGCAAGATGGATACAAAATTCCAGATTCAATGGAGCGAGAAATTGAGCGACTCGTATTCGAGGTCGATCTCAACACTCTTCTCGCTAAAAGCGATGAAATTGGTCGAAGTAAACGGATCGACGATGCGGGCGGACGCTACGTCGTCTATGCGAAGAATGCGTTCCCGTTAGATTATACTCTCGAAGGAATGCGGATCGTTTTAGACTGTGCAAATGGAGCGGCTTACAAAGTGGCTCCTGCAATTTTTAGTGAGCTCGGGGCCGACATCATCGTTATGGGTAATGCTCCAAACGGATTCAACGTGAACGATGAGTCCGGCGCACTTTATCCCGCAAAAGTCGCAGAAGCGGTTCAAACATATCGCGCCGATGTTGGAATCAGTTTAGATGGCGATGCCGATCGCGTTGTGATGGTCGATGACAAAGGTCATATCGTTAACGGCGATCATATTCTTGCGATATGCGCTCTCAATTTGAAGGGGCGGGGTGCTTTACCGAATGACACTGTTGTCGCGACACAGATGAGCAATTACGGGCTCGATGTTCTGATGAAACAAAGCGGAATCAAAGTGGTACGCACAGATGTGGGCGATAAGTACGTCGTCGAAGAAATGCGAAAAAATGGATATGTACTTGGTGGTGAGCAGTCGGGTCACATCATTTTCCGAGAGCATTCAACAACTGGCGATGGATGTATTGCAGCACTTAATGTCCTGGCGGTCATGCGACGGACTGGGCAGACGCTCAGTCAGTTGAATGAGAAAATGCAAGACGTTCCACAAGTGTTGATCAACACGCGTGTACGTCGTCGTGAAGAGCTTCAGAATATTGCTGGCTACAACGATCTCATTGAGCAAATCGAGAAGAAGCTTGCGGGCCAAGGGCGAATTTTTGTTCGGTTCTCGGGAACTGAGCCGGTTATTCGCGTATTAGTTGAGGGGCCAGATCGAATGTTGATCGGCAAGTATGCTGAACAAGTCGCAACTCTTCTAGAAAAAGAACTGAGTTAGCTGAGTCGTGGCAACTTCAGCGCGTGATTTTAAAATTTCCACTGTCGCGGAACTCCAAATAGTTGTCAGTTATGTAAAGACTGTTTTATCGGGCCGTGATGTAGTTTTACTTTCGGGTCCGATGGGTGTTGGTAAAACTGAATTTGTAAGAGCGCTGGTGTCGAGTTTCCGAGGGGAAAACATTACGTCGCCATCGTTTGCGATACACAATAATTATTCGGCAGGAGATCGTTCAATTGATCACCTCGATTTGTATAGAATCGAAGGGGATGATGATCTTGAGTCGACCGGCTTTTGGGATTTATTCAGTCAACCAAGCGGTCTAATTATTTTGGAATGGTCTGAAAAAATCGATTCTAATTTGCTTCCTCGGAACTGGAAAAAAGTGAAAATCAACTTCTCGTTTGTTGAAGCCGACGCTCGCAAAATAATTGTCACTGTATAAAGCTTAGAAAATCCTAAGCGGCCTTTGGAGGGAGAGACTTCGTACGACTGATGTGCGGCGTGATCTCGCTTATCCAGCGCTCTGCATCTGTTAAAGACACTTTTAGATCGAGCGAGCCGTCAGTTGCTCCCAAGATCATTCCAACCAATTGGTCTTTAATCATGATGGGTACAAGGGTAACGTGGGCCGGAGGAGTACCGTTGCTCCATTCACCAAAGAACATATCGTTACAAGCAGAAGGCTTTGTGTAGCCGTGGTACGGAAGTTTCGTTCGCGACACAACTCTAAAGATGCTTGGCTGATCCAGGTTAATTCCTGCTGGACGATTCGAGCGAAGATTCCAGTTTCCTGCCCAGATATGAGGGCGAAGCTCGAAGCCTTTCAATAGCAAAATCATATGTCGATCAAAGTACCGACTCATCTTCGAAAAAGTATTCACCGCAACTTCAGACAAATCTTGGCACTCATCAAGTTTTTCTTTTGAGTTGCGAAGTTCAATCATCCCAATGAAGTCACCAGCTGGTCTGCCAGTTGGTGGCGACATAGGTGGAATCGGCGGCTTTGCTTTAACAATGATTGTTGGACTCGGGGCTGCTTGCTCAACAACTACTGCCGTCGCAGCTAAGGGCGGTGGAATAGAAGGTGCTAACGGAATAGGTTCCGGAGAAGTCAAAGGTGCAGGCTCCGAAGAAAACAATGGTGCAAGTTCTGGAGAAGATAATGGTGGAGCTATCGGCGCAATCATCGTCGGGATCGGAATGTCAGAGGCACTAAAGCCTTCAGACATCGCAAAACCTTCTGGCATCTGCGCAGATAAATCTTCTTCTTCTGGTAGAGGTTCCGATTGAACTTCTGACTCTTCTTCGTCTGATCCCCAGTTTGCCATCAAGGAATTCGCATCGAACTCTTGAGGAGGTGGAGGTGGAAGATCGTTAGGAATAGAGACTGCATCTTCGAGAGTAGCAACATCGCTAATTGGCGCAACTTCTTCGATTGGCGCAACATCTAGCAACACAGGAGCTATGCTCGCAGGCTCTTCTTGCACAGCCGGCAATGTCTCTGTCCAAAAAGATTTCATTCCGCTTAAGGGTGCCAGAACATAGGCCACCGACTTTTCTAATTTTAAGTCGGGTACTTCAAGGCAACCAACACGAATTACACTGGCAGATTCATCGAGCGGAAGGAGTGATGGATTCCACGAATGAAGAGAACGGGCAGTAGCCCAAGTCGAATGCCATTTTTGTTTTGCTTCTTCGTTTGCGAAAAATTCGGCGCTCACAACAGGCAGTTGAAATTCTTGCGATGCCCAAGATAGGTATTCGTTTTCATTCACGTGACCGTTTTCAAGACACCAAACTAAAAAGCTTTTGTCGGTCGAAGACGACTTCTCAAAGTCAGCTTTCAGATCACTTGAAATTTTGAATTTCTCTATCCAAATCGTGTCGTTAGGCATACGTAAACTTATCGGTTCGAGTCTCTGTAAAGCTGAGAGTTGGTTCAACCTTGTAAGACTTTCAAAAAAACCTGTTAATTCAATAGGATAACTTGCTTCAAGTCGACTAATGACGACCCGTCCTTGGTCTAGGTATCTGAACGGGCAATTGCTTTGAGAAAAAGGGCTCATTTTGCTACATTGCAGCGCATGTCATTTTCCGACGGAAATCTCAGTGAAATGATCTACCTAGATCACAACGCGACTTCGCCTTTAGCTCCAGAGTTAAAGCCGAAAATCGTTGATTGGCTAGAGGCTTGGGGCAACCCAAGTTCGATCCATCGTGCAGGTAGAAAGCCAAAAGCTTTGCTTCGCGATTCTCGCAAAGCTTTCGCTCACATGATTGGTTGCGATCAGCTCGAAGTTATTTTCACAAGCGGCGGAAGCGAATCAAATAATTTAGCAATCAAAGGCGTGTATGAATTCATGCACAGTCCCGGCGCGATTTTGCCTAATGGATTTCGCAATCGATATCTTTTTTCATCAGTTGAGCATCCAAGTGTTCAGAAGACTGCCGAGTTTTTGAAAAGTCGTGGAGCCGAAGTTGAATTCATTTCGGTAAATCGCGAAGGTCAAATTGATCTTGAGCAGTACAAATCTTTGCTCAACGATAAGACTGCTTTAGTTTCGGTGATGCTAGCAAACAACGAAACTGGAGTGATCTTTCCAATCCGAGAAATGGCAGAATTAGCCCATCAGCATGGAGCACTCTTTCATACTGACGCGGTTCAGGCTCTCGGAAAAATTCCGGTCAATGTTCAAGAACTTGGCGTAGACCTTGCGAGCTTTTCAGGACACAAGTTCTATTCGCTAAAAGGTGTGGGAGTCCTCTTCTCGCGAAAAGGGACTCAGCTTGAAAGCCTTATCCACGGCGGAGCTCAAGAACGTCATCGCCGTGGCGGCACAGAAAACTTGCTTGCGATCGCATCTCTTGGAGAAATGGCAAAGAGCTCGCATGAGATCGGCCCGAAAGGGCAAAAGCTAGAAATTCTTCGCGATCATTTGGAGAATCGACTGAAAAACGAAATCGCGTGCCTCTCGGTCAATTCCGAGAACGCACGTCGTCTTCCTAATACCTCAAGTATGATCATCGATGGAGTCGACGGCGAAACCCTTCTAATGAATTTAGATATCATGGGATTTGCTGTTTCCACCGGAGCTGCTTGTAGCTCCGGGAGCCCAGAACCATCACCTGTTCTGATTGCGATGGGAATCACTCGCGATGAGGCTCAATCGTCATTGAGAGTCGGACTTGGCTGGTCGAATACAAATGAGCAAATTGATTTATTTATCGAAGCATTAAAAGAAGTAGTCGCACGAATTAGAAGTTTCAGTTCTGAAGATGTTTGTGTCACTGGGAAGCCAGGGGTTCTGTCATGAGTACAGATGTGAATCGAAAGAAAAAAGTATTAGTTGCGATGAGCGGCGGAGTTGATAGCTCTGTTGCAGCTGCATTGTTGGTCGAGCAAGGTTACGACGTGGTCGGTGTGACCATGCAGGTTTGGGATTACACTTCATGTGATATTGAAGAAGGTAACGGAACTTGCTGTTCTTCGATTGACGTTGATGATGCGCGAGCTGTGGCTGACCGCTTAGATATTCCGTTCTATGTGATCAATTGCGAAGCGAAGTTTAAAACGGCGGTCATTGATCCGTTTGTAAGTGATTATCTCAAAGGTTTGACGCCGCTTCCTTGTGTGAACTGCAATACGTATCTCAAATTTGACCACCTCGTTCGCAAGATGAACGAACTTGGTTGTGATTACTTAGCCACTGGCCACTACGCAAAAATTGAAGCAAATGAAAAAGGTCGAATGGGCATCGTCAATTCGACTGACGACTGGAAAGATCAAACTTACTTCTTGTTCACAATTGATCCTGAATTAGTTCCTAAATTGATGTTCCCAATCGGCGAAATGAAAAAAGAAGACGTTCGCAAATACGCCGAAGAAAAAGGACTCATCAACGCCCGAAAGAAAGATTCTGTCGGAATTTGTTTTGTTGGGAATCAGGGCTACGCAAACTTTATTAAAACTCAAGTGCCGCAATCAGTTCTCGATACCAAAAAAGGTGACGTCAAACTTCATCCAACCGGCGAAGTCCTGGCTCCTCATGACGGAATTCATCACTTCACTTACGGTCAGCGTAAAGGCTTAGGATATGCCGCTGGGATTCCACTCTTTGTTATCAAAGTCGATCCTGAAACCAACACGGTTTGGGTGGGCGAAGAGAAGTATCTCTTTCAAGATAAAGTCCGTGTTGTACAGCCGCATTGGTTAGATGACGTAGATGACGGCGAGCGAATGAAAGTTAAGATTCGTTATGCCCACAAGGGAAACTATGCAACTGTGCGAAAAACAAATGGCGAAGTTCATCTTGAGTTTGAAGAGCCGGTTCGTGCTGTAACTCCAGGACAGGCTGCGGTTCTCTATCGCGAAAATCGGTTGGTCGGCGGCGGGTGGATCGTTTAATGACACCAAAGAACGCAAAGATTCAGGTGCACACCTTCGGTTGCAAAGTGAACACATACGACACAGGGCTTTTGCAAAAGCGCCTGACGTCAAAAGGTTATGAGTTCACAAAAGATTCGCCTGAAGTACATGTTCTTAATACATGTGCTGTGACAGCAGAGGCCACGAAAGACGCAATTCGAGAAGTTCGCAGAATTCGTTCTAAGAATCCTCAAGCAAAGATTATTGTAACCGGTTGCTCGGCACAGGTAGACGGCGCAAGTCTTGATACTTTGTCAGAAGCTGATTTGATCATCGCAAATTCTCACAAAGGTTCGCTTGAAGATATTCTTGAAGCACATCTTAAGGGTGAGTCTTCTGAAAAAGTTTTTCGATCTAATATTTTTCGAAAAGACGATTTAGAAGCGGGTGGCGGGCAAGAAGCAGGTCACACTCGGGCGTTCGTTAAAATCCAAGATGGCTGTAATCAGTTTTGTACGTACTGCGTGATTCCTTTTGCTCGAGGCAAGAGTCGCTCAATCACAATCGACGAGCTGGTAGGTAAGATTAACGAATTAGCCGCAAGCGGAACACAAGAAGTCGTCTTAACGGGAGTTCACATAGGAGACTATGAAGATGATTCTCGCCCGGGCCAAAAGTTAGGACTCGAGGCACTTGTCGCCGAAGTTTTAGCGAGAACTTCGGTTCCACGAATCCGTCTCTCAAGCTTAGAGCCAATTGAGCTGACTGAAGAACTTTTAAAGCTTTACGAGCGAGATGAACGACTCTGTCGTCACTTTCATATGAGCATTCAAAGTGCTAACTCGCGAATTCTCCAGGCTATGCGCCGAAAATATACAGCTGAAGATGTTGAAGTAAGTCTAAAAGCAATTGCGGAGCGTCTTCCGGGCAGCTTCGTTGGAATGGATGTCATCGTTGGATTTCCGAGTGAGACGCACGAGGAGTTTGAAGATACATTTTTGCGGTTGGCACACCTTCCATGGAGTCGTATTCACGTATTTCCTTACAGCGAACGTCCGGGAACTAAGGCGACATTAATTTCTGAAGTCGTTGGTAAATCAGAGAAGTCAATTCGCGCGATGCGACTGCGTGAGCTTTCTTCGATGCGCTACCGCGAAATCGCGGACTCGCAAGTCGGAGCGTATAAGCAAGCTGTTATCTTGAAGGGCCATAAAGCAAAAGTGATAGGTTCGACGTCTGGTTTGAGTCGAGATTATTGGCCAATTAAATTTGATGTTAATGAGGCTGAGCAATCAATGCTTGGCGATCTTGTCGGAAAAGAGGTTTATGTTCGAATTACCGGTTTTGATGAAACACAAGCGAGCCGAATGGACGGTGTCCTTGTTGGTAAACCTGATTTTGAAATGAGTGGATATGCAAGAACTGCAAACGCTTCTGCAACATAACTTTTCAAATTCAGATTTACTCACTCAGGCACTGACGCACAAAAGCTTCAAGAACGAAGATGCCGCGACGAGCGCAGACAATGAAAAACTTGAGTTCTTAGGTGATGCGGTTCTTGATCTGGCACTGAGTCAGTATCTCATGAACCAATTTCCGTTAGATGACGAGGGTGCGCTTTCAAAGAAGCGCGCTAGTCTCGTTAACGAAGAAAGCCTTTCTCAGTTAGCTGGAGAGATTGGTTTGGCCAACTACTTGCGCCTAGGTAAGGGAGAACTTCGTACGGGCGGATTACTAAAACCTCGTCTGCTTGCTTCAAGTTTTGAGGCGATTATTGGCGCGGTCTTTGTTGATGGCGGTTACGCAAAAGCTGTAGAAATCGTTGAGCGATTGTTCTCGGCAAAGATATCGCAGATCGCAAACGCGCCTGATTTTGCTTCTGACTTTAAAACTCGACTTCAAGAGCGAGCTCAGGAGCTCTATCGCACAACTCCGAAGTATCAAGTCGATGCCGAAACTGGCCCAGATCACGACAAGAAGTTCGAAATTTCGGTTTGGGTCAACGAAGCGCAAATTGCCAAGGGCGAAGGCCGAAGTAAAAAAGCTGCGGAGCAGGAAGCTGCAAAAGTAGCATTAGAAATATTTGAAACGAGCAAAGCTCAAACTACTGGAAGTGTACCGTTATGAAAAAGAAGTTTAGAGCAGGATTCGTAGCTCTTCTTGGCGAGCCAAACGCGGGAAAAAGCACGCTCACCAACTTACTCGTTAATGAGAAAGTCTCAATCGTGTCTGACAAGCCCCAGACGACTCGGCAAAGAGTTACAGGCATTGTCACAACTAAAACCGAACAGATTATTTTTGTCGACGCTCCTGGTTTTGTTAGAACGAAAACTGGAGTTAACGACTTCTTGCAGTCTGAGTTTAAAGACGTAGTAAAAAAAGCGGATGTTCTCCTAATTTTACTCGCGGCAGACGACAGTGAAGATAAAGCAAAAGAGATCGTAGAGATGGCGCGTAGTTCTGATCGCAAGTGCGTAGTGATCATTACTAAGAGTGACTTACTTGGCGGTACGCGAACTCCTAAGTACTTTAAGTATTTAGTCGAGGAAGAAGTTCAGTTTGTTTCGATTTCAGCGAAGACTCGACCTGAAGAGGCTCGAACAGAGGTCATGAATCGAATCATTGATCTGCTTCCTGAGACAGATCAGCCTCTCTATGACCCAGAGATTTACACGACTCAAACGCTTCGCCAAATGGCAGCCGAAATTATTCGCGAGAAGTGCTTTGATGCCTTACATAAAGAAGTTCCATACGGACTCGCTGTTCTCATCAACAAGTTCGATGAAGAAGACCCGACGCTGACAAGAATTGCCGCTGAACTCTTGCTTGATAAAGAAAATCACAAGGGGATCGTGATCGGTGCTAAAGGTGCCACTCTCAAAAAGATTGGTAGTCTTGCGCGCCCAGAAATTGAAAAGCTTTTGGGCGGAGTTCAAGTGTTCCTTGAGCTTCATGTCAAAGTTAAAGAGGGTTGGACTAAGAACAAGCGCTTAATGAAGGAGCTAGGTTATGTCGTTCCAGAATGAGCGCAATATCAATATTTCGCGAGTCGCGATCATCGGCCGTCCCAACGTGGGCAAGTCGACGTTGTTCAATTATTTAACTGAATCTAGAAAAGCGGTTGTTAAAGATCAGCCAGGCGTCACTCGCGATATTTTAATTGAGCCAGCTGAAGTTTGGGGAACCAAGTTCGATGTGATCGACACTGGTGGGCTCACTGAAGCTGCTGACACTTTCTCTGTGATGATTCGCGAGCAGGTCGTTGAGTTCTTGCAATCAATTGATTTTTTGATTGTGGTGATGGACGGGCGAGCGGGACTAATTCCCGAAGATCGCGATATCATCAGAATCGCCAAAGAGACCGGAAAGCCATTCCTACTTGTGATCAACAAAGTTGATTCGATTCAGAACTTTGAATCAGCCAAGTCAGAATTTTATGAATTCGGCGTTGATGTTGCTTCGACATCTTTTGAGCATCGTCACGGGATGGATCAAGTCCTTGAATGGATCGTTGAGCATGTTAAGCGGACTGAGCACACAATTCGCGAAGGTATGACAGTTGCGATTGTTGGAAAGCCGAATGTTGGCAAGAGCTCACTTGTGAATCGATTGCTGGGAGAGAAGCGACTTTTAGTTTCTCCGATTGCCGGCACGACAGTTGACTCGGTCAACACGCAGTTTGAATACAATGGCAAAAAGTTTATCTTTATCGATACCGCAGGTCTTCGCAGGTCTTCTAAACGAGAAGAAGATATCGAGATCATCGCGGCCTTTAAGTCTCATGAAGCGATTAGACGCGCGAATTTAGTTCTTTTGATGGTCGACGGAACCGAAGGGCCTACGTCACAAGATCTGAAGATTCTTGAAGGAATTATGGATTTGCACAAAGCAGTCGTGCTAGTTGCGAACAAGATCGATCTTGGTGATAAAGAAATTCCGAATTTCCGAAAATGGTTTAAAGAGCGCACAGAAGATGAAGTTCACTTCTTCCCAGATATTCCTATTGTATTTCTGAGTGCCAAAACAGGTAAGGGAATCGACGATCTCTTTAAAAAGATTTTTGAGATCGAAGAAAAGCTCGGCATTCGAATTCCAACTCGTGAACTCAATGACTTCTTCATGGACGTGATTCGCCAGGCTCCTTCGCCAGTTTACGCGACCAAAGATGTTAAGTTCTACTATCTCACTCAGACTCACCAGAGGCCTCCGGCATTTATTGCATTTGCTAACGCTCCAGATGGAGTGACTCCGGCTTATCGCAGATTCTTAGCAAAGCGAATTCAAGCGCAGTGGGGGCTTGAAGGAGTTCCAATCCGTATTTTCGTGATGAAGCGCGGACGCAAGAATTACGAGGACTGATTTGGTTAATCGCAAGCGAACCATCTGGGGAACACGATACGGATTTTATCTGGCCGCAATTGGTACTGCCTTCGGCCTTGGTAATCTTTGGCGCTTTCCTTATATCGTTGCTGAAAATGGCGGGGGAGCATTTGTTCTCCTGTACACTTTTCTCGCTTTGTTTTTAGGCCTGCCCCTTTTAATTGGTGAGCTTATGCTCGGCAAACTCACTCGCAGATCTTCGATTGTAGCAGTTCATAAAGCTCTGGGTGATCCAATGCTCACTCCGAAAGTGAATCCTCGTTCACCTTTGCGATGGATTGGTCGCTTAGCACTCGTCTCAACTCTTTTGGTACTTTCTTATTATGCGGTGATCAGCGGCTGGGTTTTGCATTTCCTTATGCAATTTATCTTCGGCCACATGCATGCAAAAGGCTTTAACCCTGAAAAGGCACTCGATGTGCTCTACCAAAACGGTCTGTTGCAGATTGCATTGGCGAGTGCTCACTTGCTAATTACGATTGTTGTTGTTGTTAAGGGCGTGCAAAACGGAATCGAGAAATTTGTTGGCGCTGTGATGCCAGTCTTCGTGATTTTACTTTTGTTGTTGGTGTTTCAGTCGCTCTCGCTCCCAAGCTCTGGAACAGCGCTGCGATTTCTTTTTTACCCTGACTTTTCTAAACTCACTCTCTCTTCTTTGCTTTATGCAATTGGCCATATTTGTTTCACGTTGAGTGTCGGTTTTGGAACGATGGTCACTTTCGGATCTTACCTGTCAGATGACGAGCATGTGCCTTCGGCAGGGCTTCGAGTGACGGCGCTCGACACTTTTATTTCTCTGTTTGCCGGGTTACTTATTTTTCCGATCATCGCGAGCTCTGCGATTGTAGTTTCGGGCCCCGATGTCTTGTTTCAGGCTCTCCCTCGATTATTTTTGAATCTTGAAAATGGTTTCATTTTTGGTGTGGCATTCTTTCTGTGTCTTTACTTAGCAGCACTTGGGGCGAGTATCGGTTTACTTGAAGGAATTGTTTCAAACTGGATTGATCGCGGCAGGCTTAGCCGAACCCAAGCCACATGGGCCGTCGGGGCAGTGGCTTTTTGTTTAGCAGTTTTTCCGGCTCTTTCGACTTCAACTTTTCAGAATTTTTCGTATCACGGACGGGGACTTCTCGAAATTTTGGATGCTCTGTTGATTAACGGAGTCTTACCACTGACGGCACTTGGCATCTCGTATGTCGTGTCTAAATACCTACGTACCGAGCTCAAAAAGCGGGAATTCATCAATGATGAGTCGATGGCAACTGATCGTTTATTCAGCCATTGGAGCTTCGTGATCAAATGGGTCGCTCCGACCCTCATTCTTGGAGCACTTCTCCTCGAAATCGTCGCTTTAGTCCGCGAAGCTATCCAGAAATAGTTGCATCTCGAGTTTTCATCTAGCAAGCTTTTACTAGTGTTTAAGACAACTAGGGCTTTGGCCGCATCATTGATTCTCACAACCGTATTTGGCTTCGTCGTTGGTTCAACGTCGCAAGCTCAAGATCGTGACCCTGCAGCGGTCCCATTAAATGTTGCGCCTCCCAGAAAGCCACATCCTTTTACCGTTGGCTTTCGCGAATCATTCTATTTGGGAAACAAAGAGACACTCCTTGGCGCGAAACACTTTGAAGAGTTGACGATGCGGGTTCGCGGTCAGAGTAACTCTGATTTTCTATCTGCTGGGATCGACATCGGGGCGAGTTTTGCCATTAATGTTCCGGACTATCTTTCGATCTATGCTCCTGAGGGCTATTTCAGAATCATGCTCGGCGCCACTCCAAACGCGAACTCTCCTCGACTCACTTTCGGTCGTAAAAAAGATCGCTGGAGCTTACTTGATTCATTCTGGGAGCTTGGCACTTGGCAGCCGCAATATCGCTGGGATTATTTGCGGCCCGAAGAGCAGGGTCTGATTGGCCTTTTCCTCGAGGTTCCTACAGATTCAGTGCGATTTCTTTTATTTGTGTCACCTCTATATGTTCCGGAGTCAGGGGCTGGTTATCGGCTTCGCGACGGAAAATTGGTTTCAAGTAACCCATGGTTCTTTGAGCCGAGCGAATCAATCTTAATTAACAACACTGCTGCAGCTGATGTTCGCTACACGCCGAACATTCCACCGATAGAAGAAATCATTCGAAAAGGTTCATTCGGTGGGTCGATTGAAGCAGGAGCAAGGTCTGCTGGGCTTTGGGCACGAGCTTCATACATTTACAAACCAAGAAACCAACTCGCGCTTCCTTTCACTGGCAACCTGAGACTTTCTGGAACCGGAAGTTATGTTGATGTTCAAATTTATCCTGAAGTTCCGTTTCATCATTTGGCTTCGTTCGATTTCGGATTCAAAGGTGAAAAGTTCTCGCTTTGGATGGCTAATCTTTATGACAAGCCGATCGATGAAGAGTTTCCTCTTTATAACTATCAAAAACTTTACCCAACTTATTTCGCAAGCCCAGGTATCGAGTTCTCCGACACAAAATCGAACGGGACGAGCTACGGTCTAGTAGTCAGCTATCTTTCTAAATCAGGAGATGAGCCGAGAGAGTTTGGTGATGATGTTAGCGCTGACAATCCTACGTTCGGAATGCCATATAATTTCACCAACGCCGGCCGAGCAGCAGTTCGCTTGTCATTCCCCGTTATTGGGGATTTACGTAGCTCATGGTCGCTTGCGTACACCTATAATATTGATGACAGCGCGACATGGATCAAATTTGTAAGCGACTGGACCTTCACAGAAAAATTCCGCGCAGCGTTCGAGGCCGACGTCATCGGAAGTACTTCTCCTCGCTCCGACAACCACTTCTTAAGCCGATACCGCGGCAACGACCGGGTCATCGCTAGCGGCACAATGGTGTTCTAGAATCAGCGCATTGACCGCACTTATGCGGGCTCGCTTGCGCTATCCGCTAGATTCGCGCAAGCTACTAATCCACCGATTAAGACTCGCTAGGTAACGATCTCGCGCACCGTAACCTCTGCGCAATTGCACACGATTCCCAGTGAGATATCCTTCGAGCCCAGACAGCTCAAGGAAACTTGAAATTACGCGGGTGAAGGCGAGGCCTTGCCAAAACTTTCCGAATCTTTTTCCCTTACGTGCGCCGGTTACGTGACGAGCGATGAGGTTAGTAATTGAGCGCAGAAAGTTTTGAAAACTCTCTCGTGAAATGATTCTGATTTGAAAATGAATGTGATTCCCCATATTCACGAAGTCTTTTACTTCTACACCAAACTTCTTTGCCTTCGCCCTTATCAATTGATCTATCCATTTTGCATTTCGTTCAGCCAACATCGAATACCTGCCAGCGGCCTTGTCTGATTTTAAAATGAGGTGCATCCACTTCTTCGTTGAAAGTGGCCTACGAAGCTTGCGCTTACCCTTTGATTTCGCACCACCATGGCTCATTCGCCGCTTGTGCTCGCGTTTTTCAGACTTTGAAGTGAGTTGATTAAAAAGATCTGGCTGAATCGCTCTCATAAGCGGGCAATATAATTAATTGAAAGATTTCATGCAATTACAAATGCTCCGCACCAGAATATTATTGAATATTTCGTGACGTGAAAAAGAGAATTCTAGAATTTAGCGAGAAGAGGAGATGTTGCGGCAGCAGATCTCATGCTGTGAGGCGAACTTCCATCCTTGAGAGAGCCCTCCTGAACAGCATCCGGGCTGTTCAGGCCTATGGAGGTGAAGCCAATTGAGTTGAGTTGAATTTGAGTCGAGAAGAATCAATAAATTGGAATCAAGAACGCGAGCAAATATTCGTTCCGTCTATTCAGGGCAGAAGATCAGCGAACGGTGTGAACGCAGGCGCTGGGCCTGCGTGCGTGATTATTGGCGGGGGTGGCGGCCGTCGCGGGTGCAGATGAATTCGCCGGCAGGGACTTGAAGAACTTCGACAAATTCTCGAGGCAATTCGTTTTCTTCTTCGCGAGGGTAAATGTAGTAGCCCGTGTGCGTGGCAACGACCATGTCGTTTGTTTGTCTACGCTGGATTCCAACGATTATAGTCAAAGGATCAACGGTTACAAAAACTTTTGTCCCAGATGTTGTCTTCACGGCGATGGCTCCGTCGCGAAGTAAAGGCTGAAGAGAAACGGGTGCATCATTAATTTGAGTCTGCAAAAAACAGCCAGGGCCGGTTGCTGCAAATTTCAAAAGATTTAACGGAAGTCCTGAGCCAGGTTGAGCTTGCGGTGCTGGCTTTGGTGGAACAGGCGGAAGATTTGGCGTTGTTGGCTGATTCTCGGTGCTAGGTTCTGGGCTAGCTTCTGGATTGTTCCAACGCTTGAGTAGGGCACTCTTTGTTAATCCTGGAACAATCGAACTGTGAATCGCCGCAACTGCTGCAAACATCGCTGCCGAGTTTGAACTGCCTTTGTACGCGTCGCCATTTGCTAGCTCGAGCATAGAAGCTAATTGAACCTCCGGCTTTAAGCCTGATGCAGAGCTTGAGCTAAGATCAGAATCAGTAGCTCCAACTGTGATCACGCTACGATTATCGGCTGGGTTTAATGGGTCTGATTCGGCAGTCTGGTCGAGTAATACGACAGAGTTTCCGCTGATCGTAATACGCAATTGATCGTTTCGACCAAAGTTGTCTGAGCTTCGTTTTACTCGTAGTAAATAAGTTCCGGGTGCAACTTCTGCGCTGATGATTTCTCGAGGATATTTGCTTACGCCTTGCTGGCCTTCAGGGAAGTCTTTTTTCTGAATCAGTGCAGATGAGCGAACAAGATTTAAACTCTGATCTGTTAACTCAAAATCTAGATCCTTATCAGTTCCTACATTTACGTCATCGCTAAAGTCATTCCAGCTCAAGACCGCTCGAATCTGACATTTTCCTGCTTTGCTGTTATCGCAACGAACACGAACGCTTTCGTTTTCGCCCGGAAGATCAAGTTGGCCATCAGCTAATGGAGCAATTCTCGATTGATAAGTGCCTTTTGCGAAATTTCCTGTGGCGTTGATCCAAAGGATTCCTGATGAAGTTGCTTTGTTAACAACTTCATTGATAAATCCGCGACCATTGCCGAATCCGCCGTATTCCCAAACTTGTGAATACAGCACAACATCGATTTTGCGAGCGACAAGATCCTGAACTGCGGCGTTAAAGTTACTGTAACCGAAGGCCGAGTAAAGGTGCAGTTCATATTCGAACGTACCACCAGAGACTTGATCTAAAAGTCCGGCAACGATTTGCGCCATCACGGTTCCGTGAGGCTCTAGTTGAGTTTCGGGAACCGCTACTGGGCCCGCATGAAACACTGTGTTTCGCGGAAGTGTTTTGCCAATTTCTAATTCGAAATTCTTAAAACCGTTGTCTAAGATTGCTATCTTAACTGGTTTGCGATTTTGCGAAGATTGAAACACTTCTGAAATGCGAAGATATCTAACGGCGCGTTCGAGATTTGCAAATGGAGACTCAAGCGCTAACGCAGAAGTCGCGAGTATGAAAACTATGAATGCGAATAGAAATCGTTTCACAAAATGCCTTTCGAAATCATTAGAAACTAAAACGACCTCAAGAGAGGCCGTTAACACCGACAATGAATTGAGTCGTTACAGAGTTACCAAGCCCAGCTGTAGTAGTGGTACCAGTAGCCTCTGTTGTAATAAGACCAGTAAGGAGAATAGTAGTAGTTGTAGTTGTTGTAGTAGAAACAAGGATACCAGTTGGTGCGGTTGTAAAAGTAGAGGTACCAGCTGCTGTTCGAGCTGTCGCGATCGAGCTCGTTCATTGGAATCTTCGTATCTGCCATGACAGGAACGAATTCACCTTTTAATTGTGAAAGTGCTGCTTCAACAGAGACTCCAGAAGGAAGAGCTTCTTTTGACTGAAGGATGCTAGTCTCTTCGCCTACAGCAGCAACACGGACAACGACTGTTGCCGGAAGATTGCGAGACAAAGCGACTTGTTCGTCTGAAATTTTGTTTTCAACGTTGGGTGAGCCGAACGCTAAGCTCATTGTTAAAGAAGCTGCAAGGGCTGCGAAAATGCGAAGCATGTATCCTCCTAAATTGGGGTTGCCTAAATTTGTAATCGGGTCTTAGCAAAGCCTTTAGCCCAATGGCAACCCTTCAAAAACTTCAGTTCCTTGCCTCTTGTGTAACTTCGCGTTAACTTCGGCGCCTTCATGGCTGAAAATTACAAAGACTTTTTCCTAATTGTGCCTCCGGGATTTGAGCAAGTAGCTGCTCAGGAGCTTCGCTATTGGCTCCCCGAAGCCGAAATAAGCGAGCAAAGTCGCGGCGGTATCGGATTTAAGTCAGACCTTCAAGCAGGTTACCACCTCAATCGTGTCCTAAAAGTTCCAGCCCGAATTCTTATTAGGCTAGCTGATTTTGGCTGCAGCGATTTTCCTAAACTCTTTAAGAAAACTAAAAGTTTCCCATGGTCAGAGTGGTTACCAAAAAATTCAAAAGTTCAAGTTGAAGCAAGTACACACCAATCGCGATTGAAGATTAAGAGTCGAATTGAAAGTACTGTTCTCGATGCGCTTGCTAAAAATGGCTTCAAGCCATCAAAGGATGAAGATGCTGTCAGCGTCTACATTCGAATCATCGAAGACGTCTGTTACATGAGTCTTGATACCTCAGGCGAAATTCTTCATAAGCGCGGATACCGCGAGTATACTCCCGACGCTCCACTAAGAGAAAATCTTGCTGCTGCGATTCTTCTCACCGCTAAAGAATCATTTGAAGCGACTTACGAGGGAAAATCACAGCCTGTGATTATTGACCCGATGGCAGGGTCGGGAACGTTTCTTATCGAGGCGTTAAATTTGTATCGAAAAAACCAACGCGGATATGCATTTGAAAAATTTGTGAACAATGAAAAGCTCGGAAGTTCAGAAAAGAATTCGCGAGAAAAAAGCTCATGGGTTTCTGGAGTTTTTGGTATTGAGTCTGACTCTAAAGCGATTCTCGCTGCAAAAAAAGCGTTTACAAATTTTGGCGACAAGCAAAGTCAGTTCGCAATTGAGCAAGCTGATGTCTTCAGTTCGCCTGCAAATTTGAAGTCAAAGCTTGAAGAAGTGAAAGCAGTAGATCATAAAATTTTAGTTTGCAATCCGCCGTATGGAAAACGACTTAAAATTGAAGAGCCCTTTTCAGTATATTATCCGAAGCTTCTCAATCGCTTCGAAGAGCTCTTTGCTCCGCAAATTGTATCGATCATTCTTCCGCAAAAAGTGAATCTCGAGAGACTCAAGCTCCCGCCAAAGTGGGAGTTATTAAGAACTGATTCGTTTAGCAACGGCGGATTTTCAGTCGTACTTGTGACCTTCAAACGGTCAGAAGAGTAAACTTACCTTAAGTAGACTCAAGCGGCTTTATTGCGATTAAGATACTTGCGCGCAAAGTGGCGAAGCAGAAAGAACAGGCCCGCAATTGCGAAAAGGCTAAAGAGAATGATCTTAAACTCTTTCATGTAGTGAAGAATCGCTTCGCCATAAAATGAAACGAGTAACACTTGAGTTGGCACCGAAATCAAAGCGGCAAAGCTATCTACCGCAACAAACTTGTAGGGTGATAGGCCCATTGCTCCGCACATTAAGTGCCCAGGAAATCGAACACCCGGTGTAAAACGAAAGATAAATACTGTGAAGTATCCGTACTTCTTCACCCACGACTGGGCTCGGCTCATGCGTTCAGGAGTCATTAAGCGCGAGAAAAATTTCGTCCTAAAAAACCTTGGGCCGAATCGTTTCCCAAGTGTGTAAATTAAAAAATCTGCGAACAGCACTGAGAATAAAGCAACGGCAGCTAAAACATAAACATCGACAGTAGGTGCGCCCGGGTAGGGAGGCGGGAGTGCATCTGATGGATTAAGAGAGAGATATCCAATAATACCTGCACTGACTAAAACGACTTCTTCTGGGATAGGAAGTCCAAAGCCGCTCGCGAGCATAAACAGCAAGATGCCACCGTAAATTGAATACGGGTAATACACGTATGCTGAAAAGAACTCGCGAACAAACTCTTCCATCGATTTCTTTTATTTTCTCTTAATTGATTCGATAATGACTGGTTTCACCGGAACGTCACCATGACCAGATTTTGTAGCAGTCGGAACACCTTTGATTTTATCAACCACGTCCATTCCCGACGTCACTTTTCCAAACACAGCGTAGCCGTAGCCAGCCATTGATTTGTCACGGTGATTTAAGAACGAATTGTCTTTTACGTTAATAAAGAATTGAGCTGTGGCGCTATCAACGATTTGTGTTCTCGCCATCGCCAGCGTGCCGCGAGTATTACCAAGTTCAGCAGAAGCTTCGTTTTTAATTGGCTCATGAACTTTCTTCTGGTCCATCGCCTCTGTGAAACCGCCGCCTTGGATCATGAAATCAGAAATCACGCGGTGGAAAATTGTGCCGTTGTAAAAGCCTTCATCAGTATAGCGAAGGAAGTTCTTTACCGAGACTGGGGCTTGCTTTTCAAATAGTTCGATTTCAACTGTTCCGTGATTAGTGGTCATAACTACAACTGGGTTCGATTCCATCTTCGACTTTTCCTTCTTCTCGTCTTTTTTTGCAAATGCGTTCGTAGAAACTGTGAGTCCGATCATTGCTGAAGCGATAACAAAATAACCGCGGGCAGTGCTCAGATTTCTGAGTAGTTTATTCAAGGTATCTCCTTTAGGACAACAATGTAGCGCATGGCTTTGAGAAGCAGCAAGCCCCAGTACGAGATTTGAGGGGGCGGCGTCAGAGTTCTGACGGAGCGATCGTAGGTCGCATGACACCGTCAAAACGATAACTGGAAGTAAGTCGGGATATTTTACTGTAAACGGAAGTGAGAACTTCGCACTTTGATCTTACATGCAGGGCAGTGTGCCTGTTCTTTAACCAATTCTTGCTCGACATTCACTTCATGCCCAAGCTCGAGGAGAGCTTCGCAGATAGCGCAGTGATTCTG
Source organism: uncultured Bdellovibrionales bacterium (assembly GCA_964543475.1). GTDB lineage: Bacteria > Bdellovibrionota > Bdellovibrionia > Bdellovibrionales > JAMPXM01 > JAYSYM01. Next base: position 103,142 of record CAZIYJ010000004.1, on the reverse strand, counting down.
TTCGAATACATACTTCAATTGGTCCGGCTTTAGATAAGCGGGAACTGACTCAAGGTTAAGATCTGATTTTGTTGCTTCCATAAATCCTCCATGACTGGCAGCCATTCTCAACCTTAAGAATGCAATCGTTTTGCCAATGAAGAGAATTTTCTCCTCAGATGTCTATGGAGACCTAAGTTTCGTGAAGGTTCTTCACATAAGCCTGTAGAAGTTGTGAAAATTCGACCACAAAGGTTTTTGTTCGTTCAAAAATGTCCCGCCTCATTGACGTGGCTTTGATAGGTAGAGACTCTGGCCTCGGAAGCACACGGAGGAACTACATGGAAAACTTATTTGGTCGATTCGAATTCTTTGGTTTTGAACCTAGCAATGAAATGCGTAGTGAGGCGAAAGTTATTCTCGGACATGTAGTGAGTGATTCGCCAAGCGACGCGAACTCAGTTGCGCGACTTACAAAAACTCAACGTGGTTTTGAAGGGTTGTTCAAAGTGACATCTCTAGCAGGTACGTTCTTAGCTCACGTTGTAGAAGCGGACCCAGTTCGTGCGATGCAGAAGTTGCATGAGAAGATGTGTGAGCAACTCACAGGCTGGAAAGAAAAGCGCGTTCTCAATGACACGCTCACTGCTGTTTAGATCAATTCAAAATGAAATTAAGAACGACGATCTTGCAGCTGGCCGGCACGCTGTTTTTATTTGCGGCGTGCAGTTCAGATAAAACTGAAAATCCGGGTGGTGTAGAGGGCGCATTTTCTTCTCAAGCCATTTGGGAGTCGAGCTGTTTAGATTCAGATCGGTTTGGCTTAACGATGGAGTCGCGCTTTGAAATCGACTCAGACGCGTTCACTAGAGTGAATCGCTACCATAGCGATGGCTCTTGCAGCGATTTATCTGTCGAGACAGTTGAAGAAGGAAGTCTCGTTCGAGTTCCGGCAGCTGACGGTTCTGCTTCAGGCGCAATCGATCTAAATTACCAGCGCATTGAAATTACACCGACGAGTGAAAGCGGAATCTTAGCTCTCAACACGGTTTCGTATTGTGGAGCGAACACTTGGCAGGTCAGTCAGATGCGAGATGTGACTCACCAATCGGGAACAAATTGTTGGGATCAAACTCCTCGAACAATTCGAGATATGTACTCTGTGAGCGGCAACAATTTATATTTTGGCGTCGGCTCCGAAAAACAAAAGAGCGGTTCAGCCTCTCGGCCAACCGCTCCTGATGAATCTCGCCCTTGGAAGATTCGTTAATCTAAGCTTAGGCAGCTTTTCGCTTTTGGAAAGCATCCCACTTCTTATCGAAGTCAGGAACTTTCTGACCTTGCTTATTCACGAGACCAAACTTGAACCAAGCGAAATGCTGAGTGCAGAAGCTCATTTGGTGTGAGCCGCTTTTACAGCCCTCTGCTTTGCAGTGGCTCGGCATCTGTGCAACGTTGTCACTCGGGGCTTGGTGCTTAAGTTTTTGCGACATTTTATTCTCTCCCTTTTTTACCTTTTTCTTGGCCTTTAGTAGCCTGACTTTGTTCCTATCGACAAAAGGCGAGTTTGGCTTGAGACCATCGTCGCGAGTGATAAACTATTGAGGTCTAGTTTCGTTTTGATACAACGCCGGAGCATATGGCAGAAATGAACTTATGAATCTCGAGCGATTCGACTATGAAGCTGCCGTCATCGGCAATGGCCCTGGCGGGCTCTCGGCCGCTCTGTATTTAGGCCGCTTCAAGAGATCAGTCGCCGTTTTCGGAGACGGCGACCCAAGGGCAAGTTGGATTCCTAATACTCACAATCTCATTGGATTCGAAAACGGAATCAGCGGCATGAAGTTACTCGAGAAAATGCGCGCTCACGCGACCGATGTCGGTGCTGAGTTGATTTATGACAGAGTAAAAGTTTTTCCGGATAGAGAAGGGTTTCTAATTTCTGGCAAGAACACAAAGCTTCGGGCGCAGAACGTGATTATTGCTACCGGAATTTCAGATATTCATCCATCAATTCCGAATTCGGCAGAGCTTCGTGAGCGAGGTCTCATTAGGTATTGCCCGGTCTGCGATGCTTACGAGTTTCAAAATAAAAAAATTGTCACTCTTGCATGCGATGATCACGGATTTAAGGCGTCATTGTTTCTATGGCGTTACAGCAAGGACCTATTAATTATTGCACCGAAAGGCGTGAAAGTGAGTGACGAAACGCTGGCACTCATCGAGCAGCGAAGAATCAAAGTGGTCTCTGAAGACATCGCTTCGATTGAACGCACTCCTAATACTTCACTTCGAATCACACTAAAAAATAATCAGGAGCTAGATGCGGATGTTCTTTATCCATCGCTTGGCTTCAAGGTCAATGACGACTCGTTTGCACACATTAAAGAACTCAAGCGCAGTGCCAAAGGCTGTTTGATCGTTGAAGGCGGTCAGCGACTTCAAATTCCGGGTATGTATGCCATTGGGGACTGTGTCGAGGGCCTTTCGCAAATTGCTGTAGCGGCAGGTCAAGCCGCAGTTGCGGCTACAGCACTTCACACAGATTTGCGAAATCTTGGTTACCAGCGTGAAATAAAACATCTTGAGAAAACTGACCAGCTCTAAATATGATTGGGGAATGCTCAATCCTTTTTTTGGTGTTTCGTTTCATCCTGTCATTAAGCTCCCTGCAAACTACGAAGTTTATGACTTAAGCTCAGGCTATGATCCTCAGCGGACGTTGTCTGTTCCTTACGGGATCGGAAAATACAACGAGCGAAGAGTGGGGATGTACACCGACAAAGAGCTATTTGCAGCGGAACATCGTGATATTCATATCGGAATTGATATTGCAGCTCCTGTCGGAACTGATGTTCACGCTTTCTACGATGGCGAGATTTTCTTATTTGGTGTCAATTCGGCTGAAGGAGATTACGGGCCGACCATCATTACTCGGCACGTCTTTGGCGATCGAGAAATCTATGCTCTCTACGGTCATTTACAAACTGATTCTCTTGACAGAAAAACTCCGGGTCAAAAAATTTCAAAGGGAGAAGTGATCGCCAAAGTTGGCGATAAGTTTGAAAATGGAGGGTGGAACCCTCACGTACATTTTCAACTCTCGTGGGAAAAGCCTTTAAAACCAGATATGCCAGGGGCGGTGAATGAGCGGGATCTTGAAAAGGCCCTCCTTATATATCCTGACCCGCGATTAGTTTTGGGGCCCCTCTACTAATGCGAGTTGTTTCAATGGTCCCTTCATGGACTGAAACTCTTATCGAGGCTGGTGTTGATGTCGTAGGGCGAACACGGTTTTGTATTCACCCTTCAGATAAAGTGAAGTCGATCCCTGTTGTCGGCGGTACCAAAGACATCAACTGGGAAAAATTAAAGTCGATCGAGTTTGATCTGTTACTTCTTGATAAAGAAGAAAATCCTAAAGAAATGGCCATAGAAGCTCAGTGTGCCTTCGTTGCCACTCATATTAAATGTTGCGATGATGTGATCAGCGAGCTTCGCTCGCTCGCAGTCATCTTAAAGAATCAAAACTTAGACAGCTTTGCTGAAAGATGGAAAAAAGTAATTCAGCAACTTAGATCGAATCGATCCACCGACAGGGCAAACAATCTTGTGCAGTTGCATGAGCTTGGAGACTCACAGATAAAAAAGTTTGGCATTCAGAGTTGGATCAGAATGCCAGAGCGTTCGTATGATCAGGTGGTCTATCTAATCTGGAAAAATCCTTACATGACGATCACTCAGGAAACTTTTGTGGGTTCAATGCTTGATCTTGTGGGACTGTCGACTTCAATTAGTTTCAAAGAGGCCGGGAAACACTATCCTGAAGTTAATCTCTCGGAATTCGATAAAAATAAAACGCTCTTCTTGTTCTCTTCAGAGCCATATCCATTTCACAAGAAAAGCAATGAGCTTCAAGAGCTAGGTGTTGCATCAGCGATTGTTGACGGGGAGTGCTACAGTTGGTTTGGTCTGCGTGCTTTAAAATTTCTCGAGAATCAATCCAAGTGAGTCATTGCCCAATCAACCACGACATCAGACTTTTGACTTCGATTTAAAATTTCTTTTTGAATGAATGTTTTGTTATCCATTAGCGTTCTTGGAGCTAGCTCCGATAAGAGCTTCAGCTTCTTTGCAAAATCATCTGCGTCAGAGGCCACCAAAACAGAGGGTAAACCTGATGGCGTTAATAAACTCTGAAAGCTAACCGCTTCGCGATTATTTAAATGAAGCGGGCCGACAATTGTGGGACAGCCTGCTGCTAGTGGCTCCATTACGCTGTGTACTGTTTTCTTGTAAGAGCCGCCTACGAAAGCGAAAGTACCTAGTAAGTAAAGCTCGGCTAAGATTCCCATCTGATCAATGACAAGAATATCTGAGTTCCAGCTAGCCGTGAGTTTTGAATACCTCTCAACAGATAGTCCGTGAGAGTAAATCATTTGTTCGAGATCTTTTATGTGGTCAAGATTGGGTTCGTGGGGAACCAGAATTGCTCGTACTGAGCCTTTCAATTGAGCTAACGCTTCAATTAAAACTACTTCGTCTTCAGGCCAAGTTGAGCCAGCTACTAAAGTTGGCTTTTCGTTGGCGACGACAAATTTAGAAATAGCTTTTGGATTTTGTAACCGCTCGATGACTTGATCATATCGAGTGTCACCGACCACCACAGTTTTATTTCCGCTACCAAGTTGAGCAAAGATTTTCTGATCTTCCTCAGTCACACAATAAATGGCATCTAAGTTGTCAAAAACGAATCGTGAAAAAAGTCGAGAAAGGGGTTTAGCGCGGCCACTTGTCGCAACAAGGGTAGCCGAGAAAAGCAGAGTAGGAACTTCGTGAAGTCGCGCTTGCCGTAACATTTCGGGCCAAGTGTCGGTTCTCGCAATTAAAAGCATTCGCGGCTCGTGGTGAGCGAAAAAAGTTTCCCATTCTTCAGGCTTATCCCATGGCAGTGGGCAGCTCATGTTCACGCCCTGAAAGTTTTCGACGGCTCTTTTTACGGTAGGCGAAAAATAAGTAACTAAAATTGGAACTGCAGTTTTCTTTTTTAATCGATTGATGACTGGCTTTGCATATTCAAATTCACCAGAAGCGCAGTGGATCCAAATGGGCCGAGTTTTTTTTGGAAAATCAAGCCAAGGTTCTTTCCCGTTTTTACTTTGGCGCATCTGCAAGCCGTCAGCTATTTTTGGATTGAACTTACCTAGAACTCTCATCGTGAAAATAATGAGCGGAACCAAGATTCGAGTATAGGTGGCCGAAATTAATTTATCGGTCACGAGGCACCTTCAGAGCAGAATGCGCCTTCGCAGCTACAGCTTCTGGAGACAATTCAACAAGACAGCGCTTATAAAGATCATTCACGCATTTGCCTCGCCCGTCTTTGCTACAGGGCTTGCACCAAAGCGCAATTTCGGCGACTTCGGAATTACTATGATAGGGGTATCCGAAAGCTGTTGGACCGATCAATGCCAAAGTTTTTACTCCGAGCTGATCGGAGACATGTAAAAGACCGGTGTCATTCGCAATCACAAGCTGACTTCGTTCAACAACCGCCGAGCTTTCTTGAAGCGAAAGTTTGCCGGCTAAGTTCAGCACACGATCAGGAGCTACCAATTTAAGTTCTTCACAAAATGAATCTTCAGGTCCGCCAAGTACTATAAAGTTTTGTGCGTTCATTGATGCAATCAACTTCTTCCAGTTCTCAATTGGCCAGCGCTTCATCTCCCAGGCAGCAGAGGGAACAAGTGAAATGAATTCTTTCGGTAGCTTTAGCGAATCGACTTTTGCTTTTGCCGCTGGGTCGATAAAGAACTGCGGAGTCGAAATTTTACTCAAGCCCACCCATTTTTCTAAAGGCTTTTGAAAAGAGGCAATACCTCGAAATGGTTTTGGTAAAAGGTTAACTCGAAACTTAAACAGCAGAGCGCGCTTAAGTCTTTCTTTTGAGCGAACGATGACTTTTGGAGGAAGCTTAAATCTTACGATGCTAAAAACAAAAAATAAAAGCCGCGTGATATTTGAGCGAACGTTGTTGTGCGCATCATAAATGTGAGTGTAGCCAAGGCTGCTCAGCATCCATACAAATTGGACGAGACCGACTAATCCCTGTTTGCGATCAAATGAATGAATGGTCGTAATAGAAGGGTGAGATTTGAGAAGTGAGGCAAGGTCAGCTCGAACTAACCAATCTACTTGTGCGTTGGGGAAAGCTTTCAAGAAAACAGAAGGCGTACCCATTGCGTGGACAATGTCTCCGAAGCTAGAAAATCGAATGATCAATAGCTTTGGTTTTTCAGACAGGTTCGCAAGTTTTTCGTGCACACTGAAAGCCTATCGCTAAACAGTGACCGCTGACAACAAAGGTTAACGGCGAGAGCCTTTGTTTGCTGCTCCCTTTTTCTTCTTCGGCTTTAGATGAGCTTCGAGATAGGTTTTGGTTTCTTTCAGAATGTATTCGATCACTTCGCTTGGTGGAATTTTATAGAGTTCGATCAAGACCGCAACTGTTTCGAGAGGTGGAGAAACTAACCCGCGCTCCCAATTCGAAACGAACTGAGGGGATGAGTAGCCTAAAACTTTCGCTACATCGAGTTGGCTGAGGCCTCTTTCCATTCGTTTTTCCTTGAGATAGCTGCTTAGTGTTCGCATTGAAAATCTCACGTCTCACTCCCGTTGCTATAGATGTAGGTAAACGTAACAAGGCTGGTCAGCGTTTTCTAGAATTTTTGTGTGTTTTCAACTACATAAAGGCGTAAATATCAAAATCTTTCCGTCGCGATCAATTAACTTTGTTTACGATAAACTGATTCTTGGGTTAAGAGTTTATGTTCCTATTAATTGGGACAAGTTTCTGAACAAACTTGCTTTACTGGTACATAATGTCGTAAATTAAATGTCTACGTAATTAGAAATATTCGAATGATGAGTATTCGAATGTATAGAGAGGGAGAACTCCCATGTCGATGTTCGTGCGCCTGGGCAATATACTGAAAGATAAGCGGATTGAAAAGGGCATCACTCAGATGGCGTTGGCTCGTGAGCTCGGTTACTCATCGCCTCAGTTCGTTTCGAATTGGGAGCGCGGCATGTGCAGTCCTGCTTTTGACACGCTTCCTACAGTTTGCAAACTTTTAGGAATTCCTAAAAAAGAGATCATTGAAATCATTATCGATGAGACTCGCAGTGAGCTTGAAGCCAACTTCTCTCGAAGCGCTAAGTCTAAGCCGCGCAATATCAAAGCTCGCGCTTAAGTAGCATAAGTTTCTTTTCAATCTGGTTGGGTGCCAAATGCACCTTGCCTTACTTAAAACCATAAGACAGATTTAAAGCAATCCACGAATGAGGGTGACACCGTGATGCGCTTTACTGGCTTTCTCTTGTTAGCAGCAATTAATCTCTTCTCAGCTTCAGCTTTCAGCAAAGATCTCGGCAATCGACTGGGGCTTGGCTACAAAGATCAATTCTCAAATGACGTTCCGGGCATCGCCGTTCAGTTCTACCCAAGTCGTGAATTTGGACTGGCCGCAGTTCTCGGTTTAGATACGCAAGAGAATGCATCTAAGTTCGGTCTGATGCTGAAGGCGATGAGAGTTGTGTTCGAAGAGGACAACTTAAATTTCTACATGGGCGGCGGTGCTGGTCTAATCAGCACTGAAATCACCGCAGGTAATAATGAATCGGGCTTTGAGCTCAATGGTTTTGCAGGAGTTGAGTTCTTTCTTGCGGGTCTTGATAGTCTCGGATTCAGTTTAGAAACAGGCGTTGGAATTTCATCGATCGAAAGTCAGACTCGTTTTCGTACTATAGGTGATTCGCCACTTCGAGCAGGCGCTACATTTTATTTCTAAGGTCATTTCTCAATTGAAGAGGTTTATTTCGTGAAAAAAGTAATCGAGACAAAGCTAGCTCCTGCTCCAGTTGGTCCTTATTCGCAAGCTGTAGAAGCCAACGGGTTTCTTTTTTGCTCGGGCCAAATTGCGATTGATCCGGCGACCAATCAAGTTCTTCAGGGCGGAATTCCAGAGCAAACAGAGTTAGTGATGAAAAACATCTCTGCGGTCCTTGAAGAGGCGGGCCTCAATTTCAACCACGTGATCAAGACGACCATCTTTCTTACAAGCATGAGCGACTTCCCAGTCGTAAACGAAATTTACGCTAAGGCCTTTAAGTCGGCGCATCCAGCTCGAAGCACAGTTGCGGTTTCTGGACTCCCAAAAGGAGTTCAAGTTGAAATTGAAGTCATTGCTTGTCGCGGCTGAAATTACTGATCATTTTCACTGTTAGCTTCGTCGTTGCTGGGCTCTTTTGGAGTTACTGGCGTGAGTATCGTTTAGTGAGTTCTTCAACGATCTCAGCTTGGGAAGTTGACGATTCAGCTGACTGTGCAGTGGTTTTAACTGGGGGAGCTAATCGGGTTCGAGAAGGCTTTGATCTTCTCGCGCGTGGATTAGTCAAAAAGCTAATTATCTCTGGCGTGAATCAACAATCAGAGCTTCGAGATATTTTTCCGCAGTGGCCTTTCTATGGAAACTTGGATTCAAGTAATGTGATTCTTGAAAAGAGATCGCAAACTACCTATGGCAATGCTCAACAGTCCCTGGCTTTAGTCCAGGCCTTGCGTTGTCGCGATGTGGTCTTGGTGACATCAAGACTCCATATGTATCGGGCAGTGAGAACATTCAGAGCCGAGTTTCCACAGCAAATTCAGATCATTCCGCACGCAATTTACGGCAGTCGCTCAGACTTTGGTTGGGCTGAGCATTCATTCGAAACTGCGAAATCATTTTTTTACTCTCTTTGGGCTTACTAATCTCTTCTTAACGCGCGCAATTCCGATAAGAAATCATGCGCATAAGTCAGGTAATTTTCAGACCGATCGATAACATGGGTCGCTCGGCGATCAACACACAACTCTACACTTGGGAAATCCTCAAGATGGTCTATCTCTCAGTGAGAGCTGCGCTGGTAGATCATTCGCAAGGCTGGAGAACGATCTTCGGAGTTATCTCGGCGCAGATTTACTTTACGGGTTGGCAGGCACTTCCACTAATTTCAGTTTTAGCGGTCGCAACCGGAGCTATCGTTGTTTTACAAACTTCGTTGCAACTTTCGTTACTCGGCGGGGCAGGGTTAGTTGGCAATATGATGATTGTCATCATCGTCCGCGAAGTTGGGCCGCTTCTAACGGCGCTGATTGTTATTGCAAGATCCGGAACAGCAGTTGCGAGTGAAATCGGAACGATGCGAGTGAACAAGGAAATTGAAGCGCTAGAGACGATGGGGATTCATCCTTTAAGCTATATCGTTTTCCCTCGGATCATGGGCGGAGTGATCAGTGTTCTTTGCTTAGCATTCTACTTTGACTTTATTGCCGTCATGGGTGGTTTCGTCGTTACCAAGTTCGTTCACGATATTCCGTTTGCCTTCTACACAGATTCACTTGCGCAGGCGTTTACTACTGACGATATTTTTGTCTTCTTCTTAAAAAATGGCTTTAGCGGAATGATTATTTTTGTGATTTGTTGCTATCAGGGTTTGCTCGTGAAGCTTGGGCCGCATGAAGTTCCGCAGGTAACAACAAAAGCAGTCGTGAACAGTGTCATTTACGTAGTCTGCTTTAATGCCATCGTCACGGCTCTCTTCTACCTCAACCAACTCATTGCACTGGGAATTTTATGATTTCAAAAATCGAAATCAAAAACTTAACCCACCAACTTGAAGACGGTCAGATCGTTTTTGAGAATATCAATGTCAAATTGCCTACGAATGAAATCGTCTTTTTTGAGGGCGGCGGTGGCAGTGCGCGTTCAACACTTCTTAAGATGATGGCAGGACTTGCGATGCCTGGGTCAGGCAGTATCCACATTAATGATCTTCAGTTGAGTGAATTGACGTTTGAAGAGTTTCTCCCGACACGTTTAAAAATTGGATATAGCTTTGAGTTTGGCGGGTTACTTAATAATCGCACCATCCGAGAAAATTTGCTTCTTCCGATTCGCTATCATTCTTTGGTCTCTGCTGAAGAAGGAGAGAAGCGAGTTGATGAGCTGATTGCACGATTTGAGCTAAAAAAAGTAGCTCACCTAAGACCTTCAAGCGCTTCAGGTTCACAACGTAAAGCGTGTATCGTTGCGAGAGCTTTTGTGATGAAGCCTGAATTGGTACTTTTAGATGAGCCTTTTGCAGGATTAACTTCTGCCGCAATTCATTACCTAAAGAAGTTTATAGTTGAAGAAATGAAAACCGGAAATCTTAAGCACGTCTTTTTAAGCTGCCAAAATTCTCGCGACGTCGCGGGCTGGGCAACGATTCAAGTGCTTATTGAAAATCACGAATTTGCAGTTTTGCCGATCATAAATGATCCGACTCATCAGGGGGCAGCATGAAGGTAAAGTTTAATCTCTACGAGCGAGTTGCGGGGCTTTTCGTGCTTACCGCCATCGTGGGAACTCTAACGGTTGCGCTCGGCGTGGCGATCAAGCGAGGTTGGTTTGAACCAAAAATTGCTTATCGAACGAGTCTTCCGTCGGCAGATGGAATCCACATGGGAACTTTAGTTCAGGTTGCGGGATTACGGGCAGGGCAAGTTGATACGATTGAATTAAAATCTTCGAGCGAAGTCATCGTCACTTTTGAAATCAGTCGAAAGTATGCTCATTTAGTAAAAGGTGATTCTGAAGTGAGAATCATGCGACCTTTCGTCATCGGTGAAAAAGTTCTCGAACTGACAGTCGGAAGTGATTCGGCAGTAGTTGCTCCAGAGGGACAACTGCTTGCGGCCGGAGAAAGTGTCGACTTACTTGATTTGATGAGCGGAAGAAAAATGGCTCCTTATTTGGCGACCATGGGGCAGATGATGGACAATTTAAAGTTCGTTGCCGAAGCTTTCCTTGATCCAAAGCGATCGCGTTCAATTGTTCAGATCTTTGACGAAATGGCGCCGCTTGTTCGCAACACAAGTGCAATCACAAAAGAAGTTGCCGGAATATTAAAAGAAGTGAACAAGAAAGATCAGCTCACGCAAACGATCAATAATTTAGCAAGCATCACACATGAGTTAAACAAAGTAGTTCCGCAGCTAACTCAGACAGCTCCACAACTTGGGCAAGATCTTGGAAAGATTTCAACGAACTTAGCTGTTCTGACTGAAGAGATGAATAAAGTCCTTCCGGTATTTACAGAAATGGCTCCCGAGTTTCCGCGCGTCAGCCGCAGAGCTGTCGAGGCACTCGACGAAACAGTGATTACTCTTAAAGCGATGCAGAAGTCGTTTTTATTACGCGGCTCGGTTAAAGACGTAAAAGAAGAAGAGGCAAAGCAGCGGATGCCGGCAAATACCGAAACGCCAGCACCGTAAGTCGACTCTTACCTTGCAACTCTAGAAAGCGCGTTACATAATCTTTGAGCGTGCTTACCTGGGATTTATTTAAACATTACTTACTTTCTCGCAGAGCCGGATCAGTGGTCCGAATCGTTGCGTGGCTTTGTATCACCGGAGTTTGTGTTGGTGTTAGTGCACTAGTCATAGTCTTAAGTGTAATGAATGGATTTAATGGATCGATCAAACGGCGCTTGCTCGCGGTTGAACCACATCTGGTACTCAGTATTCCCGGTGCAAAAACATTTGCTGAAGTGGAGAAGAGCTCGGCCTTTGAGTTTTTGAAATCGCAGCAACAAATTCAGATCGACCCCGTTGAAGTTCAAGACTTGCTCCTTCGTACAGTTGAAGGAAATTACGGTGGTGCTGTTGCAAAAGGTGTCGACGCAAAGAATTTATCTCAGATCCAGCGCGAAAGCCTTCGGGCGGATCAGTCTCGAAAGTCACCTGACAACAATCAAATTGATCTTGCGGAGCCAACACTTGATTCGAGTGAGCTTCTAGCCGGAGAAGTCATTTTAGGAATCGATTTAGCAAGAGGACTCGGAATTTTCGAGGGTGATCAAATCACGGCGATTGCTCCTGAGGGGCTTTTGCTTCCTCCCGGCGAAGTGCCGAAGTTTGAGAAGCTCTTAGTTAAAGGATTAATTAGTACGAACGTTCCCGAGATCGACTCTCAAGTTGTGTTTTTTGGAAGAGGGAAGAGCCTTGGAGGACTCGGCCAAGCAGCATCAAGAAAATTGGTGGTTGAAGTAAGGCTCCCTGATCCCGAGAAATTTGAGGCCGTCGAGAATGAGCTCGTTCGCCGAGGCGCAACGGTTGAATCATGGGCTGCTCGAAACTCATCACTTCTTTATGCCCTACGTTTAGAGAAAACTATGATCGGAACTTTTTTAGCCTTGAGTGCGCTAATTGCAAGCTTCTCGATGGTGACGGTTTTAGTGTTATTGATGACCCAAAAGCGGCGCGACATCGGTATATTCATGGCGCTCGGATTCAGTGCGGCGGCGACTCGAAAGCTATTTTTAAAGCTTGGGCTGCTGCTTTCTGCTATTGGATTTGGCGGCGGGCTGTTGCTCGGGCTTTTAGTGTGCGTTTTGATCCAAAAATTTCCGCTCCCGATTCTTCCGCAGATTTATTACGACACGACGATTCCAGTTCGAATAGAACCTGGTTTAATTGCAGGGGTTGCTCTTATTTCTGCTGTAGTCGCATTGGTTGGAGCTTGGTGGCCGGCAAAGACTTACACCCAGATTCTGCCTTCAGAAGCACTGCGTTCTCGCGGCGAGAGTTGAATAAAATTCACGCTGATCGCGCTCTCTTAAGCAAATAATTCTTTTATCCTGACTCAATCCTAGTTTGCATTCTGGTGAGCGGGCCCCGATTATGCAGAAAGTTCTAGATCTTTTGGGGAAATCGTCACTTTTTTAGTCTCGCAAACAAGCGAGAGTTGGAGGGGTTAATGAAACTTAATCTAGTAATGATCGGTCTGTTATTAAGTACGCAAGTTTTTGCTGGCGGAAAAGAAGAAGCCGCAAGAGTTACTGAAGTTTCAGTTCTCGCATTCAACGTCGAAAATCTTTTCGACACTGAAAAAGATAACGCAAAAGACTACACCTACTTACCTCTTTCTAAGAAAAACACTAAAGAGCATTACGACACTTGCATGAAGATCAATCATGATCTTTACCGAGACGAATGTTTGTCGCTCGACTGGAACGAAAAAATCGTTGCTACCAAAATTGATCGCATTGCGAATGTTGTCGCAGGCCTCGATAAGGGTGATGGCCCAGATGTTTTAATTCTCGAAGAAGTCGAAAATATTAAAATTCTTCGCCAGGTGATGGAAGCGATTAACAAAAAGATTCCGGCCGACAAAGCCTACCTTGAGCCGATTTTACTTGAGGGTTGGGATGATCGAGGAATCGATATCGGAATGTTGTCGCGACTTAAGCGCGCTGGCGATACGAAGATCTATCCGGTTAAAATGAAAAACCAGATCATCGATTCTCGTGGAATTTTACACGCAGTATTTAAACTTCCTGGCGGCGAAAATTTAAACGTTTTCGGTGTTCACTTTCCTTCGGGCGGCAATCCAACAGAGTTTAGAATAGCTGCAGCTGCAGCCCTCAATGCTGAACTTGATAAACTTCCTGCTGGTTCACTCGCAATTGCGGGTGGCGATTTTAACATCAATACAAATGAAGACTCGAAGGCTCGTCTTTACGAAGATAAACTTGGCGCGAAGTGGTTGGTGTCACACCTCATTGGTTGTAGTCACTGCCTTGGTACTGAGTTCTACGGTAAAGAGCAGACATGGTCGTTTCTTGATGCTTTGTTGTTCTCAAAGAACATGAAAGCAGGAACAAGCGGTTGGGTTGTTGACGTACAAACCATCGACGTACCAAATCGCGGACCTGAGCAAACGTGGAATGGTCGACCAAATCGATTTTCTGCAGACCAGGGTGTTTCTGATCACTGGCCTGTGTACGGAAAGATTCGTAAGAAGTAAAAATGGTTAAATACTCTCTCGCTGCTATTAAAACTATAGATCCAAGCCGGCTTACTCTGCGTACAGAGAAGTCGCGCACAGCTCTTCAGTTGTTGGCTGATAAAGCGGGAATTTGCTTGTCGGTTATTTGCATTGTTCACTGTGTCCTGACACCAGTTATTCTGCTTGCTCTCCCGGCGATGCAGATTTTTGACTGGTGGCATGGCTCTCTCCATATTGTTTTTGCGGTGATCATTCCGCTTCTGGCACTTGCGGCATTCATTCCTGGTTACAAGCTTCACAAAGATTCTCGCGTTTTCAAAATCGCTTTAATCGGTTTTGCATTGGTGATTGCGGGAATAACAATTCCCCATGAGCTTGAAATTGAGTGGCTAGAACCAGTTTTGTCGATTGCGGGAAGTATCTTTTTAGTTCGCGCGCATCTCGTTAATCGCAATCTTTGCGCTTGTTGTCGAACAGGTCACGGCAAGCACTAAATGGGGCGCGCTCTTCATTCGAATTGCCACAATCTACGTTCTTCTTGTGTGGGTTTGATCAAAACTTTTTCGTCAATTGCTTACGTCTCAGTTTGTTCTTAGCGTTTTGCCTTGGTCGACAGGAGGAACGAAAATGAGAGCAGTAAAACTAATTCGAGAGAAGAAGCCTTCGCTTACTCCAGACATAATCTCACGGAAAATCCTCGCTGAATCCCGAGAGCTAGATCGCTCGAAAGTTGATTTCGTTTGGCCGCAAAGGGCAGAATGGTTAAGAAAGCCTGGGGCTCGCCAAAATCTTTGGAACTAATCTTTGGAGCTAAGCTGAGCCCACTCTCGTTATCTTTTGAATCTTATTTGCCACGTACGCAGAGCAGAGAACCAATCCCGCTGCGGGAATGGTCGCATGAGGGCCTCGTTGAATAAATTCGGGTAACCACCGCATTAGGTCGGCTCCAAGTAAGTCCCACGAAATATTCGCAACTAATCGGGCAGCAGTTGTAGCTACGCCCCAGAATATTGCGTAGCCATATGCAAACGGCTTCAATATTCCCAAAATCAAAAGACCACCAATGGCGAAATCAAGAATGGCCGCGATTTCTAATAAGGCTATAGCTTGCGAATCAGTAACATGGAGGATTTGAATGACCATATCCACAAAATTGCCGGGCACAGGGTAATATCCGAACGCATACAGTCCGTGACAAATAAAAGTCAGGGCTACGGCAAGCCTAATTGCAAAGTCAAATCCTCGAGGTGGAGTACGCTTAGCGGAGACCGCCCAAATAAGTAATCCTGGCGCCATGAATTGAGCGGCATACTCAAAAAACTGAGCAATTTGATAGAAGCGATCTTTGAAGTAGAGGAAAGCGAGGAAGACTAGAGAGGCGCAGCCAATCCCTAAAATGACCTTAATAATCTGATGTTGTCTCTGGACGACGAGCGATAAACCAGCGCACAAAAAGTAGAAAGCACCGGTGATGTGAATAGAAGCCTGAATTGCTCCGTCGACTCGTTCACTCGTTGCCCATTGATCCCAAGACATGCCGAAGAGGGAATTAACAAGGGGCGTAAGAAGGTCTTCATCCCAAAACAGCACCCTAAACGGGGCGTCGCCTGTAAATAAGTGCTGCCAACCTCGTCCTGCGAACACTAAAAAGCAGCTCAGTCTCAGCAACCAGATAACTTTTTTCCACTGAGAATTAGAAGTAGTCTGCTCGCTAAAATTCATGTTTAGATCCTAGCAGTTTGTAGGGGGAAAACCATGCGATTTTTGTTAACGCTTCTATTGCTCGTAAGTTTTAAAGCATCGGCTAATACCATCGTGATTTCAGATATCGATGATACGATTCGGCAGGCAAATGTTCGTGAACTCCAAAAATTAACTGTGCTTAAGCAAGATGAATTTTCAGGCCTCTCAATGCTTTATCGCGAGCTCGAAAAAGTAGTGACGCGATTTGAATACGTGAGTGGTGTTCCAGAGCAGTTAAAGTCGGTCTCTGAGTTCTTTATTTTTTGGAACCATTTTCCAGAAGGCCGCTTGTTCGCACGCGATACCAAATTTGATAATCTTACGCACAAGTCAAAAGCCATTGATCAAATTGTTCGTGAAGTTGCTCCAACTCAGATGCTGATGTTTGGCGACAATGGAGAAAAAGATCCTGAAATTTACAAGCTCGCTTCTGAAAGACACCCAGGTAAAGCCGTAATTTTTATTCATCAGCTTTATGACGTAGAAATTCCGGCTGGACAGACTGCTTATCTCACTTCAATTGATCTCTCTTTAGAATTGTTTGATCAAGGGTTAGTCAGCTCTGAAGGTTTAAATGAGATTCTCAATTATGCTGCAACCAAAATGATGGGCAAAAAAAAGAAGGATCGCGAAGAGTTCTATCCTTCGTGGGCTCAGTGTCGTTTGTTCTATAAAAACTATTCACGACCTAGCACGAGATTAGAGCCTACAAGCGAAGCTATCGTTCAGAAATACGAGAGCTATCTCAGGGAACGTTGCTCATAAATCTATCTCGTTTAACCAAAATCGCAGGACCATAGTCTCGCAAATACAACTTTAAGCTAGATCAATCGCTGATTTGGTTCCATTGTGGATCTATACTAAAGGAACCATATGCGATTTAATTTCTCAGGGACGAGAAGTTTAGCGGCGTCGTTGGCTTCAGCGATGGCACTAATCTCTCTAGTTGGATGTGCGGACTCGGCTTCAACAGTAGTGACTGACCTAGACGATGGGCGGCTCACAACTCCGATTGCAGATGAGCATGGTCATTTACATGATGACGGTGAATTTATCTTTGGCCTCATGGGCGGATCGGGTTGCGTAAAAGCGACGAAAGAACAAAAAGCCTACGTCGATTACGGGAACACGCTCTACAAAGAGTTTGTAAAATCATGCATAAAATCGACGGGCTCATCTAATTGGTGTGAGCAGCTGACTCGCCCTAATCCGGATAGCGCAGAAATCTTTGCGTGCACGTATGGAGAGAAGCAAATTCATCGGTTTATTCACCCAGATAAATCGACATGGAAAGGTGCTTTCGAGGCTGTAAAGATTCTTGAGTCTTTACAGGCAAAAGGCATCGGCGTTCGTCGTATTTATAATTGGTGGAGACCTGAGCCTTATAATAAAAACGTTGATGGAGCTGGCGGACGACACCCATTTGGCACTTCAGTCGACGTTGAATTCGAAAGCACGAGAGATAAGAACTTGGCATTTAGTGCTCTTTGCCGAATGCGAAGCCAGGGCCGACTCAAAGCGATCGGATACTATCCTTCGCAAGCGTTACACCTCGGTATCAGTGACCGAATTCCAAATACTTGGGGAAAAAACTGCAAGTAGCGGTTTAGCAGACTTCTTTTGCGACTTCGATCGCAAGGTCAATGAATGTACGCACCTTTGGTGAAGAGTACTTCTGACTAGGATAAACAAACCAAAATCCTCCTGTGTTTTTAAGCGACCACTTCGGAAGAAGTGGTACGAGCTCCTTTGTTCTTTGCTCCCTCACTGGAACAAAGCTTGGAAGAACTCCAATTCCTTCTTTAAGTACGAGGAGGGCTTTCAATGTTTCAAAATCATCGACCTTTATCATTGGATTCATCTCGAGGCCGACAGTGGTTTTGCCGTCGCTGAGGACCATTGATTCTTTGAGTGCAACATGCGCAATGAAATCATGTTTTTTTAAATCGTTCGGATGAGTCGGCTGACCGTGTTTTTTGATGTATGCCGGCGAAGCCCAAAAGTTAATTGAGTTATCAAAAAACTTTTTTGCGATGAGTGATGAGTCTTTCAATTCGCCTGCTCGAATAGCCAAATCAATTCCCTCGCCTACTAAGTCGACGATTCGATTCGTAACTACCAACTCAAGGCGCACATCTGGAAATTGTTTGCGATAGGCGCAAACAATCTTCGGTAACAAGGTGTGGCCGAGGTCTGCAGGAGCTGTAATTTTTAGCACGCCTTTCGGCTTGCTTGTGCCAGCAGACAGTTCGGATTCGCCTTTTTCAATTTCAGAAATTGCGATGGCGCAATGCCGGAAATAGTTCTGTCCTGCATCGGTGATATGAAGCTTTCGGGTGGTGCGTTGAATCAGTGTGACACCTAGGCGCCTTTCTAGCGCTGCAACCTTTGCACTCACTGTTGTCTTTGGCATCTTAAGAAGACGTGCAGCTTCTGAAAAACTTCCGGCTTCGACTACTTTCACAAACACGGCTATTGAATCTAGTTCCATAACGCGGATTGTACATAGGGTTGCACATAGTGTCCATATTTTGCCGTCTACTGTACGATCCTCATTTACCGTAAAGTACCTAGATCAACCATTGGGAATGAACACCCATGAAAGGAATCAAGATGAAAATGATTAACACGTTTGGAGCAGCGCTCATGATTGCACTTCCGCTCCTTGCATCTGCAAAGCCTGTGGCAATCGATACTGCGACTAGCAAACTCAGCTGGGTCGGGAAGAAAGTGACTGGCCAGCACAATGGAACAGTGAATTTAAAAGGCGGAGAGATTGACCTTGAGGGCAGTACTCTCAAAGGTGGACAGTTCGAAATTGATATGTCGTCGATCAAAGTTTTAGATATTACCGATGCAAAGAACAACGAGAAACTTACTGGTCATTTAAAGTCAGATGATTTCTTTGGTGTCGATAAGCATCCTACAGCAAAGTTCAAAATTACTTCAGTGAAGCCTTTAAAAGGTAAGAAAGATGCGAACGTTGAGGTGACAGGTGATTTGACTGTGAAAGGGCAAACAAAGCCAATCACATTCCCTGCGATGGTCGACGTGAAAGACGGCAAAGGCTCTGCGAAAGGAAATATTTCTGTTGACCGCACGTTGTTCAATGTTCGTTACGGATCAGGAAAGTTTTTCGAAAATTTGGGAGATAAGATGATCAACGACAACTTTGACATCGCGTTGGATCTTCGAACTAAGTAGTTAGAAGCTTTCGATTCATTAGCTCACTTGGCTTGGACAAGCATTTTTAGAATATTGCTCCGAGAAACAATGCCTAAAAGTTTTCGGGTGTCGTCGACAACGATAATTCGATGCACCGAGTGAGTTAAGAAAGCTTTATAGATAGCTTGAATTGAATCAGTTCGCTTAGCAGTAATTAATTGATCACCCACCGGAAGATCAGGTAGGCAGGGGCCAATCGTTTCTGCTGTACCTTTTTTAGTCGCAAGCCTGAGAAGTATCCCTTCACTGACAACACTCACCACTGTCCCTGAGCTATCGATGACGGGTGCCCCGCTGATTTTGTTAGTAACTAAAAGCAAGATTGCTTCGCGAATCGTCATCGAAACGTGAACGCTAAAAACAGTGGATGTCATGATTGATTCAACTGTGACCTGAGGTAAATTTGAGTTTTCCATTATTTTCCTTATCAGTAAGTTTTATCGGAAGTTGGCAGCTCTGCAAGATGGTCCAGACGAAAGACTAACATTTCGTTTTAGTAACATCCGCTGAGGCCCGATAAGAGCGATGTGAAGAAGCCAGTCGTTCTCATTTTGATATTCAGTTCTATTTTGTTTGTTCTCTTTCAGAACTTCAGTGTCCCGACTCGGGTGCTTCCGCTCAACCGTAAATTTGAAAGCAACGAAGTCGATCCGGCCAAAAGAGTACGCGATCTTGTAAAGTTTGAAATTGGCGAAGAGGTTTTCAGTAAGTTTGAAAAGCTCAGGTCAAACATTCGGCTTGAATGGGGCGGTCGAGAGCCTGCGAGCGAAACGCCGGAGATTGATTCTGAAGTGAGCAAGCCAGAGGATAAAGACCCTCTTAAATATAACTTTGCAAACCTTAGGACCATTCGCCTTCGAGATCGCGATTCAGAGCTCAATTGTCGAGTCGAATCAAATGGCGTTGCGCTGAGTTTTCAGCAGAAGCTTGGCTCGACCTCGTCTTACATAATTGAGCACAATACCGAACAGCAAAAGTCTCAGGCAAAATTTCAACTGAGTTGGTAAGCCTTCGGTTGCGCCGCCTCTCAAGCGCGGGTAAGCTGGGCCCATCATGGAAAAACGAAGTTGTGATGTCCTTGTTATCGGCGGCGGAATCATCGGAATGTCTAGCGCGTATGAGCTTTCTCAGCGCGGTTACAAAGTTATCGTCATTGATAAAGGAGACATCGGTTACGGGTGTTCGTATGGAAATGCTGGATGGATCACTCCTTGTTTCTCAATGCCGTTACCGATGCCAGGAATGTTGTTAAAGTCAGTTCGTTGGCTTCTTGATCCTGAAAGTCCTCTCTACATCAAACCTCAGCCTAGCTTCATGTTAATGAATTGGCTTGTACGATTCTTATTTTCGATGAACTACAAACACATGCATCGGTCAGTTGCAGCGCTCACTGAACTTTCAAAAATTAGTCTTGATGCTTATTCGCAGCTGAATGAAAAATCGCCGACATTTGGTTTTGAGCAAAAAGGGCTTCTCATGGCTGCCCAAACTCAAGCCGGGTTAGACTACGCAATAAAAGAAATGAATTTAGTATCGGAGCACGGAGTTCCGGGCCGGCAAATGAACGCAGAGGAAACTCGGAATTTCGAACCTGCGTTGACCGGATTGTTGACTGGTGCCGTTTATTTTCCGAAAGAAGCACACGCTGAACCACTTCAAGTTGTTCAGACACTTCGAAAGTTCGTTGATAACGGAAAAAACGAAGTTTTAGAAAAAGCAGAATTGTATGACTTCGGATTTAAGAGTGATGGTTCGATTGATCATGTTAAAACTACTCGCGGCGATATCCGCGCGACAAATTATGTTT
This sequence comes from uncultured Bdellovibrionales bacterium, assembly GCA_964543475.1. GTDB lineage: Bacteria > Bdellovibrionota > Bdellovibrionia > Bdellovibrionales > JAMPXM01 > JAYSYM01. Next base: position 82,514 of record CAZIYJ010000004.1, on the reverse strand, counting down.
TGGCAACCGGTAGCTGGTCAGCTCATATGGGTAAAGCGCTTGATTTGAGAATTCCAGTTCTCGGCGGCAAGGGTTATTCGATGATCCTAAAGCCGTTTTCAAAAACTCCTAAAGTTCCGTTGATGTTGGTAGAGCGAAAAGTCGCGGTGACTCCTCGGGCAAATACAGTTCGTGTTGCAGGCACAATTGAATTAGTGAATCAGGACTTCACGATTACTCAGCGAAGAGTGAATGCGATCATTAAGGGTGCCAAAGCGTTTATGGATATTCCTGATGAACCTGAGAAGCTTGAGTTGTGGCGTGGGCTAAGACCTTGCACTCCCGATGGAGTGCCGATCATTAGCCGATCTAAAAAACATAAGAACTTAGTCATCGCAACTGGGCACCAAATGTTGGGCCTACAATCAGGAATGGGTACCGGACGACTCGTGAGCGACATAATTAGTGAGTCACAACCCGTGGTTGATTTGAATCCGTTCCGTGATGGCCGCTTCTAGTGTGGAAAAAATTCCGGTCATAGATATATCGAAATTAAAAAGTGGTGCGAGCGCTAATGAATTGCAATCTACTCTGGCGCTCTTTTGCGACTCACTTGGCGATTTAGGATTTTTTTACGTTAGTCATCACGGAGTCTCTGAGGAACTTCAATCCGAACTAATTTCGCTCGCTCAGAAATTCTTTTCTGAGAATGAAGAATTTAAAATGCAAATCGCAATGGAAAAAGGCGGGCTAGCATGGCGAGGATATTTTCCGCCGGGCGGCGAGCTCACTTCTGGCAGACCCGATCGCAAGGAAGGAATTTATTTTGGCCGCGAACTTTCATCTGACCATCCATCAGTCATGGCAGGCACAGCGCTGCACGGTCCGAATCAGTGGCCATCTCGTAAAGAGTATGCTCGGTTCAAAACTCTAACTCTTGAATACATGTCCGCGCTCACCGAGTTAGGGCACTTCGTCATGGAGGGTATTGCGCTGTCGCTTGGTCTTGATCGAAAATATTTTCGTGAACGCTTTAGCGATGACCCTACGATCTTGTTTCGCATTTTCAATTATCAAAAGCATGTTTGGTCAGAAGGCGATGATGAGTGGGGAGTGCGAGAGCACACTGACTATGGTTTCTTAACTCTTCTTCGCCAAGACGAGAGCGGCGGTCTTCAAGTTAAGTCACGAAAGGGAGGCTGGATTGAGGCGCCTCCGATCAAAGGAACTTTTGTAGTCAATATTGGCGACATGCTCGAAGTTTGGACTCATGGAATATATAAAGCCACTCCTCATCGAGTAAAAAATCAGGGTCGTTCAGATCGAATTTCGCTACCATTCTTTTTTGATCCAGGCTGGAAGTGCAAGCTTGAACCAATCGATCGCAAGCTATTGCCGACAAATCTTTTAGAGCGAGTTAAAGAAGAGAAAAGCGAGCGATGGGATTCATTGAGTCTAATGAATCTTCCGCAGAATCTTACCTACGGCGAATTTTTGTGGGACAAAGTTAAAAAGGTTTTCCCGCAGCTAACTTAAGTTTAATTAGCCAATTTTAATTTTCAGTTCCAAATATCTGCAGATATAGAGAAGCATTGGAAGGCTTGGATAACGTCGCTGCTGCTCAATGAACTGAACGGTCGTGGGAGCGATGTCGAGGACTTCAGCAAGGCCTTCTTGTGTAATGCCCAGCAGCTTTCGTTTGATCTTAACTGCTGATGAAATCATACGAAGATCGGAAAGAACTTCATTCCGGTGCTTGGTAGGTAATTTGTTTAGTCTCTTCTGTGCGTGGTTTTTCACCCGCTTAGAATCGTTCATATTGAACACAGCTTAACACTTACTCATGGTAAGACTGCTGAAGAAGATTTCGCGATACAGGTTATCGTTTTCAATCGATTCTGTTTAATAAAGTATAAACTCGCTTTAGCTAAATCTAGCCGCTAAATCAGCCTTATAATGTCTCAGCTTGGATATCCAAATAGATCGTATTTCTGTCTAATCCGCTCTCAGTTGGCGAAAAAGGTAGCTTTCTGAGTGTAGAGCTGAGCTGGGTTGGTACCAAGAATGCATTTAACAATCTTGAAATAAGAATCAGGGGGAATTAATGAGTTTAGCTAATAATTTGAAAGCAAAAGAAATTAAAGAACGACGTAATTTTCCGTTTGCTGCAGTGACATCACTTCTGCTCTTAGTCTTTGCAATGAACTTGATCGTATCAAGACTCTAGCTAGTGCAAATATTCTTTTTCCCGGGAGCAGTCTTCCGATTTTCTAAGAGTGCTCCATCCCTGAAAAAGCAGAGATGCCCAGGATCGAGGATGGTCCATTTTTCATTATCAGTTAGAGGAATGGTCGCGATAACTGCGACCTGATCGTTAGCAGTGGTGAGAGAACTAAAATCAACCGTTACTTCGCGATCGCTAAGGCTAGCTTGTGCAAAGGGCGCTTTTCGAACGATGTAGCAAAGTTGAGTTGAGCAATGAGCAATTAGCATTTCGCCATTAGAAAACAGAAAATTAAATTCTCCAAATGCGCCGGCTTTAAGAGTCAGTTCATGAACTGCATCGTAAACTTTTTCTGGGCCGGGGTAGATGTCGCCAAAGCGAAGCTTGAGCTCCTGAAGAATCCAACAAAAGACTTCTTCGCTATCGGTTTGCCCAACAGGGTTAAAGCTTCCGTTTAACTTTGGCTTAAACCCGACAAGGTTTCCGTTGTGTGCAAATATCCAATAGAAACCCCAAAGTTCACGAGAAAAGGGGTGAGTGTTTTCAAGAGAAACTACTCCTTGAGTGGCCTTACGAATATGCGCGATAACATTTCTTGATTTGATCGGATAATTTCGGACTAATTCTGCGACCGGTGAATGAGCAGATGCTATTGAGTCCAAAAACTGCCTGACTCCCTTGCCTTCGAAAAATGCGATTCCCCAACCATCTTTATGTACGTCCGTAAGTCCGCCACGCGCTTGAAAGCCAGTAAACGAGAAGCAGATGTCGGTGGGAGTGTTACAGTTCATACCAAGAAGTTGGCACATTTAATTAACCTCAAGAAGATTAACGTCTGATATTGAGACGCTGTCAAAGAGATCGGCATTTTCTTTAAAATTTGTATTTCCGACTATGAAGTTGTCTCAGAACATTTCTTTGTGTGCTCTATAAACGAAGATTCGTTTAATTATCAAAAAGGAGCTAACGGTCCGAAGGTCTAGCGCCGAAAGTTTTAAATACGGGGTGTTTAGAATGGCAATGTTAGATCGCTATCGTAAGCCGGGTGGATTTCTTCAGCTCTTGAATCTAATTGAGACATCGGGTCCGCAGAAACAAATAAAGTTTCTCGAGATCGTAAAGGAAGAAGATCCTCGATGGGCTGAGATGATGGGCGAGAAGCTCTTGAGTATGCAAAAAATTTGCGGATGGGATAACGAGGCTCTTATGGAGGTCGTTGCTAACCTGCAGATTTTATCGCTTGCGGTGATGCTCCATGGGCTTGATGAATCAAACCGTGATCGCTTTACAACTGCAATGTCAAACGGGCAACGACGAGCAGTGATGGAGCAATTCAACGCTTCACAACCTACACCCGCTGAAATCAATACTACTTTTAGTCGTGTGATCACTGACGTTCGAAAGATGATTTCTGAAGGACGCCTTCGGATGGAAAAGATCGACGCTAAGCTAGTAGTCGAAGAGGGTATCGAAGAGGCGCTCAGAAAGCCGCGCACTACAGCCGGAAGTAGTTCTTCGTCGGTCAGCCAATCGGACTCGTCAAAAATTCAGTACGAAGCTAATGCTGAGTTTCATACTCCTTATCCAGAAATGTCGCCAGGTGCGGCTTCAGGCACTGCGAATGTGCCAAATGGAGCGGGCAATAGCGATACTATTCTTTTAAAGAAGCGACTAACTGTTCTCTCAAATGAGAACTCAGTACTAAAACAAGAAGTACTTCGTTTGCGTGGAAAGCTCGATCAGATAAAGAAAATCGCTTAAAATAGCATTTCTGTCATCAGGTCAAGGCCATATTGAGAAGCCAGCAAGAAGCTGGCTTTTCTCTTCTAGAGCCTCAGATCGTCCTGAGCCGAATCAGTGGCACAGTAGAGGTCATTTTGATAATAAACACTCCTTGTTTATAAATGAATTGATTCAAGCTGGATATAAAAATATCTTTATCGAGAATTGACTCTTACTATTAATAATACCAATTGCCTCAGTTTTTTAATGAGGATCAAGGGTGAGTAGTGAATCGTGAGCTTGTGCTAGTTGTTGAAAGTGGTTCGACTGTTCGTGAACAAGTCAGCCAACTTCTATCAAAGAAATTCGAAGTGATCACCGCACACTGTGGAGTTAAAGGTTTTGAGTTTGCTTATAAATTTAAGCCACAAGTGATTATCCTTGAACTTGCGTATCCTGAAATCGATGCGATCGAAGTCTGTCGGCGACTTCGCAGTGACCCAATGATTCATAACTGCCGCTTTATATTTGTCGCTAATGTCAGTGATGCATTAAAGCGAATCGAAGCGTTTAATGCCGGAGCAGATGATTATATCGAAAGACCTTTCGGCACCGAAGAGTTAGTTGCTCGGGTTAAATCGAAAATGAGAAGGGTTCGCGAAGACACAACCCAGGCCCAGAGAGTTCTCGCCGACATCGTTTTAGACTTCTCTAAAATGTCTCTTGTGATCAAAGGCGGAGCGCCAGTTAAACTCGGAGTCACGGAAGCGAAGATCTTTAACGCTCTTCTCAATGCAGAAGGCAGAGTTTTACCCCGAAAGCAGCTATCAAAAGAAGTCTGGGGTGAGGGAGCAGATCGCGTCGTCGACCCTCATATTACTTCACTTCGAAAAAAACTTGCTGGCGCCAATGTTGAAATAAAAACAGTCTATGGCGAAGGTTACTGTGTCGTCGTGACCGAAAATTAAATTTGCCGATCTAAAAACTGTGATCTACGCTTTCTAGATGAGAAAGCTTACTCTTCGAGTCGAAAAATTTTCTATTGCAGGGCAGTTTACGATTGCGCGAGGCTCAAAAACTGAGGCGGCGGTAGTAGTTGCAGAAATCGCTGATGGCACATTTTTAGGTCGAGGTGAATGTGTTCCGTACTCCCGATACAAAGAATCAATTGAAACTGTCGTCGACCAAATCGAAAAAATTAAAGTAATTATTGAGCAAGGTGCAAGTCGCGACCGACTTCAGTCAATAATTCCTGCTGGTGCCGCGAGGAATGCGCTCGACTGCGCTCTTTGGGATATTGAGGCAAAACAGAAAAATACTCGGGCTCATATCTTGGCTGGAATTCGTGATTTGAAACCAGTTGAAACTGCTTTCACCATTAGTCTGGGTTCAGTCGATGCGATGTTTGAAAATGCAAAGAAGTCAGCTCATCGACCAATCTTAAAAATTAAAATGGGTGCACCAGAAGGTGACATCGATCGGATATTTGCAGTTCGTAAGGCCGCACCAAATTCAAAATTGATCGCAGATGCGAACGAAGGCTGGAATGCCGGCAACATTGTTCGTCACCTCGAGGCATGCAAAGAGGCCGGATACTCACTGATTGAACAGCCTGTTGCAGCAGCCGACGATGAGCTATTACGTGGTCTTAAACGATTGGTTCCGATCTGTGCTGATGAGTCAGTCCATGGACTTGAGAGTCTTGATCGTCTTATAGGCTTGTATGAGTTTGTAAACATCAAACTGGATAAGACTGGTGGGTTAACGGAGGCACTGGCTCTTGCGAAAGCTGCGCGGGAGAGAAAGTTCGGCGTTATGGTCGGATGCATGGTGAGCTCGTCATTAGCAATGGCGCCTGCAATGCTCATTGCTCAAGACGCAGAATTTGTCGATCTTGATGGACCACTGCTCTTAGCAAAAGACCGAGATGAAGGACTGCATTTTGAAGGTAGTACAATCTACCCACCATCTCCGGCTCTTTGGGGCTGAAACTAAAATCGTTTAATAATTTCGAAACCCAAGAATTGTGAATTTCTACATAAATTCTTATCCTTAATGCGACTAAGGGTTCGATGTAGTAATTCTGGATCATCAATGAACAATTCAGAACAGTTGATCCTAGCTATCAAGGCCTCACACATCGGCTTCTACGACTGGAATATTCAGACGGGGAAGATGTTTTTCAGTGAGCAGATGCTCGCTGACTGGGGCATAAGCGAAAATCATGAATCTCTCGATTATGCAGTTGGTTTGATTCACCCTGACGATCAAGAGCGAGTTAAAAATCATATCGAAAAAACCATTTCAGAGGGCGGCAATTACAATATTGACTATCGAGTCGTTCAGCCGACGACTGGTAAGACAGTGTGGTTCAATGTTTTAGGCCAGGTACAAAAAGATGCATCCGGTAAACCATCGCGCTTTATTGGCACTTGTCTCAATATTACCGATCGAAAGCTTGCCGAAGAAAATCTAAAAAAACGAGAAATCGAACTTACAGCAGAGAAGTTTAAGCTTGAACAGATTTTTCAGGCATCGCCGGCATCAATGGCCATTTGGCGCGGCGAGGATTTAGTTTTTGATCGAGTCAATCCTCAGTACCAAGCGCTCTTCCCGAATCGACAACTTCTTGGCCTACCACTCCTCGATGCGATTCCGGAGCTCGCTGGGCAGGGGTTTGATATCTTGCTTAAGGAAGTGATGAGGACCGGTAAATCTCATTTCGAAAGCGAAGCTCTTGTTCGTCATAAGCGTGAAGTCGATGGAGAGATAGAAGATCGTTACTACACTTACATCTATGTCCCGATTTTCGATCAGAACAACACCGCCTATGCTGTTTACGATCATGCCGTAGATGTGACGGAACAAGTGATATCACGTCGTCGATTAAAAGAAAGCGAATGGCGTTATCGAACTTTGACTGAAACACTCCCGCAACTTGTTTGGACTTGCAAGCCTGACGGGAGCTGCGATTACTTAAGCAAGCAGTGGACCGAATTTACTGGAATCCCTGAAATTTTGCAGCTCGGCTTAAACTGGCTGGATCAGGTGATTCACCCGGACGATCGTGAGCGTGTTGCCACGCACTGGAGGGGTGCTGTTAGTGGCGACCACCCGTATGATGTCGAATACCGAATCAGACGTTTTGATGGTGAATATAAATGGTTTAAAACCCGTGGCACTGCGATTAGAAACGATCTCGGAGAAATTATTTACTGGTTTGGTACTTCTACCGATATTCAAGACTCTAAGCTCATTGAGCAGCGGTTAGTTGAAGTAAATGAAAATCTCGAAAAGGCAGTCGAAGAGCGAACGAAAGAGCTGAGCGAAGCTTATATATTCTCGGAGTCGGTTCTCGAAAACATTCCACATATGATCTTTGTTAAAGATGCCAAAGACCTTAAGTTCGTAAGTTTCAACAAGGCTGGCGAAAAATTGCTCGGAGTTTCTCGAGATCAGCTGATCGGAAAGTCTGATTACGACTTTTTTGATAATGAAGAAGCCAAGCGATTCCAAAGCAAGGATCGTCAAGTTCTTGAGGGCACAGAGGCATTCGATATTCCCGATGAAGAAATCACAACCCCGCATGGTATTAGAACACTTCATACCAAGAAGATCCCTATCTACGATGACGGTGGACACCCAAAGTATTTAGTTGGCATATCTGAAGATATTACGGAGCGAAAGCGGCTTGAGGCTGAAAGATTTCAGCTCATTGAAGCGAATATCAGTCGACAAGAGGAGCTTAAGGCAGCAGAGCGTCTTTCTTTTCTCGCGGAGGCGAGTGCGGCACTTACTTCTTCGCTCAATCTCGAAGAGATTCTTAAGTCGTTAACAAAAGTGAGTGTGCCTTCGATCGCCGACTGGTGCGCAGTGCAAATGCTCGATGAAAATGGAAAGTTAAAGCAAGTTGCAGTGGCGCATAGTGATCCAGAAAAAGTGAAATGGGCTTGGGAGCTTAACAGAAAGTATCCAACGAAATACGATTCGCCAATAGGTGCTCCGAATGTCTTGCGAACTAAAACTTCAGAGTTTGTCGAAGAAATCCCTTTAGAGCTTCTTCGGTCAGCCGCTGTCGACGAGGAACATTGGAAAATAATTGAAGAGATAGGCTTCTTCTCTTACATCTGTGTGCCAATCAAGGTAAGTAGTGAAGTGATTGGCGTACTCACATTGGTGACAACTCAAGAGTCTCGACGTCGCTTCAGTAGCTCTGATCTAAGGCTAGCAGAAGAACTTTGCACACGGGCTGGTATTGCAATCGAAAATTCACGCCTGTTCCGAGAAGCTCAAGGTCTAAACCGTGTGAAAGATGAGTTCTTGGCAACTCTTTCGCATGAACTCAGAACTCCGATTAATGTGATACAAGGGCATGCCGATCTACTGATGGGAGAGATGGAAAGCTTATCGAGAGATGAGCTTAAGAAATCACTAGCGACGATCCAACGAAATACTCGACTGCAAACTCAGATCGTTGCCGATCTCTTAGATGTCTCATCAATTATCACCGGCAAAATTGCCTATGTTCCTCAGGCGATTTCTCCTGGCGAAGTCGCTTCAGGGGTGGCTTCTGCTATAAAGCAGACCGCTGAAACAAAAGGGGTCTCCGTCCATTTTAAATCGGCTTCAGCGCCTTCTAAATTTATGGCTGATCCAACGAGGCTTCATCAGATCATTTGGAATTTAGTGAACAATGCAGTGAAGTTCACTCCTTCGGGAGGAAGCGTAACTCTTGAAGTAAAACAAGATGACAACGATTGTGTTTTTGAAGTGACTGACACTGGAATCGGTATCAAAGAAGAATTCTTACCTTACGTTTTTGATCGCTTTAGACAAGCGGATAGCTCAACGACTCGCAAGTACGGCGGACTCGGGCTCGGTCTTTCAATTGTAAAAAGCTTAGTCGAAATTCATGGTGGCACGGTGCAGGTGCGAAGTGCGGGTCACGGCGAAGGAGCAACTTTTACGGTTCGACTTCCGATCATCACGGGCTATTCGTACAGTGCTCCCCAAATGGCGCGTGAAGAAGCCATCCGAGAGAGTGAAGCTTTGCCGGAAGTGAGTTTGCAGGGAATTAAGATTCTATTGGTCGAAGATTCAGTTGATAATCGCGAGTTGGTAGTGAGGTTGCTAAAGAAGCGAGGGGCAGAAGTGTTGACTGCGGAGTCAGCCCAGCAGGCGCGGGAAGTTCTTTCACGCGAGAAGCCAGACCTCATTCTAAGCGACATCGGAATGCCAGATGAAAATGGGCTTGAATTCATGCGCCGGTATCGTTCGGAGCAGCCATCATCTAAGATTCCGGCAATTGCATTAACTGCCTATGTTCGACCGCAAGAAATCGCCGACGCAATCAATGCGGGGTTCCAGTCGCATATCGCAAAGCCTATTTCGCCAAAGTCTCTTGCCGCTGAAATTGCAAAGACACTTCAGAAAAATTTGCACTAGCTGGTAAATAGAGTCAGTTATCAAAACCTAAATTATGCCGATTCGAAACGCTGAAGTGAATCATTTCTCCAAGATGCCGGCGATCAACTGGTTTTGCAATGAGCCCATTAAAGCCATTTCGTAAACACTCAATTTTAGTTTCTTGGCGAGAGTCGGCAGTGACGGCAATTATTGGCGCTTTATATCCAGCCGCTCGCAGTGCAAAGGTGGCATCAAACCCATTGAGTGTCGGCATTTGAAGATCCATCAAAACAACATCCGGCAGTGCCTTTTCAAAAATTCGAAGTGCTTCTTCGCCATTTGCGGCACAGTGAACCTCTAGTCCGAGAGAGTGCAAAATTCGAGCGAGGAAGCGTTGAGTTTCAAGGCTGTCGTCGACGACCAAAACGACTTTGTTCATTAGAGAGAGAAAGAAATCGGACGGCTCAGATTCATCGAGGTAAGGCGAAATTTCTTCAAGTGTTGTCACAGCCCCTCACTTCCTGGAACTAACGTACTCGAAGGGTCTTGTTATCTCAAGTTTAGGTATTTGCTAGAAAGTGTAGGTCAAACTGACCGAGTTACTTGAAATCGAGAATAAAAGTCTCAATTACTCGTTATAAACCATGCAGTTAAGGATGCAAAACTCATAGTAATTGCGAGGGTGAACATAAAGATTGAAAATTTACCTCGAGAAATTGCATTTGCGATCAGAGCTTTCGCCATAAAACTTGCACACATTGCGACAGTGATATTCAGCAAGGCATCTTCAATCAGTATTTTGTTTTCACGGTGCATGACTGCATTAGCGAGAGAGAGTCCGTGGAGCTCAAAGAGTCCGGTTAAAAAGCTTACGATCAATGCCCCAAGCTCTCCGGTAAAAAGTTGAGCCACGTTTACAATAATAAGAATTGCCATGAGAAATAATGAAAGGCCTGCGACATTTTTGAGATCGAGCGGCGATTTTAGTTTAATTTCTTCGGTCTCTTTAAGTGCCCGAGAGCCTGCCCAAATCATTCCGAACAGAGAGACTCCGCCGGCTGAAATAATAATCGGCAAAGTCTTAACAAAAAGATCGGTTGAGGTTGAAGCGAGGATCGGAAGCATTGTTAAAATGGCGGCAAGTTGCGCGGCTGCAGCAGCGGCAGCTTCTCTTCTCCAAAACTTAGGTTTTTTTTGAGCCGCGCGAGAAGCGGTTAAGGTTGCCGCCGTGCTAGAAATAAGGCCACCTAAAAATCCTGTGAGCCAGATTCCCTTATTTGCGCCTAAATACTTACTTAAGAGATATCCGCAAAACTCGATCGAAGCGATCACAAGAACAATAATTCCGAATCGCCGAGGACTTATGATCGACCAAGGGTCGACGGCTCGATCGGGAAGTAGAGTCATCACGATCAGAGCAAGTACGAAAAGAAGTGCAATAGCCTTAAACTCTGAACGTTTCATTTCAGAAGATCTTCGAGCAATCGCCAAAGAGGGGGAGCTTGGCCGCTAGACATGGTGGAGTTGCGTAAAAGCACAGGTACAATTGTTTCTTCATTAGATGGGCCTCCGTGGAAGCCGACAGAGTCTTTCGAAAACGCAGTTTCGAAGTCAGGGATTACTGCTAAATCAGGTGATTGTTTTGCGGCAAAGTAGTGAGCGAGATTCGATACAAAGTAAGGAGTTCCGAATGGATCGTGGTCTGCGCTGAGTGCGCTTGGGCAAATCCATGGGTTCAATTCGATCGAAATTGCGATCCCATCATCTTTGCATGATGAATACGGAATCAATCGTATAGATAATGTCTTTTTAGCAGAAGCAACCGCAAAGCCTGCTTCAGTTTTAATTGCGACATACTGGATGCCTTTGTGGCTCAACAGTTTGGCTGCGACATCGCCTTTTGATTTCTTATCGCGAAGAAATACCGCAGCCATTCGACTTTCGTTTAAAACCACGCTCTTCTTTACGAGAGCCGAAACAACCTTTTCAATATTAAGTGAATACTTAATCTGATTAGCAAAGCCATGATCCGAAGTGACCATCGTAACGATCGAATGCTTTTTTTCTGAATTCTTTAACAGTTCAAGTAGTGGCTTCAGTTTTTCGTCTAAGCTCATCACGTAAGCAAGAGTAGGGGCAGCGAGAGGGCCTTGGCTGTGAGAAAGGAAATCGACCCCTATCAAATGAATAAAAATAAACGTGGGCCAGTATTCAGGAGGGTTTTTGGAAAGCAGTAACTCGACAGCTTCGATCTTTTTAGTATCTGCGTAGTCGTAGTTGCCATCGGCAATTTCTAACAGAGAAGTTAAGTCTTCAATCGGAGAATAAGCGCTCGCATTTATTCCCAGGCCATAATCTAAGCTGATACTTCGCTCACCGCGCGCCTTTAAGCGCGAGAACACGCTGTCTGTGTTCATTAGGTCGCTGAATATTTTTCGTTTTAAGGGTTTTTCAAAATTTACGATTTCATCGCCGAGGTAAAAGGAGTTGCCAATAAAGCCAGTTTGGCTGACGGGCTTTTCTTTGAGCAGACTCGATATTCCGGGGAAAGTTAAACTGGGGAATGGTGCGTGTGCGCGGTAGATAGTTTTATCGGTTTCAAAGAACGATTTTACATGGGGCATACCGATCAATGACGCCTTAAGTGTTTGCTCGGAAAGTCCGTCGATTAAAAAGACTACGATGGTTTTTCGCGCAAGTTTTGGTTGCGCTTCTAATACAGCGTTGTAATCATTTGCGACGTGATTTCGTGTCGCACAGCTAATCACAGTCAACTGAAGTGTTAAGAACAAGAGGAGCGCTCTCAAGGATTACTCCTTGATGTTGCAAAGGCCCCGGCTTGCCCGAGAGCTTTAATCGCTTTCAAGTCGCTCGTGCGGCGTGAGCCACGAAGATAATCTTGTACTTTGCAGTCGCGCCCGTGGTTGAGGTCTTTAATTAATTTTAGGAGTTGTTTTGAGTCAGAGGTCGTTGGACGGCTATCTGCGAAGCTGAAAGTAAAGATTGCTTTTGATGATTTTGGTTTGTTTGTGAGAGTCCATAAAATAGGTGATTCAATATGTCGAAGCCTGATTGTTTTATTTAAATGAAAATCAGAGCTGTTTCGAGGAGGAGTTTTCATTCCGTGGCTTGAGAGACGTTTCATCCACGACTCGCGAAACGAATTTTTAATCTCATGAGGTGTCAGCTCTTTTATCGCAGTCGCCATTTTGTCAAAGAGCATCGGGAGCTCAACAATCTGACCATCAAGATTTTGCATGCGCTCAAACTTCAGCATGGACTCGTCCACAATTTCGCCAAGTTTTTTGTTTAAGAGAGTCATGATGACCTCTGAAGCGACTTCTTTATTTGTGCGGTCGACCCAAACTCCAAGACTCCAGGTGGCGCTGAACTGACCATTTGATTCTGCAATATGCCATGCAGATGACGGCCAATAAGACATATCACCTGATTTAACGTTCAGAAGATGAGATTGTTCTTTGTGTTTATTGTAACGAAAACTTTGTTCTAAGTCCGGATTCTTCTTAACGTAGTCAGAACTCCAGGTTCTAAATTTCTTTTCACCAACTACCGGAAAGCTAAATACTCCACATCGATCGATATGAACTCCAAACGGAGTTTTGCGGTAGTTTCCAAGATACAATCCCATTTCGGCGAATCGATTCGGGAAACCAACTTGCTGATAAAGATCTTGTGTGAAGCGATTGAGAATTGCCTGCTTGTTTTCGTTCACCTGCAAGAGTTCGTCACAAACAAGACAGTAGTCTTGATACACGCGCTCCATGCGTTCATGATAACCAAGAAGACTTAAATCACTTCGTTTCGGCAAAACGAACATTGTTTCGAGATCTGATGAGCGAATTCCGTTTACAAAGAATTTAAATCCAAGAGGTGAGCGGTCTTTTCGAGACTGATTAGCGGCCGCGACCAATAGTTTAAAAACTTCAGTGTCGTTTAACTGCAGAAGTTCAGATTCAATATTTTTAACGACAATCGACTTTCTTTCCCAGTTGTTCTTAGCAAACTTTCTCCAAAAACTTTGGTCCAGCGAGCGAGTGCTCATAATCCACCCTTCGAGAGCCAAACTAAATTACGTTCAACTTCCATGACTGGTGATTTAAGGCTTTCGATCTTTACATCAAGGTCTTTAAATTTCTTTCGGGCGAGAGCGATCTCTTCTTCGATTTTTTCTTTTCTGCCTTTAAGTAGAAAATACTTTCCTCCGCGCAGATAATATTCGCGGCTCATATCTAAAATCACATCGATTGGTTTAAAAGCCCGGGCCGTTACGATCTCAACTGATTTTGGATGAGAAGGGATATCTCCTTCTACGACCAAATTAGGAGCGATACTTTTGCAGCGCTCTAAGAACTCGCGCTTTTTTGGGCTTTTTTCAAAAAGCAGATATTTGATTTCAGGGAACTGCAGCGCATAGATGACTCCGGGCAGCCCACCGCCGGCTCCAAAGTCGGCTGCCACTTTTGTATTAACGGGAAAACTTTTAAGCGGGAGAAGGCAATCAATGACGTGATTATCGATTAACTCTTCAAACTCCATTTTGCGACTAAACAGATTAAGCTCAGAATTGGCTGCCCACAAAAGATCAACGTACTTTTTGAGATTTGGGATTGAGCTTTCAGCAAAGCCGAGTTGAATAATGATAGGAAGTCGTTGGTCGAGAAACATGGGAATACTTTACTTCTGAGAGAGCTGCTCACACAAGTTTTTCCAGTCGCTTAGACTGCGGATGTAGACCATTTTGTTTCGATTAGTTGGTCTTTCAAAGATTCTCAAAAGCTCAGGACGCATTTTAGTATGCATTTGCCAGATGCTTTTAAAGAGCTTGATGGAATGCTGAAGGCTAAGTTCATTAGCTCCCGCTGGCAATTCGCGCCTCGGAGACCAGATATTCTTTACTTGTCGCTTGGCGCTCCATAAGTAGTGTCGCCAGATCGGAAAATCAACGAAGACGATTTTATCGGCTAACGCGAACCTATTTTCAATAATATCGAGCGGGCCATAGCCATCAATAATCCAAAGAGGCTGACTTTCAATTGTTTTAAGAGTTCGAATTGTATCTGCGTGTGGGCGAATTTTTAAGTCGGGAGTGAATTGAAGTGAATCGACGTGATGAACCGGTAGATTCAAAGCTTGGCCTAGCTGTCGACTAAGCTCCGTTTTGCCGCCCCCTGAATTGCCAATGACTGCTATTTTAATAACATGGCCTTCCAGGTCGCTCGACGATATCGAATGCTATCGAGAATGACTCCTGAGAGATGCAAGCCGATCAAGACTTGAATGCCAATTGAAAAATTGGCGTGAAGGTCTTCGAGCCATTCATCGCCCCAAAAGCGATCAAGACCCATCATCCACCCGGTCAATCCTAGAGCTAGAACCGTCATCCAAATGAATATGTAAGTGAGCGTAGCAAGAATGTTGTGACGAGCGACTGCGCCTAACTTTAAACGCCAAAGAGTTCGAAAGCCTACAAGACCAACGGCTGCGTAGCCGATGTAATTATGAACATCGCTTCCTTCTTCAATAACAAAAAGATTGAGAAAGACGCAGAGGGCGAGTGCCCAATGCGTAAGTTTGGTCGGGACGTCGAACTTCACTATTTGCGCTCTTCTTTTACAATCGCGCCGGTCACAGGATTAAAATATATTTCTACTTTTTTTCCTTCTTTGTCCCAGCCGTAGATTTCGAAGCAGTCGCCTTTAGTAACTTTGAAAACTTTTATTTTGTAGCCTTGCGCTTTCAAATTTTCTTGAAACTTTGCTTGATCCTGCCATTTGTCTTTTGCCTCTGTTGTGCAAGTGGGGCCTGCGAAAGCGGGTGATCCGATGATGAGGGTCGCAAGAATTAAAACCAAATTTTTCATTTTTATCTCCTGAGTGTTTTGAGTAACTAGACTAACGTGCCCTTAAGTCTATCGCCTTACCGTCAGTTTTCTGTCAATGCATTTACATAAGTAGCGATACCTGCGAGCATAGTTTCAACGCATAGCTATAGGAGTTCATGATGAACTTTTCGTCTCGTCGCATGGTCGCGATATCTCTGTCACTTCTTGTCAGTGTCAGCTGTGGCACCAGAGGGCCCAAAGAGCCTATCCAGCCGCTTCATAGTGAGCAACCTGCGCCTCCGACTAAGACTGATGACTCTGCGCCCGTAAAGACAAATCCAGTTAATCGAACTGCATCGCAAACTAAGTATTATCGTTTGATGATCAAAAACGACCCTGCAACATCGATTGTTATTGGTTACAGTTTGCCCGCGGGATCTGCATTAAATACGAAAGTCTATTACGATGTTAAAGACCACGGGACAGATATTGATAAATATTCCGAGGTTGCAGAACCAACAGCGAGCAACCAATTTAAGTCTCTAAACAATTACTTCGTCGAACTCTCTCGTTTGAAATCTGACAAGGTTTATTACTTTGTTGTCAGTGACGGTAAAGGAGTGAGCCCTCGCTTTTCTTTCCGAACAACTCCTGATTCAAGCCGAGAACGACTTTCGATCGTTGCGGGCGGGGATTCTCGAAGTAATCAATTGCCAAGACAGCTCGCTAATCTCCTTGTTCCGAAACTGCGACCTCATTTTGTGATGTTCGCTGGCGATATGACTTCAAGCGGAACTGATCTTCAGTGGGCGCAGTGGTTTGAAGACTGGCAGCTGACTATCGCTCGCGATGGCCGAATGACAGCTGTGCTTATGACACGCGGGAATCATGAAGTATCAAATGAGATATTAGAAAAACTTTTTCATACTCCAGCCGGAGTTTATTACGCTGTTTCTTTTGCTGATGATTTACTGCGAGTCTATACCCTCAATAGCGAAATGCCGGCGGCTGGTGCTCAGACTGATTGGCTGAAGGGCGACCTCTCGAAGCACTCAAATGTGAAATACAAATTTGCTCAGTATCACAGGCCCATTCGCCCGCATACCGCAGGCAAAAACGACAATTCAAGTGGATACAGTTATTGGGCTCCGTTGTTTTATCAGTACAAGGTTGATTTAGTTTCTGAAGCCGATGCTCACACAGTTAAGGCCACTTGGCCAATTCGTCCGAGCACGAGCGGTGGCAGCCAAGACGGCTTTGTGCGCGATGATAATGAGGGAACAGTCTACATCGGTGAGGGTTGCTGGGGCGCTCCTCTGCGAGCGAACAATGATATCCGCACATGGACTCGCGACTCTGGTCGATTCAATTCATTCCACTGGATTTTTGTTGATGATAAGAAAGTGGAAGTTCGCACTGTGAAAGTTGATAACTCGCGAGAAGTTGGTGAGCTCAATGATAAAACTCGGTTTACGAAGCCTTTGAAACTTGACGTGTGGACGCCAGCCAACGGCGAAGTCATCTCCATCAATCCTTAATAAGCAGCGCTTCGGACGAAGACGTCTTTGCAAACGACAAGCTCTGAGACTGATGCGGTAGCAATCTTTTTGCGTTTGAAAACTGAATTGGCCGAACTATAGAGCCGAGAAACTTTATTGAGAATAGGGCTTCGCTCAATCCAGTCAGCAATCTTCTGTGCCTTCAACATAAACGGCAAACCTACGACTCCGCTGACTGTTAAAACTATCCAAGGTGTGGCGCCGTAAGACTGGTTATTAAGTAACATAACAGTTGATGCGACAGAGGCAATCGCGATGCTTCGGCTATTGAGAAGGAATCTTGAAACAGCTTTTGCGCGTGGGCTTTCGCGTTCGTCGATGGCTTTAAAAAATTCGAACCAACTAAATGCCGATGCCGTCGTGAGAAGACCCATTAGTACCGGAGCCGCTAAACTAGCTGCGTTTCCTTGAGCGATTCGATCAAACGCAAGAATTGGAATAAAGCCCACGTTTAAGATTGTCGCACCAGTCGCATTTGAAAGATACGACACCAGTGTTTTTTGCGCGCCCGTGTGTTCTGATGTGTTAGCAGAGAACTTTAAAATCTTCGTCCATTTCTTCTCAATCGGTTCAATATAATTGGACCAAGAATCTTTGTCGATTCCCAGGAGGACTGTGGAGACGACTAAGTAGACAAGCCCAGTAGTTTTAGCGAAAGAACTTAAATCATCTGCGTGAACCCAGCGAACCACATCTGTGCCGATCCTGTATGTGACAATCGCAAGTCCAAGCTTATCGATCTTTGCGGTTTTAATGACGCTCTCTCGCACAGAGCGCAAAATTTCGTTTGCGCTGTTGAGTCGATCTTTTGCAAATTCAACTGCCTCAGCAATTGGAAGAAGAGCCACTTTTTTTGGAAAATTTGCGGCAGTTTTTAGAATTGCTGGAAGAGCTGAGCTAACGATTGCTCGGTTATTATCTTGTGCGAGAACTTCAGTGATTTTTTCAGAGGCTTCGCCAACTGAGTCGACTGTGAAAGTTTCAAATTCGATCGCGCTAACATCAGACGCGCTTTGGAAATCGAGCCGAAATTTTTCAGGACTATCTGAATCGGCGAATGCACGCGGCACAGCGGTGGTGCTTGCGAAAACTACCGATAAGAATAGGTTAAAAAACTTCTTCACTCGAGCTTATCCTTATTGAATTCGGTAATTATAATCTTCGTCAAAAAGAAGGCCCGTTACTTGTCGAATGCTATAGAGGTTATCAACGATGTTTCGCTGCTTTGAGATGAGAGAGTAATACCGCTGCTGCAAAATTCCGATATTGGCTGACATCGAAGTGTAGTCCATGCCTGATGATTGTCCCGCTTTTATTTTTTCAATAGCGCTTGCTACTAGAGCTTTTTGGCTTGCGTAGTCGCGACTCAATGCTAAGTAGTTTCGTCGATCGATTTCTAAAATACGATAGGTTGCTTTCATGTCTTGTTTAGCAGCTTCGATAGCTGCTGTTCGCTCGAGCTTCTTTGAACTAAGGCTGTGTTCAGCGGCCTGTACACGATATTTTCTTGAAGGGTCGAGCGGAATACGAAGCGTAATTCCAACACTTGCGCTTGTGTAAGTCGTATCGTTTTTAATTCTGAACTGATCGGAGTAGCCGCCGCGGCTGACATGCGCTCCAACTGAAACGCTTGGGCCACTTCGTGCGCGCAGCGCTTTAAGGCTATAGTCGGCCATTTCAACTTCAGCGTTTTTACCCACAACCGTCGGGCCTTTAGTGATTGCAAGATTAATTGCTTCATCAACACTTGCAGGAATTTGAAGTCCTGCGATTGTCTGATCAAGCGATTCGATTTGATCAGCGGGCGGAAGTTTTACAAGGAATTCGAAGTTGTCATTGTAGACTTCGCTTTTTTCCATCAGTGTTTCAATCTGAGTTACAAAGTCTGAAGCGCGAGACTGCAGAATCGATTTTTGAGCTGAGTCACTAACGGCTGTTGCGAATACTTCATAGGCTTCTTTAAAGAAGTGATTGATTTCAATTTCTGAACGAGTTGTCTGTAGGGTTGTGAAGGACTGAAGGGTACTGAATGCGAGTCCTCCGCGAGTGTTGCGAGTGTACTGATCGGCAGTGTTAAAGAGGTTTCTTAGAGCCGCTTCGTTAGCCTCGGCAGCTTTCAATTCGAATCGGTGAGCTCCGCCGTCGTAAATGTTCGCGCCAGCCGAGATTCCGCACTGTTTCGAGAAGTCTGTCGAGACGTACGTAAGGATTGTCGTTGTTTGCGAGTGATTCATATTTGCAGAACAACTAAATTCACCGCGTGGAAGCTTTGAGGCTTTAAGTGCAAGAGTTGAGAAGTGAATTGACTCAAGAAGTTCGTCGGTTGAACGAGTGATCTCGTTGCGTTTTAGCGCGTTGTCGATCGCCTGGTTGAGGGTGCTCGGTTTTTCGTTTGCGAGAGACGTGCTCGAAAGTCCAAGCAGCGCAAGGGCAATAGCTAATTTTCTCACCTTCACAAAAACTCCCGCTCTCTGGGTGGATAACCCAACGACATCAGCGCAATTTAAGGCACTTAAATGCTCTTCAATCCTTTTAAAACCGATTTAATCGATTTTGAATCGAACCAAGGGTAGGTATTGCAAGTGAAAGACCAGAGCTTCAGTCAGAGAAGTGACTGTGGCTGTTTCTCTTTATTTGAGCTGATTTTTGATTTGATCGATGAGCGCTCTTACTTCGTCTTTTTCTGCGAGTTCATTTTTTTCGAGCGTTTTTAAAGTTCGACTAAATGATCGAAGCTCGGCTTCAACGTCAGTGATATCTTTTGAGATGAGAGCTTCAGCAAAGAGAGCTGTGTAAGACCAAAACAGTGCGGCTCCGATGACAATGGTCCCGATGCCAAGTATTCGGCCTGTATCAGTGATAGGGATGACGTCACCGTAACCAACGGTTGTGACAGTCGCAACTGACCACCACAGAGTATCGAGATACGAATCGATATTTGGATTTACTCCATTTTCGATTTTATAAAGCAGGTAGGCTGAGCCAATAATTACCAAATTGCCAAAAATCGTGAGCGCGATAAAGATCGGCTGCAGAGCCATATGAACCAAGCGTCTAAAAAATAATGAAAATGATCTCGATATTGCTTTTCTACGCATGATTACCGAGATTTTTCGACAAGCAAGTGAGATATCCGACTGACGACTTGGCCATAGTTTTCAGCTGTGAAGATTGCGATATCTCTCCAGAATTTTGGCAATGGCTCTTTTAGATCCCATTCGGCATTTTGTAAGCCCTCGTCGCCGGCGGAAAATGCTTTAGCGTTAGCACGCGGGAGCCAGAGAAAATCAGGGTGAGCCTGCGTGAGCCACTCTCCGCCAATGACATCGCCTTTAGCGTCTAGCTCAAGATCATAGTCGTAGCTGACCGTGCGAATCACGGGCTCGGTGTCTGTGAGATCGTGAGAAGGTCTATTCTCAACGACATAAGTCACTTCCATTTTTACACCAACAACTTCTTTAGCAAGTGGTGAGCGCCATTTGGTAAACTTATCTTTTTTGTATTGGGCAATTTTAATTTTCGCTTGTTCAAAGCTTGAGTATTTTATTGCAGTTTGTGGGTTAATGTACTCAATCGAGTAGCTCACGAGTGGTTGATTCCAAACTTCATAGTCAAACGATGCATCCAGCACGAAGCTTCGTTTCGCTTTACCAATCTGATTGATAATTGCGAGGTGCCAAATGGCTGGATTAACGTCAAAGCATTCTTCATCGAGGATTCGACCGGTAGCTTCATCTGTCTTAACTTCAGTTAAGTTACATCGTCCGCCAACCATTCTCGAATCGTACATTGAAGTCGCCCACGAATAAGTGAGTAGTCCTTTTAGATCCGAAGGAAAGAAATTTAAATTTAACCCTTCGATTGCAGAAGGCGCAGTGACATCGCGAATCGGCGCGTCCACCATAAACGAAGCGGGTGCCCAGCCGTGGCAAAGACCCATCCAAGCTTCAACATCACCTGATCTCTCCCAGTACTGTTTTCCTTCGTTCCACATCTGCGGTGTAAGAAACCCCTCTACTCCTGAGTCCTGCTTTTCAGGTCGGCCAATGAGTAGATCGTATTTTTCAGACGGTGAAAGGTTCGCCAATTCGATCGGGTCATTTCGCTCAAGCACTTTTGTTAAAGAATTTTGTCCTTGAACAGCAGAATGATAGGCCTGCCATTCGACACCGACCGCTTCGAAATTATCGGAGCTGTATCTTGCGCCGAGTCCACCTTTGTACAGTGGCCAGTAAGTATCAGACCAAGGAACTTTTTCGAGCGTTGCTGAAAGCAAATTCTGAGTTTCAATTTCCTTTAGGCTGAAGACAGGCGAGATATTCTTGTCTTGGAACTCACGTAAATCGAGGAAGTTCGATAAACGCGCTCGTATACTAGAAACTCCCGCATAGGTGTTGGTTTTCGCAGGAGTTGAGTCTTCAAGCTGCTGTCGTGACTCGAATTTTATTTTCAAGAAAGATTTTGAGTCGATGTGTTGATCAGAGAAGAGGGAGTCGGTTCTTGCTCGAACTTTTTTTCCTGACTTATCGTACTTAGTTGGAATTTGCTGCATGCTGACGCTTGGAGACTGATGAAACTTCTCCCAGTTTGCGTCAGGCGATTGAGCACCAGAAACTGCTGTTATAAAAAGCAATGCAGACATATACAAAAAACGCATTCGATCCCCCACGATTACGACTGTTGTACTATCGGGTTTAGCATTTTCTGGACCAACCTCTCGGCGAATAGCTTTGAATAGACGTCAGTCGCCGAGACAAGATCGGCATGAATAAGAATCGGATGGGCGATATTGTCTCAGCGGTTTAGTGTGAGTGCGAATGAGAATGTGATTCGTGAAGTGGCTTAGGTGATTCACTTGAACTGCTTTTATAAAGCTCGGCTGCGAAGTTGCCGAGGCTCAAAAGGCCTGTGGTGACTAAAACCAAGGCGGCAATGCGATACCGAGCCGGGCCAAGCCTGACCAAATTTCGTTTTAAAATATGAACTCCGAAGCCTAGGGCAGGGAGCGTTCCAAGCCAAAAAGCAAACATCATGGCAGCACCCCGAACCGCACTTCCGGTTGCGGTGGCTCCGAGTGCAAAGGTGTAGAGGTGGCCGCAAGGAAGAAAAATACTCATAAGGCCTGTGAGTCCGCTCGAAACGATCGGATTTAAATTGAACTTTAAAGCTGATTGCCAAAGAGTTCCCTTAAAAAAAGTAATGTGCAGTGTTTGTCCTTTAAATGTTTTCCATCCAAGAAAAAGAAGGAGGCCAGTCAATAAGGCGAGAAACAATCCTGACAAAAGTGGGTGCGTGGAAAGGCTAAAGACAGATTTTCCGAATGCGCCAGCCGTCCATCCAAGCCCCACATACGACAAGAGTCGACCTGAATGGTAAGCAATCAATCGCGGCTTACTTGATCCAATCGTGAAGATAAGTGGCCCACACATTCCTAGGCAATGGGTGCTCGCAATCACGCTTGTGCCTAGAACTGAAAGCGGAAAGAGCCAACTAGTTGTTTCAGAAAGGGCCAACAAGCAGAAGCTCCTTTCTGATTACTGTTTCAGTGTGAGTATCTTTGTCGAGATGGCGAATTGTAATCACTTTTTGCGATCGGCCTGTGTCGAGCAATGTCTTTGGAAAACGAACGAAGAAATCAAAATGCGCATCAGCCTGCGGAGCAATATCAGAGTTGTTTTGGGCTGAGATAATTTTAATTAGCGGGTCCTCAGTGTCGAAACTAATCGTTTGAACCGAGCCACTTTGATTGCTGACCTCTATCTTGAAATGGTTCGTGATTGTGGGTTGGCCATCGACCTGATCGACGAGATAGGGATTATCTTTCGCCCGTAGCAAAACAATATCAACCGGCTTCATCGTAGTTATTAGAGTTGCAAGTGCAGTTGAGGCAACCAACATTGCTGCAAGATAGACTGCAACTCTCGGGCGCCAAAACTTTTTCTTGCCTCCGGCTAAACCCACTTGAGTTTCGTAACGAATCAAGCCTTTCGGTTTCTCGAGCTTTGTCATAATGTCGTCGCAAGCATCAATGCAGGCTGTGCAAGCTATACACTCAAGTTGGAGTCCACGCCGAATATCGATGCCTGCCGGGCACACTTGGACGCAGCGATAACAGTTAACGCAATCACCAAGCTTTGCACCCCTTGTCTTCGCAATCGCTTTGGCTTGAGGAGTGGCGCGCGGTTCACCGCGCTTTACATCGTAGGCAACAATCATTGAATGTTCATCCATGAGAACTGATTGAAGGCGGCCGTACGGACAAACGATGGTGCAGAATTGTTCTCTGAACCATCCGAAATTAAAAAGAATAAAGGCAGTCGAAACGGCCATAAAAAGAAAACTTCCCCAGTTTTCAACTGGAGAACTCATCATCATAATTCGCAGTTTTTCTGTTCCTACAAAATATGCCAAAAAACTATGGGTTGTAATAAGCGATGCAAGTGTGAAGACGAGCCATTTAAATCCGCGTTTTCGAAGTTTGGTAAAATTCCAGGGCAAATTGTCGAGCTTACGCTGATCAATGTGCGTTCCTTCGATCCATCGTTCGATTCTTCGAAACACAGCATCGACGAAAACTGTTTGCGGACAAGCCCAGCCGCACCAAATTCTTCCCCAAACCGCAGTCACAAACAGAAGTCCGAAAGCAAAGGTGGCAATGACTAAAAACAATAAAGGGGCATTGTGAGCCCTGAGAGAAAGTCCGAAAAATTCGAAGTGGCGATTCACAATATCGAGCAGGATGGCTTGATGCCCGTTAATTTTAATCCAAGGAAGAACTAAAAAGAAGAGCATCAAAAGGACTTGCAAAAATGTTCGCTTGCGACGAAAAAATCCGCCGACATCGGCAACATAAAGATAAACTCTACGGCCTTTCTCATCCGTTGTTGAGAGTCGATCAGGATGGAGCTCTAAATTACTCACTTATTTAATATCCCATTTAAATTCGTCGCCCTGTGCGGGCTTTGCTCCCGGTGGATTTGAGCCGTGCATTTTGATAATGAATGCAATTGTACTCTTCACTTCATCGGGCTTGAGAAGTTGATTCCATGGTGGCATTCCTTTATCGAGAACACCCTCGCGAATAACTTTCGCTATCGCAGTCAGCTTTCCGCCACCGTGAATCCAGTGATCATCAGTTAAGTTGGGTCCAACTAACCCTTGACCCTTATCGCCGTGGCAGGCAGCACACTTTGCATTGTAGATATCGTGGCCTGATTGAACGTTGGCTTCTTCCTTCATCCACGCAACGAAAGTCTCATCGGTTTCAGCTGCATCACCAGGAGATGGTGCTTTCTTAGAGTCAATCTCTGCAAGTGCCACTTCGAGTTCTTGAGCTGACGTTGGCCCCGGTCCCACCATGTAGTAGCCGGCATAAAACACACTAAAGATAATGCATAGATAGAAAAGCCAAACCCACCATCGCGGGAGCGGATGATCAAGTTCTTGAATTCCGTCATAGTTGTGATCGAGCACTAAATGCTCTTCATCTTTTAAAATAATATTCTTAGGTTCGTTTTTGTTCTCGTTACTCATGGTGCAAGACCTCGTCTTGAAGAGGAATTAGTGATGCGTTATCGATCTTTTCTTTCTGACTTCGGTGATTCACTCGAATGCAAATCACAACAAAGAAAGTAAAAAATATGAGTAGGGCAGTGGCAGTGAGCCAAGGCCAAGGGAAGTAGGCGAGAGCGATCTGTTTCATTACTTTCCTCCTTGTTTGCCGAGACGTTGTAAGTAAGCAATCAAAGCAATGATTTCGCGCTCCTCAAGATTCTTTACGGGGACGTCGTTCGCTAAAGCTTCAGAAATTTTCTTAGCTTCGCTTCGCGCATTCTCGCTAGCGTTGGCTACTTCGTCGTCGCTGTATGGAACACCGAGAGACTTCATCACGCGAAGCTTTCGATTGAGACCGTCAAAATCAGTCTTGTTGGTAAAGAGCCATGGATAAGAGGGCATGAGTGAATTCGGAGTCATCGCACGCGGGTCAAGCATGTGACGGTAATGCCAGAGGTCAGGATACTTTCCACCCACTCTTGCTAAGTCAGGACCAGTTCTCTTTGATCCCCATTGAAATGGTCGATCCCACATTGAGTCTTGCGGTTGCGAAGCAGGGCCGTAACGTAAAACTTCTGAAGGCATTTTTCGAATCATCTGTGAGTGGCAAGTGTAGCAACCTTCTTTGACATAGATGTCACGTCCTGCTTGCTCGAGAGCCGTGTAAGGCAGCACCGCTTCGCTTGGCTTCACATAGTTGTGCGCCATAAGTGTCGGCAGAATTTCGAGAACACTTCCAACCACTATTGCGATGACGGCAAGAATAGTAAAGATTGACGCCATTCCTTCAATAGCTCGGTGAGCAGATTCAACTTTTGAGTTTTCTTTTTGTAGAGCAGGTGCTCTGAAAATATCTTCAGGCAAGTTCTTTGGCGCGTTTTTATATGTCTTCCAAAGATTCCAGCACATGATCAAGAAACCGGCTAAGAAAAGTGTACCGCCAACAGCTCTGATCCAGTAGAGCGGTACAATTCGAATCACCGTTTCAACAAAGTCGGGATACGCAAGTCTTCCCGAGGCATCGACTGCATTGAGCATCAGACCTTGTGTGATTCCTGAGGTCCACATTGAAATTACATAAAGAAGAATTCCAATGGTTCCTGTCCAGAAGTGAAGATTTGCAAGTTTGACTGAGTAAAGTTCGGTTTTAAATAGTTTCGGTACTAAGTAGTACAGCATTCCGAAAGTTAAAAATCCGTTCCAGCCGAGGGCGCCGCCATGTACGTGTGCAATGATCCAATCGGTGTAGTGGGCGAGAGCACTCACTGATTTGATTGAAAGAAGCGGGCCTTCGAAAGTGGCCATGCCATAAAAGGTGAGGGCTGCGACGAAGAACTTTAAGACTGGGTCAACTCGAACTCGGTCCCAGGCTCCGCGTAAAGTTAAAAGTCCGTTGATCATTCCGCCCCAGCTCGGCGCAAGGAGCATGATCGAAAAAACCATACCAAGTGTTTGTGCCCAATCAGGAAGTGCCGTGTAAAGAAGGTGATGTGGTCCGGCCCAAATGTAGATAAAGACGAGAGACCAGAAGTGGACGATTGAAAGTCGGTACGAATAAATTGGCCGATTCGCAGCTTTTGGTACGAAGTAGTACATCAGTCCAAGAAAAGGTGTGGTGAGGAAAAACGCAACTGCGTTGTGACCATACCACCATTGAACTAGGGCATCTTGTACGCCTGCATAGACCGGGTAACTTTGAAACCAAGAAACCGGAATTTCAATTGAGTTGATAACGTGAAGGACCGCAACAGTAACAATCGTAGCAATGTAAAACCAAATCGCTACATACATATGTCGTTCGCGACGACGCGCAAGGGTTCCGAAGAAATTAACAGCAAAAACAATCCAAATGACCGTGATAGCAATGTCGATTGGCCATTCAAGTTCTGCATATTCTTTTGCTTGCGAAATTCCAAGCGGGAGTGTGATCGCAGCAGCAACGATGATGGCTTGCCAGCCCCAGAAATGAATTTTGCTTAAGGTGTCGTTGAACATTCGAGCTTTGCAAAGCCGTTGAGTGGAATAGTAGATCCCAGCAAAGATGGCATTACCTGCGAACGCAAAAATTGCTGCATTTGTGTGGAGCGGGCGCAGTCGACCAAAAGTGATCCACGGAATACCAAGGTTGAATTTCCAGTTGGCAAGTTGAAGAGCGATAATGATTCCAAGTAAGAAGGCAACTCCGCCCCAAATAATCGTGGCGAGAGAAAACTTCTTTACGATGTCGTCGTCATAACTGAATGTTTCATACTTGACTGCAGTTTGTTGTTCACTCACGGTCGATATCCTTTGCAATTTCTGGTTCTAAAAATATTTTATGTTTTGGAGTTTCTAGGTCATCGTATTGGCCGGATCGAGTTGCGAGAACAAAGGCGATCACGAATGCGCCTCCGAGCATCAAGGCAATCGGCATCAAAAAGTAAACTATTTCCATGTGCTGGCTCCTCTGAGCGAAGACACTAAAACTGTGAGCGAGCTCAGGGGCATAAAGATTGCGGCCCAAAGTGGAGTCATTTGGCCAGTCACAGCTAAGGCACCTGCAACTAAATTAAAGCAAAGGGAAAATATAAGATTTCGGTTCATTACTGACTTTGTTTGATGAGCGATACTAAAGAGCGTTTTTATTTCAGAGAGATTGTTTCGCGTCAGATAGACATCGGCCGCCCGAAGACTAACATCGAGACTGCCGCTGACTGCAATTCCGACCGCAGAAGACGCAAGGGCTGCGGCGTCGTTGGCGCCATCTCCAACCATCGCGCTGAATTCTTTTGACGACTTCAAAATTTCTGATTTTCGTTCTGGTGAAGCCTGAGAGATGACATCTGTTGAATTAAGGCCAAGTTCACGAGCGCAACTTAATGCGACTTCGCTTCGATCTCCAGAAAGTATTCGCGTTTTTAAATTTCTTTTGGTGAGCCAAGAAACTAGGTCTTTTGATTCGTTTCGAATTTTGTCGCCGAGTTCAAACTGGGCAACATCGATGTCGCCACAGAGAAGGCTATATCGCATTTTGATTTCGCCTTTTGCAGAGTCGAGAAGCTGTGATGGCACTATTGAGTAGGCAACGCCTTCAACTTCGCCTGAAATGCCGCCTTCTGAAAGCAGACGTACATTTTGGGCCGCGAGCGAACCTGAGCGGCCTAAGTATTTGCTGATAGCGCGACCGATCGGATGTAGCTGGTTTTGCTCAAGTGCGGCCGCTGCTTTTAAATGTTTTTGATTTTCTAAAGTGACGTTTACTTTAGTCACTTCAATGTTACCTGAAGTTAAGGTGCCTGTTTTGTCGAAGTAGATAGAAGAAACGCGAGTTAACTTTTCGATTGTATTTCCATCTTTTATGATGATACCGGACTCAGCCGCTTTTTTAATTGCGAGACTTTGAGAAAGGGGAATCGCCATGCCAAAAACGCAAGGACAAGTAACAATGATGAGTGCGAGTGCTCGTGAAGCTCCGTCAAGTGGCGTCGAAATAAACCAAAGAAAAGTGGCTGCTGCCAACGCGAATACTACAACGACAAACCACTGTGCCGCCTGGTCAGCAAGTTGAACCACTTTTGGTTTCATTTGAACTGATCTTTGAACATCATCTAAAATCTTTGCAAGGCGCGATTGCGGAGCTGAGTGATCAACTTTAAGTAACCAAGTGCCTGATAAAGCTTTGGTTCCGGCAAACACATAATCACCGAATTTAACCCAATGAGGAATCGATTCGCCTGTGAGTGTTGAGGTGTCTATAACACCTTTGCCTTCGATGACTTCGCCGTCAGCACAAACAAGAGACGAGTCACTGATACGAATGACATCTCCTTTTTTAAGCGCAAGTGAACTGACGGTTTGAAAGTCACCAGATTCTGTTCGTCGGTCTGCACGAGACAAAAGAAGATGGCTTGTCAGGTTTGAAGTATCTAAATGGCTTTGTTGAATTTTTTTAAGAAGGAAGCGGCTCGAGAGAAGTAAAAACACGAGTGTCGAGAGCGAATCGAAGAAGAGAGTTTCTGCATTGGTGGCGAGACCCCAAACACTGATAATAATTCCTGAAACTAGTGCAGCAACGATGGGTACATCTATATTGAGTCGCCAATTTCGAAGAGAGCTGAAAGTGCTCTTGTAAAATGGCCAAGCACAATAAGTTAGAACGGGTAGTGCGATCAAACTTGAAAGCCATCGGAACTGCGAGGCCATTTCTCCGCTCGCTCCTGCGTACAGAGAAACGGCGAGTATCATAATATTTCCAGTGCTAGCGCCTGCGATTCCGATACGAATTAAGTCTCGTCGATTTTCTTTGTCTTTGAGTCCAAGAGCCTCTTTCGAGCCTTGCTTCACGACATGCGGAGTGTAGCCAAATCGATCAAAATGCTGAGCAATTTTTGAGAATGAGCCGCCGGCTTTGCGCACGACCTGAACAGTTGAGTCAGACATGCGAATTTGAATCGACTCGCAGTCCGTACATAGCTCGGGAGTTTTCTCGAGCAGCCATAGGCAAGCAGTACAGTTAAGTCCTTCAAGGTAGAAACTCATCAGGCGGCTGTCTTGGCTCATCTCTTTAATGAAATACTGGTCGTCGCAGTAGGCGTATGTTTCGGTCGAAACTTTTGCAGGAACCGGGCATGAGAGATCTCGGCTGGTTTGTAAGCTGTAGAAGTGATCTAGACCTTTAGATTGCAAAAGGTTGAAAACGGATTCGCAACCATGACAGCAAAACTCATCGCGTGAGGATCCATTGAAAAGGAGTCCGCAGTGTCGGCAAGATGTCTGAATCAATGAAGCTGTCTGCATGTAGCTAAAACTAATTGCAGCGTTTGTGCCGACGAAAAGTGATGCGAGATAAAATCTATTGGAGATATAAGGGCGAATATTGATCGCTCGGGACAAATAAGCCCATCGCGTTTTTTTACTCGAGTAGTTTTGGCTCGCGCTTAGATCGTGACAGGCTCAGTTCTTCTGTCTATCATCTGTGCAGTTCTGTCTCAGTTTAGGAGCACTTAGTGTTAGATACTCAGTTTCATGTGTTAGTGATCGACGATGACTCTGCCATGCGTTCGATGGTTGGCGACTTTCTAAGGTCTGAGGGATATGCGGTCACCGAGTCTGCGCTTGCAAGCGAAGCCATCGCGCGAATTTCTCGAGGCGAGTTTAACCTCAATGATCCTAAATCGACGATTACAGCACTTCCAAATGCTCCAAGATTAGATCTCGTCATCACTGACTTAAACATGCCCGAAATGACGGGGCTAGAGTTTGTATCGCAATTCAAAGAGAAAGCTCCCAATGTACCTGTGATCCTAATAACTGCATTCGGCAGCATTGAAACGGCCATCGAAGCAATTCGGCAGGGAGCTTACGACTATACGACCAAGCCATTTAAACTTGGTGAAATGAGTGTGACTGTTGCGCGTGCTCTCAAGTTCCGAGGGCTTCAACTCGAAAATGGTCGTCTTTATAAAGAGATTCAGCAAAACCAGGTATATTCAAAAATTATCGGCAAATCTCCGGGCATGCGAGAGGTCTTTGATTTAATTCAAAGAGTCTCGGGCGCAAGTGCAAACGTTTTGATTAACGGAGAAAGCGGAACTGGTAAAGAGCGAGTGGCGAGAGCTATTCACGATGAAGGACCTCGTCGAACAAAAAGTTTTGTCGCGATTAATTGTACAGCAATCCCTGAGTCACTCTTGGAGAGCGAGCTTTTTGGATACGCAAAAGGGGCATTCACTGGAGCCGTGACTCGCAAAAGAGGTCTCTTTGAAGAAGCCAACGGCGGAACTGTTTTCTTAGATGAGATCGGTGACATGAACCTGGCTCTTCAAGCAAAGCTTTTACGAGTCATTCAAGAGCGAAAGATTCGGGCGGTTGGTGAAACTATTGATAAAGACATAGATGTTCGAATTATCGCGGCGACACATAAAGATCTAAAGTCAGCCATTAAGAATGGAAGTTTTAGAGAGGATCTTTACTACCGACTTGCGGTAATTCCGATTGTCATTCCACCTCTTCGTCACCGAAAAGAAGATATTCCGCTCTTGGCTGATCACTTCTTAAAAAAATATGCGTCGATGAATAACGCGAAGGTTATTGGCTTTTCGAAAGACGCAATGGCGCAGTTAATGGCTTTCCCTTGGGAAGGTAACGTTCGAGAGCTAGAGAATGTGGTTGAGCGAGCCGTCGTGCTTGCGCGCGGAGAAATGATTGAAAACTCTGATCTTCCTCAGCCTGCCGAAGGCAATGTCGATTCATTCTTAGCCAATGCGCAAAGCGGAACTCTTCCGACATTTGAAGAGCTCGAAAAGCGCTACATGAAATTTGTGTTAGACAAGACTGGCGGCAAAAAAGAAAAAGCGGCTCAGATTCTTGGAATCAATCGCAGAACTCTTTACCGAAAAGAACGCGAATACGGTTTTGTTGATGCCGACGCCGAGCAAGACGCAGATCTTGAGGGGCTTGATTAGCCTCGATCGGCTATTTTTAGGAATACAGTAAAAGTCGACCCGTGGCCCTCGCCTGAGCTCTCTACCGTGACTTTACCTTCCATTTCTTCAACGAGCTTTGATACGACGGCCAAGCCCATGCCGGTGCCTTTGCCTGCCGCCTTGGTTGTGAAGAAGGGTTGAAACAGTTTATTTAGATTCACAGCAGAGATACCCACTCCGCTATCTCGAATCGAAATTGCACAAGTTTTTCGATCTCCTGAGATTGCCGCTGAAACTTCAATTTCACCTTTAGTGACGCCTTCGAATCGTTCCCGTTTTTCTTCGATGGCATGAGTAGCATTGATAACGAGGTTGAGAAGTAATTGTTGTAAGTGGCCAGGTTCAGCTAAAACGTCGATTGAGAGATTCTTTTTAATAAGATTTACGTTCGCTTTGCGAGCGTGCTCGGAGACTAAAGTAAAAATCTCAGAGACAGCATTTTCTAAATTAACATTTCTAAGCATGACGTGGTCGGGAACTCGACTCACTTGCATCAGCGAAGTAATAAGTTTTGAGATTCGATCAATTTGCTCAATGATGATTTCAGCATTTTTTGTTGCGCCCGGATTCTCTTTTACCTGCCTAAGCAAGAGCTCGGCTCGTCCACGCATGACTCCGATGGGATTACCAACTTCGTGCGCAAGACCGCTTGCAAGCATGCCGATCGAAGCTAGGCGATCTTGCCGAAAGATTTGCTGCTCCATCTTTTTCTGTTCACTAAGATCAACTGCAATCCCCATGTATCCAAGAATTTCTCCGAGAGAATCGCGGTAGGGAGTGATCGTAAGGAGCACAGGAACTAATTGGCCATCTTTTGATTTATTGATGACTTCGCCACGCCAAAAACCAATTTTCGGATTGAGGATCGTGACCCACATTTGACGATAAAATGCGTCGTCCTGATATTGGGATCGAAGAAGCCTTGGGCTCTGACCAACAGCTTCGTCACGAGAGTATCCGTAGGTGAGTGACCATGCAGGATTCACATAGCGAAGAATTCCTTTGATATCGGTGAGCATGATCGGTTCAAAACAATCTTCTACGCAGCGGTAGAAGACTGTTTCAGCGTTTTCGATATTCTTTAAAGTTTGTTCCATGACATGGCAAATTTAGAGAGCCAATCGACTTAGGTCAATCACTAGCCAGCGTAAACGCTTCTGCGTTTGAAAAAACTATGTGCGAAGTCGGTAATTTGGCCGTCTGAGCTCTTATTCATGCCGGCCACTCCAACGATCTTGGCAGCGCTTGCCGAATACTTTGACTCAACAAGATTTTGAAGATGAGTTTTCGCAAGTCCTGGGCCGAGGAGGAGCCACTGACCTGAATTCGAAGCGATCAGATACTCCGCCACTTGTTTGATGAAGTGGGTTTCATCTAAATGCTGAACGGGGTGAGCTGGTCCTTCTCTTTTTAATACTTTTGATTCAACACCTTCTGGTTTGAATTCAAAAATTTTTGCTTCATCTGAAGTGATAAAAACTGCGGTTGAGGTCGACATCAAATTCTCCTTGTGTAAATTCTCAAGCTACTTGAAGGCAACAATCGCGCCAGCCCCAAACGGCTGAGAATGAGACCTTCACTGGACCCTCGGGACAACTTGGCTCAAGGCATTTTGGAAATGTCCCGAGCTCACCGCTGCCAAGCAATTTAGTCGTTTTTACTTAGGCACACCACTTGCTCTATCTCTTCTCGTGAGCAACTAAGCTCAGATACTGAAGGAAGTATGTATGACAAATACGGCTGCAAAAATTAGCGAATTCATGACCACGGATTTATTGACTGTGACTCCCAACACTCGAGTACGAGAAGCTCGGGATTTAATGGTCAGTAATTCAATCCGACACTTGCCCGTTGTCGATAAGAGTGGACAAGTGGTTGGAATACTCTCGGACCGCGATCTAGCGGTGGTGCACGGAGATTTAGAAGTCGCGTTTCGAATGAATCAAGTTACGAACATAGTGAATGTGGGGCAAGGTCTCAGTTCTCTCATTGATCAAATGATTCAATCAAAAGTGTCATCTTGTTTGATTGAAGATAACGGTCAGCTGGTCGGAATTGTAACTTCTGAGGACCTTTTGCGAGTGCTTAAGAATCATCTCGACAAGCCCGCTCACGGAAGTATCCGCTCAGTGCTTTATGATTACGTATTAAGATACCCGCTTGGTAGCGCGGTTAATATACTTTCGAATGCAGGGATTTAATCCAGTGAAAATGCCTGTCCGAATTCTGGAAGCTGCCCATCAACTTTAAGTTCATCTTGGAGACGGTGCCTCAGAACTTCTGAGGCGGCAGGTTCACCGTGAACGATGAATGCCTTTCGTGGTCGACTCTTCAAATTTTTAACCCAGTTCACTAGCTCATCACTTCCTGCATGAGCAGACATCGAATCAATTGAGTGAACCTCGGCTCTAATTGGCCAGAGCTCGCCGTGAATTTTAATTTCTTTTATTCCATCAACCATCGCTTGACCGCGGGTGCCACCTGCTTGGTAGCCAACGAAAACGATACTGTTTTTGGCATTAGGTGCGAAAGCTTTTAAGTGATGAAGTACTCTTCCGCCAGTTGCCATTCCGCTTGCCGAGATAATAATTTTTGGCTCCTCAACTCTTGAATTGAGTGCGACAGACTCTTCGACTGTTTTAATAATTTTTGCGGTTGAGCAAACCTCTGCCGCTTCAGCTTTTGAAAGCTTTGTTTCGTCAAAATGTTTCATGAATGCTTCACCAGCTTTATCAGCCATTGGACTATTGAGATAGACAGGAGTGTTAGCTGGTATTTCTTTTTCGAGCTTGAGTTGTTGAATATAGTGAAGCACTAGCTGGGCTCGGCCAACAGCAAACGAAGGAATAATCACAGTGCCTTTTCGATCGAGCGTTGCATTGATGATTTCTTTTAACCGTTGCTTCGGATCATCATTCGGATGCGCGCGGTTACCGTAGGTAGATTCAATGACTAGATAGTCAACTGGCTTAGTAAACGATGGCTCAGGTAACAGTGGATCATTTGATCGCCCGAGATCACCAGAAAAGCCGATCGATTTTCCCTCAGAAGAAATTCGCAAACTCGATGCTCCGAGCAAATGACCAGCTCTGAAAAATTCTAGTTCTACGCCGGCAATCACATGGTGAATCTGGTCAAAGTCTAATGGTGTAAACTGTTCAAGTGACTGCCGCGCTTGTTTCTCGGTGTAGAGAGGTTTAGCAGGATGATGTTTTGAATAGCCACGTTTGTTCGCGTACTGCGCTTCTTCTTCTTGTAAGTGGCCTGAGTCAGGAAGAAGAATCGAGCAAAGATCAAAAGTAGCAGGAGTGCAGTAGATACGACCCTTGTAGCCTTGCTGAATAATGAGCGGAACATAACCGCTATGATCAAGGTGAGCGTGCGTGAGGACAATCGCATCAAGATGCTCAACATCAAATGGAAGCGGCTCCCAGTTTTTCAAACGGTGATGCTTGAACCCTTGAAATAGCCCACAGTCGATAAGAATCTTCTTTCCCTTTGTTTCGAGAAGGAATTTTGACCCAGTAACAGTTTGAGTGGCTCCATAAAATTTAATTTGCATGTAAGCACCTTAGCAGAGACATCGATGTGAAAGCCAAAACTTGTTACGAGACAATTCGTCTGAGTGCTATTTATTTAAGCGGCTAATTTGACTCGAGTTAGAAGCTTGTGCTACTTCTCCTTCGCTCTTCTTCGAGAAAATGCGTGGCACGACTTTTGGATAGGAGAGTAGGTATCTTCAATGGACTGAAGGAAGAAAAAACTTTTAAAGGGGATCAAATGAAATACTTTTTCGCACTTCTCGTTAGTAATGTAATTGGGTTTTCGGCTCTAGCTTCTGAAGTAACTGACTCTTCACCGACAACTGTCCCGACAGCTTATAAAAATCTGTACGTGCCACGCGGCTTCGATAGCAATGACAACATTCAACTTGCAGGCGAGGGCGTGTTCTCGAACTCTTGCTTCAAGATCGCTCCTCCTGTTGTCAGCGTCGATGAGACAAGCAAAAAGATCACTCTTGTTGCTCAAGCTTATCAGTACAAAGGAATGTGCATGCAGATGATGATTCCATTCCAGCAAGTGATTGATTTAGGTCTGATTCAGACAGCTGGTCTTTATAAGATTCAAAACGGTGAAGGTGTGCAGATTGGCGAAGTTGATGTTGCTGCAGCAAAAACTTCAGAACCAGACGATTACTTCTATGCTCCAGTTCAACGCGTAAGCTTTGAAGACGGATCAGAAAACGAAGTAAGCCTTCGAATTGAATTCCCGACTAACTGTCTTGCGATCGACCAAGTTAAAATCGATAAGCAGCAAAATGTTGTGGTGATTCAGCCAATCGCAAAGCTAACTCGCCGCTTTGGATGCGCGATGGGTTACTTCCCGGTAACTGAAGTTATCAAATTAGGAAAAGTGAACCGAGGTCGCTACCTACTTCACGTACGATCAAGTGGTTCTCAAGCAAATAACCAGATCATTGCAATTCAATAGTTTTTAATGTCTCTCGGCCCAGCTGCTTAAATGTAGCTGGGCTTTTTTTATTTTAGCCGCTGAATGAAGCTATCTACTTTTTGCCAATCAGTTAGCTCATAGTTTTTTGATGTGTCGGTAGGGCCACCGGCTTTTTGACTAATTTTCTTTATAATAAATCGAATTACAAAATTATAGTCTCGGTAATTGAGAGCGCCGGCAATACTTTCGGTGAGTGTTGGTTTGAGTCCTGTGGCTTTTATAAATTCATTTATCAATCGCTGATCATCTTTGCGAGCTTGCGGTCTCGTGTCGGCAGCGTTGAGCGCGACGCTAAAAAACACTGGGTCTTTTCGGTTGATAGAGCTGCGGCTCCTCTGAGCCCATCCGATTAAATACTTATTAAATTTTCCTGCGTAAACAGAGCCGCCGATAATAACTCGATCAAATTCGTTTAGTTCGGGATCAGACTTTGTGATGTCGTGCAGTGTGCAGTCGATGGAATTCGTTTTTAGCCCATGTTGAATGTAGCGAGCAATTTTTTCGGTCTGACCATATTTTGAGTTGTATACGATTAAATACTTTTTCATCTCGCCTACCTTCTAAACTTCCACTCGTAGACTGAGGCGTACATCAGGGCGAATAAGATAGTTGTTGGAAGAAGCGTAAAGATCCAGGTGCCGCCTTCGTTTTCGTCGAGCCAATAGAAGACATGATCAGGATTAAGCGTTGAGAAAAGAAACACCATGAGGGCGTTAGCGACGACGATAAAAACTGCGATCGTACTTAGAATTCGTTTACTGAGTTGAGCTGATGTTTTTACTTTTCGTAAAAACAGTGTTGCGACGATAGCCGCGATGAAGTTAGGGACTAAGATAAGAGCGGCAGCAGTAGCAACATTAGAGTTCATGACCTCAGTGTTTACTCTGATTTATCTTTATTCGCAATGCTTGAGTATTTCGAGAGCTGCTTTAGGAGTAATGGGTAAAACGAGCGCGCCGCAAACTTCGGGTAAGTCGGGTTCGGTAGTGGAGTGTTTGATTTGAACCGCCAAAATTTTTGAATACCGATCATAAGAAAGAAATCTCGCTAGAAAATTTTCGCCGCTCATCATAAGTGAATTCGTTGCGACTAGTGCAATAGACGGTGGGTTTGACTTTTCAAGGATCAGCAATGCTTCGGCACCGGTGGTTACAGAGATTACGATATGACCAGCGTCCTCGAAGATTTTTCTAAGAGAAGCACGTGTCTCGTTGTCGTAATCAACTATTAGCACCGTTTTGAATACCATGTGACTATTATGGTCTTATTATTAGTAATAGCCAGCAATGCTCAATAAAAATTAAGTTAACTAGAAGTAGTTAAATCGATTGCTAACAAGACCAGAGTCTGCGAAGCGTCTCGCCCAGTAAGGTCGACAACTAAAATTGGACTTCAAAATATGGTTTTTGGGTGGGAAGATTTGGAATGGTCAGCATAAAATGGGACGCAAACTTTCAGGGCATGCGTACGCAAGTCGAGCGAGCGGTCATAGCACAAATCGAAAAGGTACTAATTAGTGCTGTCGGTAGTGCACGCTGTGGTGTCCATAAAAAATACGCCGAAATCAACCTATCAGGAAAGTCACTCGACAAACTCGACTTTCAGGTGAACGGGTGTTGCCAGGAATTTATTGAACAAGTCGAGGGTCGACTTGGAGATCTATAGCTCTCGGCCTAAAGTCGCAAATTTTTTAGCTGCCTTGCTGGCTGTAATTTGCCTAAGCTCATGCGATAGCATGCCCAGAACTGGTTATTCTTCTCGTTCTACTTCCAACATCTCGCTCGACACTTCTTTCGGTGCTTCGGGTTTCTTAAGAAATCATTTTTCGGGAGCAGGAGACTCAACTCGGACAAGTGTTAAGAAAGTATTGCCTCTTTCATCGGGAAAAATTTTAGTCTTAGCCGACACGACCAGTACTACACTTGGATTACGAATAAGTATTTCTCGCTGGAACGCTGACGGGGTGACTCTCGACACAGCTTTTGCTTCGGCTCAATCAACTCCGGGAATAATCGAGTTTGATCTTGGGGTAGGAAGCACAATAGGTGGCGATCTTGCGTTGCAATCTGACGGCAAAATCATTGTTTCTGGAGGATTGCTCGCAGTTGCAAACAGTTCTCCAACCGAAGGATTTGTGCTGCGACTGACATCGGCAGGTGTGCTTGACACTAGTTTTGCTACGCTAGGGGTGTTCAGACATCAATTCGGTACGTCTTTTGCGAAGATAAGCTCTCTTGCTATTTCTGCAACAAACGCAATTACCTTTTCAGGGTGGGTTTCGGCTGATCAGACTGCCTATCAAACGTTGATTGGCAGGCTTTCGAGCTCTGGTGTACTCGACATCACTTTTGATACAGACGGCTACCGCATCGTTAATTTTAACTCGGCTCCTGACTATGACATTGATAATGCATCGGGCACGTCGGTTCTGCTCACGTCGGCCGGGAAAGCTGTTGTAATAACAAGCGCGTTTGATACGGCTCAAACTGAAAATTCGACTATCGTGAGTCGCTTTCATACCAACGGATCTGACGACAATTCTTTTTCACTCGACGGGCATGTCCACCTTCAAAATAATACGTACCTAACTCCGGTTGGTGCTGCTTTAAATTCAAGTGAGCAAATTGTAATTCTCGCGGATACAACCGACGTGTCTCTTACAACGGCGTTTTCGGTGATCATTCGGGTTACCACTGCCGGTGCCTTTGATGTCGGGTTCGGAACTTCGGGCGCTGCCATAATACTGCCCCCGAACTTGGCTTCAACAGTTTACTCGGGAGGATTGGTGATTACTTCGGAGGGGCTTTTGGTGGCTTCAGGAATGATTCACTCAGGAGTCAGCGGAAATGGTGAGTTATATACTCAGATGTTTACGGCGACCGGTCGCACTCTCTCGTCGGTCAACTCTGGTTTGAGATTCGAAGTCGATACAATTGCCGGTTTTGATGAGTGGGTTTTTGGCTCATCTCTCGATAGCAGCGGGCGGCTTTTAGTGTTCGGTGAAGAGAGGCCTCCCGGTCCGACCAATCAGTTCGGCTACATTACGCGCCTGACGCTCCCTTAATATTCACTTAGGTTTACGAATTAAAAGACTGAGCTTCGCAAAACCTTCACCCTTCTTTCGTTTATCTATGAGAGTGTCGGCCTGCAGACAAAAAGTTTTGCAGAGGGACTCAGATGACCGAAGCTGCAGAATTACCATTTGCAAACCTGAAGATGGCAGTAGCCGACTGTTGTGCAATTTCAAGAGCTGGAATTGTATCGACTCTTGAGAAGTTGGGAGCAAGGTCGATCGCTGAAATTAGCGATTTGGTCGAAATGAAAAGCCTGCTCAATGCCAATGATGCGCCGGATATTTTAATTCTAAATTTATCAGATCATTCGATCACTGCTCTTGAGGTGATCGAAAAATTTTATGAAAGTCATTCGCACGTTCCGTTCGTTGTCATTAGTTCACACTCTGAAGAAGTCTTTGCGACTCGGGTGTTGCGGGCGGGTGGTTCGGGATATTTGCGAAATGATTGCACGACAATAGAGCTTAGCGATGCAATCTCGACTGTTTTAGCTGGTCGAACTTATCTCTCAACAAAAGGTACGAGTGCTGTTATTGCAGAGCTTCGATCTCCGATAGATTCGCGAGCTTCTCACTTTAATTTGTCTGACCGTGAACATCAGGTTTTTCTTTTGATTTGTAGCGGAGTTTCTCTCGTAAAAATCGGCGTGCATTTTGATATCAGTGTAAAAACGGTTAGTACTTATCGCTTTCGAATTCTTCAAAAGTTGAATCTGACTTCAAATTCGCAGCTGATTCAGTATGCGGTCTTGCACAAACTCATCGATCCGCTTTCGACTTAGATTTCAGGTGATTTAAGTGGCGAAGCGTTTGTTGAGACTCTCAAGACCCATCTCGGACAAAATCCAGTTCAAGCGTTCGGCAGCTCGTTTTCGCGGCCCTTCTTTTTTAGTGGCGACGATGAGTTCATTTTTCATTGAATGTTCAAGGCCAATGAGTTCAGTCACAGTCACTTGGTAGCCGTGCGCTTCAAGGCGAAGGGCGCGAAGAACATTTGTAAGATGGCTTCCGAATTCGCGAGTGTGTATTGGGTGGCGCCAAATTTCAGTGAGAGGGTTTGCGAGTTGTTGCTTTTTTCCCTCGCGTAGAACTTTTGCGACTTCGGCCTGGCAGCATGGCACTAGAACTAAATGCTTTGCCTTTTTCGCGAGTGCAAAGTCAATCGCATCATCAGTTGCTGAGTCGCAGGCATGAAGTGCCGTCACAATATCAACTTGCTCAGGAATTTTCGGAGAAGTGATTGAGTCTGCGACCGATGCATTTACGAACGTCATATTTTTAAAATTTAAACGTTGTTGAAGGTCTCGCGATTTTTTGATGAGTTCATCGCGCGTTTCGATTGCGTAGACATGGCATGGAGTTGAAAGCTCTTTAAAAAAGAGATCGTAGATGATGAACCCAAGGTAAGACTTTCCTGCACCATGATCAACTAGGTTGAGCTTCGCATTTGATGCTTGAAGGTCTTTGAGTAGCGGTTCGATAAAATTATAGAGATGATAGACTTGCTTGAGCTTTCGCCGGCTATCTTGATTAATTTTTCCTTCGCGAGTTAGAATATGAAGCTCTTTTAAGAGTTCAATCGACTGACCATCGCGCATTTCTTCTAGAGGTTTGTTCATTTTGCTGAGAGTAACCAATATGCGATGGCAAGGCTAGCGCTTTAGCCTACGCGGACGTGTTTTGCGATCGTACAAATTAGCTCTTTTGAGTTAATAGGTTTGGTCAGGTGGTCTGTGTATCCAACGTTCAGGGCTTTCTTTCGTACCTCACTCATCGCATGTGCGGTAAGGGCAACGATGGGCTTGCTGTAGCCAGCTTCTCTTAGCTTCTGAGTTGCAGCGTAGCCATCCATAACAGGCATTTGAATATCCATGAGCACTAGGTCGAAGTTTCCAGCGAGTGCTGCTCGATATCCAAGAAAGCCATTTTCGGCCGAATCAACCACGGCACCTTGCTTTGTGAGATAGCGCCAGATGAGTTGTTGGTTGTCTGGAGCGTCGTCGACCACCAATATTTTTATTCCGTCTAGGGACTTATCGGGTAGGTCTGTAAGATGGCTAGTGCCAGCGGTTGATCGTTCTGTTTTTTCACTTCGAAGCTCAGGTTGGTCTTCGATCGTTAAAAGGAAGGTGCTGCCAACGCCTTCAGCCGAATCAACGATCACCAGATCTCCGCCCATCGCGCGCGCGAGGTGGCGTGAGAGAGCTAGGCCTAACCCGGTTCCACCGAATCGT
Source organism: uncultured Bdellovibrionales bacterium (assembly GCA_964543475.1). Lineage (GTDB taxonomy): Bacteria > Bdellovibrionota > Bdellovibrionia > Bdellovibrionales > JAMPXM01 > JAYSYM01. The sequence continues at coordinate 41,945 of CAZIYJ010000004.1, read as the reverse complement.
CTTGTCATCGAGCCATCTGCTTGGACAAACATTTCAAATACATTTTCATGCTGTGATTTCGCTATCCCAATTCCGGTATCTGAAACTTCAAAGCACAGTGCATCTCGCCCGCGATCAGTTTTGCAAGCAAAGCTTCTTAATTTCACCGAACCAAACTGTGTGAACTTAATCGCGTTACCAACGATGTTCAAAAGTATTTGGCGTACACGAGTTGGGTCAGAAACGATTGATAATGGGCTGGTTTCATCATGAGTGTACTCGAGGACCAAATCTTTTTCATTTGCCTTCACTCTAAGTAAAGAGACGATATCGGCACCAACCTGATCTGGATATGTGTCAGTGTACTCAAGAGTTAGGTGGCCCGCCTCGACTTTTGAGAGATCGAGAATGTCGTTGATGATGACCGAGAGACTTTCTCCGTTGCGTGAGAGTATGTTCGTAAAACTTTGGCGTTCGCTGTTGCTCAGCCCGGGATCTTTCAGCAAGTCGGCAAATCCCATCATGGCGCCTAGGGGAGTTCTAATTTCGTGCGACATGTTAGCAAGGAATGCCGACTTTAAAAGATTAGCTCGTTCGGCTTCGGCTTTTGCAGCCAGCAATTCACTTTCGGCGCGCTTTTGATCAGTGATGTCTCGAAGAACAACGACTGCTAAAGTGATACCTGAGCCTGCTTGAGTTGCAAGTTCGCCACTTGAACTCCAGATCCAGCGGTCGTTGGTGTCTTTGCGATGCGCTTTGATATGCCATTCACGGAATGATTCTCCTCTGAGTGCCTTTGATACTGGCCACTCTGAGATCGGAATCAAATTGTCATTCATATCATAAAGATCTAATCGCTCGAAGTAGTACTCAACTCTACGTCGAACGTCATTGGCCTTCTCTGAACCAAAAACTTTTGCTGCGGCATCGTTCATGAAGACCGGATTACCTTCGGAGTCGAAGATAAAAATACCTTCGGCTACAGCATGGAAAGCAGCTTCAAATTTTGCCCGCTCGCGGTCGGCACGAATTGCCTCTGTCTCTGCTTGTTTTTGTGCGGCCTTGATCCCTAGCTCTGATATCTTTCGTTGAGTAATGTCAGTAAAGAAAACTGCAAGGCCTCCGTCGCTTTTTGGGTAAACGCGAACCTCTGTCCAAAAATTGAGGGGTTCGTAATACTCTTCGAAAGTTACGGTCACTCGCTCTGCCATCGCTTTTCGATACGACTTTAAGTAAAGCGAATCTTCGTACTTTGGATCATTGAACCAAAGGTCGATTAAACTTTTGCCGATCTGCTCGTCGCGCCCTTTTTTTACGATTGTTTCGTGCTGCCGATTGACTCGAGTAAAGCGCCAATCTTTGTCGACTGAAAAGAAAGCGTCGCTCATGCTCTCGAGAGTATCGATCAATTCATTTTCTGAGCGCCTTGTTTCTTCGATGCTTCTAAGAGCTGAAAACTCAGCGAGTACTCGTTTAGTTGTTTCAACTACCGAACAGAATAGTCCGCCGACAGCGCCTGACTCAGTAAAAATAGGGCTGTATGAAAATGTAAAATAGGTTTCTTCATTAAAGCCAAAGCGATTCATATTAAGACGAAGATCTTCTAAGTAAACAGATTCACCGCTGTCGATTTTTAATACGAGTGGCTCTATGTCTACCCAGATATCATGCCAGACATCTTCAAATCTTTTGCCCAAGGCGGCTGGATGTTTGTTTCCAAGTATTAATGCGTAAGCGTCATTGTAAAAGAAGATGCGGCTCTTGCCCCATGAAACAAACATTGGAATTTTTGATTTAAGTACAATTCCGAGTGCGACTCGTAAAGTTTCAGGCCACGAATCAATGTCGCCAACTTCACTTTTTGACCAGTTTTTGTTTCTGATAAGTTCGGCTGTGAATTCGCCGCCAGCTAAAAAAGGAAAGTTGGTTTTAGTCTCCAAAAGTGCCTCTATAAGAAGTTCGACCAATCAGCTTTGGCCAATCAATTTAGTCCATTATGAGCGTAGCAACTTTGGTCAATGAGGCACAAGTGCATCAGTAGATTTAGGCCTTTCTCGAGCAGTTGTGTAAAAATCTTTAAATATCATTATGGTTTTTCGAAAGCTCAGTTTTCGAAAATAATCTTCGAATTAGTTTTTTATCGTGCACATATGACACGAGTAGGTGATCGAAAGGGAGTCGTGAAGTAGGTTCTGTCCAATTAACCAAGGGGATCTATCTATGCGTCGATTTTTCTATTCAATGGCTCTTTGCACTTTACTCTTAAGTTTTGCTGTACCAGCCATGGCTCAAGGCGAATCTTCAACAGAAGTTCCACAGCTGCCGATTAAAATAAATCAAGGGAACTGGGAAATTGGTGGTGAAGGAAATTACTTTCGCTCAAACGAGAGCGGAGGACTACGCTTATTAACTTTAACTCCGCGTGCAGAGTATTTTATAATGAATCGATTTTCAGTCGGCGGTCGGATTAACTACATCGATTCAAATCGCGCTTCAACTGAAGTACAAGTTGGACCTGGTTTTTCTTGGTACATCATGCAAATTGGTCGATCGGTACTTTTGATCGATCAAGCGATCTTATGGGTGAACCCATCTGGCAGCGAGCAGACTTATTTTGCGGGTGATACCGGTCTAGGAATCGATTTCTTCTTAAGTCCTAGTGTTGCTGTTGGTCCATCCATCAGAGGCCTCTACTACTTTGGTGGTGATAGCTCTGTACCAGAAGGTGGAGTTGGCTTTAGAATTGGTCTCTCAGTTTTCTTGTAATTACTGCGCGAGTTTTTCGAGCAAATCAAAGTTTTTATTTAATGCTAAAACTTCTTCGTGGCTTCCGCCCTTATCGGGGTGGAAGACTCGTGACAGAATCTTTTTTGCCGATCTCAAGCTTTCAATTTTAATAGGATGACCTAGGTCAAAGCCATTCTCTGAAAAATATTTTAGAGCTGCTTCAACTGATTCGTTATAGGCGGGTCGTTTAACTGCTGCCGAAGCAGAAGATTTTTTGCTCTTTTTTTCGCTCTTTAGTTTTTGATACTGCTGTTTGCGATTCTCGGATTGCTTTGTCTTTAGCTTTTCTTGGAATTCTTTTTGCGAAGCACTGACTTCGCGCTTTTTTGATTTTGTTTCGCTTGCATCTGCTTTTACCAAGTCAGTTTTCGAATCAAAGAAGTCAGGATAGTCGAGAGCCGCAGTTAAAATCGTCCCCCAGATATGTTTGCAGAGTTGGCCTTTTTGCGACGATGAGCAGCTGCAATCTGCTGCAAACGTCGAATCGCTAATCGAGCTAGATGAAAGTTTAACTCTGATCGGAGGACTGGCTTTGATGACCCCTGTAATGTGGGTATCAGTGGCTTGCGACAAATAGACAGCGTCTTCGTCGTAATAGTCTTCGCCTCGACTTCGAACTTCGGGCTTAAAATAGTGCTCAAGTATTTTTGCTTTAAACATGTTGTATGTCTGAGACTCTAGCACCAAAAGCTCCACGCGTCCCGGGACGCGTTGTACGTCGCACCGCCTCAAGGGCGATTCGGTCCAGGGACTGCTGAAATCATTTTCGGATATTGAAGAGATGAGCTTAACTAGGTCTCTATGGCGAAGAAAATTGAAGATACAGCGGTCGATATCGAGCAAAAATCTGAAAACCAAGGTCAGTCGCAAAAGCAGGAAAAGCCTCTTAAGCCCGACGGGTTTGCGCAAACGGCAGGCGCCGCGAAGTTAAGTGGCACCTTCCACCAAACTGTAGGAGCGATGAAGCGCACGATTGGTCGTGTCACCGATAACGATGATTTAAAACTCGCTGGAGAGAATCAAGAATTGCTCGGCAAAGTACATGAGCTCGTTGGGGTCGTTCGAGACATTCGAACAACTGCAACAAACAAGATTAACGAAAAGCGTGCTCAAGGTATTCGCGTTCTCCGCACTCATGGCGGAAAACTTGTCGGTGGAATCACTGAATTCGCTCGCGACATAAAAAAAATATTGGATTAACTCATCCACATTAAGCGGTCATATCCTTAGTACTCTAAGTCTCAGTCGCATTGATTGTGGCAATGACTTGACTGTTTTCTCATTAGTACAAGAACAACTTTGATCCGTGTCAGGTGATAATCCAGCGAATCAAAAGGGGTTGCAAAATGACTGATAGAAAACTAGATGGAAAAACAATTGCGATATTAGCGGCCGACGGGTTTGAACATTCAGAACTTTTTGAACCGATGAAGGCGCTAAAAGATGCCGGCGCAATGGTTGAAATCGTCTCTCTGAAAACCGGCGAAATCAAAAGCTGGAAAGATAAAAACTGGGGTGAATCACTTAAAGTTGATCGCGCAGTAAGTGATGTAAAGACTGATTATTATGACGGTTTAGTGCTTCCGGGCGGAGTTATTAACCCGGATATTTTGCGCGCCGACAAAAAAGCTGTGGCATTCGTTAGAGACATGGCGACTGCGGGAAAGCCAATAGCAGCTATCTGCCATGGTCCCTGGACGTTAGTTGAAGCAGACGTTATCGCCGGCCGTCGCATGACTTCGTATTCTTCGATTAAGACAGATTTGATTAATGCTGGTGCAGACTGGGTCGATGAAGAAGTAGTGAGTGACCAAGGCTTTGTTACAAGTCGCAAGCCTGACGACTTACCTGCATTCAACAAAAAGATGATCGAAGAATTCGCTGAAGGTGAGCACAAGAATCGAGTCTTTCATGCAAGACAAGAAAGTGCTCAGCGCACGATTCAGTAATTATTTACCAACTTGCCACCAGCGTTTTTTCGGAGCAGCCGCCTTAGCTTTAGCATGAGGCGGTGGATTTGCGCGAGGGCTGTTCGGCTTTGGTCGAGATGCTGAAGCTGGTGTCGGCGTAGCGATGCGCTTTTCATCTGTGCGCGCAGCAGTTTTAACTGCAGGTTTATTGCGATTGCCACCACCACCGCCAATACGCTGGCCACCACGGCGTCCGTTTCGACCTCCGCGAGCACCGCGTGGTCCTTCGATAGCAGCCTTTGCTTTTCCGCTCGACATCACTCGTGCATTCTCGACTGCTTCAGAGTGGTAAGGTTGATTGCGATCGATCGGAATACTCTCGCCAATGAGCTTTTCAATGTCGCGCAAGAAAGCACGTTCTTCAGCGTTGCAAAAAGCAATCGCTAATCCTTGAGCTCCGGCACGAGCAGTGCGACCAATTCGGTGAACGTAACTTTCAGAAACATTAGGTAATTCGTAATTGATGACGTGGGAAATGTTGTCGACGTCGATTCCGCGTGCGGCGAGATCTGTTGCAACTAAAACCCGAACTTTGCCGGCTTTGAAGTTTTCAAGAGCCCGTTGGCGTGCACTTTGAGATTTATTTCCGTGAATGGCTTCGGCACTAATTTGCGATTTCTCTAAAGACTCAGCAATTTTATTTGCAATGTGTTTCATGCGAGCAAACACGATCACTCGTTTTAATGCTTTGTCTTTCAAGAGATGCTTGAGCAGATTCATTTTCTCATTCGACTCAACAAACATAACTGATTGCTCGATGAGCTCAGCAGTTGTTGCGATCGGAGTTACGGCAACCTTCTTTGGATTTCGTAAGATTGCATCGGCAAGTTTTGCAGCCTCTGGCGGCATAGTGGCCGAGAAAAATATATTTTGTCTTTCTTTCGGAAGTAGCTGCAAAACTTTTTTGATATCTGGAGCGAAACCCATATCAAGCATGCGGTCCGCTTCATCTAATACAAATGTTTCGATGCTCGATAAGTTTAAAAACTTTTGTCCAATCAGATCAAGCAACCGACCTGGAGTTGCAATCACAACATCGACTCCTCGCGCTAATGCCTGCTCTTGAGGTCGCTGTCCTACTCCACCATAAACAACTGCATATCGGAGGGTGAGATGCTTACCGTAAACTTTGAAGCTTTCAAAAATTTGAATTGCGAGTTCTCGGGTAGGTGAGAGCACAAGAACGCGAGTGTGCTTTGGTAAAACGCGCTTTGTGTTCTTAGCAAGGTAATCGAGAATCGGTAGAGCAAATGCCGCTGTTTTTCCGGTACCAGTTTGTGCACAGCCGAGAAGATCGTGACCTTCTAGTAAGTCTGGAATCGCTTGGGCTTGAACGGGAGTTGGAGTCGTGTAGCCAGTCTCAGCGATCGCCTTTTTGATAAGCGGTAATAAGTCAAAATCTGCGAAGGTCGGGGTATTTTTCATGGGCTGTAACTTAGTTCAAATTATGGAGATAGGCAATTGACTGATTGCAGAGCTTACAGCTCTAATTTGGGGCAGGGGGGAATATGAAAATTGTGACTATCATCGCTCGAGTGCTTCTTGGCTTTATCTTCGTTGGCTCTGGGATCGCCTTCTTTCTAACAACTCCACCTCCGATGTCGGGGCCTGTGGCTGAATTTTTTGAAGGAATGAGTGCTACCGGCTACTTCTTTTATCTGCTGAAGGGGACTGAGATCGTATGTGGCTTGATGTTGATGAGCGGTTTCTTTGTGCCACTCGCATTGGTGATCTTGGCTCCAGTTATTCTAAATATTTTTTTAGTCCACGCATTCATGATGCCAGACGGGTTGCTAGTGGCAGCGGTGATCGGAGTTCTAGAGGTCTATTTGGCCTTTTTCTCTCCTCAGTACAGCCCCCGAATCAAACAGCTCTTTAAAATCTAGGCTCAGGTGAGGAATCGGTTGTTGCATGTCCCAAAGGTAGTAGGTAGCCTTTAAATAATGAGGATAGCAGATTTGATGACGTTAACTAAATTTGTGGTTTTTGTGCTCTCAACAGTCGTTGTGTCGATGGCATTCGCTCAGAATGCAACTGTGGGTACCGACGTTAACAACGGGCTCGATATCAAGACGAATAACGTCACAGCAATGACGATCAATACATCGCAAAACGTCGGAATCGGTGGGGCTGCGGGAGCTGAAAAGCTGACGATCACTGGTAACGTTGCACTTGCAACTGCGAACAGTAGATTTACTGGAGCAACTGGACTAACTTTTGAAGCAACCGGTGATACATACGGAACCGTTCGTCTCAATATGCAAAATCGTAACGGTGTGAACGGAGCGATGTTCGAGCAAGCAGGATCAGTTGATCTGGTCGACTTCGTTTTTAAAGGCTTAACAAACCAACGTAACATTCGTTACGAAGCACGTGGGGGATCGGTTTATGCCGCGGCTCCTGAATTCCAATTGGGTGCTGCTGGTGACCCAGGTTTTGTTGTTTCAGACGCAGTCTCTTATGTTCGAAAAGGAAATTTAACTGTTGGTGTTGCGACGGCTTCGGGCAAAGTTCATGCAAACAATACGGTGGCTAACACGATTACCTATCTTGCAAGCAATGGAGCAACACAGATTTGGAAAGTGTTGACTCCTGCCGGTGGTGTGAACGTTGGCTACAATGCAGCCAATGCTGTTCAGTATGTTGGAAGAGATAACGGCACGAGCCGTTCGATCAATGCTGCTGGCACTGTTAACGCCAGCGGTGCTGACTTTGCAGAATGGGTCGATTGGTCGGGACCAAAACCTGTGATGGGTTCAGTGATTTTGTATCGCGGAAGTTATGTAGTGGTCTCATCTCCTGAAACAGCAGCGTTTGTGGGTAATGATATCAAGGATCCCGAGCACGCCATTCTTATAGCGTTTGCAGGGCAACTTCAGGTCCGTGTGCGCGGAGTAGTTCGCGTGGGTGATTTAATTGTCGCCAACGACGATGGGACTGCAAGAGCTGTTCGAAAAAGTGATGCAACTGTTAACGATAGTTACAGAGCAGTGGGTACTGCGTGGGGTTCTTCAGAAAACGCGGGACTAAAGCGAGTTCATGTCGCAGTTGGAATTGGCTTAGCTGGTGGCTTGGGTGACATTCACCGACTTCAATCTGAAAATCAAAAATTAAAAGCGCGACTCGATCGCATTGAAAAACATCTTTCGATTAATCGTTAAATGTTTTCCTCATTAGTAGGAGTAACAATGAATATAGCTGTTTTCATTTTCGCAACTATTATTTGCTCATCAAGCTTTGCTCAGAATGCAACCGTAGGGACAGATACAGCCAACGGTCTTGATATTAAAACAAACAACGTCACGGCCATGACAATCGATACTTCTCAAAACGTTGGAATCGGTGGCGCGGCGGGAACTGAGAAACTGACAGTGACTGGTAACGTTGCGCTCGCAACTGCCAATAGTAAATTTACAGGCGCTACTGGTCTCACTTTCGAAGCGACGGGCGATTCTTTCGGTACTGTTCGACTCAATATGCAGAATCGTAACGGCGTGAATGGTGCGATGTTCGAACAAGCTGGATCGGTTGATCTAGTCGATTTCGTGTTTAAGGGCCTGACCAATCAACGTAATATTCGTTACGAAGCTCGTGCAGCTTCTGATTTTGTTCTTGCTCCAGAATTTCAGATCGGTGCTGCGGCTGACCCAGGTTTAGTTATTGCCGACGCACTTACATACGTTCGTAAGGGGTCGCTCACAGTAAATACGGCGACCGCATCGGCGCGAGTACATGCGAACAACACGACAGCAAACACAAATACTTTTCTTGCAAGTAACGGTGCGACCCAAGTTTGGAAAGTGTTAGCTCCAGCAGGCGGAGCCACTGTTACCTACAACGCTGCCAACGCAGTTCAATACGTTGGAAGAGATACGGGGACGAGCCGCTCGATTAATGCAGCAGGAACCATAAACGCTAGCGGTGCTGACTTTGCAGAATGGGTTGATTGGTCAGGACCAAAGCCAGTGATGGGTTCAGTGATTTTGTATCGTGGAAGTTATGTAGTGGTCTCATCTCCAGAAACCGCGGCTTTTGTTGGTAACGATATCAAAGATCCTGAGCACGCCATACTTATTGCCTTTGCAGGACAGCTTCAGGTCCGTGTGCGCGGAGTAGTTCATGTCGGAGATTTGATCGTTGCAAACGATGATGGGACGGCAAGAGCTGTTCGAAAAAGTGAAGCAACTATCGCTGATGCCTATCGAGCAGTCGGGACTGCTTGGAGCTCTTCACGCAACTCTGGGTTAAAACGAGTTCACGTTGCAGTCGGAATCGGTTTAGCGGGTGGCTTAAACGAAATTCAACAAATCCGGTCAGACAACCAAAAGCTAAAAGAAGAAAACAATTTGCTCAAAGTGCGACTTGATCGCCTCGAGAAGCTTCTTTAGTGACGCGAAAAATTTGCGCCGATGAAATCCCAGTTGGTGATCTTCCAAATATTCTCTAAGTACGTCTTACGGACGTTCATGTAGTCTAAGTAGTAAGCGTGCTCCCAAACATCGACAGTAAAAATCGGCGTTAAATTTTCTGTTAACGGATTGAAGGCGTTTGATCCGGCACGAAGATCAAGAAGACCATGCTCATCTTTAACGAGCCATACATATCCCGAGCCAAAAAGATCTTCTCCGGTTTTACTCAACCGCAGTTTAAATTCTGGAAGAGAGCCGAAGCAGTGTTCGATGCAATCAAAGAGCGCGCCTGCAGTCGGCTCCGAAGATTTAGGTGTGAGGCAATTCCAGAAGAACGAGTGATTCCAGGCCTGAGCTGCGTTGTTGTAGAGTGGTCCACTTGATTTGCGAACGACATCTTCAATCGACATATTCTCATATTCAGTCCCTTGAATGAGTCGATTAAGTTTTTCAACATAGCCCTTATGATGTTTGCCATAGTGCACTTTTATCGTTTGCTCTGACATGAATGGCTCAAGCGATTTTTCCGGAAAAGGTAGCTGTGGCTGCAAATAAAAGCTGCCGCTTTTTCGTTTTGGCATTGTGGTTTGTGTTTGCTCCATTTTGCTCCTCGTTTTATCAATAATGAATACGCCATCGGACAGGCGGTTTAAAGTTTAGAGTTCTAATAAAGGTGATTGTGAAGAATTCCACACGTAAAGAGAGGCTATTTTTGATAGTAGCTCGGCATCCGATCTTCTGGCGGGTTGCACTTCTGTTGATTTCGCTGATTACGTTCGAGGAAGTCGTCGATGACGTCATCTACGATCCGAATGAAGGTGATTTCGAGGCAGTTGCGCTTGATAAAGCCATTACCTCTTATTTTCTCGGCTTGCGATCAGAACTTGCTACTCATTTCATGACTGATTTTACATCGCTAGGTTCGTTTAGCGTACTAGGAACGCTTTGTCTGATTGCAGGGCTCTTTCTTTTAACATTGGGGCGGATCCGTCAGTTTTCGCAGTTGCTGGTATCGGGACTAGGAGTACTCACTATTGTTCCGCTTTTAAAAATTTTTTTCGATCGTTCTCGGCCAGATGTTTCAGCTCATCTCGTGACTGTTGCAGATTTGTCGTTTCCGAGCGGGCATGCTTTTGGTGCGGCATGCATGTACACAGCTTTAACTTTCATTGCACTGAGTAGCTTTCCGCGAACTCATGAAAAAGTTGTTTCTGTTATCATTGGGTTAGTCTTGATCGCACTAGTATCAATTTCGAGAATCTACTTAGGCGTGCATTTTCCGACTGATGTAATGGCTGGAATTTCCGGAGGGGTTGCATGGGCAACTCTAGTCGAGCTACTTTTTCAGCCTCAGTACTATTTGCTATTGCTCAAATATAAAACGAAATCACACTCTTAAAATCGACCTCTTAGTGGTACCAAGAACGTATCGATAGGAGGAGCGAATGAAAATTAATAATAATCAGAAGACTGTACTATGGGACTCTGCAGATGTTTGTTTGATTTTGATGGATTACCAAGACGAAATGTTTTCGGGAGTTGGATCAAGCAGTACAGATGAAATTGAGTCGCAGATTAGGATGTTGGTAGAGGCTGCACAAAATGTCGGAGTGCCGATTATTCTAAGTACGATTGGAGTAAATCTTGGAGTGAATGAGCCGACTCGCACTTCGATATCGGATTTGATTCCTGACGTAGTGCCAATCGATAGATCATCGATGAATGCTTGGGAAGATTCTGCATTTAGAGACGCAGTAGTGGCGACGGGGAAACGTCGTCTAATAATGGCAGGTCTTTGGACAGAAATCTGTTTAGCGTTTCCGGTTGTTGATTTTCTGGCTCGTGACTACGAGGTTATGATTCCAGTCGATGCAGTTGGGGGCCTTACAAAGCTTGCTCACGAAACTGCTATTGCAAGAATGATTCAGGCAGGAGCGGTTCCTAATACGAGCCTTGCAATTGTCACTGAGTTGTTTCGAGACTGGTCGAGTGACAGAGCCACAATATTACGACCAGTCTTTAATTCCTATTTCCGACGAGAGCATTCAATTAATTGAATCTAATGCATCGAGGATCACTTTTGTAACTGCTTTCGGGCGAGAGTTCATCGGCACGTGACTTGATGAAAGTTCAACGGTTGTTGCTTTCATCAAAACAGCAGAGTCTCGTTGCTGCTGAGGTTGAATCGCTCGATCGTGTTTTGCGACGACAAACCAGCTTGGTTTTGTTTTCCAAGCGGCCGTAGAGATTTTGTTAGTGAACCCCGCAATATTGATTGGACCTTGAGTGGCATACATGAGGCTGGTTTTTTTGTAGCTGAGATCTTGCGCGAAATTTTTTGCAAATCCTTCTCTTGTGATGGTTGTCCAGCCCTGCGAGTCGGTGACTAGGGTAGAAGAATTTGGTGCAGGAGGATACTTTCCCGAAAGTTCGAACGCTGACTGACCAGAGTCGGGTGCGAACGCCGCAACATAAACTAGTCGAAGAACATGCGGATTGTTTCCTGCTTCGGTGATGACTGCTCCTCCCCACGAGTGACCGACTAAGACAACGGGTCCAGCGATATTGTTGATCACTCGATTCGTATTGGCCGCGTCAGCTGCAAGCGATGAAAGTGGATTTTGAACAGCGATAGCATTTATTCCACGTTTCTGAAGACGCGGAACGATTTCATCCCAGGCTGAACTATTGGCGAAAGCACCATGCACAAGAACAACGGTTGGTTTTACATCTGCCCCAAGACTAATGAGTGGAATGCAAAGAAGCATACTTACTAAGAGAACTTTAATTTTTTTCATTTCGTTTTCCTTTGTTTGAAATTCAGGTCTGATTCGAATCTGAGTTGAAAGATAAGTCGAGTTTCGATTCTCACAAAATCTCATGAAGCTGTGACAGTCGAACGCACTAAACTGTTCTATGGCATTCATGCCATGAGCGGATTTAGCCAGCGATGGTGAAAATCGCACGCTTCAATTCTCTCGACTTTGCGATTAACTTTCTTTTTTGCAGGAGGGCGATTGAAAAACAATTCTACTTTTGTCATAGAGTCCAGAGTTCAGCTTTTTGGTGCACTTAGTGAAGCGGCAGAAATTGAGCACAACGTGATGTGCCTCTATCTCTATGCAATGTTTTCTTTGAAAAGGAGAACAGATGAAGGAATTTCTGAAAGTGAGCTGAAGGCAATAAACGGGTGGAGACGGACTATTTTGGGTGTAGCGCTCGAGGAAATGACTCATCTAACACTTGTTGCAAACTTGGCCTCTTCTATTGGCGGATCGCCAAATTTTATGCGACCAAATTTTCCGTCATTTCCTGGGTATTATCCGGCCGACATAATCATGGAGCTCGCAAGATTCGACATGAGTACGCTCGATCATTTCATCTATTTAGAAAGACCAAGATCGCAGGAGAGATCGGATGGGGGTACATTTGAGCACCTTGAGAAGTACAGTAGACTTTCTGAAAAAGGCAGACTCATGCCGAACTCTGGGGACTACGAGACTATAGGGGAACTCTATTTAAGTATTCGATCGGCATTTGAAACTCTCTGCGAAAAACACGGCGAGAAAAATCTTCTTTGCGGAGCAAGGTCACAACAAATTGGTCCGCTCGATTCGCCCTTACCTGGACTGACTCTTGTTTCGTCGAAAGAAGAAGCGCTGAGGGCCATCGATACGATTATTGCTCAAGGGGAGGGTGCTACAGATGTCACTGACTCTCATTTTCAAAAGTTTTGTAAAATTAAAGACGAATTCACTGACCTCCTGAAAAACAATCCAAACTTTGTCCCCTCACGAGATGCGGCTCGAAATCCGGTGATGAGAAAGCCAGTGCACCCAGAAGGTCGAGTGTGGGTGAACGAGCCAATTGCTGCGCAGTTCATGGATTTGGCAAACGCGCTTTACGGAATGCTATTGCGAGTGCTCGTGCAAATTTATGCGATCGATCAGCGGCCAAAAGACGAGAAAAAACTGTTTCTTAATTCGTCATATCGACTTATGCATGCGATGGGAACAGTCGGCGAAATTTTAACGCATTTGCCTTCGAGTATTGATCGACCAGAAGTATTATCGGGAATGAGTTTCGCGATGGTACGGTCCCTGGCTCCACTCGGCAGGATTGCCGAAAAAGTCGTGATGCGCGAGCGGCTGCTCGAAGTGATCGAAAGGGCGAGTCTTCTACAAACTATGCTAGATGAAAACAAAATTTCTAACCCTCGACTGGTTATTTGCGCTGATCAACTCTCTCAGACATTAATTGATCTAATTAAGATCCGAGAAGAATTTTTTCCGAAAGTTGACGACTTAAGAATGATCGAAGCGCAATCTTTTAGTCCCGCACAAGAGACGCCAACAAACTTTGATCGATCTGTGAAAGAGAGTGCTAAAACTAGTTCTGCTTTTGCGCATCAAGGAGAAGCTCAGTCAGCGGCACAAATCGAAATATCTGAAACAGATAAAATTGAATTACGCTTTGAGGCCAAAAAATGTATTCATGCAAGACATTGCGTAACTGAGCTTCCGCGGGTATTTAAGGCCAATACTCCAGGCAAATGGATTTTTGCCGAAAATACCGAAGCAGAAATCTTGGCTGCAGTCGCGCGCGAATGCCCGTCGGGAGCAATCCAATATCGAAGAAAAGACGGCGGGGCAGACGAACTGACACCCGAAGTAAATATGATGCGGCTTCGAGAAAACGGGCCCTATGCTTTTTTGGGAGATCTGGTCATAGATGGAGCTGAGGTTGGAGCACGCGCAACTCTTTGCCGCTGTGGTCAGTCGAGCAACAAACCGTTTTGCGACGGTACTCATAATTCTGCAAAGTTCACAGCTTCTGGCGAGCCGAAGACCTTGGACGATACTTCTCTTAAAATTCGTTCCGGTAAACTAAAAATAGACCGAACAAACAACGGTCCGCTGAGTGTTGAGGGAAACGTTGAGATTTGTTCTGGAACAGGGCGAATCGTTTTACGAACTTCTGAAGTTCGGCTTTGTCGATGTGGGAATTCTAAAAATAAACCGATCTGCGACAACTCACATGTTGCCGCAGACTTTAGAGATGCAGGTCATTAAAATACAGCTTGTCGATTTATCTCTCCTGCGAGTTCTGCTATTGCACTGTTAAGAGATTCGTAGGTTCTTGGTTGCTCAAAACGGCGTCCGTTTAAATAAAGAGTGGGTGTGCCGGCTACTCCGCTCTGAATTCCGCTTTCGAGATCGCGTTGAATTCGGTTGATCAAATCTGGATTTGAAAGGTCTTTGAAAAATTCATTTAGATCAAGCCCTAGCTCTTCCGCCATTTCCATTACGGTGTCTTCGGACACTCTTTCGTAATTCAGAAATAGCAGCTCGTGCATCTGCCAAAAGTTTTGCTGCAGCCCCGCCGCTTCGGAAGCAACGGATGCAAGCGCAGCTAGTGGGTGAAGATGAGTGAGCGGGAATTGTCGATAGACAAAACACATCTCATTCTTATTTTTTTCAAATACTCTCTCGAGTAGTGGAAAAGCTCGGGCGCAGTAAGGACACTGGAAATCTCCATATTCCACAAGATTAACGGGTGCATTTAGCCTTCCTCGGTAGTGATCATTTTGCGTGATCGGAGTTGATAAGATCATTTTTTCCTCCCTAATCAATTCTTCTAAATTCACATCAAGACATTAAGCGTGTATTTGCCGCTTAAAGTATTTTGCCTGACATGTGTTTTGATTATAGAAACCGACAAACATGAAGTGAGAAATTTTTGAGGTCATACCGTTCAGTTACTTCTAACGTGATAAACAGGTCACCAGCTCTGATTGCTTTCATAAGCAAACTTTGTTAAGGTTATTCCATGTTCAAAATCACTTTCCAAAATTCAGATTATTCGAAGATGAGTCGCCTTGCGTTCATTTCGTCGGTGGTATTGATCTTTCCATATTCTCGGTAAGTTAAAGCTCGTTTAGCTTACCTCAAATTACCCAAATGCTAATTTTAATTCGCTGATGATGGCTATCATCTGATTTCTCTAATTTTTCGTTTAACAAAAAGGATGTCTTATGGAACCGAATGAACTTCTTATTACTGAACAAGATTACGAACGTCTTTCATTACTCGTGCATCATGCAGGTCATCGAGGCAGCGGCTTAGAACAAGAACTCGCCGGAGCAACCGTAATTCCTCAACAGAACACTCCAAGAGATCTCGTGACGATGAACTCAACTGTACGGTTTGTAGATGACTCTGGAAATGAACGTGAGGTGACGCTTGTTTACCCGGCCGACGCTGACGTAACTCAAATGAAAGTTTCTGTACTTGCTCCTATAGGCTCGGCATTAATCGGTTTGCGCCTTGGTCAAAAAATCGATTGGCCGATGCCAAACGGCAAGTCACGCCGACTTCAAGTTGTTTCTGTGCCTTATCAACCCGAGGCGGCAGGAGACTTTCACTTATAGAGAGCAATTCTTGCTAAAGAGCAGTTCAAGTTATTAATCTGTGGATTCTGGGGGGATCAATGTCTCAAAAAATGCCGGTTCTCTTTATTGGCCACGGTTCGCCAATGAATGCGGTTGCTGAAAATGCCTATACAAGATCGCTTAATGAATTGGTAAAAAAGCTTCCGCGACCAAAGGCGATTCTTTGTGTGTCTGCGCACTGGATGAGTGAAGGTACTTGGATCACTCATATGGAGCACCCGAGAACCATTCACGACTTCTATGGGTTTCCTCAGCAACTTTTTGAAATCCAATATCCAGCACCGAGTGATCCAAAAACGGCTGAGGCAATACAGTTGCAAATTGCTGATCCGCAAATTCAGCTCGATAGTGAAATGTGGGGCTTCGATCATGGCACATGGTCAGTGCTTCGCCATATGTATCCAGACGCTGATATTCCCGTGATGCAGTTGAGTATCTATATGAAGCAGCCTCCTTCTTATCACTTCAAACTTGGCGCGCAGCTTAAGAAGTTTCGTGAACAGGGTGTTTTGATTGTAGGGAGTGGCAACATCGTTCATAACCTACGTCAAATTAGCTGGGACACAGATGCGCCAGCATTTGATTGGGCAATTGAATTTGATCAATGGGTGAAACAGAAGCTCGAGTCGAGAGACTTTGAGTCAATTGTAACAGACGCTATGAGCTCAGGTGTCGGCAAGCTTTCGCATCCTACGCCTGATCACTGGTATCCATTTCTATATTCACTCGGCGCTGCGGACAAAGACGAAGAATTGCATTTCGTTCACGAGGAAATGCAAAACGCATCTATATCAATGCGCTCTGTCTGCTTTGGAAAAATCTAAAGAGACTTTGAGCATGGCTAATTTTTGGACCTGAGGCGTGTCGTGGACAATTAGATTTTAAAGCGATGATCGAGAGCGAGAATTGCGAATGAAAATATGCGGGAGCATGATCTCAGCTGAACAAGTTAACAGCTATATAAGGAGAGCTCCCCATGGAAAATATTATTGAAACCCCGAATAAAAAAAATCGCATGCCGCCGACTGGCTTCCTCCCTGAAATTGGTGTGTTTGCAACTTACGGAAGCTTAGGCCTCAGAGAGACTGAAATTAGTCCTGAAACTTATGCGGGAGTAATAGCTCGCTGGGAGCTATTTTCGGGGTTTGACACTTTAGGAGCACGACGTGAAGCTATTGCTAATGTTGCACGAGCCGAAGCGGGTTTGAAAACAGCGCAGATAGCAAAAAAAGGCGAGCTTGAAGAAGTGCATGAGCGCCTTAAGGCTTTAGATTTGCGGATTCAGCTCGAGGAGCGAAACCATGAGACTGCGCATAAGTACTTACGCACAGTCGTTGATGAATACAGACGTGGCGTGAAAAACTCGCCTGACTTGAAGTCAGCAAACGAGAACATGCTTCAATCGCACCTTCGAGAGGTGCAGTTAAAGAGCGAGTACGTTGCGCAGGCAACATTGCTCAGAACGTTAGTCAGCGGAAATGTTCAATTTGAGAAAATGAAATCTGAACTGCGAAGGGAAGAAAAATGAAATCAACTTTAGTGGCTGTATTGAGTTTGGCAGTGATTGGACTAGGCGGTTGTGCTGACCAAAGCGAGCAGAAGTTTAAAAACAGAGCAAAGGCAGAAGGCGAAGCCGATGCCGACGCAAATGCAGCAGCCCAAGAGAAAATCGCCTTAAAGATGGAAGCTGATCTTGCAAGGCTTCAGCGGTTTTATGAAGGTGTCCGAGGTCTCTACAAAGGTAAAGTGACTACTCCTTCAGGGCGTCGATTTAACGTTCAATTTAATATTCATCCGACTGTGGAGCTATACGAAGGAACTCGAATTCGAACGGCCGAAGAAATCACGAATGATCTGAAGATACTTGCACTCGATATTGCAGAGCAAACGGGATCAGTTTTGGGCGATGGCACAGACATGACACTCACTTGTTCGTATGTTGACATCAAACCAGGTGTTGATAAGGGGTTCTTTAATCTTGAAGCTGAGGGGTGTCCTCGGTTCTTCCAAGTGAATGTCGTGCCTGCAGGCTCGTCAATTGTTCGCGATACGATTCAGCTTGATGTTGTTAGCCGATCGGTTGCTTCTGACTTACTTAATTTGAAATTAGCAAAAGTCACTCAGCTTCAAGTCGAGATGCGTACTCGCAATATTCCAGAGCCAATGACGTTTACTATGAAGCGCGTGAAGTAAGTATTATGAGCGGATATGCTTAACAATAGTGGTGATTAATTCTTTTGAGTTGATTGGCTTAGTTAAGTGATCTGTGTAGCCGACGTTGAAAGCTTTTTTGCGAACTTCGTTCATCGCATGCGCGGTGAGAGCGACGATTGGTTTTTTGTAGCCTGCTTCTCTTAGCTTTTGAGTTGCCGCGTATCCATCCATGACCGGCATTTGAATGTCCATTAGGATTAAATCGAAGTGACCATTGATAGCGGCACGATATCCAAGGTAACCATTTTCAGCCGATTCAACAACGGCGCCTTTTTTGGTGAGATATCTCCAGATGAGTTGCTGATTGTCTGGAGCATCGTCGACGACCAAAATCTTTACTCCATCTAAAATTTGGTCCGATAACTCTTGCTGATCGGTTGTTTGCCGAGAAAATTCTGTAGCGGTCTGGTTTCGCATTTCTGGTTGATCTTCAATGGTAACTAAAAAAGTACTTCCGACACCTTCCTTAGAATGAGTGACAACGACGTCGCCTCCCATCATTCGCGCAAGGCTTCGTGAAAGAGCTAAACCCAAACCAGTGCCGCCAAATCGTCTTGTCATTGAGCCATCGGCTTGAACAAACATTTCAAAGATCTTCTCTTGCTGATGTAAAGGGATCCCGATGCCGGTATCTGAAACTTCAAAACATAGTGCGTCTCGGCCGCGATCATTTTTGCACGCAAAGCTTCGTAAGTTTACCGAGCCAAACTGAGTGAACTTAATTGCATTGCTTACAAGATTTAAAAGAATCTGTCGCACACGATTTGGATCGGCAACGACTGAGGCTGGGCTAGTTTCATCATGCGTGTAATTCAAAACGAGATCTTTTTCTCGGGCCTTGACTCGTAAAAGTGAAATAACATCGGCACCAATCTGATCGGGTCGTGTGTCGGTGTACTCGAGAGTCAGATGACCTGCTTCGACTTTTGAGAGATCAAGAATGTCGTTAATAATGACAGAGAGGCTTTCGCCATTTCTTGAAAGAATATCAATAAAGCTTTGTCGCTCAGACGCAGTGAGACCGGGGTCCTTTAAAAGATCGGCAAAGCCCATCATTGCGCCGAGCGGAGTACGTATCTCGTGAGACATATTGGCCAGGAACGCTGATTTAAGTTCATTTGCATGTTCGGCTTCTTTTTTGGCAGCTTCGAGACTTTGCAGTAGCTCTCTTTGTATTTCCTCAGCTTTAAGTCTTTCGGTTACATCAACCACCGCTGCCATACGCGCTCTGCGACCGTTAAGAATAAGATCATGGGTTGACGGTTCAACAGAAATAACTGAGCCATCTTTTTTTATATGACGATAGTTTTTGTGAAGATAAATTTGATTGGGCTGATAGATTGCTTGCATCTCGCTTTTGAACCGGTCGACTTCTTCAGGTGGTCGAATGTCGGTAACTTTCATTTTTAAAAATTCATCACGCGAATAGCCGTAATGGCGAGTAGCCGTTTCGTTTACGTCTAAGAACTGAAGTGTATCGATATCAAAAATCCACTTTGGAAGTGGGCTTCTTTCAAAAAGCAGTTTGTACTTCTCGCGATTTTCGGCGAGTTCGAGAGTTGCAATTTTCTGATCGTGAATATCAAAAACAGTGCCGGCATAGCCTAAGTAATTTCCGGCTTCGTCGTAGCGCGGGTTACCAGCATCAACGGCCCATCGGTAGTTTCCATCTTTAGTTTTTAGACGATACTCCGCATAAAATGGCTTTTGGTTCTCGTTTGCCTCAATATAAATTTTTGCAGTTGGCTCTTTGTCGTCTGGATGAGTGGCGTCGAGCCAACCAAATCCTAAAGCTTCTTCATGAGTCTGGCCCGTATATTCGTACCACTGCTTACTTAAGTAAGTGCACGAGCCATCTTTTTCTGTGATCCAAAGAATTGCAGGCGAAACGTCGACACTTCTCTCGTAAGCTCGCTGCACACCGAGAGTATCTTCAACGTCGGTGTTTGTTCCGAACCATCGAACAATTTTACCATTTGAATCACGTACGGGATTCACTCGAGTCAAGAACGAGCGATATTCGCCATTTTTTGATTTCAGAGGAAAAGTCATCTCAAACGGTGTGCCCGCTGATATTGATGCGTTCCAATTTTCGAGGACTGAGTCGATGTAGTCAGGATGGTGAACGCTTTTCCAGCCCCATCCCTCCATTTGATCAGAATTAGTTCCCGTATAGTCGTACCAACGGTGATTGTACCAAAAGATATAACCATCAGGATGAGCGATCCAAGCGAGTTGCGGAATTGATTCTGCAAGCGTTCTAAACTGTAATTCGCTTTCTTGATTGGCAGAAATAATTCGATGATCAGTAGGGTGGGAGCTTGCAATAAAGCCAAGTGCCCTCATCAATTTCTTTTGAATGTAAGTTATCATGCGCTCCATTACAAATCTGCCCCAAGTGAGTAGGACAAATACACCACAGAGTTGTTGCGAAATCACCCGTTTTGACTAATGCGAGTGAGATCCCGAAGTAGATTTGTAGCTTTCTTCACATTTTAGAAATGAAGCAAGAATATTAGAAGATGACCGATTGTACTGAGCAGTTCGCGACGGCGCTTAGCTTTTGGTTTGCCAATGATTCGGTATAAACCCCGTAGCTGTTCACCAGATAGCCCTTCGCGCCTGTTTTTAGAGAGTGAATTGCATACAACACTGATTGGTCAGCGGGATCAGACATGACGTCGAATCTAAAAACTTGATCGACAACAAGATCATCTTCTTTGTACACGAGGTTGTCCGGAAGATTGAAGTCTTCGGTGTAGCCCTTCGCTCGAAGTGCGGTAATTGTTTCTGCTAAGCCAAGTGTCTCTGTCATTGCAGTTTTGCGTTCGCGGTTGTCGAAGCTTTTGTTTTTTGAGATTGTGGTTCTGATTGAGCATCTACTTCTAAAAAATTTGAAATCCATTTCTCATAGGCTTCGATGAATTTGGTTACAAACTTTCGTGTCGAGTCATTTGAAATATTGCCTTGGGTATCGAAAATTTCTGCGGCTTTCCCGATGTAAGCTTCAGGCTGTTGCATGACGGGCATGTTTAAAAACACAAGTGATTGGCGTAAGTGGTGGTTGGCACCGAAGCCCCCCTGTGCACCTGGTGACACGCTCATTACTGCAGCAGGTTTTCCATCCCAAGAACTTTCTCCGTAGGGGCGAGAGCCCACGTCTATTGCATTTTTAAGTACTGCCGGAACTGATCGGTTGTACTCAGGAGTAACGAACACGACTCCGTCGTAGCTCTTTATATCTTTTCTGAATTGAACCCACTCTTTAGGTGGGTTCTCATCTAGATCTTGATTGTACATCTGGAGATTACCAATCTCGAGAATTTCTAAGTTCAAAGACTTCGGTGCGATCGCGATAAGATTCATCGCCATCTTCCGATTAAAAGATTCTTTTCTTAGGCTCCCGATGATCAATGCTATTCGCTTCTGATTCATGTTCTCTCCTTGATGGTCGTTGTTCGACAATGACATTTGATAGTGGAGAACGGCAAGAGTGCGAATGCGTTCTTTTCGCAATCAAAGTGAGAAAGCGTCACAGTCAAATTTAAGAGTAAACTTGCTCTGACGCTCAAAGCTCAGATAGATTTTAACTATGCAATTAATAGTCTTTTTGATGACGGCAGTTCTTTTAGCCTCAACGTCTTCTTATGCTCAAGAGCTTAAGCAGATCGAGCAAAAAATTGAGCAAAGCTCGGGGAAGTCTAGTAAACCGTCGCCGACTCCTGCTCCGAATCCTAAACCAGTGCCGATAGGTAGCAGCCTCGATGCGTCGGATGACGATTCAACAAATGAATTCTTTCAAGTTCTGTTTTGGTTTTTTAGTGGCTCGGGTAGTTCATCGGGAAAGCTTCTCAAAACTGATCTGTACTTGCATGGAGCGACTGACTTTGATGACATTCTTGGCTTCGATGTGGGAGCGCAAGCGAATCTGTCTCGACTCTTCCTTAAGGCTGAATACGAAAGTCTACTTCAATCGAATTACTCGCTTCGATCAACTCGCGTTAAGGTTGGCTACACGCTTGGAATCGGGCCGATGTCTATTGCCGGATTTATGGGCGGACATAAGCTGCATGGAGATTTCAAAAATGATGGATTCTTGCTCGGTGCTTCGCTCAATTTGAATATCACAGATAAAATCCGCACCGAAGTGTATTTCGAGAACTCGCGCTTTGGCGGATCTCGCCTTGATCAGTATGTCGTCACCGGCCAATACAAGTTTGCTTCGAGTGCGTTTGCCGATCTTGGGCTTCGCCAAGTGAGGCTAGCGGGTGAGGATATCCGCTACACTGTTTTCTTCGCGGGAGCGCGCTGGGTCTATGAAGAATAAAAAAAGGGCTTACGCCGCCCCCGAAGGGAGCGGCGCGCTTTGTGGCGACGCCACAAGCGGCTGAAGCGGGAACTCAGCCAAGCCAAGAGCAATTTTTAAAACTTCATCGACGTGTTCAACCAAGTGAAACTTGATGTCTCGTCGCAATTCTTGAGGTACTTCAAACAGGTCGGGTTCATTCCTTTTCGATAGAATAATGGTCCGTATTCCTGATCTGTGTGCAGCAATAACTTTCTCTTTTATGCCACCCACGGGAGTAACAGCGCCTCGCAAAGTGATCTCTCCTGTCATCGCAAGTTTCGGATCAATCTGCTTTTTAGTGAGTAAGCTCGCAAGTGCAGTGAGCATGGTCACACCAGCGCTTGGTCCATCTTTGGGTATTGCTCCCGCTGGCACATGCACGTGAATATCATTTTTCTCGAACTCATACTTTGGTACTAACGCTGTTAAATGCGAACGAACCAAAGAAAGCGCGATTTGCACTGACTCCTTCATTACGTCACCAAGTTGGCCAGTCAAAGTTAACTTTCCGGAACCTGGCATCAAGCTCGATTCGATGAATAAGATATCTCCGCCCATTGGTGTCCAAGCTAATCCTGTGACTACTCCTGCGGGAACAATCATTTCGGCGATATCAAAAGTAAACTTCTCGCGACCCAAAAGCTCTCTGAGGTCTGATTCAATTATCTCAACCGGTAATTTTACAGTTGGAGACAAAACTTTCTCAGACGCCCCTCTAAAGACAGCGGCAACTTTTCTTTGAAGATCACGTACGCCCGCTTCGCGAGTATACGAAGTCACCATTTTTAAGAGCGCCTCTTCTGAAATTGTAACTTGCTCCTTTGTAAGGCCGTGCTCCAAAAGTTGTTTTGGAATTAAATGGTTCTTTGCAATATGCATTTTTTCAGCCTGAGTGTAGCCGCTCAGTTGAATGATCTCCATTCGGTCAAGTAAAGGACCTGGAATAGACTCTAAGCTATTCGCAGTCGCGATAAAGAACACGTTTGATAAATCAAACGGTACATCGAGGTAATGATCCATAAATGAATCATTTTGTTCTGGATCAAGCGTTTCAAGTAAAGCACTACTTGGATCGCCGCCCCAGCCTCGAGTCAGCTTATCAATCTCATCAAGCATGAACACTGGATTATTCTCTCCAGCACGCTTGATTGCATCGATGATTCGACCAGGCATCGCGCCAACATAAGTTCGTCGGTGTCCTCGAATTTCAGCTTCGTCTCTTACTCCACCAAGTGAAGCGCGAACAAACTTTCGTCCGAGAGCGTGTGCTACGCTTTGGCCGAGCGAAGTTTTTCCCACCCCCGGAGGGCCAACTAATAATAAGATTGAGCCCTTCTTACCTTTCTTTAACTTCATCACAGCAAGGTGTTGGATGATTCGTTTTTTTACTTCGTCGAGGCCATAGTGTTCCTCATCGAGAATCGCACGGGCTTTGGCCAAGTCTAATTCAGAGTCCGAGGACTTTGACCAAGGCAAAGCAATTAATAGATCAAGATAGTTTTTAATCACGTGAGTCTCAGGACTTTGCTGACCTAAAGAATCAAAACGTCGAAGTTGCTCGAGTGCCACTTTTTTCACATTCTCCGACATTCCAGCAGCTTCAATTTTCTGTTGATAATCAAGTTCACCTTCTTGGACCTTATTATCACCAAGTTCATCTTGAATGGCTCGCATTTGTTCCCGCAACAAACTGTCACGTTGAAGCTTGCCCATTTTTGAACTCATTTTTTCGCCGATATCGCGCTGAAGCTGCAGCTCTTCTCTTCGTTTTACCAAAAGATCGAGCAAACGAAGAATTCGATTCTTTATATTAGTCATTTCAAGCAGCTCCTGTCTGTCATCGACGGGAATATCGAGATACTGCGAGCAAATATTTGTGAGAACCTCTGGATTGTCGATATCACTCAACACTTCTGAAGCTTGTTTCATTCCCGGAAGTAGTTTCAAAATATCGAGAGCCAATGATTTCAAATTATTGACGAGCGAATTTAACGTATCTTGCGATACATCGACTTCATCTTCGAGAACTTGTCCTGTAGCTGTAATTAGGTCGTCGCTTTCATTGAAGCTCTCAACCTTAAAGCGAGCTATGCCACTGACAACGACGCGATAGCCTCGTTTATCTTCGCCTTCTGCGCTTTCAATTTTCGCTAAGGTTCCGACTAAGCGAAGATCTTGCGATCTGACTGCTTCACCTTGATCTCTTTTTGGCGCAACAATTAGAATCCAATTATCTTTTTCTTTCGCCTTCAGTAGGGCATTAATGCTTCCTTTTCGCCCGACGAGAATTGGCAACGTCGTATCAGGAAACAAGACCATGTTTCGAGTTGGAAGAACCGGAATATTGTTGGTAGGTATTTTACTATTGTCTTTCATCGATAGAATTTGAGTCGACTTCGAAATCTGTCAAGGTCGAGCTCACTGTCGCGTGCAAGTGCGCGCCATGACAGTTGAAAAAACAATTAATAGAATCTATACGTTCATTTACGAATGAAAGGCGGATTGATGGTCTTGATCATCGGTAACAAAACATTCTCAAGCTGGTCGCTAAGACCTTGGGTGTTAATGAAACACTTTAACATTCCGTTCGAAGAGCGATTGATCAAACTCGATTTGGCGACCACGAAAGATGAAATCGCGAAGTATTCTCCCTCAGGTAAAGTTCCGGCGCTGATCGATGGCTCAGTCACGGTTTGGGAATCGATGGCCATCGCGGAATATTTGAATGAGAAATATCCGCAAAAATTCATGTGGCCGAAAGATCGCGAAGCGCGTGCGCTTGCACGAAGTGTTTCATCTGAGATGCATTCTAGCTTCTCAACGATGCGAGCACTCATGTCACACAATTTGAAAAAAGTTGTACCAGGTTTTGATTCAATGGCGGCTCGCGCAGACATTGATCGCGTGAAAGCTATTTGGAGTGAGTGCTTGGAGAGAAGTGGCGGCCCATTCTTGTTCGGTGAGTTCTCGATCGCAGACGCAATGTATGCGCCAGTCGTAAATCGTTTTGTGACCTACGACGTAAAGTTAGATGGAGTACTTAAAGCCTATGCTGCTCGAATTCGCGAATTGCCAGCGCATCGCGAATGGATTGATGGTGCGATGGCCGAAGATTTTACGGCGCCCGGGCATGATTAATTCGATCGATTAAGTTCCCATGCAAGTTGAGTGGCCGTATCCATTGGCGATGCAATCTCCGTAAGCTGCAGGTGCTTCGACGCATGATGAATGGCCGTAGCCGTTACCAACGCACGCGCCGTAACCTGATTTAGCGTCGAGACATGACGAGTGGCCGTAACCGTTTTTCACACAAGCGCCGTATCCGCCTTTTGCGTCGACACATGAAGAGTGACCATAGCCGTTAGCAACACAGTCGCCGTATCCTTCGCTCACCGGTGTCGAGTTTCCTCCGCCCATGCATGTCGAATGGCCGTAGCCGTTTTTCACACATGCGCCGTAACCTCCGGGTGCAACGAGGCAGCTTGAATGTCCGTAACCATTAGCAACGCACGCTCCGTATCCAGCCTCTGCGTCTCTGCACGAACTGTGTCCGTAACCGTTTTTCACACAAGCACCGTAGCCATCTTTTGCGCCGACGCACGACGAATGGCCGTAGCCATTTTTTACGCAATCGCCATATCCCGATGCAAATGCTGCTGGAGTAAGGCTCAGTGATGCGAGTAACAAGGTTGCTAAAAGTAAAAATGGTTTCATTGTGACTCCGAAAGGTTGTGTTAACTGCGTTCGAAGTTGGTAACTGCACGGGGTGTGCCGAGTTGAATGGTGACAACTCGTCTCTGATCGGATTCGTGTGTGTATCACGCCGAAACTCCGCTCGCTGACGAGAGCGACTCGTAAAGCTAATGGGCCGCCTATCTTGCGGCCCTTTTTGCTCAACGAATAAATTGACAGTTATAGATCATGTCGACGCAAGTCGCTTCGGGAATCCCGCCTGGGCCGTAGCCTCCGACTCCAGGTTGGCAAACGACGCGCGAAAGTGTGCCGGTCACATAGTCATTTGTTCGCAGATCATAGGTGCGGTCATCTTGGAACTGAAGGTGCGGGTTTGAAATTCGTAAATGATCAGCACCGTCGGGCACTCTCTCAGTCTTCACTTCGTAGACAATTCTTTTTCTTTCGAAGCGGCCCGATGATGTCGTGTAGTAGCCAGTAAAGAAAATATGATCGGCGTCTCCAAAATTGGGGATAAGTGTCTGATGATCGCCAGCTTTTGTCGTGCGTTCACATTCAATCTTGGTCACTTTTGATAATTCTGGATTATTTTCTGCAAGCGCTGGTTGGCCGATCGCGACCCCTAAAAATATAGCGGCAATGAATTTTTTCATGTTTCTCCTTTCAAGAGAATTTCTGTGGCTCAATCTGCGCGCCTGAGTTAAAAATGTAAAGACTGTTTAAATTGTTTAAATGTCTGGGAGAGTGAATGGTCGGCTTACATACTAATCAGAAGAAGGTTCTTGAGTACTTGCTTGAACAGCCAGCGGGAAAGACGCTGGATACGATTGCCGAGCATCTGCAGATCACGAAAAATGCTGCTCGTGAACACGTACTAAGGTTACAGACTCTCGGAATGGTGATCAGCGAGGATGACAAAGGAAGCATCGGACGACCTCGTCGGCGATATCTTTTGTCGCCTGAGGGGCACGAGGCATTTCCGCGCCAGTATTCATGGCTTTCAAATGTGCTTCTTGAATTTTTGACTGAAGATCTTGGTGCGCAGCAGATGACAGAGACAATGGAGCGACTTGCTTTGCGGATCGTTAAGTCGATGGAAAAGCGCTTCGCAGATCAGCCTTCAGACCGCGATCGCTTAGGTGAGCTTACAAAAGTAATGAATGAACTAGGCTATCGAGCATCGCTTAAGCAGAGCGATATGCGAAAAGGTGCAATTATAGAAGCAACTAATTGCGTCTACCACTCAGTTGCTAAGCTGCATCCAGAACTTTGCGCCTTCGACATCAAATTTATTCAAGCAGCGAGCGGGAAAAAGTCAGTAAAGCTCGAAAGCTGTATTGCTCGCGGCGGAACAGTTTGCAGGTTTTGCATCAAGTGAGCAAAGGCGCGTGCGAAATGGATATCCAGACTGGGTGGCTTTTTCAAACTTCCGCGCCAGATATTCTAGATAAATTCCGCGCTGGCGCGGAAAAACTCTAGAGTTTCAAAATTCGCAGCGCCGCGAAAATTAATTGATGATACTGTCGCGAACATGAAGCGGTGGAAAAAATTTGCAGACTGGGCGTTTTGGATCGTCATCATTGGGTTGATTGGCTATCGGCTTGGGCCAAACTTGTTACCGGGAGCGCCGTCTGGTCCCGAGACTGCGCCCGAGGCACAAGTAAAGTTGCTCGATGGCTCGCAAAGAAATCTCGCTGACCCAACCGAAAAAATTGTCATCGTATTTTGGGCAACGTGGTGTCCACCCTGCAAAGTTGAACTCGCGCGAATTAACAGAATGGTTGAGAATAATCCATCATGGGCAACGAAAGTTGTTGCTGTGAGCCTTGGCGAAGATGCTGCGACGGTGAGCGCAGCTGCCAAAGAGCGAGGCTACCTTTTCCAAGTTGGTTACGATGAATCACAACAGCTTGGTGAAAAATTTGAAATTCAATCGACGCCTACGATTTTGCTAAAGGATACTGATAACAAGTTTGCTTGGCGATCTGCGGGAGTGAGTCCGTCGCTTGAAATAAGACTAAATAATTTCTTTTAGGCATCTAGGTGCAGTTTTAGTTGTTGTGACACAAGTGCTCCTGATCTAAAGTGGCTGGGTGGAAGCAAGTTTTAACCTTTGGCTCGAATACTTTTTAAGATTCTCGCATCTCGTCGCCGGGATCGCCTGGATCGGAAGTTCGTTTTACTTCATCTGGCTCGATAGTAGTTTCGAGCCGCCATCACAGCCTCGGCGCAATGTCGAAGGCGAAGTCTTCATGGTCCACGGCGGGTTTTACTATCAAGTAGAAAAGAAGAAAATTTACCCTGGCGAGCTTCCGCAACTGTTGCACTGGTTTAAATGGGAAGCCACTCTTACTTGGATCACAGGGTTTCTTCTTTTAATCGTTGTTTATTTTTTGCGTGGAGCAAGTCTTTTAATTGATCCACGAGTAATGGCGTTAACTCAAGTAGAAGCCATTAGCCTAACTTTAGCGATGATCGTTGGGTCATGGTTGTTTTATGATTTTGTCTGGATTAGCCGAACGATTCGCTGGCATTCAGTAAAGATTATTCTCTCAGTTGGTTTTTTCTCAGGCCTCATCTACTTATGTACAAATATGTTTAGTGGTCGAGGTGCGTACATTCTGATTGGCGCGATCTTCGGAACACTGATGCTTTTAAATGTTTGGATTCGCATTTTGCCGGGCCAAGCGAAAATGCTAAAAGAAGCACAAGCCGGACAAGTTCCAGACTATTCGGTTAGTTTAAAATCAAAAGTTCGATCCGTTCATAATACATATTTTACTTTCCCGGTTCTTTTTATCATGCTCAGTAACCACTATGCGGCTGTGTATAGTCATGAGTTGAGTTGGTTACTATTGATTCTACTAACTGTTTCGGGTGCTCTTGTTCGCCATGCAATGGTGACAAAACGAAATATAGAGCGATGGACTCTCTTCCCAGCAGCAATCGGGATTTTGGCGTTAGTATTTGTTACGGCGCAAAAACCAGAGGCAGCGGTGGTGTCAGTCGACGGGCCAATTGATTATCAAAGTGTTTCTTCAATTATCCAAACTCGGTGTCTCTCTTGTCATAGTACAAAAAATACCGACGATGTTTTTACAGTCGCAGTTAATAATGTGATCTTTGAAACTGAAGATCAGCTTTTGAAATATCGCGATAAAATTATTTTAAGAGTGGTCACTGAAAAAACGATGCCACTTTCAAATAAGACTAACATCACCGAAGAAGAGCGCGCCATCATCGGCAAATGGCTTGGCCATCAGTAAACGTCGCTAGTAAATCCGGATGCGATTGATCCCGCCATCAGGAAAGACTTTGATCTTAAGTTCACTCACTTTTTTTGGCTCAGAAATGCTAAAGACTTTTTGATTTCCTGCAAAGGCTTTGACCTCAGTTTTTGAAGCTAACTCCAGCCATTCTCCGTTACATAATCCTTCAATGCTAACTGCTTGAGGATTATTATTTACGAAAAATTTAAAATCGAAATGGACCTGGCTTAACTTCGCCGGAGTCTTTAAACGAAGATGAATTTCTTCGTGATGATTAGCAGTTCTGCTTCGAGCCGATTCGAATCCATCAAACATATGAAGTGGTTCAAATGCCGAGATGACTTGCGCCCCTGGGCCATAATGCTCATTGCTGACATGCAAAACTTCGATATCACCTGTTTCTGGAAGGTACGGTAGGACCAGTGGCTTTAGGCTCTTTGGAATCGCCTCTTGATAGCGTGAGCATTTTGCATCACCCAACGCGAGAAACTGTTGTGCATCAATAGAAGGTAGATCTGCATAAAGGGCTAATCGAGTAAGGCCGCCATCGGGATAGGCTTGAATTTCAACTTGTGC
This sequence comes from uncultured Bdellovibrionales bacterium, assembly GCA_964543475.1. Classification (GTDB taxonomy): domain Bacteria; phylum Bdellovibrionota; class Bdellovibrionia; order Bdellovibrionales; family JAMPXM01; genus JAYSYM01. Next base: position 12,249 of record CAZIYJ010000004.1, on the reverse strand, counting down.
GTAGGCTTGAGCCTCAGCAGAAAGCTTTAACTTAATTTCGCTGTGACCAAGTAAATGAGTTTTCGGTAAGACTTCGACCCAGTCACTTTTTTCATTCTCTCTCGCCAAAATGCGAACGTGCTCAACTTGGTTGCCATCATGATACTTTGTCGAAATCCAGCAATAGTTAAAGTTTGAAGGCTTTTTTAAGGTCAATTGCAATGAATGGTACGGTTTTTCGTTATGCCGAGACGATTCCCAGCTATCCATGACTTTTCCTTGAGGGCAAAAAAGTTCTGGATCAAAAACTGGCTCAAAAGGACTTAATAAATTTTCGGCACGAGCGAAGCGGTCATTCGAGACGTAATCGATTTTTGAGTTTTGCAAAACATCATGTTCAGATCGCGGCAGTCGATTACTTGGTCGAGTGATTTCAGCGGCCTGAGTTGGTAAAAACGCTGAAAGCAGAAGAGACTTATAGCCGAGGTTTACAATTTGCTCTTGGCTAATATTTTTATAATCAAACGAAGACGCAAACTTTTCGAAATCAATTCCCTGAATGTCTAACGACTTTAAAATGGTTTGAGCGACTTCAGCTATAAATCCAACAGCTCGATTGTCGCCATTTGCACAAATCACCAAACCTTTTCCTTGATCAGGCCCTGTAAAGCATTGAAGGAACAGTGCTCTAAAACCATCGTTAGCTCCCTGGTGCAGAGCAAATTTATTCTCTCCCGCTTCAATAACGAAAACTCCGAGGCCCATATCGGCATTCATAAACTCACGGCTTCCGAAATCGCGTCCGTGAAGCATTTTAACAGCCGTGTCGTGAGAAATTTTAGGCGTACCGTCAACAGAGTTAAAACTTTGGGTAAGCTGCTTTAGAAAGATTGCGATATCAGTCGTTGAAGCCCAGGCTCCTGCAGCGAAGAGCGGAAATTGTAGAGCAAGCTCACGTCCGCTATCAAGATAGCCTCGAGAATACTGATTTGCGGTTTCTTTGGTCGGATAAAAACTATCTACATTAAAAAACTTAGCAAAATCCTCTTTAATTGATCGTCCTTCAAGGCTTTCAATTAAGTGCTCAAGAACTAAAAATCCGCCGCCTGAGTAACTAAACTTAGTTCCAGGCGAATTTATCACACTCAATTTTTCATAACCAAAAGCACTAGGGTTCAGTAAGATCTTTTCAACTTCAGGCGGTTCAGCAAAACCATTTACATAGTGCATGTTCAAAGCCCTGTGACTCAGAAGATGTTCAATAAGAACGTCTGGTGTGCCAACGCGAAACTTTGATTTTGTTTTTGCCAAAAGTGAATCGACCGAAGTCTTAAGATCAATTTGTTTAGAGCTGAAATATTCAATCGCGTAGGCGCACGCCAAAGTTTTGCTCAAAGAAGCAATTTCGAACTTAGTATCAGCCTGCACCGGGGATGTATCTTTTTTACTTTCGCCAAAACTTAGTGTCTGAGTATGGTCACCCAAGTTAATTGAAACACTTGCACCACAAATTTTATAACGTAGCCGAAGGTCTTCAATGGTTTTACAAACCTTGTCGGGCGGTTGAGAAGTAAGTCTTTTTTGAGTAATTTGCCAGAGAGCTTCGCGTGCTTCAAAAAGTTCATGATCAGTCGAGCGGGGGAGTCTGACTTTTAAAATTTCAAGCAGCTCTCGTCCTGACTTGTCTTTAGCTGAAACTAAAAATTTAAATTTATGTTTTTTTAAATACTCAGAGCCGAGCTTTTGAAGTTCGAGTCGTATTTCTTCTGCGTCGGCTAAGACTTCTTTTTGTTCAAGAGTCGCTTGAGCGTCAAGACCAGCTGTTGATTGGCCAATATCACCGTGAAATGAGGCTGCTTCTAAAATTTCGTTTAAATTAAAAGAGCGAATGATTTTCTCTGCTTTACCTAAATCTAAAAATGCATCTTTAGCCATTTCGATTGCAAAACGCTGGCAGCCACAAGCTTCAAAGTAATGATTTAAACGTGCAACTTCGGATTCAAGCTTGAACTTGTCAGTATCCATATCACTGACCGCTTGCCAAGGGTCCTTAGCATTTCGAACTGACGCGACTGTAAATGGCATTAGTAGTTCGGTTGCAAACTCACAAGGCGTTCTGTCGGTCATGAGCTTGAGCATGAGTTTAAGTGCAATCGGGTACCATTTTGCTGATCGGTCATCCCATTTTACCTGAACGATTTTTTTTGTATCCGAAAGGTCTTTGCGAATGAAGTGCATCTCTTCGTGTGCAATGCGTACGAAGTCTTCGAGCTTAAACCGACCGTGATAGATTTCGTGCCAGACTTCCCAGCGCGAGCGTTCAGCAGTGGCCAAATCATCCATTACTCTTACCGGTACATCGCGAACTATCGCCGGCAGTGCCACACAACCATTGCCGCTGAGCCAATCAGTTAAGTATTGTAAGCTTTGAAAAACATTGTATCTGATTTCGTCAGGATGATTATTCGGAATAAAATCAGACTCTCTAATGTCAGCAACAAGAAGCGAGCGAACATAGTTTGGGTCGTTTTGATCAAGTCCTTTAATATCTTCGGCAGAAATGAAATCTAAAATTTCTTTATGATATTTTTCTTGAAGAAGATCAGTCACAAGCTCAGTCAGAGCTTCTGGTTGACCTTCTTTATGCTGTTTCCAGGCTTCGACCAGAGCTAAACCTAGTCTAACGAAATCAGGGTGAGCGACCCAAAATCCAGTGAGATCGCGCTTCATCTGCGTGAGTACATCTTTGATGTAACCGAGCAACGTCATCTGAAATGAATCAGACTCTAACGACGGATCTTGCGGTAAAATTCCGTACATTCCACCAACTTTAATGCCGCCGCGTGAACCAACTACATCAGCCAACAACAGATGAGAGGCACGAATGTATTTAATTACGATATCTGGATCAGCTTTAACGGGAATTCGGTAATGACTGTCTTCTTTGAACAGTCTCGCAGTTGAGCCCAGATAATCATGCCATCCAAGCGATGCTCCGGCAAAGTAAGGGTAGAGCGCATCGATAATTTCGTGGGTGCGCACAATTGCTCTAGGGTTTTCAAGTACAATCATCAGCCTTACTGATCCAAGCTGATATTCATTGTGCAAATGCTTAATCATCAGCTCTGCAGCTGAGATCATCTTGTGAATGTAGGCAGCTTCTTCTTCATTTTCGAGCTTTGGAACATAAAACACTAATGCTTGCGGGTTATGCCAATTTTTAAAAAGATGAAGTGCAAAGTCGTAAAGATGAAGTGGTATCGGACTGCGATTTAAAAATAAGAAAGTACAAGGAAGTGCCAAACCCGGAAAACGCTTAATTGGAATTGAAAGGTGATCTTTTGCGAGTTTGTATTTCTCTTCGCCAGGAACAGTGAGTGTTCCTTCAAAGCACTTAGTTAAGTTTACGCCAGCATCAATTAAATCTTGGCGTAAAGGAGTTTTAGAATCTTCGTCATCAGCTCCCCATTTAGGTACGAAGCTTTGTGCGCTTAAGAGTTTTTCGACAATTGCCGGCTCGCCTTTAAGTTTACGATGGTAAGTGTTCATGGCGTTAATTGCCATCTTCGCACTATCAGGAGGACCGAAAAGTGTTACGTGTGGGCCTTGCAGAAAATCGGGAAGTGCTGCGACTGGTCTATCGCCTCGAGACGATTGGCAGTAGTCGTCACGCTTTGGACCTACGACAATTCGTCCTTTGCCGTCTTGCAAGCCGAGGATTGTCTGATAATCCGGATCATCAATTTCACGACCCATATCGGTATTAAACTTACTCATTGCGCGAACACGTGTATCGATGAACTCACGATCGGTGATTCGCTGGCCCAGTACTTTTGCGAGCTCTTGCTCAAGTTTTTTGTAAAGCTCTACTAAGAACTTAAGCGACTCAGAGTTTTCAAGACCACCGCCATCACCGACTTGCACTAAGTCATCAACACCTGCAACAGGAGTAGCTTCATTTAAAAGCTTACGCGCCATTTTCGGTGAAATGTAGTCATGGTAGTAGGGGATCGAAAAAATCGAGCTAGAATTCACTTTTAGCTTCCTCGATATGTGCTGTAGCCAAACGGGCTTAGTAAAAGTGGAACGTGATATTTGCGACTTGTGTCGGTGATTTCAAAATTTACTTGGGTGTCTAAAAAAAACGGCTTTACGTTTCGCTTGCGTAGATAGTCTTCAATAAAAAAATTGAGTTGGTAAATTCCAGATTCTGCTGGAGCCTGAAATGCAATTCGGCCATCGACGTTAGTCGCAGACTTTTGAATTTCAGACCAAGCGCTTTGGCCAGCGCTCTTTTTTGAAAGCGTTACCTCAACGCCAGACGCTGGCAGACCTGATTGTAAATCGAGAATATGAGTACTGATCATTTTACGTTTCCCGTCTGAGGTTTAATTGAAATTAATTGGGCTGCGATACTAATGCTAATTTCTGCTGGTGTGTTGTCGCCAAAGGGCAATCCCACCGGGCACATAACTCGTTCAATGCCTTCATCACTAACTTTAGCTTCTCTAAGTTCTCTTCGGATCTTATCGCCTTTGATTTGTGAGCCAATAACTCCTAAAAAGGCAAAGTCTTGGTGTCGCTTAAGAGCTTGAGCTAAGACTGGAACATCATGAGCGTGACCTTGGGTCATCGACAAAAGAAATGTACCTTTAGGTAGTGAATCAACTTCACTTGCTAAGTTTTGCGAGAGCTTGGCCTTGATGTTAAAAGTTTTTGGAAGCTTCTCAATCCATTCTTCGCGTGTGTCGAAGACTCGAATCGCACAATTCCAAGTCTGCATAACACGACAAAGCTCTTGCGAAACATGCCCAGCACCGAAGATTGCAACCATCCACTGCGAATAAACTTGTGGTTCAAAAAGCATTGTGACTTCGCCACCGCACGACATGCCAATATCTTTTTGTAAATTCCAGGTATTTAGGCTGATTGAACCATTTTTGGCGAGAAGATCTTGCGCAAAGCGAATGCAGTGAGCTTCAATTTTTCCGCCGCCAACTGTGCCCCAGTTGAGGCCATCGGCAGTTACGATCATTTTTGATCCGACAACTTGCGGAGCACTTCCGCGAATACCGGCAAGAGTCACCACGATGTGATCTTGCCTTTTTTGCGCCAAATCATTTACGGCTTCAACCCAGTTATTCATTTTAGGCCACTCATATTAGGTCTTTCATTTTCATATAAATTTGTTCCTGGGTTGCAGGAATTTTCAAATTAATCATTTTCTGCTTTTGCACATATGAGAGTGCATTTTTGACAGCGGTCCACACTGAAACTGCTAAAAGCAGTGGTGGTTCACCAACGGCTTTGCTGCCGCGAAGATTTTTTTGATTTCGATTGTTCTCAATCAACCTGCAATTAAAAGTTCGCGGCACATCATGTACGCTCGGAATTTTGTAAGTACTAGGCGAGTGCGAAACCAAAAGACCATCTTTGTTGTAGAATAGATTTTCGGTCGTAACCCAACCCATTCCTTGTACAAAAGCACCGGTGACTTGACCTAAATCAATTTCATGATTGATAGGGCGGCCTAGGTCCATCAAAAGATCAGTTCGTAAAACTTTAAGTTCACCAGTAAATCGATCAACTGAAACTTCACTCGCTGCAACACCATTTGTGAAATAAAAAAATGGGCGGCCTTGGCCAGTTAGCTTATTAAAGTGAACTTGCGGGTATCTATAGAACCCTTGTTGGCTTAACGACTGGCGATTTAAATAGGCTTCGGTCAATAGGTCGATGTATGAGATTTTCTTTGAGGGATCACGCTTATCAAAGACATTGCCGTTTTCAAACGTGATGTTTGAAATATCTTTCACTGAGTCTAAATCCATCTCGGGTGCGTGGCCAGCGCCTGCAGTCGGGCGACCACGCCACTCGATTGGCCTTTCAAACACAAGCGTTGCCACGCGTGCCAATCGATCTTTTAAGATGTTTGTCGCAGTGAGTGCCGCCTGGCCATTAAGGTCAGTGCCACTTGAAGCCGCCGTAGCTGATGTGTTCGGAATTTTCTCGGTTGAGGTTGGCATGAGTCGAATATTCTCGATCGGAATAGAAAGACAATCTGCTACGACTTGACCAATTTTGGTATTTACACCTTGGCCCATTTCAGTTGCGCCCGTAGAAACCTGCACGGTTCCGTCAAGAAGTAGATTTACTAGAGCTCCGCCTTGATTTAAGTGGCGGGTAGTAAACGAGATTCCAAATTTGACTGCCGTTGCAGATAACCCACGCCAAGTGCTGTGATCTTCAGAGTTATGCTTTTCAATTTCTTTTCGGCGTTTGAAATAATCTGACTCGGTTTCAAGTTGAGAGAAAAGTTCTGGCAAAACCTCATCTTCTATTTCTTGGCCGTAATGAGTAGTTTCGCCTTTTTGGTAAACGTTAACTTTACGAATTTCGAATGCATCTTTTTTTAAGTGAAGGGCTATGTCTTCGATGATTGATTCGATCGTTGCAACACCTTTAGGTCCGCCGAACCCTCTAAAGGCGGTATTGGGTGCCGTATTGGTCTTACAAACTTGACCACTGACTGTAAGATTCGGAATGAAGTATGCATTGTCTAAGTGGAGCATTGCGCGCTCCATGATGGCAGTTGAAAGATCAGCGTAAGCGCCGCCGTCAGAATAAAGCTCTGCTTTAAGAGCTAAGATTTTTCCGTTCTGATCAAACCCAACTTCGTAGAAGTTTTTAAACGGATTTCTTTTTCCGGTGATAATCATGTCATCGTCTTTCGTTGCGATGATTCGGGCTGGTCGCCCGAGCTTACGCGCAACCAGAGCTGCATAGACAGCGTAAGGGGCTGCCTGAGATTCTTTTCCGCCAAAAGCTCCGCCCATGCGTTTTACAACGCAAACAACATCGTTGAACTTTAGCCCTAGAGCTTCTGCAACTGCATGTTGAACTTCAGACGGGTGTTGAGATGATGAGTGGATTTCGATTTGCCCACCTTCTTTTGGGTAAGCAATGGCTGCTTGAGACTCAAGATAGAAATGATCTTGGCCTGCCATCTCAACAAAACCTTTAAGCCTGTGCGGAGCAGAGCTAAGAGCTTTATCGACATCTCCGCGAGCGATGGTTCGAAGTGGACCGATAAAATTTTTCTTTGCAATTGCTTCGTCGATTAAGAAAATCGCGGGCTCAGGAGCGATATTAACTTTAACTCTCGCTTTAGCTTCTTTGAGAAGGTCCTTATCATTAGTTACAACGATCGCTACAGCATCTCCGACGTACTCTACAAGGTCGTCGCAGAGAAAAGGTTGATCGTGGAAAATCGATCCCCAGCGATTATGAACCAAGTCTTTTGATGTGTAGGCTGCGATCACGCCAGGTAATTTTAGGCATTCGCTCACATCAACTGACTTAATTCGGCCGTGCGCGACCGAGCTATAAACTATATCAACAAACACTTCACCGTGAACGAGCGGGCGATCATCGACATATTCGGCTTCGCCGAGAACATAACTTACAGATGAATCGTGAATAACAGGCTTACTCATATTGATAAGTGTTCCTTAGCAAAGCGTAAGAATAAATCTTGGCAGATCTGCTTTCTAAATTCTGCTGATCCGCGAACATCTGAGATTGGCGTTACACTTTGTTCAATTAAGTGTTTTGCTGTTTCGATAAGTTTTTGGTTAACAGTTTGGCCATTTAAACTTTTTTCAACAGACGTCAGTCGTAAAGCTTTAGGGCCGACTCCGCCGTAGGCGATGCGAGCTTCAGAGATTTTGTTATTCTCAACCTTAAAAACGAAACTCGAGTTCACACAAGAAATATCAAGGTCGCGTCGCTGAGAAATTTTATAGATTGCGACTCTCTCGTTTTGCTGTTGTTTAAACTTGATGTGAGTAATGAACTCGTCATCACGTAAATCAAATTCTTTATAGCCTTTGATAAAGTCGATAAGGGCTACTTCGCGAGGTCCCGAGCTACTTAAGAGCTGGACAACAGCCTCAGCGGTCAAAAGGTAAGGAGTGGTATCAGCGATGGGTGAGCCATTGGCAATGTTACCGATAAGGGTAGCTACATTTTTGATTTGTGCAGAAGCAAAGACATGTAAGAACTCAGAAAACTTTGGTGCCTTGTCTTTTATAAAGGCTTCAAGCGCTGCTAAGTTTACTTTTGCTCCGACTTTGATCCAATCGCCTTCATGCTTTAAGTCATAGAGATCTTTAATAAGGTGCAGGCTCATAAGTTTCTGGCCCGGATTTTTTCCTTTATTAATTTGAACGCCGATGTCAGTTGCGCCAGAGAAAATTCGCACTTTTGGATTTTGTTTTTTGTAATCCGCAGCTTCTTTGAGAGTCACCGGAGCAAAAAACTCTTTCTCTTCATAAGTGATCTTTACTGACTGACTGAGGTCGGGCGCGATCTTCGCAAATAAAGATTTAAAATCGTGTCTCTGACTGAGTGGTTTTATTTTTTTAGAATCAACATCAAGTGCGGCGTGAACAATTGGTGTATAGCCAGTACATCGGCAAAGGTTTCCGGTCAGATAGTTTTTTGCATTCTGTTCATTTGGTTTTGTTTTTGATTCGTACATGCTGGTGATTGCCATGACAAAGCCTGGCGTGCAAAAGCCGCATTGACCGCCAAAGTTTCGCACCATTGATTCTTGTACTTCAGTTAATTTTCCATCTTCCGCTAAGCCTTCGACGGTAACAATTTGGCAGCCATCAAGTAAGAACGCGGTACTAATGCAGCAGTTGAGCGATTCAAATTTGTCAGTTGTGCGAAATGGCTTTTGAATCATGACCGTGCAAGCGCCGCAATCGCCTTCAGCGCAAACGATCTTTGTGCCTGTGAGACGGAGCTCGTATCGCAAGAGATCGCTGAGTGGCGCAAATGCTGATTTGCCGCTGATCTTATGAAGTTCGCCGTTAATGCTTATGTGAATGTAATCGCGAAACATTAAGTCTTTCTCTCTTCTTTCATATACCGAAGAGCCTGGACTGCTCCATGAACGATCGTGCTCTTTGAGTTGTTAGAAGCTGCTAAGATCCAGCGGTTAATTGGTAAAAAACGAAGTATGTAAAACAAAATGAATCCGACAGCGATGGGTCTTAATAAGACCCAAACTAAGTTGATGCTCATGGGATTTGTTAAATAGAAAAATAGAGCAGTCAGAATTATCGAGCCAATAAACCATGGCTGGATCATATCTTTTGCTATCAAGCGAAGCTTTTCACTCCACGCAACTGAACGATCTGAGCTATTCGCAAATTTGAGAGGCTGAGCTTGCCGTAATCTTTCAAAATATTTTTCAGCTTCGCTATCAGATTTTTTAAACGCAAGCCAAGCTACTAAAACCGCAAGCGCCGATTTAGTCGCAATCAATCCCACAACTGCATAGATAAGAACATCGGTCGTGATTGGAACAACCGAACTTATATTCTTTAAAAAGTAATCGGCGACGTCGATCATGCCTTTACCGAAAATCAGAAAGTACAAAAGCACAGGCTGCGCAAATGCCCAAAGGCTTAACAGCAAACTTCCGAGAGTTAGACCAATTAACGTTGGTCCAAAAAGCCAGACGCCAATATTGAAAAGTAGACCTTGAACTGCGATCGCAAGCATCGGAGTAAGGCGCTTTCCCGCTGGCGAAAGTGATTTAAGCGAAGCCGCAGCCATCGAAATCTTAAAGGGATTAGCCGAAGAGGTAGTTGGCGAACTAAGAGTTTGGGTGCGCGTTGATCGACACAGAAGAAAACTTTGATTGAGCGAGAGAAAATGACCAGCAAGCGGGATAGTATAAGCATGCAAAATGCTTCCAAGCCCAACTTCGGTGGTCGCAAGTAAAGCCGTGTATTTGCCTATGTGATCAATCTCTTTGCTCTTCACTAAAAATTTATAAGCTTGAACGGTATTGAAGGCAAAAAATTTGAACTGCTATCAAGTGTTTAACACGCTTTGGCTTAAATTATGAGCATCTTTCCATTATCGTTGAGTAGCGGAAGCTTGCTTTAGAAAAACTTGATAAGCGCTGCTAAGCCGCTCAATCCAAATATCATTATTGAGCCAAGCTTAATGGTAAGACGATTTTCAAGCTGCTCGAACTTGTGGTCCATATCGACTTTCAAATCTTTGAAGTCTTGTTTGGTCGCATAATTGTTATCAACGATTTCTGCCATAACCTGCACCTGAATCTCGGCTTGTTCTCTAGAAATTCCGATCGCTTCTAGTCTTTTAACGTACATCAACGTATCGATCATCGCTAACTCCTTTTTCTCAAAAGGAGTTAATGCAAACTCGAGTCTCAAGTTGATATCGATTTTTTGCGGCCCCGCTAATCACAGGTCCGGACGAAGCTATAATCGCCCGGTTAGAACCAGTATCAGGATGATAACAACGATAAGCCCTAAGCCACCGGTTGGGCCGTATCCCCAGCTTTTGCTGTGACCCCAAGTTGGAAAGGCACCGACCAACATTAAAATCAGAATAATCAGAAGTATTGTTCCTACGCTCATTTGATTCTCCTTAGAAGATTTCTAGCTGCAGCAGCAAGAGGATCGCGCACAATAGGCAATGTCAATCCATGCGGGACTTAATGTCTTTTACTTCATCTTTCGCGCTGGTAAGATCCTTCAGCTTTAAGATTTAGAGGAGGAAAAATGAAATGGAAAATTGCAGTCGTATTAACAGCGTTTGCACTTCCGCCATTAATCTTCATCCTGAGTCTGTACGTTACCGCTAGCCGAACTGGCTTACCGGGAAGGAGAGGCGGTCCACAAGACGCCTTTCGACATACCTACGCATCAGCACTGGTTTCAAGATATCTTTCTCCCAAAGTCGTTCATCTCGTTACTTCAGTCACTGAGCTCGACGCAAATTCTCCGCACGACCAAATGGACATTCATAACAACACCTTAGGCGCGAAACTTGGAGTTTCGCATTCGGGTGACTTGTATGACTTAGTCGCAGAGAAAATCAGATCTGCAGAAATAAACACGACTAGCGAAGATACGATCACACTGATGCCTGAGAGTGATTGGGATAATGGCCTGTGAGTTAAATCACCAACAGTTCCCGGGAACTGTTGGTGTCACGTGACACTTTTTAAATTGCGCTAACTCCGCAATCCGCGCTGCGCGGAATTCGTGAAATCACTGAGCTTTTTCATCTTCCGCGCCAGATATTCTAGAAAAGTTCCGCGCTGGCGCGGAAAAACTCTAGAATTCACTTCCGCAATTTATCCGGTAGCCCGTCATGCGGCCCCATCGGATGCCGCGGATGATCCAACCACAAGTCCTCACGCCCGCGCTGCCGCTCCATATGAAACGGATAGTAGATCTTGTTCTCAGGCTTTGGCTTCTCACCAACCACAAGCAAACGCGCATCGCGATCGGTGCTCTAAGTCTAATGTTCTGAGGCATCTGGCGACATCTCAGTCTTTTTGCATTCTGGTCTTCCGCCGAATCCACAACGTGGTGGGCATTCGTAGATAAATTTCTTTCCGCAGCCAGTAGCTTCGTATTTATTGAGCTCAATTTCTCGGAAGTAAACCTTTTCAGATGGGCATTGCAAGTCAGCGGGTGCGCCGTTGAACAGATGAACTTCAGGAGTTACGCATCCGGTAACTAGCGGGAGTGTGAATAGGTAGAGCCACTTGCTAGATAAATTCATAAAATAACCTTTTCCTACCTGTAGGGATTCGAGCGGTCGCATCGCTCTTGACTGTCAGGTTCGTCTTTCATACAAGCTCGAGCGCTGTAATCCCAACAGCCTCCACGATCTAAGCATTGATCAACGTCTAAGAAATCTCGGCAGCTGTAGATTAGGAAGACTAGAATTAAGACCGACACCAATACAAGAACTCGTTTTAAGTTACGCTTCATACTCTATCTTTCCGCAACCTATCCGGCAGCCCATCATGCGGCCCCATCGGATGCCGCGGATGATCCAACCACAAGTCCTCACGCCCGCGCTGCCGCTCCATATGAAACGGGTAGTAGACCTTATTCTCCGGCTTAGGCCTCTCACCAACCACAAGCAAACGCGCATCGCGATCGGTGTTGTTGATAGACGTGTGCGCGATTCCTGTTCCCGCCGGAAACGCAACTGCATCACCTGGATTAAGTCGATGAAGCACGCCATCGATCCATACGTCGGGGTTACCCTCGATCACAAAAGCAAATTCTTCTTCGCTACTCTCCGCGTGTGGCCATGACGTTCGTCGTCCCGGAGGAAGAAGCTCGTGGTGAATTCCAATTCTCGTGAGTCCAAGTTTTTTCGCAAGCGGCGCACCGATGCTGTGCAGCTCCTCACTGTTTG
>CAZIYJ010000003.1:320290-463210 GCA_964543475.1 uncultured Bdellovibrionales bacterium | reverse complement strand
CGTGTGAACTCGATGAGTCCAAACACAATCCCTAAGATAGAAACGACGATCCCCGCTCCTAAAATTGTTCTGCCAGATACTTCTGAACCGAACAAATTGAAGGCTACAGAAAGATCTGGAACAACTAGATCTGCTTCACTAGCAAAGCCGATCGTTGCATAGAAAAGTGGCAAAGCTAAGCCGAACAAAGCCTTTGCCTGAAGTTTGAAAAATTCGCGCATACCGTTTTTCCTCGCTGAATTAGTTGAGTGGTAGCTTTTGTTACCGTGAGGGGTGTGCGTTGTCACGAGAGAATCTACAAAAAGTAATAGAAGTTATAAGTTAAAAGCCAAGAGTTAAAAGTCAGAGCTAAGAGTTCGAGTTATGGAGAGAGTTTAAAAAGAAAAAGGCAGCGATTTGCTGCCTTTTGACTCAGGCTCAGACTTTAACTCCGAGCTCAGACTCTTAACTTTTAACTCTTAACTAATTAGTGTGCGTGAGTTTCGCCAGCAGCATGAGCCGCTTTTTCGTGAGCTTCACAAGCAGTCTTCTCTTTGCCTTTTAGAGCTGAGCAATCTTTATGGTCAGCTGCAGGCGCTGCCGCAGAAGTAGTTGTAGTCGTAGTTGTTGTTTTTCCAGCTTTTGCAGCAGGTGCTGCGTGGCCAGCGCCGTGGTTATCGGCTTGAGCAGACAAAGATACTGTTAACAATGTAGCCGCGATCAATGCAGATACTTTCATGATGAACTCCTAAAGTTTTTCAAAGGGGGATCCCTTAATTAGTCCAAAACGGACAAATTAACTGTGATCCTCCTCTATTAAGAACGCAAGAGCCCCTAGTCTCGATCATTCACTTTCCCGCGCATTTGCTTAATTTTTGAGCGGATCTTCTTCCCCTCGACGCGACGGCGTTGCGAACCTTTAGTTGGTTTCGTTGCTCTTCGAACCTTAGGTGCCCGCCATACGGCGAGGACCATCTCACGAAGCTTATTAAGACAGTCATTCGCATTCTGTGCCTGGCTTCGAGATTTTTGGCTCGTGAGAATCAGCTCTCCATCGAGAGTGAGCTTTGATCTATAGGTTTCAATGAATCGACTTTTCACGCCGATCGGCAAACTGTTTGTCGCCTTCGGAAGCCAACGAAGGACAGCTTTGGTAGCGACCTTATTTACGTTTTGTCCACCAGCCCCTGAGCTATGAGTGTAGCTGAATTCCATTTCTGAAAATGGAATCACAACATCACCCATAATTTTAAGGCCGTTTTCGGTGCTCAAACTTACGCGTCCGCTCTAGTCGCCCAGTTGGCCAAAAAATCTGTGAGCGCTTGAATTGGCTGCCCGTTTCCTCCGGCTTCAGCGAATGCTCCTCCTGCGCTGTCTTTCCAAGCATAAATATCTAAATGAGCCCATGGCACATCTCGAACAAATTGCTGGAGGAATAACGCCGCAGTAATTGCGCCGCCGAACCCATCACTTGCGTTAGCGAAATCAGCGAAAGTTGATTTGAACATTGATTTGTAATTCTGGAAAAGTGGCATTCGCCAGGCGAGATCTCCTCGACGTTGAGAACTAGCCAATAGCTTGTCTGACAAACTGTCGTCATTACAGAAGAGTCCCGCGATGTCTGCGCCAAGCCCAACCTTAATTGCCCCCGTGAGAGTTGCGAGGTTAATAACGGCCTCAGGCTTTTCAGACTGAGTGACTGCAACGTCGAGAGCATCCGCTAACACCAGTCGACCTTCGGCATCAGTGTTATGAATTTCTATCGTCAATCCATTTCGAGCGGTGAGAATATCCCCCGGTCTGAATGAGCCTCCGCTAATAGCATTTTCAGCAAGTGCTAAATAGAAATCGCAAGGCTGCTCAATGCCAGTCGATGCAACCCAGTGTGCAAGACCAACAACTGCTGCAGATCCTCCCATATCTTTTTTCATCCAGCGCATTGCTGATGAAGGCTTAATATCGAGGCCACCGGTATCAAACGTCACACCCTTGCCTACAAATGCGATTGGTTTTCGCGTGCGCTTATTGCTAGGTCGATACTTTAGGTGCACAAGACACGGCTGAGCATCTGCTCCCTTGCCGACTCCGAGATGCAGACCCATATTTTCTTTTGCCAAGCGATCGGCTTGCCAAATTTCAACCTTAAAATTTTTAGCTTCTCGGAAAAGTTGTTTCACCGCCTCTGCAAATGTTTGCGGATTCAGCTCACCACCCGGCACATTAGTTAAATGGCGAGAAATATTCATCGCCACTCCTAGCTGTGACATTTCGCGAATTTGCTGGCTGCTAATCTGTGTGCGATCTTTTCGTAAGATTATTTGAGGTAATTTTCTTTTTGCCTTTGGCCGACTCGGACGATTTTCAGAGTAAGTGTACGATCCGAGCTCTAGACCAAGCAAAGCTCCCAGCTGCTCTTGTTCATTTGAGTCGACAAACTCTAGCAAGAGAGTTTTTAAATTGAGCGCTCCCAATGAATTTACAACTCCGCCGATAATATCTCGGCCGCGAGCGAAATCTGATTTCGCAATTAAACCATAATGGTCCGAAGATGACTCTTGGTTCGTAGGATGAAAAATCCAGACCGGGCCATTCTTTCCAGAAAAGAAGAACGACTCAGCCGAACTTTCACTTACCGACTCAAGCTGCCACGGAAGAAGATGGCTTTTCACGTTCGCAATAAAATTTTTGTCGGTATTTTTTTGGCCTTTAAAATTTCTTCCAAAATAAATGACTCGCCCGACGCCTCCGCCTTTAATCTCGCTCGAAGGCTTTATCTTTGCGCTGGCTAACCATGACTTGAGAGTCAGCCCGAATATTTCTTGCTCAGTGCTTGCCATATAAATCCTCCGTGTGAATTCCAATCCATGATTTCAAATAGGTTCCTTGAGGGAACTCCGGTCTCTGCGGATGATCGGGACTATGAAAGCCTCTGAACACCCAACGCATATTTTTTTGAAAGCGAGCCGCCGAGACAGCCTTCGTTAAAACATTTCGAAAATCTTCTTCAGTGAGAAGGCCAGAGCAAGAGCAAGAAATATAGATTCCGCCTTTTGCTAGCTTTGCTAAAGATTCACGATTTAATTTAACGTAAGCAGCTTGTCCCGTTGGCAAATCTTTTTTCTTTTTGATGAATGCAGGAGGATCGCAGATCACGACGTCGTATTTTCCGTTCTCAATGACATCTAATCCACCAAGAACATCTGCTTTCACTGCATGACATTTACCACCTGCAGCGAGCACGTTTAACTTAGCAAGCTCCAAAGCTTTTGCCGACGAGTCCACCGACGTGACTTCGGCGACCGCCCCGAATTGCTTACAAACGTTTGCGATTTGAGCGCCCCACTGGCCAACGTAGCAACACAAATCCAAAACTTTTATTTTCTTCTCTGATTTTGAATTTAAATACTGAGGAAGAAGCTTTGATAGAGCTTGAATGTTTGAACGCTGATCAAGAAAGAAACCTGTTTTTTGTCCGCCAATAAAATCAACTGTGAATTTTACCGCAGGTGCAAAGGGATGACTTGCTTGCATCACCACATCAACTTGTTTTGCATCGAAACCTTGAGGCCCGTGCACAACTCGCTTTTCTTCGACCGCAAGGCCTTCGAGCAATCGAGATTTTGAATCGTTAGCAAGTACGACGACAGTTTTTTCCCAGTCGCGACCTCCCGCCATCACGAAGTCTTTAAGCCCTTTAAGAATTTCGGGCCAAAGTTTATCCATTCCGGCGGTACTTGTTTGTGCAACAAAAACATCGAAGTCTTTTCCGTAGACAGGGTATCGATCGATGATGAGGCCTGGAAGATGATCCCCTTCAGCAAAGATGAGGCGATGACTGACAAGCTGATCACCCTGTCGATCGACTTGCGAGAGAGCGCGAAGCTGAGCGGCTTGCGAGATTTTGTTTTTAAACCAGTCTCCGTCGATTGCTTTTTCATCGCGATAAGAAAGTACTCTGAGTGAAATCATCGAGTTTGGATGAGTATAACCGATAGCTAAAAAACGGTTTTCTTGATCGATCAGTCGAACGATCTCACCGGGCATCACACCCTTTGGGCTCTGCAAAAGTTCATTCGAGAACACCCACGGATGTCCCGTTCGAAATCGCTTCTCACCTGGTTTACTCAGTCGCCATGTTTGCATGAGAATCAGGTGTGCCACTCTGCCATGATGAGGTCAACGCTTGTCTAGCGTAAATCAAATTTGCAACTCAGGTTTGCAGCTTTGAACACGTCTTAAGCGAACCTTGGAGTATGCCCAAGATTCGAGGGATCCTATTGGAGATTAAGGAGGCACACCGCCATGAAAATACTTTTGGTCCTCTTGTTGACCGTAGCGCAACAAGCATTCGCCGCCGACGTTTTTGTACAAGAAGCAATTCAAGATAACGCTCCTTCGAAATGGGGAACCGCAACGACAAGTCTCGTGCGAGATGCCGTGACCTCACACGGAGAGCACCGACTCAGTCGCAATCAGACAAGCGCTGATTATGTTCTTCAGCCAAAGCTTTTGGGTCTCGGTGATGGGTACGTGCTTACGATCGAAAAAAAGCGCGGAGGTCAGGTGGTTCTTGCAAAGCAAGTTCGCTTGTCAAGTCTCGACGAGCTTGACCAGGCCGCTTCTCGCGCCACTCACGAAGCACTTGCAAGCTCTCCGATTACTTCTTCATCAACAACTGAAGCGGAAGTCACCGATCTTCCGATGGATACCTCAAATACTCTTGATCGATGGGAGCGTCGGCCTTCTCAGGTCTACAGCTATTGGACAGCAGGCATTGGGCCATTTAGCGGCAACAATCTCGACACAGAAAACATTCTTTACGGCGTTGCACTTGGCCATACTTGGGATATACATCCGCGCGTTTCAATACGCGGGTTAGGCGAAGCCGCATTTTCAACAGGAGACGAAGATGCTCGAGTCTTCAACGTAGCTGTTGGCCCGAGTTATTATTTTTTAGGTGGAAATAGCGAACGCTCACCTTATGCGAATCTAGATTTTGGTTATGGATTTGGTCAGGCAAATAACGATGAAGACTTAAGCGGATTCTCACTGGGACTTGGAGTTGGCTATAGATTCTTTAGGACTGAAACTACCGGAATGGAAATCAATGTTCGCTGGGCAACACTATTCGATCCGGCGATAGGCAACGATAATCCGCAAATAATCGGAGCTCGATTGGGCGTCGACTTCTAAAACTTAGCTGCTAGACCGAGGTCTGGAGTAGAATTCCAGCCTTGGTCGAAACAGTCGCGTGCAGTTAATCTAATTTTACCCATGCTACACGCTTCATTTCGTCTACTTTTTATCTCTTTGTGCATTTGTTTTTTTGTAACAGCTCATAGTGCTCCGGCGCGAGCGACTCGCCCAACACTTGAAGCCTCACTCGCCATCGCTGACTTTACAAAAACTAAGTCGGCGACGCTCGACGATGTTCTTAAAAATAGAAAACTCGGCCTCTCGCTTGAAACACCTGCACGCCAAGCTGAACTTCGTGCGCAGGCAAAACGCTTTATTTCATTTAAAACGCCAGCCTCTTTCTTTGAAATTATCTGTAATTCTCAGACAGCCATTCAGAAGAACTCAATGTGTTTGCTTGAGAGTGATCGCAGGAAGCCTCGAGATACACCAGATCGTGGTGCCGGAATAGCAACTCGAGTCGACGTTTCTGACTTAAAAAACGCTAACGTTGAAGCTCTTACGCAATATTCGCTCAGTTCACTTTCGAAAGGCCTCGGCGCATTCGATTCACCTAAAGAAATTGAAAAACTAACAACACGCCTCACCCAGCATCGCGCCTGCTACAGCAGCGCACTTTATCTTGCGGCCGCGACAAAGACTGAAGAATTTTTTCCGGAAGCAAGTCAGATCAAAACTGCAAAGATGCTTTACGAGAAAGCTGCCGAATGCTCTAACGACGAACTCTCAATGCGTGCCCGGTACCGATTTTCGCTCCTACAGCTATGGCAAAACTCTTGTGAAAAAGTTGATAAGTATCTCACGGCAGTAGAAACTGAACCAACCGCTTCTGCTTATCATTCTCGCGCCCGCTACTGGCGGCACCAATGCGCATTAAAATCAGGATCAAAAGAAGTTCGCGTTGCCACTGAACGCGCGCTAATGAAAAACCATCCGCTTAGCTTTCACTCTCTTATGATCAACGGAGATACAGAACAGTTCGCAGACGTAATTAAGCGTCAGACTTCGGCAAATATTATTTTTCGCTCTGTCGTTCGCCCCGATTTGAATTTAAAAATTGCCGGCGTTGAAGCTTTATTAGCGCAAGGCTCTGAAGGTTGGGCCGGCGAATACCTTGATCGAATTTCAAGTCAGCTGACTGGAGCGGAGCCTGAATTCCGATTATATACAGCAACGCTCGCATCTCGATCGAATAATATGATCGCGAAATTTAGAATCTTAGCTTCTCTCTTTGAAGATGCTCCGCGAATGCTTCAAGCATCAACGTTAAAAATGTACTTCCCCTTAAGCTATTTTGAACAAGTTCAAGCGCGATCAAAATCGATTGATCCTTATTTAATTCTTTCACTTATTCGCCAAGAAAGTGCATTCAACTCGAGAGCTCGCTCTCCGGTTGGCGCACGAGGCTTAATGCAGGTAATGCCAGCGACGGCACGTTCAATTGCGTCGGTTTCCTCTAAACGACTTTTCGACCCTCAAACAAATATTCAAGTTGGAACAAAGTATTTCGCTCACCGCTTAAATCAATTCAACGGCGACGTTGGACTAACGCTAGCGGCATACAACGCCGGCGCAACACGTGTTGATCGTTGGGTGAAGCGCTATGAGGGTGCAGATAAAGTTCTCTTTATGGATCTAATCCCGTTTCGAGAAACACGCGATTACGTTGCAAGCATCTTGAGAAATCATTATTGGTACACTCGCCTTTACGAGAAAAAGACTCTCTCGAAACAGGACCGTCGTCTAGGCAGCTGAGCCTCTTAAATGCCGATAAAAAGGCATGAAGAAGATCATAAGTTTATTCATCTCGACCTCGGTTCTCTCGTTTAGCTTTCCTGCACTATCTCAATCAGATATCACAACAAGCATAGCTCCGCCGTTGCCTAGCGAATCGGTCAAGGAAGCTTGTCGATCGCATTTTGCGACAGTCACCCAGTCACCTGGCGCCAGCGCTTGTCTTCAAGGTTCGACTCAGACTCAAAAAGAAGGTGCTGCAAAAGCAATTGAAGGCTGTAAAGAAAAGTTTTTAATCAGCAATCGTGATGAACTCTCGTGCCGTATCGGTGTCGGGATCGCACAGGACTTGGCGCGCACACCCGAACTTGATAAAAATAAACTTAAAACCTGCCAAGAACTTTATCCTGTTGTCACCGCGCTCGACGCTTACTTCCAGGAAGCATGCCTTGCAGGAGCCTACTCGATCGCACCTGATGCAAAAGCTGACATTAAAATTTGTCAGGCTCTTTCCAACGACCGCGCATTTATTGGACCCTGTGTTTCTGGAATGAGTGCCGCATTGAGTTCAGAAGCAACTAAAGGATCCGTCGCCGAACAAAACAAAGTCTGTCTCCAGTATTTTGATAAAGCTCAGTTTCATACTGGCTATCGCGCGTGTTTAAACTCGCGAGCATTATTTGTGATTTCGGAATCGAGTCAAACTTCAGTGGTGAAGCAGTGTGATTTGTTTACTTCAAATAATAAAAGTGAGACTGAACGCGCGGCTTGCATTGTCGGTGCAAGTATCGCAAAAGCAAGCTCTGAAAGTAAATCGCTCCCGAATCGTTTTGTAAATTGCGGTGAGGGAAAGGCGAGCTATCAAGATCGTGATTACTTAGCCTGCTTAACAGCAGCAAGCCTTCTTGATTTTATGGATAAACCAAAGGCACGCGGCGCTTGCAAGACGGTGTTCTCTTCGCGCAAAAATAAAAGCCGCGGCCAATGTTCAAACTACATCGATAAGTTTTAATGTTTTAGGTCAACGCGATCATTATCTCCCGGATGAGCGCGCTGTCCTGTCACGATGGCTTTCGCTAAACCGTAAATGTGAACGATCGTATTCGAAGGTGCATCCCAATATTCAGCGCTCTCGGCACTGACGCGAATCAAACAAAGTTCTGGATCGTCAACTCCCTTCGGGAACCAAGCTTTCATAGCAGGTGTCCAAAGTTCCTTTATCTTCTTACGGTCAGTAACAACCTGAGCCCGTCCGGCAATAGAAACATATTTATTTTCGCTTTCCTTAACGAATGCGAGATTGACATGTTGATCGTGCTCAATCGATTCAACTTTGCCTGAATTACTGCTCGTAAAAAA
This sequence comes from uncultured Bdellovibrionales bacterium, assembly GCA_964543475.1. Taxonomy (GTDB): domain Bacteria; phylum Bdellovibrionota; class Bdellovibrionia; order Bdellovibrionales; family JAMPXM01; genus JAYSYM01. Next base: position 454,942 of record CAZIYJ010000003.1, on the reverse strand, counting down.
CCAGAGTTCTCCGTCGAAATCCATTTCCTGTACGGCCATTGGACGACTATGAAGCTGACCTGTCTCACCGACCGTCGTCATCATTGCCATGCGTACACCGCTGATGAGTGAACCAACTTTTTTGATATTTTCTGAAGACATAGACGATTACCTCCGATTAATTCGGCTATTTTGCAAAGTGCCTGTGCGCGCTTCAAGGCTAGATCAAACTGTTGTCCAAAACTGCACCGTCACAACATTAAACAGCTGACGACCAATAACGTTCCTGGTGTTCAGAGGGTAATTCTAAATAGCTGAAATTACTCAGTTTTCATATGGCACAGCCCTTGTACTAATTGAAGTCGGAGGCAAAGTGAAAAAATTAACAAAAGCCGCACTCAGTGTTGGTCTGTCGATGTTGACGGCCCTTGCCCCCACTCTCTCGTATGCGTTGGAAGTAGAGATTCAGCGCTCTGTGAATTTACGTACGGGTTCGGCTGACTCTTCGGTGCTAAAAAAAGTTGGCAAACTTGCCGCTGGTTCTATTGTTTCAATTCCAGATCAATATGCCGTAAGAAAAAATGGAACTGTAGATTTCGAACTTACCTTAAACAATTGGCTATCGAACGCATCCACATTGGCTAACGATGCCGGCATGAAGAATTTTACAGATAGCAAAAGAGATTTCTATTTTCCAATTAAAGTTGTTAAGGCCGCACCGGGCTCGCAACTTGGCGATCAAGATTCTTACATGGTGGCCCTCCACTATTTACATCGCAAGGGCGCACTTCTTGAAACAACTCAAGAAACTGACCTATTGGAACAAACCCCTGAAGCTAAAGCCGCCGTTTCTGATGTTGCCGCAGCTCAGAGCACTGTGAGCAGCAAGTCTTCACTTGCGACTCCAAGAGCAACTCACTCTTTGAGCGAGTTTGAAGCTTCAGCAGTTTCTGTTTGCAATGATTGCTCAACTCAAAATCAATCTCTTCATCCACTTGCTGGTCGTCTGCAAACATCTCTTGATTCTCACCTTCGCAAGCCGCTTCAAAAAATGTCTGATCGAACAGTTGGCCACACTCAAACGGCAGCTTCTCGATTTGAAAAAACATGCGGCATGAAGATCGAAGATTTCGTCTCATCACTTCGAAACGAAATTTCTCGCAGTACGCTTCGCTCAACTGTTCCGACATCTTTGACAAGCACGATGATGCTTTCGCTGATGACTCAAGAAACCACTGGTGATTGCGGCGCACTTGGCGACGGTCGCACCAGCGCTGGCTTGTTCCAAGTGAACACAAAAAGCTCAGGCTTTACTCGAGACCAATTGCGAAATCCTGTTACCAATGCTCGGGCGGCACTCGATAATTTAGAATCAAAGCATAAAGCTTTAGCGAAAGACTTCGATTTCTCTCAAATGTCTGAAGACGATCGACTTCGCCTACTTGTATCGGCTTACAATGGTGGTGAACGATGGGTTCGTCGTGCTAAAGACGATCTCCTCCAATTCAATCGTCAGCAAGGCGCAAGCCTCAATCCTAATAGCTGGGAGCATTTGCGGATTTTCTATTTCCGTCGACACCTCAACTCTGGCGGCGAACGAGAGGCCTTCGGATCGGTTCGTGGTAGTGACCAACGATCGACCAAGAACGCGCTTAACAATTTGGCGTATACAGAAAATCTGGTTCCCCGTTCTGAAGGAACTCCTGGAGTCACCCTTCAAGAAGCTTGGCACCGTAGCATCAACGGCTAGACAAACCCTCTAGCCAGCCAATAGAATAAAAAAATGTCAGCTACAAAAGGCTCAACCAGCCGTCCCGTTTTATTTTCTGGAATGCAACCTACCGGCAACGGTTTAATGCTTGGAAATTTCATTGGCGCGATGAAAAACTGGGTCAAACTCCAACAGACTCATGAGTGCATTTACTGTGTTGTCGATCTTCATGCGATTACTGTGAAGCAAGAAGCCGAGAAGCTCCGAAAGACCTCATACGAAGTTTTAGCCTCGTATATCGCCTGCGGGATCGATCCAAAGAAAAGTCTTATCTTCATGCAATCTCATGTTCCCGAGCATGCTGAGCTTGGCTGGGTGCTGACTTGCCACACCTACATGGGTGAGCTCAATCGCATGACTCAATTTAAAGACAAGAGCGCCAAAGAGAAGAGTATTCCTTCGGGTTTGTTCACTTACCCGTCTTTAATGGCAGCCGACATTCTTGTTCATCAGGCCGAGCTTGTGCCAGTCGGCAACGATCAAAAACAGCATATCGAGTTAGCGCGCGATCTTGCGATCCGAATGAACCATGCTTACGGACCACTCTTTAAAGTACCCGAGCCATTCATACCGCCTGTAGGCGCAAGGATCATGAGTCTCCAAGATCCGAATGCAAAAATGTCAAAGTCGACTGAAGATTCAATGGCGACAGTTTTTCTGCTCGATGATGACGATACGATTCTAAAGAAGTTCAAACGCGCAGTCACAGACTCACTCAACACGATTAACTACAGCGATGAACAGCAAGGGCTTAAAAACTTAATCGATATTCAAGCCGCCCTTAGCGGAAAATCTCAGGCCGAGATAACTTCAGGATTTGAAGGAAAAGGGTACGGACATTTAAAGCAAGCGACTGCCGATATGGTGATTGCTCACCTTTCTCCGATTCGCCAAGAAATTCACCGGCTCTTAAACGACAAAAGCTATCTTCACAGTGTTCTGAAAGACAGCTCTCATCGTGCAAGTGAGCGCGCTCGGCCCACTCTCAATAAAACATACGAAGCGCTTGGCTTCGTAGTTAAAACCTAAATCCTATTTCGTTGAAACCGCATCAAAGTATACTTTTACTTGGCTACCTAGTGGCTGAGAATCCCACGGGATACCCTCTGCCAAGACAACTGCATTTCGTTCACGGTCATACATCCAACCGACTTCGGGATCACTAGGAAGCTCGAGCGTACCATAGACAACACGAATTGAAGGCGCCCAAGGCAATCGAGTTAGATAAATCGTTCTTCCCGCGTTCGTAACAATGTTTTGCGCAAATGCAGAGAGCTTCTTTCCAAAATCAGGAGCGCATAGACGTAAATCATTGTTCGGTCCATTAACGACCATTTTCAGAAATTCAAAAATCGTGGTGGGAGGCCCGTAACCATCGGCAAAACAGTTTGGTAATTCGTTCGGAACAACGAGCGCACCGTATCCAAGGACCTTACGAGGATCACTGTTTTTCTGTTTCACTAAGAAATCATAAAAAACTTTTGGATCACTCATGATTGAACTTTGATCTTCTGCATCTGTAATAAAAATCACTGCAAGTGCTGCCGAAGGACGAATAAATCCCGCATTAACGGTGGCATTCGCCGCGCTAAATACATGATAGGCTCCATCGAATGATCTTTCTGTAGAGCTGCCCCAAGTCCCGCGATTGAGATTGCGCTTTAAAGCATTGTCGTGGTCTGGAGTGGTTGGCGTCACAAATTTAGGTGAACCCTGTAGTTCTCCTCCCGAGTATCCGTCCGCATCCGTGGTGACAACGCCGATATGATAATCCAGTCTCGCGCCCTTTGTGAATTCAGCAATAAAGGTAGAGATGTTGGCAATTAAGTTTTGCTGATGCGACGACATACTTCCCGAATCATCGATCACAAACAAAATATCAGCTTCCGGAGAAAAAACCTCTCCTTCGTCTTGAACTTTTTCTACAGGAGGATTTGGAGTTGCATACTGCTTCGGCGATTTACCGCCATCGCAAGACATCAGAAACAGAATTGAACTTGCCAAAATTAAATGATTTTTCAATTTCACTTAACCACCTTTGCGCCTTGGTTGAGGCACGCTTTTTTTACGTCAACTTTGTAATGTCCGATTTCATCAAACCAAACTTCAGAATCGGCCGGAAATGTGAGTGTGTAATTTCCTTTAGCGCCGGTCGTTCCCTTTTTATTCTCGGGAGCAGCTTTCGTATCAGATTTGCTCGAAACCATGACTTGCTGAACCATTTCAGCTTCGACGATGTGGAGTTTACGAAGTACAGACTTTGTTTCTTCGACTTCAACTTTCGCCAAATCTCGCACTCTCATTTGCGCCGCTGCTTGTGCCGACTGCGCTCTAGTATTGAGGTTCTTCGCCATCGATTCGAATACACCCTGCAAGCCAGTTGCAGCGATCGAAAGAGAGTAAATGCGCTCAGCGACCTTTGCTTCAGCCTCAAACCTTTTAACTGCCTGTGCCTGCTGAAATATTTTTCCATCTCGAACAGTCAGTCGAGGTAACTTTGCAGCCACTTCACCTAAGTCTTTAGCTTGAAGTTTCTTATTCTTAAGGCGCTCAAAGATCGGAGCAAAAGTAGAAATCTGCTCGCCAGACGCTATGCCTTCAAGAAGCTTTGTTCGCTCTTTAAAGTTCTTTGGAAACACTTCAAGAGTTTGCGCCACTGCTGTGTAGTCACAGACTTTCAAACTCGCAAGTGATCCCACCAAATATGTTTCAGCCCTAAGTTGATTTGCAAATGCCGGAGTGCTTAAACTTTTTGTAATTGCGATTGCGTTTTGAGGGTCACCTTTTCGAATATGAGCCCAACCCATCTCCTCTTGCGCCTCTACCCAATACTCTGATTTTTTGCTGACTTGATCGTAGTATCGAGTCGATGCATCAAAGTATCCGTTTTGAAACAATAGGCGCGCCGCCGTTAGTTTCATCAGTTCTTCGGTCGCAGGCGACTTCGGATTTTTCATTAACTTAGCAAGAAGCTTTGCCGCAAGATCTGCTTTGTCGCCAAGCGAATACGCGAGGACCAAGTTCCACTCAGCGCGTGCCCGAGCAACATTTTCTGGTGGCGAATCTTTAGCAAGCTGCTCGAGAGCCGCAACATTCTCGAGAGTTTCAACCTGATTAACTTTAACGAGAAACTCAATATTTTTATCGAAGATTGCAGTCCAACCTTCAGACCAAGCGACACGAGCGAGCTCCCAAACAAAATGAGTTTGTGGAGCAGCCTTTTGCCAATAGATTTCTAAACCCTTAATTTCTGCGGGACGAGTTGCTGTAAAGAGTGTTTCGACTCCCGTTACTTGCAAGCCAGCGTTGAACTGAAGCAAGCCTTGAAGGGCGCGTCCCCAACTTGAGTTCATCTCAGGACTATTTTCGAAAGCTTTTGTAAAAAGCAGAATCGCTTGATCCCAAGACTCAGTTTCAACGGCTCTGAGGAATGCCAGCTGATCGGGACCCTTTTTTTGAATCTTTGAGTTCACAGCTCCTGCAAGACCTTTTTTCCCAACAACTTCTGACGAAGTCGCTTCTGCGGATCCGCCGTCGTTTAGAAGCGCTTCAAGATCTTCTTGAGCGTGAGCGAACGAGGCAACTAAAAGAGTTGCAACCAAAAGAAAAGGAAATGCGACCCTTCTCATAGTAAATACCCAACCTGAAGAGAGGTAACTGCCAAATCTAGCTTCTTAGAAACATCGAAGCTTTTCGTGTTGTAAGTTTGGTAGCGCATTTCCATGCGCGAAGTAATGTTTCGGTTGATCCAGAAGCCCACACCCATTCCACCGGTGTAAGTATTCGTAGAACCTGAGTTCAGTTGAACCTGCCCGGCACCAAGAATTCCGTAGATATCAAAGTGGGCAATTCCCTTGTCCATGAGATTAAGCTTTCCGTAAAACGGATACCAATTTACAAAAGCCATCATTTGAGATTTCGGGAAATCGATTGATGGATAAGGAGACGTTGGTGAGCCTGGGTTTGCGTTGTAATCGGCAATCGCATCATCAACCATCGCTTTGCCTTCTGGAGTCAGAGTATTGAACGAATATTCGTATCGAGCTCCGATCGACCAGCGAGGATTGAAGTGATAGTGAGCATTGAGGCCCAAACTTTTTGTTCGATTGTAAGAGTCACCGCCGAAGGTACCAGAAAATTCTGGCGCAAGCTCCACTCGATTGTTTCGATCAACCGCTCTATTTTGCACGATTGAAACATTCTTTTCCGACGACATCGCCTTTGCTCTGTCATAAATCGGCTGATTGCCGCCGAGAGAATCAAAGTCAGCCTCTTCGGCATTCGAAACAAAGGGAATGAACGCGAGTAAGACCAAAATCTTTTTCATTAATTACCCCCAGCTGAGCCAATTGAGATTGGGAAATACAAACTTGTCGAAGTCTCAAATTTATCGTAGTAATCCGTTGATCCGTTTGTGAAGGTAGCTGCAGCACTAGCTGATCCCTTTGCTGTCACCGGAACATCCCAGATAAATCGGCACTCCAGAACAGCACCATAATTAACTGCGGTACATGTAAGTGAAGCGGAAGCCGGCAGTGAGAAGGCTGATTCAAGATTCACTTTGCCTTCATCCTTCGGATCGATAACTAAAAACTGATAATCAAGCTTGGTGCCTGGAGTAGCCGTGATCGACTTTGTCCAAGTGGTGACGACTTCAGCGGGATTATTTAAGATGTCGTAAACGATGTCTCGAGCAGGACCTGCTTTTTGAAATTTTGAAACAGGTAAGATCTCAAAACCAAGTCGACTTCGATTTCTGGTGATTTCTGCCTTCGACAGATCAACTTCAACTTCGAACTCGAAAGTGTTCGTTGACTCAAGCGTTGCATCACTCACCTCAACAAAGCCTGCCAAACTTGGGTGCGAATTAGAATTACGAACAATAAGAGCTGGATAGTTCGACTGAACTGTTCCAGCAGTACGGTCCTCAACTTTAACGTAGAAACTTTGATAACTTCCTTCACGAATTTCTGAATTGAGAGCGCTGACCTCAACGATGGTTGGCTCTAGCAACGAACGGGCAACTCCAACTTTTGTTACTCTCGAGCGAGCAACAGTAACGTCGCCAGGCTTTGTCGCAATCGCTAAAAATTCGAGAGAGAACTCAGAAATATCCTCCGAAGCCGTACCGATCGGCGGAGTCCACTCGAACGTATTTGTTGATGCATCAAACGTTGCACCAGAAAACTGGCTCAAATTTTTTACTTCAACTAATAAAGAATAGCCGGGAAGAATCACTCTTGCGTCGACTTTGATTTCGACTTTTTCACCCTCTTTAGCGAGTTTGAAAAGAGCTGCATCCATTAAGATGTAATCTGCGGGAAGCGTTGGCTTTTCCTGCTTCGTATCAGGTTTGCCTTGTCCCTTTCCGAGTCCGCCTGCATCAGCGAGCGGATCTTGCTTCCAGCCGCCACAAGCTACTAGCGAACCCATTGAAACTAAAACTGCCAACTGAAGTAATAAAAGTTTTTTCATTAACCCTGCCCTGCCCTTCTTAAGACGAACGGATAAGTCACTCGAACATCAACGCCACCTTGCGGAAGTGGGAACTTCCATGTTTTAAGGCGCATCACAATACAATCTTCAACGATCTTTGATCCCATAGTTGTGCTATCGATTCCCGCTGTTTTCACAAGCCCGTTTCCGCCGATTGTGAAATCAACCGCAACACGGCCATTGAGTCCGGGAGTACCTTGCAAACCTTGCTCATAACAAAACCGAACCTGACCAAGATTGCGATTGATCACAGCAGCGATCATGTCGCGATCGAGTCCGCTTTCAACTGTCGCTTCTTGCGCAAGGCCAATGGAAGCATCGCCCGCTGATCCGACTAAACTTAATTTTCCGTATCCAGCTTGGCCGCCGCCCTTACCTTTAGTACCGTAACCGCCAGCGCCTTGAATATTTCCGCCAGCACCGAGTGGAGCCGCTGTAATTCCACGCGCGTAGAGAGAAGTTTGAACTCCGCCGCTACCTTCTGTTCCACCGAGACCTGGGCCAGCAGTTGTATTTGCTGCTCCGAGATTAAGGCCGCCTCGCTGCTTGCTATTGCTAAGCGATCCAAGCGCCGCAAGGGCACCCATGCGTTTTAATGTATTCGTAGTTTTTGTTTTAACAACTTGATCTGGTGTTTGAGATTCTTTGTTCATCTGGACTGCGTTCTCAGCCTTTGGCGGAGGAGGAGTCGCTTTAAAAATCTTAACCACTTCTTGCTTCATCTCTTGTTCCATCTCCGCGGTCGGAGTGTCTGGCTGAAGCGAAATTAATCCCATGAGAAGAAGCGAGAATAGGGCTACGACGATTAGTATCGTCTTCCACGCTTTTTTCTCGCTTGCATCTTCGTGATGAAGATTTGTTTCAGTAGCGCCAATCGAATCGACAAACTTCAGGTGACCAAGATTTCCGATCAGTAACGGCTTCTTGGTTATATCCGCAAGAGTGACTCGCCCGACTCGCTCAAAGGCAATTCCCGACTGCTCAAGAGCTTGGGTATTCGAAACTACCTCAAGGCGACGATTGTCAGAGCGTCTAACGACGTCAGCCGCTTCGCCGAACCATTGGTAAGCTCGAACAACTTTTCCATCTAAATCTTCAAGAACTAACCGTCTTTGTTGGTTTTGAGCTGTCGTGTTCATACTAGTAAAGTCCTGATGATTGTTTGATTCGATCTTTAAAATCTGATCTCACGCCAATGAGGGCATCGAGTACCTTGTCATCTTCAACTGTCGTAACCGCTTCATCCGAGAAGTGATATTTTCCTTGAACCAAAAGATCTTCGAAATTGTGCTGAGTCTGCGTAGTCTTTGCAGGCTGGCTCAAAGTGGCAGCTTCTTCAGCCAACGCCAGTGTCGAGAAAGTTAAAGCCACGATGATTAAAACCGTTCTCATAAAGAACCTTTCTGAGGAGATAACTGACCAATTCTAGTCTGCAGATACTGAACCATTGCTTTGTTTTGAGCCCGCTGCTCAACAGCTAATAAGTGTTCGAGAGCTGACTGATTTTTTGGCTGCTCGAAAACTTGCTTTCGAGCACTTGTGATTTCTGTTATTGAAGGCATTCCGCTCGCTGTAGTTTCGCGAGTTGGCATATTGAAATCAGCAAGCTGAGTCTTCTTAGTCGAATTTGTGACTTGCTTAAGTGCTTCGACTTCAACAGATACGAGTGATCGCAACTCAGCTGAGCTCCAGCTTTGCTTCAAAGTCGTTACCCAGTCAGAACTCTCAAACTGTTCCACTTTCAATTTTGCCTCTGAAGCCTTTGATTGAAACGGTGTCGCTTGCGCAGACAAAAGACTTAAATATTGAATTTCGTCTTCTTGTGAGAGTCCTTGCGGAACCGGAGCCGACATTAACTCTTGATAAAAGCGCTCTGATTCTTTGGCGAGAGTATCGATACTCACAAATTGTGAAGTCCAATCGCCCGATTCAATCGCTTGTTTCGTTTTTGCTTCTACTTGATCAAGCATCGCTACGCGAGACTTGATTGATGAAGCCAACTTGCGATCTGAAGACGTATCGAGAGTAGCTGCTGTGATCTTCGCTTTAACTGCGTTGAAAGCCTTTAAAAACTCGACTCGTGAAATGAGTTTTCCAGCTGAAGTGTTGCGAAGTTTCGAATCTTTCAAAATAGTGCCTGCCAATGCAGGATTGTAGTTCATTGCTAACACTTCCGCTGTCACTTGAGCTAGCAGCTCTGGCGAGCCACTCATGTACCCTTTTAGCTTTTCGAGATCCTTAGCCGGAGACTTCGATGAGCGAACCAATTGCGCCGCAACCAAAGCGTTACTCTCTGTGCTCTTAGAAAGTTTAAGGTAAGTTTGATAACGTTCAGCACTTGGCTGACCAGCAAGCTCTGCGAACAATGCAAGCTTCAACGCTTTTGCCTCAGGCTCTTTCGTAGCTGGCAAATGATCTAAGGCAATAATCGCACCTGCGAAATCTAAACGAAGCTCTGCAATCTCAGCCTTAGTTGTCCAGCCAACTGTTTTGTCTTCTTCTGACAAACCTGGCTGCTTTAGCAAATCATCAGCTGCAGAAAGTGCCTCATTAAATAGAGCGAGCTTCTGGCTTAAAATAATTTTGTTTTTGAAGAACTTAATTCGATCTTCTGAAGAGGCTTTAGCTGGATTGAATTTGGTCAACTCAACATAGGCCGCACGCTCGTCGGTTTTCGCAAGCTCAGCAACATTTGTGAGAACAGCCTTTTGCGCGATATTTAAATAATCTGCATCGTTAAATGCAGAAGCAAACTCCGACGACCAAGCCTGGAGGCGTGCATTGTCTTTTAATAAAGCTAAAGAATCGAGAGCAAGATCAGCCGCTTGCTTACGGACCTTTAAATCCCCTTTAAGATTAAGTGCTAACCCTTTTAAGCTAGTGGCTGCCACTTCATACTTACCCGCTTCATACTCATTTCGTGCAAGTTGATAATTAACTTCGAAACCCTTGGTTTGAGTAGGACTGAAGCTCAGGTACTGCTGGTAAGCCTTATTGATAGTGGCTTCATTCTTTGAGAGCTCACCTACTTCAAGCATCGCAAGCAATGCAGAATCAAGTTTCTTCGGATCTGCTTTGCTAGTTGAAAGCGATACGATTGCTTGATCATAAAACTTCTCAGCCGAAGAAAAATCTTTTCTCTCAAGCGAAAGTTGACCTGCGAAAATCTGCATATCTGAATCAGCAGGATAAAGAGCTGTAAACTTAGTGTAAGCCGCCTGAAGTTCAACCGACGGATTTTTCTTTTCTGACTGATGCCAGTTTACGATGAACTGACGAAGGCGTCTTCGGACCTCGTCACACTGAGCAGACTTACAACTATTTGCGTTTGCAACACCGTCAATTGCATAGGTGTAATGCTCAAGTGACTTTGTCTTATCGCCAAGGTCGTAGTTGAGTTGCGCTTGAGAAGTGTGAGCGGCAACCCGATCTTCTACTTTGTCGAGGTAACCAAAAACATATTTCCAAATTGTAAGCGCCTCAGCCTTGCGGCCGATACGCTCAGCTTCATACGCTAAGCTTTGCACATTTTGAACTCGAGTCGCCGCAGGACTCAAATTAAAGAGGCTCTCCGCCTTAGCTTGCGACAATTCACCTTTTGAAAGGAAAGTGACGTAGTCCCGAGAAACTTCTTCGTGAAACTGAGGATCAATTTGAGTAGTTGTGCTTGCTGAACGAGTTAAAAGCGACGGGGTCTGCAAAATTGTTACTAACGCTGCTTGCGCCTCAGATAGTTTTCCTAAATTGAAGTTACACCAAGCTTTGCGATAGGCCGCTAGCCCTTTTGAAGCTGCCGCTGGGCTACTGATCACTTTGTCATAAAAGTTCTGAGCTAAAGCAAAGTTTCGACCTTTAAAATGAATTTCAGCGATAGCAAGATTAGCGTCTGCAACAACTTCTGCAGAAGGATTCAAACTTAAAGCCTCTGAATAATTCTTGATGGCTTCATTTTCGAGTCCATTCATCTGAGAGAGATGTCCCATTTGAATAAGCACCTTAGATTTTATAGCAATTGGCGCTCGGGCCACAGCTTCGCGATACAACTGAAGTGCTCTTTTACGGTCTGCAGTTCCACTTTTGCAGTCGGTGCAACCCTGATTCAACTCTTCCATCGAGTTCACTCGCGCGCGCTCTGACAAAAGATCGGCAAGGCGTAAAGTGACAGCCACTGAAGAAGGATCATTTTGCGGAAGGCTTGATTGAACAAGACCTAATTTTTGAATCAGGAGGTCACGCCCCCCGCCATCATCAGCAGCAGACGCTGAAAGAGAAACTAAAGTTGCAACAGCAGCCGTTAATAGAGTCGGCACTAGTCTTAAATCGGTCATCCAAAACCTCTTTTGTCGAACTACTTCATCAATACAGCAAAGCGAACATCGCTGAAGCCAGCTTGTGCAGCTGCCACTACGATTTGATTCAAAGAATCGTACTGAACTCTTCGATCGGCCTGAATCGTAACAATCCCTGGGTAATCAACACCTGGGTTCGTCTCTGCGAATTCCTTACGTAATGTAAGAAGCGCGGCAGTGATTGTTGCTGAAGTAACTTCCTTGTCTTCTAAGAACATTTTTTCTTTTTCAATCTTCACTACCGGATTGCGTTCTAAAACTTCGGCCTGACCTGCTGTTGGCAATTCTTGGTCTTTGCCCATCACTAAAAGGTCACCTGAGCTTGAGAAACTCATTAGTAGAAAGATAACCAAAATTGAGAACGCGTCGATAAGTGCAGTGAGCAATAAATCGAGCGCTAAAACTCTCTTCCATTTTCCTGCTTTCGGCCGAATCACCGATTGATTGGCAAGAACACTTTGGAGAGCTGTCATTTCAAGAACACTTTGATTTGCTAACATAAAATTACCTGTCCTTGGTTACGAGAATCGTCAGGGTGGGCCGCTTTATAGCGCCCGTCACAGCGGGACGACTCCCAAATCCACGAGTCCCTTGCGCTTGAACTGATCCATCAATCCAATAATATCTTCGTAAGGAGACGTTGCTTGGGGCTTAAGGAGAGCAGTACGAAGATTTGGATCTACTGATACCAATTCATCTAGCGCTTTTTGAAGTTCGGCAGTGTTTAGCTGACCGTCGACGCCTGCAACTTTTAGATTCGCGAGTTTCGCTGGAACTTTTGCAGAGTCCTGAATTTTAAGATTCAATTCTCCGTTAGCACCCATCGCTACCCACAAAACCGGCTTTTTTTCAGTTTCAGCAACTGACTGTCCACCAATCGCTTGCTTCACATTCATCGATCCAACACTCACCCACACTGCTGTTAAAAGCAGGAAGCAAATGCAAACCGACAGCAAGTCGATGCAAGGAATTAGGTTAATCTCAAAGTCGAGATGTTTACCGTTCTTCTGCATGACGACGCCTTAAACCGAAGCTTGGTTGTTAAGGTGAGCATTGCGCTCAGTCGCTGCAGGGCGAACGATATTTTTAAAGCCCACTGGCTCGTATGTGTAGCTTAACCAGTTGAAGACTTTTAGTGCGCTGTGGTTCATGTCTTCGCTCAAGTGGTTCGCGCGGTTCGCAAGAATCGCGTAAGCAACTAGTGCCGGGATCGCAACGATAAGTCCGTAAGCTGTTGCGTTCATCGCTTCAGAAATACCTGCCGCCAAAAGAGTCGCCTTAGCAGATGGGTTTGCATATGAAACCGCAGCAAAAGACTTAATCATTCCAGTGATCGTTCCAAGGAGACCGGTAAGTGTTGCCACGTTACCAAGCATCGCAAGGAAACCAGTGCGGTAATCAAGCTTTGCATTTTCTTCGAGAAGAACTTCATCCATTTTAGCTTGGATTTCTTCTTTACCACCGAGGTTGAAAGCAGCTTTTGCACCAGCAACAGTCGCGCGAACGATCGGCTCGTTAAAGGCAGGAGTAGTAGTTTGATTTAAAATTGAATCAAGCTCGCCACGTCGAATTTTGTCTTCGAAGTTATTTGCAAAACCTGCTTGATTGATTTTTCTCTTGTAAAACAAAACGTAAAAACGTTCTGCGATGATTGCGATTGAAGCAATTTGTAGTGCGAGAATTGGCCACATCCAAAATCCGCCGTGATTGAACGCAATACCAAGTTCTGTGAGAAATTCCATTTTCTGCCCCTCCGTGTATAGAAATGTACAACTCTGCTCAAAATCAGAACAAGAATGCACACTTCTGTCTAGCGCGTGTTGGAGCGGTGGCACCCCATGTTAAAACATATGGGGTGGTAAACTTGAGTACTTTAGGAGCCGAATCCGTCGGCTAAAATGGCCTACCAGCGTGATTCTTTGAAGCGTTCGGTGGCTCGAACAAGTGCATCGACAATGCCTGGCTCACTCGCGGCATGCCCTGCATCGGGAATAATATTTAGCTCAGCTTCTGGCCAAACTTTGTGTAAATCCCAGGCATTTTTGATAGGGCAAACAACATCGTAGCGACCATGAACGATTACGGTCGGAATATGACGAACTTTGAAAACGTCTTCAAGCAACTGATCCGGATGCCTGAAGAACGCATTATTCATAAAGTAATGACACTCGATTCGCGCGAGCGAGAGCGCCATATGATCGGCTTCAAAAGCATTCTTGGCTTTTGTATCCGGAATTAGGTGAAGCGTTCCGCCTTCCCACCCCGACCATGCTCGCGCAGCTTCCATTCTCACATTTAAATCATCAGAAGTTAGCCTTCGGTAGAACGCCGGCACCATGTCGCTGCGCTCATTCGATGGGATCGGCAAAATATAGTCTTCCCAAAGATCTGGATAAATAAAGCTCGCGCCTTCTTGATAGAACCATTTTATCTCTTCAGGTCGACACATGAAAATTCCACGGAGAACTAAATGTGTCACCGCTTCTGGGTGGGCTTGCGAATATGAAAGCGCAAGAGTGCTGCCCCATGATCCACCAAAAACCATCCACTTATTAATACCCAAATGCTTTCGAATTTTTTCGATGTCGGAGACAAGGTCCCAAGTCGTGTTGTTGTCGAGAGACGCGTGAGGCTTACTTTGACCCGCACCTCGTTGATCAAACAGTATTACGCGATAATGTTCTGGATCAAAAAATCGGCGGTGAGTTCCACTTAATCCAGCCCCGGGCCCACCATGAAGAAAGACGACTGGCTGACCTTTGGGGTTTCCAACTTCTTCGACATAAAGATCGTGAACGTCAGAAACTTTCAAACGGAACGTATTGTAGGGCTGTATCTCTGGAAACAAACTATAACTCATACTATAACTCTTACTTTCAACTTTTAACTCTTAACTCTTAACTCTCAATTACGTCCCGTGCTTCCGAAGCCACCCGCTCCGCGGCTCGTATCACCAAGTTCTTCAACAAGAACAAAATTTGCCTGGATAACCGGGCATAGAACCAATTGAGCAATACGCTCTTGATCTTTGATTTCGACCGGCTCTTGCCCGTGATTAATCACAATGATTTTTACTTCTCCCCGGTAATCAGCGTCGATTGTGCCCGGCGTGTTCACAAGACTCATTCCATTCTTTATCGCCCATCCACTTCGCGGACGCGCCTGAATCTCGTAGCCCGGTGGAATTTCGAAACTAAGTCCGGTCGGAATTAAATCTCGCTGGCCCGGCTTCAAAATAATCGAAGCAGTAAGTTGCGCGCGCACATCAACTCCACTTGCAAGTTCAGTTTGATAAGCCGGTAGCTCTCCTTTGAAATGAGAAAGCTTTTTAATTTTTACGTCTACTCTTGTTATTTTTGTGGGCATTCTTTAACTCCATCGCTCCCATGAGCAAAAGCCCAAGTTCATCTGGGCGAATAAATTTTTCGATGTATTCGTGAACTGAATCGAGATTCACTTTTTCAATTTCTTGAATGACCTTATCGACTGAGCGATATTCTCCGAACACCATTTCGTTTACGCCAAGTGAGTTCATTCGATTCTCAATATCGTCAGCCCCTAAAAGAATCTGACCTTTGACTTGAGTCTTGTAAAGATTAAGGTCGGCGCGTGCCATCCCTTTTTTGCGAATTTCCTTTACTTCATTTTGAGCGATCTCAATGACCTGCTTTACGTGCTTTGGTTCAGTCCCAGCATAAATGAGCATTAGGCCGGTATCGGTGAAGGTGCTTAGGTGACTATATATAGAGTACGAAAGGCCCTGCTCTTCTCTTATCTTCTGATAAAGACGAGAGGTCATTCCGCCGCCCAAGAGCGAGTTAACGATAAAGCCTTCAAAACGAAGTTTGTCCGTAAAGCTTGCCGCCGGCAAACCCATCAAAATATGAACTTGCTCAGATGGTCGTTTGATAATCTCGTTAAAATCTTTCGGCTCAATAAATTTGAACTTTTGCGCAGCTTTTTTTGTGGCTGACGTCATCGGCCCCGAAGGGACTTTTCCTTTCACCGATTTTTTCCTACCCGAATCCCTCGCAAACGAAAGCTTATCTTCGAGCACCCGCAGGAGCGCATCATGATCCACTCTGCCCGCAACCGACACGATTAGATTTTCAGGTGTGTATTTTGTTTTATAGTAATCCAAAACATCGGTGCGCTTCATTCCAGTTACTGATTTCTCAGTTCCTAAAATCGGCCAACCGAGCGGACTGCCGTCGTAAGCTCGCTGAAAATAAACATCGAAAATTGCGTCTTCAATCTGATCCGCAGACATCAAGATCTCTTGCATGACCACAGACTTCTCTTTTTCAAAATCAATCGCATCAAATTCAGCGCGACCAACTAAGTCTGAAAGAATATCGACCGACAGATCGAGATGCTCTTTTAAAGAGTGGGTGTGAAAACAGGTCGACTCACGTGAAGTGAATGCGTTGAGGTCTCCCCCGACTGCTTCCATGTCGCGAGCGATCTCATAGGCTGAGCGGTTCTTTGTTTTCTTAAAAACTAAGTGCTCAACGAAATGAGATATGCCCTGATTTTTTTCTGTCTCATTTCGCGTGCCTGTTTCAATCCAGAAACCACACGAAACTCCACGAGAATCGGGGTGGTCTTCTGTGACCACCCGAACTCCGTTACTTAAAACCGATTTTTTGTATTTAGATTTTCTAAGAGCCATAAGCCTAACGCGGTATTGCTACCACTTGGTAGCAGCTACCTATTGTTGAGTTGGCTGCAATAGAGCTTTGCGAGAAAGTTTAATACGACCAGCGCGGTCGACTTCAACTACTTTCACATCAACTTCGTCGCCCTCTTTCAATACGTCAGTCACGTTGCGAATGCGCTCGTGAGAGATTTCAGAAATGTGCAACAAGCCTTGGCAGTTCGGTAGAACTTCAACAAATGCTCCGAAGTCCATAATGCGAACTACGCGGCCTTTGTAAGTCTTGCCCATCTCTGCTTCAGCGATAATTCCGTTGATGATATCGATAGCTTTCTTAGCCATTAATGGATCAGCACTCGCGATGTGGATCGTTCCATCGTCTTCGATGTCGATCTTAACGCCAGTTTGCTCGATGATTCCTTTAATAACTTTTCCGCCTGCTCCGATAACTTCGCGAACTTTCTCTGGCTTAATTTTAAGAGTCTCGATACGTGGAGCGTATTGAGAAATCTCGCCACGAGCTGAGCGCATGACCTTTTCCATTTCGCCTAAGATATGTAAGCGACCTTCTTTAGCTTGCGCTAAAGCTTCTTCCATAACTTTGAAAGAAATTGAGTCGATCTTGATATCCATTTGAACTGAAGTAATGCCTTCGCGTGTTCCAGCTACTTTGAAATCCATGTCACCCAAGTGATCTTCGTCACCTAAGATGTCAGTGAGGACTGCATATTTTTCGCCGTCAGTGATCAAACCCATTGCGATACCCGCAACGTTTCCTTTGATCGGCACACCTGCATCGAGAAGAGCTAAGATACCTGAGCAAACTGTTCCCATTGAAGAAGAACCGTTCGACTCAAGAACTTCACCCACGATACGCATTGTGTACGGGAATTTTTCGAAGTCCGGAAGAATTGGCTTAATCGCGCGCTCTGCAAGGTTACCGTGACCAAGCTCGCGTCGGCTTTGGCCGCCCATACGACCTGTTTCACCAACTGAGAACGGAGGGAAGTTGTAATGAAGCAAGAACTTACGCTTCAAAGTTCCTTCAAGAGCGTCGATCATCTGCTCGTCATCGCCAGTTCCAAGAGTCACTGTTGAGAGAACTTGAGTCTCGCCTCGAGTGAAAAGTCCTGAACCGTGCGCGCGCGGTAGAATTCCGACTTCGCAAGCGATTGGGCGAACAGTTTTTGTGTCGCGACCGTCGATACGAACTTTGTCGTTTAAGATCATTGCGCGAGCGATTTTGTATTTCAAATCTTCAACAACAACGCCGAGTTCTTTTTTGCGAAGCTCTTTTACGTCAGCAGCCGCAGTCTCAACGAATTTTGCCGAAGCTTCTTTTTTAGCAGCGTCAACAGCACCGTAACGGTCTTGTTTAATACGCATGCTTTGCGAAGCTTTGATTTTTGGCTCAAGGAAAGCTTCCATTTCTTTGCGAACAGCCTCATCGACTTTGAACGCTTTAAACGAACGCTTCTCTTTGTTGCCAGTGAGTTTTCGAAGTTCGTCTTGAGCATCGAACACAGCTTTTAGTTGCTCATGACCGAACTTGATTGCAGCAAGTGCATCAGCTTCAGTGATAAATTTCAATTCACCTTCGACCATCAAGATACCGTTGCGAGTTCCCGCAACAGTCAAATCAACATCTGACTTTTCAAGTTCAAGAGGAGATGGGTTGATGATCCATTTTCCTGCGATACGAGCAACTTGTGCTGTAGCAGTTGGACCATTGAACGGAATATTTGAAATGTGGAGTGCTGCCGACGCGCCCATTGAAGCCATTACTTCTAAAGGGAAAGTGTGGTCGTAGCTAAGTACTGACGCTACAACTTGTGTGTCGTGGCGGTAGCCTTCTGGGAACATTGGACGAATTGGTCGGTCGATTTGGCGAGCCGTGAGAGTCGCGTTTGTTGTTGGCTTACCTTCGCGCTTGAAATAACCACCCGGAATTTTTCCGGTTGCGTAGAATTTTTCTACGAACTCAACTGTTAACGGGAAGAAATCCATTGTGGATTCTCTTGTCGAAGAAACAACTGTTACAAGAACCATGTTGTTTCCGCATGTGACGAGTACAGATCCGTCAGCTTGTTTTGCCATTCGGCCTGTCTCGAGAGTGATGGTTTTTCCGCCCAACACTACATTCACTGATTGCTTCATTCTATCTCCTGGTGTGCTTAAGACATTTTTTTGGTCTAAGCGGTTGCTTGCATGCTCTAAGGCCCATGCAGTGGCCTATTTCGTTAATTTTTGCCTCTGGCAAAAAGCCTTCGGCGGTTTCTTATTTTACTTTGGTCCTAAAACGAAAGAAGCGGACACTTGGTCCGCTTCTACTTACGAGAGGTTCTTGCTTACTTACGTAGCTCGAGGTCGCCGATGAGTTTCATGTACGCATCAGGATTTGTGTTGCGTAGGTAGTTAAGAAGGCGCTTACGCTTGCTTACCATCTTCACAAGACCAAGGCGGCTGTGAACGTCTTTTTTGTGTGCTTTGAAATGCTCTGTTAATTCACGAATGCGGTAAGTGAGAAGAGCAACTTGAACTTCAGTGCTGCCAGTATCCATGTTAGCGCGCTGATATTTTTTGATGATCTGTTCTTTCTGATAACCGAACAATGCCATTAATCCTCCGCCCATTGGGCTGAAAAGTAGTTACCGCAAACACCCTCAGCCGATTGGCTTTTTGGCCGTCATGGCTGACGAAACCCGAGAGAAATTTGCGAAGGTCTATATATAGAGTTTGAGCGCCATAAGGTCAATGAATCTAAGGGATTAGCGTCTTTTTCCAAAGACATCATTAGCCAAGGCTTTTAACGCCAATACATTCGATTAGAAGGCATATCCTTAGTCCCTTTAGTGATGGCCGCGCCACAAAGGCAGAGTCGCCCGAACGCCCCTGAGATCATGATCAGGTTTTTGACAATCAGGAATCGTTTTCCAAGCTGGCAAAATTCAGGTGCGGCTTTCTATCGCCAGTTTATATTGTCAATCAAGCGAGGTTTATATGTTTAAAGCGTTACCTATTTTACTTGTTGCGATTGCTTTTTCAGAAGTGAGCTTTGCTCGATCAGCTGAAGTTCAATGTGACGGCTACAAACAAAAGATGAAAATTGAACTTTCAGGCGAGCAAACACTTAATCAGGCAAAAGTAACTTTGCTTCGAAGCCGACCTAAAGCTTTCGAGCTGCCAGTAGAAGCATTTGTCGCTGACCTCTCAGCATCTGCCCCATCTGGGTACGGCCAAGAGCGAAATGTTATCTTCAGAGAGAATTTGAATCTTCCATCTGAAGTGTCACCGATGGAAATGTACCAGTACGACAGCTACGACCTCGTACTCCCACGTTATGTGACTGAGTCTAAGAAACTATCGAAGAGACTTTTCAAAGTTGAGCTTAATAGTTCCGACGACAGATACATTCGTGGGCTTGTCGGTCTCTTTACTTGCCAGGCACAAAACTAATTTAAAACTGAAAACTAACGCCCCGCTTCTGCAAAGGGAACCGGGTACCTTCTATACGAAGACGCGTTTGATTTTATAGAATTCGCCTGGAGCCGCAAGGAGGATTGCGACCATCTCCTGGGTCTCACGGCTCAAAACACGAACGCCGGGAGGCGCCGTTCCGTCGAGAGAGACGAATTTTAAAAGCTGTGCCTGGAGGCCCTTTGAAATCTGGCCGTTTCGTAAGAGCTTTTCATCGTGCCCTTCAACCCATGCAACTTTAAATGCTGGTAGGCTTTCACGAAGTGGCACCCAAGATGGTGCAACGACAGCTCCGTCAACCCGTTCACCAAGCGGACGTTTGCTCCAGCGCTCTTCAATCTCTTCAAGAGTGAGTGCTTGATCGACTTTAAATGGAGCAGAAAAAACTCTTCGTAGCGAACTAACGGTCGCACCACAACCAAGCTTTTCACCAAGCGCATTGACCCAAGCTCTAACAAAAGTTCCTTTTGAACAAAGCATTTTCACGTCAACGAAATCTTCGCCGTGCGCAAGAATTTCGAGATTATAAAATCCCATTTTTCGCATTGGTGCTTCGACTTTTTGGCCCGCTCTTGCGAGCTCATAAAGTTTTTTGCCATCGACTTTCACAGCTGAGTGAACAGGAACTTCCAACTCGATATCGCCTTCTAAAGACTTCACAGCTGCTTGTATCTGCACGAGTGAAACATCGACTGCTTGCTCAGAAAGAACTTTGCCATCGGTGTCGTACGTGTCGGTGCGAACTCCAAGTTTCGCACGAACAACATAAGCTTTGTCGCCATTAAGAATATAGTCTGAAACTTTAGTGCCTTCGCCGATGAGTAAAATCAAAAGTCCCGATGCTAACGGATCGAGTGTTCCTGCGTGGCCGACGGCTTTAGTATTCAATATTCGACGAGCACGAGCGACAACGTCATGACTTGTGCAGCCCGGCTGCTTGTCGACTAAAAGAAGCCCATCAAGTGGACTCACTCGTCGTCACTGCCGTCGTCTGTCGTGCCATCACGTTTTGAATCGGTTGCGTTTTTTGCGCTGATGTCGCGAAGAATTTTTTCAACTTTCATCACGTGCTCCATCGAATCATCGAGATGAAACGAGAGCTTCGGGCAAAACTGCATTTTGAGTTGTCGATCGACTTCTTTTTGAATGTCGTATCCATTTTCTCTGAGTGATTTGAGTGAGGCTTCGGCGTCGCCGGGCTCTCCCATCACAGAAATAAAGACTTTGCCGCTGCGAAAATCACCGGCCATACCAACTCGTGACACAGAGACAAGCCCACTGAGCTCGCCTCTAAAGCCACCAAGAAGGTAGCGAGCAATGACATCGCGAACTTCACGCTCGACGCGCTTAATTCTTCTGTCGTCTCCGCCCGCTCCACGTCTTTCCATACGACTACCTAGAGTTCACGACTGATAGATTCAGTACCAAATGCTTCGATCACATCGCCGACCTTAAGGTCATTGTAGTTCTCGATGCCGATACCACACTCGTAACCACTCGCAACTTCTTTCGCGTCATCTTTGAATCGCTTAAGAGAAGAAAGCTTGCCTGTGTAGATGATTTTTCCGTCGCGCACCAAGCGAACTTGAGACTGACGAGTAATTTTACCATCAACAACTGCACAACCTGCAATCGTTCCGATTTTTGGAACGCTGAAAGTATTTCGAACTTCTGCACGGCCCAATTGTTTTTCAACGATGTCAGGAGAAAGAAGACCAGACATGGCTTTCTTGAGCTCATCCATCATTTCGTAAACGATCGAGTATGTTTTGATTTCGATGTTTTCACGTTTTGCCATCGCTTGCGCACCAGAATCTGGGCGAACGTTAAAGCCAACGATCAAACCTTTCGCAGTACTTGCGAGCAACACATCTGATTCATTGATTCCGCCGACAGCTGAGTGAACAAGTTTAATTTTCACTTCGCTAGTGCCAATTTTCTCGAACATACCTTTGATGGCTTCTACTGAGCCAGCAACGTCGGTCTTAAGAACAATCGGAAGCTCCTTGAGATCACCCTGTTGCATTTTAGAGAAGATTTGCTCAAGCGACATTTTCTCGCCGCCGCCTTTAGCAGCAAGCGCCCGATCTTTACGAGTTTTCGCAAGTTCGTTAGCAGCCTGTTCATTTTCAGCAACGTCGAAGCGATCACCAGCAGATGGAACGTCAGGTAAACCTTGAATCTCTACCGGAACACTTGGTCCAGCTTCTTTCACTCGCACGCCTTTGTCATTGGTAAGACTTCGTACTTTACCAGCTATAGTGCCAACGACTACCGAGTCCCCAACTTTCAATGTTCCATCTTGAACGAGGAGAGTCGCTACAGCGCCCTTTCCTTTATCCATTCGGCTTTCGATTACAACTCCCGTAGCTGAGCGCTCAGGGTTTGCTTTGAGTTCTTCCATTTCTGCGAGCAAGTAAATTTGCTCAAGCAATTCTGGAATACCCTGCTTTGTATGAGCTGATACGCTACAGAAGATAGTGTTTCCACCCCATTCTTCTGGAACAATTTCGAACTCAGTCATCTGCTGTTTAATTTTGTCTGGAGTTGCACCCGGCTTATCAATCTTATTCACCGCGATGATGATCGGCACACCAGCTGCTTTAGCGTGATTAACCGCTTCGGCAGTTTGTGGCATGACACCGTCATCTGCTGCAACAACGACAATAACGATATCAGTAGCATTCGCTCCGCGCGCTCGCATTGCAGTGAATGCTTCGTGACCTGGAGTATCTAAGAACGTCACTAAATGACCGTGCTCTGTAGTTACCTGGTAGGCACCGATATGCTGAGTGATCCCGCCGGCTTCACCTGCCGCAACATTCGCTTTGCGAATTGCATCGAGCAATGAAGTTTTACCGTGATCGACGTGACCCATTACAGTCACTACTGGCGGACGGGTAATTTGCGCAGCATCAAGGTTTCCGAATACGTTTGATTCAACGAGCTGTTCATCTGACTGAAACACGTTTTGTGCTTCAAAGCCAAACTCTGGAACGATCAATGAAACTGTATCGAAATCGAGTTCCGTGTTCATCGTCGCCATCACACCTTGAGTCATTAACGTCTTGGTGAGTTGTGCAGCTTTGAGACCCATCTCTTGAGCTAAGTCAGAAACTTTAATTGTGTTGTTAACTTTAACAACTCGCTTCGACGCTTTTGCTTTTGTAATTTCAGTGCGCTTTGCTTCGCGAGCGAGCATTCCCTTTTTCTTTTTAGGTTGGAATACCATTTCACGCTTACGGAATTCAGTAGCTGAGAACGAAGCAAGCTGGCCTTCAAGCTCTTTTTCACGAGCAGATAATCCGCCGGCTGCGTTTTCAGAAAACTTATCTTTTTTCTTGTTGTCGCGTCGTTTATCGAAGTTGCCGGTTGCATCTTCGCCAAATGGCATCGGTGATGCAGGAGCTACGAAACCAGTTCGTAAGCCGCCGCCACTGCTTCCAGGTCCGCCTGGTCTCGACATACCAGGGCCGCTAGTTCTTGGCATTCCTGGTCGGCTTGCATTTGGATCACGAACCGGAGTTGCTCCACCAGGAGCTTGAACGCGTGACAAATCCATTCGACCGACGATGTTTCGGCGAGGAGCTTCTGAGCGAATACCACTCGAAGGGCCACCGCTTGTCATGACCACTTCGCGTTTGCGCGCAGGTCCTTTCGGAGACAAATCAGGCCCGCTCGCTGCAACAGCCGCAGGATCAACTCCCGCTGGCGGAGCCGTTGGTTCAATTTCTTCTGCCGCTTGCGGAGCAACATCTAAGCCCGCTCCCGCTGGCGGCTGTGTGAATGAAGGAACAGAAACCGGCGTCTCAACGGGAGCCTCAAAGGCTTCAACTGCTGTCGGCGCTTCTTCTGCAGCAACTGCCGCTACTTCCTCTTCATCTACTTTTTTGCGAACAACGGTCTTTGCCGCAGCTTTTTTAACAACCGCTTTTTTCGCAGTCGTTGCAGGGGCAGCATCTGCTTTTGCTGCCGATTTAGTCGCCGTCTTCGTTGCCGTCTTTGTTGCAGCACCTGCTGCAGCTTTAGTTGCAGTTTTTTTCGCTGCTGTTTTTGCAGTCGGAGCTTTTTCTGCAGCCTCTTTTTTAGCCGGAGCTTTTCGAGCAACTTTTTTCTTTGCAGTTGAGGCAGGAGCTTCTTTGTCAGCTTGAAGCTTCGCACGGATTTCGTCTTGCATCTCAGGTGCAAGTTCAGCCATGTGACTTCGTACAGGAAGTTTCCACTCACGGATTTTATCCATGAGCGCTAACGTCTCCATGCCGATCTCTTTTGCGAATTCAAATACCTTCGGTTGACTCACTACTGGTTGTCTCCTGTGTTTGTATCGGCTGGGGCAGCTTCTTCAGCTGGCTTATCAAGCGCAGCTAATTCAGCTTTCAAGCGACTCTCAGCCTGCATCTTCGCATCGCCGTGAGCTTTTGGAGCGCTAGCTTCTTTAACTGGAGCGCTCGGAATCGGTGTGCCTTCTGCTTCGTACTTAGCGATAAGGTCTTTTGCATCTTGAATAAGTTTATCAGCTTTCTCAGGCGCATCGTAACCAGGAATCGCCATAATGTCTTCTTGCGAAGCAGCTGATAAGCTTTGGAATGAACCGAAGCCTGATTGGAAAATGTTTTGTGCCATTGTGTCTGAGATGCCAGGGATCAACATTAAGTTGAAAATTGCATCGGCAGTTTTCTGAGACGCATTTGACTCAGATAAGATATCAAGTTTCCAGCCAGTTAGCTTCGCAGCTAAACGTACGTTCTGACCGCGCTTACCGATGGCTAGGCTCAACTGTGTATCTGGGACAACAACTTCCATCTCTTTGTTAGCTTCATCAACGAAAACTCGAGAAATTTCGGCTGGAGCAAGTGCATTCACTGCAAAACGAGTTACGTCTTCATCCCAAGGAACGATGTCGATCTTCTCGCCACGTAATTCCTGAACGATCGTTTGAACTCGGCTACCCTTCATCCCTACACATGCTCCAACTGGATCAACTGAAGGGTCTTTTGAGTAAACTGCGATCTTCGCGCGAGCACCTGGCTCACGGGCCGCAGCCATGATTTGCACGATGCCGTCATAAATTTCTGGAACTTCCATTTCAAACAACTTCACCAAGTACTGCTCTGAAGCGCGTGACATGATGATCTGTGGTCCGCGAGTCGTTTGACGAACATCTGAGATGTAACCTTGAAGACGATCGCCTGGCTTGTACATTTCACCCGGAATTTGTTCGCGAGGTGGAATGTAAGCTTCGGTGCGACCTAGATCGACAACTATGGCTCCGCGCTCAACTCGGCGAGCGATACCAGAAGCAACCTCACCTTTACGTTGTTCGAATTCGTTAAAGATGATGTCTCGCTCAGCATCGCGTACGCGCTGAGTGATGATCTGCTTGGCTGTTTGAGCCGCAATACGTCCCAAATCCGTTGCTTCCATCTTGATACCAATTGAGTCATTCAACTGAATATCAGGATTGAACTCGATGGCGTCTTCGTACGTGATTTCAATTTCTTCGTCGATGAAGTCTTCTGCTTTTACAACTTCTTTGAATTCGTAAAGCTCTACTTCGCCAGTTTCTTCATTGTACTGAGCTTCGATCTCACGGTACGTGCCGTACTTCTTGCGGGCGGCAACTAGCATACCTTGAACAACTGCATCGATAACGATTTGTTTGTCGATACCTTTATCTTTGCCGACTTGTTCGATCATTCGGCTTAAGTCTGAGAACATATTTTCTGCCATCTTCATCCCCTACTTTTGACTTACTTTTACTTTTTCTTATTCTTAAATTTATTTTTCGGATTCTTGTCTTCTTGGCTTTCGAAAACAAACACCGAATGCGCTTTAGTGATTTGCTCAAATGGAACATTCACTAATTTCTCTTCCCACTTCAGTTGAATTCCTGAATCACTTACACTTACTAACTCAGCAGTCAGCTGCTTTGCTTTGCCTAGCTCGGGCACTTCGGGATTGATCTCGAGCATTGGCGCGAAAGTTTTTACGTAAATCTGCTTATTCACGCATTGCTCGTAGTGCCACTTGTGCTTCAGCACTCGCTCAAGACCTGGGCTTGAAACTTCAAGGCTATACGCTCCGCCCGGAACAACTTCTTCTTGAGCATCTAAGAACTCGTTCATGCCGCGAGAAACGTTCGCGCAATCGTCGACCGACACTCCACCTTGGGCACCCGGCTTTTCAATGTAAACACGAAGTGCTCGGCCCTGGCCGGCCCCGATGAATTCAAGATCCCACAATGAGCAACCTTCACGTGTGCTCACGTCTTCTGCGATCTTCTTCACTTTTTCTAAAAACGCTGACATTAAAACCTTTTAAAAACCAGATGTTGGTATCGCTCGGCCCATCAGCCGAACTGTTTTGTCTTTACCTGCGGTACAAACAAAAATGGCCCTTTGAGGGCCATTCCAACTGCGATTCAACTGAGTACTAGGGATTAGCAAAGAACCCCTAGGAATGGCAAGGATTATCCGTAGTTATACAGGATTGCCGAGCCACCATCGGCATAATATTTCGGGCGTTTTCCCTGGGCTTTGAAGCCGAAAGTTTCGTAAAGCTTGATAGCGGGAGTATTATCCTCGTGAACCTCGAGCCATATTTGTAATCCGAGGTCTCGAGCATCGATGGCCAGCATCTCCAAAAGTCCGAGCATGTGGCCCGTTCGCTTTTGCTCGGGCCTAGTCGCTAAGTAGCTAATTTCAAAAGCTAATGGGGTTTTGCGATAGAGGATGAAGGCTTGTGGATCGCCGCTTTCGTCGCTGGCGATTAATGACTCTTGCTCCTTAAGCTCCGCAGCGAACTGCTGATCGGTCCAACTGGGGGCACCTGGTAGATTCTGGTTAGCTTTAAAAATTGCTAAAAGACCTATCATAGTTAGCCTGCCACAAAATTTCGCACCTTATATTTCTTTTGAAGGATTTCGAGCCAATCCTTCATGCGTCGGTCCATCTGCTGCTGGCGTAGGTGCGCTTTGATGCTTTCGCGAAACGAAGTGAAAGGAAGGTTACCGAATTTGAGGCGATTTTTTTTGAAATAGGCTTGGGCCTCGGAATCAGTTACGGGCATTAGCGAAGATTCAGTTTTTAGACGAATAAAAGATTTTGCACTCAGCTTTCGCTTTAAAACCTCTTCGAGTTCAGACTTGCTGACTTCAAGTCGTCTCCAGGCCGCAGAATTTGCGGTCGCCTTTTCAACTCTTTGAGCCGCGTCTTCAATTGCGGATTTTGGAACCGTGTCGGCAGAAAATGATTGAGCTTCAAAATAAACAACCCATTCAGTGAGCACGTCGTTTACTTTTGTCGGAAAATTTTCGTGACCAATTTCAGCGAATTGGAGCGACTTGCCATCACCTTTTGAGCCAAGCGCAGACTCAACTGCTTCGTTGATCTGAACTTCGCGACTGGTAATGAATTGATCTTTCGCCTCGCCAACAACTTTAGTCACAACACGATTAACATTGGTCGCCGAATTCGACGTCGACGCAACAAAAACAAAAGCCAGAGCAGAGAGTAGAATTGCTGATTTTTTCATTTCAAAATAAGTCTGACAGACCCCGACGAAAAAGAAAAGGCCCCATGCTTTACATGAGGCCTTTTCAACAGGAGATATCTATTTCAACTGGACCTTTTTTAGAACAAGAACTTACCAGCGATCGACATTGTGTAGTACTGGAGGTCTTCAACTGCAGAGCCAAAGCCAGCGCTAGGATTTACGATCGACTCTTGGTAACGAGAGTCTTTACGACTTGTTACATTCGTCATGTATTTAAAGTCTGCACCGATTGCAAAGTTATCGCTAATCGAAATATCTGCACCGGCTGTTACGCCAACATCAACAGCTTGAGTCGAACACTCAGTCTCTGGTCCGTTGTAGTAACCAATGTTTTTATCAGAGTAAGTTCTGTGAGTGTAGCTCACTAAACCACCGATAAATGGACGAAGGCTTCCTGGTAAAATTTGAAACTTAACTGCAGCACTAGTGTTGTACTGATCAAGATTCTTAAATACTGGGAATGCGCCTGAACCGTAAGTCAAATCTTCGATATCGAAGTTTGAATACTGGAAGCTTCCTTCAACGATAACGCGATTTTTAGAAACAACACCTACTGCAAAACCAGTAGAACCGTTACCGCGCATGTTGATCACATCTGGGTATTCGCTCATACCAGCAAGAGCACCAACATAAAGTTGTTGTTTATCTTTTTTCTTTGCAGATTCGCGCTCATCAAGTGCTGCACGAATTTCTGATTTAACATCAACTGGCTCTGGCTGAGCCTCAGCTTTAATTTCTAATCTTGCTTCAGCCGCTGCTGCAGATGTTGATCCGCTCGCAACTGCACCTGAAGATGCTGATGCACCTACTACTTCTACTGTAGGTGGAGCAACCGGCTGAGCCATAACTGGCGCTGGAACAACAACTGCTGTAGCAGTCGCTTCTGCTGTTGCTGCTGGAGCAAGAGCCGCACCACCGAATAGCTTTTCTGCACGAGCCGCTTCGTCGCGCATTCGAGCTTCTTCTAGCTTCTCAACGATTTTTTGCTCAGTATCAGTCTCCATATCAGTACGTGCTTTACGTAATGAATCAGCCTTTGAGTCTCTCATATGCTTACCTTCAACTACTGTGACAGGCGCTTGATAGACTGGCTGTTGCAACAGAACTGGAGTCTGCTGAACGTTCACTGTTTGTGAAGGTGTTACTTCAACAACTGTGTTCGTTGATTCTTCGTACTGAACTACTTTTTGTTGCTGGGGAGCAACTTTTACGGGGTTGCCGTATTGATCCACATACTGTTGGGCGTGAGCTTGGCTAACAAGTACAAGTGCTGCCAGCACGCTGAATGTCACTTTCATTTATTACTCCTGTTTGGTCAGACAATTTTTCGGTCAAACCTTTTGATTCGAACGCTTAGTTAGCAAGCACTGTGCCTACCTGGTTAAATCGGCAAGTCTGCGATTTTTGAAGCGAAAGACGGTTTAATCGGCTTAGGAGGTTAGCGAGTTCTTAAATTGTCACCGAAACGACCTTTGGCTTTGTAAGGTTGTAAGGGCGATTTGAAAAATCTTCGATTGAAGGTGGCAAAGGAGTTGCTCAGACGATCCCAAATGAATATTCTCGTTTTTCTAATTTTCTACGACCGATGGCTCTGTGGTGGAATTGGTAGACGCGCTGGACTCAAAATCCAGTGCCCGCAAGGGCGTGGGAGTTCGATTCTCCCCGGAGCCACCAAATAAAAAAACCAACCTTTTAGGTTGGTTTTTTTATTTGTAGCTCTGGAGAAGCGAACGAAAGAGTTCGACAAAAGTAGCATGATGCTACTTTTGCGCGTAGCCCGAAGGGGTGAGCACAGGATGTGCGAGCCATTCTCCCCGAGAATCATCACTCCTAATCGCAGCTACGATTTCGAAAAGTCGAAAGCTCGCTCTCAAGCGAGGAGTTGCGAGTACGCAGGTCCGATATTTCACTCTCTAGCGAACTTACTTTCTGAACTAGAAAATCTAATCGACCACTCTCGTAAGTTTTTAAGAAACTAGCTTCTGCTTCTTTAGGGCAGGTGCCGCGATAGACTTTGCCTTCCCGTCCGAAGTTGCGACCATGCTGCTCGGTACAAAAGTAAACCAAACCTTTTTGAAAGCCTTCGTTGAACTGGGTCGAATTGACGGCAACCCCATGTTCTTCACTGCAGCTCTTTTGGTAGTGGGCAATGCGATCATCGGTATGCCCTTCGCGGGCACTTGCAAAACCCTCCTGATACCAGTCTTTGGCTTCGCAATCTTTCTTTGAATACGTCGAACATCCCGCAACCAGCAGAAGGCCTAAAATCCCAAAAATTATTTTCATAGAGAATTCATATCGCGAAGTTTTCTTGCCGCCCAGGGCGCGTAAAGAAGTTCGACAGGTAAAATTTCGTATAGTTGATCTCCCGGCCAACCCACGTCGAACTTCTGAACACCAATTTGAATCATTACACTTTGTTACTCGAAATTCGCGAAAGCCCAAAGAAATCGCTATTCTCGCAGCGAATTTAAGAAATATCTAAGTTTGGGAGCGTTAATGAAAGAGCTTTTACCGGTTTCGTTTTTGACAGCAGCAGCACTTCTTCTCTCGACGGCATCAGCTTTCGCGCAGGCGCCTGAAGTTAGTCGTTTCCCATATATGAATATGGTTTCGGGAAAAGACCCGCTCGCATGGAAAGTAAAGAGAGCTTCTTGGACTGCTCAAGACGAAGCCGAATATGGACTCTTCGTTCAGCGAATCGGTTTAGCTGCTGAAGCTAAGAAATGCCGAAGCTTTGATTCATGCATGAGAAACCCAGAAATCAATACTCTCTTTAGCCCTGCTGACGCGGCAATTCGGTATTTCGCAGATTGCGCCGACGTTCCTTATTGGTTGAGAACTTACTTCGCCTGGAAAAAAGGCCTTCCGATGAGCATCACTACTAATACAGAGCCACGCGATCCGAACGATCCAAAAAAAGAAAGCCGCAACTCAACTGTGCTCGGCAACAAAGTACTCGTTCGCGCTGACTCAATCGCTAAGAACGGAAAATTCCCTGACATCACACAATTCTTGAGCTCAACATCTCGCCACGGTCTTATCTTAGACAGCGTTAGCAGCGGCACACTTCGCACACCTGTTAAGGCAGTAGCAAGCGAACCAATTACAGATTTCTACCCAGTCAAAATCAGCCGCGAGACAATCAAGCCTGGCACAGTTATCTATACTGCTGATGGACACGTAGCTGTAGTTTACAAAGTTGATTTAGACGGCAACATTCGCACTCTTAATGGTCACCCCGCTGATCCAAACGCAGCTCAAAGCCCACTTTCAGTACGCGACTACAACGACACATTCAAGCGTAGCCGCCAAGAGCACGGCTCCATCTTCAAAAATTTCCGACCATTAGAAGTAGTTGGCGCGACCCGCGATGCTGAAGGTAACTTTGTTGGCGGAAAAATTCAGTTCAAGTCTGACGCGGCACTCGGCACGCTCGCAAGCTACCAACAAGCTGAAATCAAGTTCGCAACTCCTGCTGAATACTTCATGTTCGTTCGAAAGAACATGGCATCAGGCGAACTTAAAATGGACGTCCTTGTTGAATTCAAACGCAGCCTAAAAAACGTCTGCGACACTGTACAAGGTCGCGTAGAATTAGTTGATCAGGCTGTTCGCGCCGGCATCGATGGCCGCCGCCTTGAAGTTGGTCCAGACAATATCTTCTCAGCGCATGGCGACTGGGAAAACTACAGCACGCCAAGCCGTGACGTAAATATCCGCGTTCTCTTCAAAAAAACTCTCGAGGATTTACGAACTTCAGTAAGAGCAGTTCGCGACGGAAACAAAACTTACGTTTACACAAAGCCCTTTGCTCAGCTCCCTCAAGACATTTTGAATATCTACACAGAGAAAGCGCTTAGCTGTACCGTTTCATTCACGACTCGCGGAGGTGTAAAGCAGACGCTTAACCTCGAGCAGGTGCGCCAACGAATGTTTAAGATTTCATTCGATCCGTATCACTGTGCTGATCTTCGCTGGGGCGATGAAGCTTCTGGAAAAGCAAGCTGCCCAGAAGACATGCGCTGGTACAACTCTCAACAATACCTTCGCAACATGACTGAGAAGACTTCAGACAGCCACAAAATGACTGTTGAGCAAATGGAAGCGCAGAACAAACTAAAGAATAAGCCATTTGAGTGGAGCACAGATATTCGCCAGTATGCGATTGAGCTCAATAAGGCGATCAGCAACCTCGCAAAATAGCCCTTTAAATGCAAAAAGGCGCGTCTTTGACGCGCCCTTGCTACACTCTGGTAGCAGCTACCCTTAGGCTTTTACGAGGCTTTGGGTCCATCGGGAGATGGCTGCGAGAGTCGACTCTTCGGCATTTGCAAACTGCACTCCGTAGCTCTTACATTCTTCGCGCCACACGACTTTACCTTGCACCTGAATCTGATCTTGGCCATCAGGGCTTGCGATCGTCATTGTTATAATTCCACCCTGATCGAGAAGTGCTTGAGTGTTGAGCTGTGCTCCGCCGAGAGAAATTGTACTTACGTCAGCAACGAGTTCGCGATCTCCCACCTTAAGCTTCACAGCCGATGAAATCTGATAGCGAGTATGTTGACGTCGAGAATCTGTTTTCGCTGAACGAAGGTAAACGTTTAGGAACACCGGTAAGAACATCACGAGCAACATCAAGAAGAAGCCTAAGTTCTTCATTTCTGGAGGAGTGTTTTCTCCGATGGTTCCTACTCGCCCGCAGCCTGCCGCAGTCGATTCACCTCGAGAAGCTGGAGCACGCATCGCAGAGTTCTCATCGAAGTTAGGTTGCGATGCACTGACAGCCGAAGTTTTAGCAGAAACGATTGAATTGAAAACGTTAATGCGAGAGCCAGTCGATACTTTTCCACTGAGAGACGAAACAGACTCAGC
Source organism: uncultured Bdellovibrionales bacterium (assembly GCA_964543475.1). GTDB lineage: Bacteria > Bdellovibrionota > Bdellovibrionia > Bdellovibrionales > JAMPXM01 > JAYSYM01. Next base: position 422,781 of record CAZIYJ010000003.1, on the reverse strand, counting down.
AGAATCCATAATGAGCTCTTTAACTTGATAACCATTCATAGAAGGAGATTCACGCACCATCAGCGCTGCGATCCCAGCTACGAACGGAGTTGCCATGCTAGTACCTGATAAATATCCAAAAACGTTACCAGGCAAAGTACTGCGAATCGATAAGCCTGGGCTTGCGACGTGCACTGTCCCTGCTCCGTAATTAGAGAAACTCGCAAGAGTATCCCAATCAGATGTAGCGGCTACTGATATGACGTTTGGAATTGGATAACTTGCTGGATACATGGGACTTACGTCATTGTTTGAGCCAGCATTACCAGCGGCCGCAACGACTGCAACTCCTCGCGCATAAGCGTATCCAAGTGCAGAAACGAGCGAGTTACTGTACGAACCGCCGCCCCAAGAGTTGTTAAGAACTTTCGCTCCATTATTAACGGCGTAGTAAATTGCTTGAACCGCACTTGAAGTTGTTCCCGCCCCATTTGCGTCTAAGAACTTCAAAGGCATAATCTTGATTCGTGCTGCCGTAATCGGCGTTGCTAAAATGTTCTGAGTTGTCCCGAGAATAATACCGGCAACGTGTGTACCGTGACCGTGCGAATCGTCGTCATATGGATTATTAGTTCCGTTTGAAAAATTCCAACCACGTACGTCATCAACATACCCGTTGCCGTCGTCGTCGATTCCGTTACCAGAAATTTCGCCCGGATTTCTCCAGAGAGCATTCGAGCCGGTAAAGACTGTGTGATTGTAGTCAATTCCGGTATCAAGGACCGCAATAATAGGAGAAGCTAAACCAACGGTTTCTGCATTCCACGCATCACTTAAATCAATAGGAGCAAGTGTTTGTGCGATAGCAAGTGAACCTGTCGCCGCTTGAATTTGTTCAAGCGACATCGGCATTTCTGTATTCTCTTCTTCTGGCTGACTTAACCGAATCACGAAATTAGGTTCGGCGTACTGAACAGATGGGTCTTTTTGAAGTTCAGCGATAGCGCTTTCAACGCTTTCACCTTTTTTAAGTGAGAAATGATGGAGGTTAAGCCCTTTATAAGAGCTTTTAAGCTTCATCTTACCTTCTGCGCTGGCTTTACCCATAAACGCAGTCGACTCGAATGAATTCATTTTCCCGCGAAGCTTAATGATCACTTCGCCTGGTACAAACTCAGCTGCAATACTTAAAGATGAAGTAAGGAAAACGAAGGCTGCTATGAGCGATTTAATTAACGTCAGCAAACGGACCTCCGCACCCTATACTTTTCGGACGAAGGTCGCGAAACGTGAGGAGTTACGGAGGATTAAATTATTAAATCGTGAAAATAATCATTCTCAGAATGGAGCGTCTTGAATGCCCTGTGCATTCGCTCCCAGATCTGGATTGATCGAAATTGTCGAAGTTTTTCTCACTTCTGTTAACCAACGCTGAAACGCATCTTGCGCGCGATTCATTGCGAGCTGTTCTTTCATGAGACCAGCATTCTCACCTTGAGACGATTTACCTTTTTCGCTTGCTGGAACGGCTTTGTATTTCACGACATACTGACTTTCGCCAGCGCGAATCACGTCACCCGCAAGTGGATTTTTTTCGCTCAAAGTGAATGCGGCAGATGCAAACTCATCGTTAGTGCCGATCTTTGGAATTTGCTGAGCAGTGATCGAGAACGCACCAGTTTCTTCCCACTTGAGTCCTTGTTCCGCTGCCCACTTTTGAACCGCTGCCAAGTCATCAGTTTTTAAGAATCCTTTTAGCTGCTCAATTCGATCATTTACTTTTTTGCCAGCAACAAATTGTCTAGCAATTTGCGGGCTTGCGGTCTCAAGGCTGCTTTCTTGAGCGGGCTTTTTCTCAAGTACTTGAATAATGTGAAAGCCATAATCAGTTTGTATCGGTGCGCTGACCGTATTTGGCTGAAGCTCAAATGCAGCTTTCTCAAACTCTGAAACCATTCTTCCGCGATTGAAGAAACCAAGGTCTCCGCCGGCAGCTTTTGAGCCCGGATCATCACTGACTTCTTTGGCAACTTTTGAGAAATCTTCTTTTGCATCTAAGCGCTTTTGAATTGCCGCAACTTTTGCGCGAGCCGCTTCGACTGATTTTGCATCGCCCTTGTCAGCTTTTACTAAAATATGGCGAGCACGGACTTGCTCTTGAGTTGAGAAATTCGCTTGATTGGTTTTGAAAAACTCCTCGACCTTTGCCTTGCTCTCAGGTTGCGCGATGAACTCATTCACTTCGGTTTCGCTGACCTGAATCTTCGAAGCAAGCTGATCAGGAGTGAAAGTAACGAATTCAGCATTCGCTTTAAACTGTTCAATTTCCTTTTGTTTTTCAATTTCAAGCGCCGACGGCTGAAGCGCAAGGCTTAACAAACGCTCAGTTTCTCGGATCATCTCGTCTTTGCGAAGCTTGTCTTCAAAATCAGCAGGTTTGCGGCGTGTTCCGTCTAAGAATGCCATGTAGCGTTCGCGTCTAAATTTTCCATCTTCTTGGAAGGCCGGAACGCTAATGATCACTTCGCGTACCTGAGCGTCAGCAACTCTTACGCCCTCTTTTTCAGCCGCTTGAACTGCTAGCTCAGAGTTAACAAGTTGATTCACAGCCATCATCTGAAGCTGACGTCGACCGCCTTCGCCTTGGAGCAACTGTGATAGATAAGGGTTTCTCTCGAGATTATCCATTTGCTCTTGGAAATCAGCGATCGAAATGACTTTCGAGTTTACGTAAGCAGCTGATCCGGCGCCTGCCATGCCGCTACTCATCTGAGATTGAGCCCCCCAGAAAACGAAAACGATGATAATCGCACCGAATAAAGTCCAAGCTACGATGTTTCTCATTACATTTTTCCGACGACGGCGAAGATCTTCTAGCACGGGAGCCCCCAATTACAGTTTCGAGTTCGCTGGATTTCTCACTTAGGCGAGTCGCCATTTGAGCGATATTTATATGATTTTTCAAGGAGTTTTCTTGGAAATGAGGGGCCGCTTTGCTAGCCTTTCCGTAAGCCAATAAACGCATCGACTACTTTTTGAGGTCAGCTTTGAATTTCTTCGCGTTCGACATTCGCAAGGCACTTATAGTGCTCTTCATCGCGGCACTCCCTATTTTGTCTATCAACATGAAGCGCAATCCCGGCGAGGCCCCCTGGTACCAGATGCCTTTTAACTGGATGGTGACGTCAGTTCAAAATTCATATGGCAGCTTCACCAGCGGCGTTCGCGGCACTACGTCAATGTACCTAAAGCTCGTAGGGATCAAAAAACAAAACCAAATTTTAAATCGCGAGAATGAAGAGTTGAGAGCTCAGCTGGGCTCGATGTCTGAATTAAAACTTGAAAACGAACGCCTCAATAAGCTTCTCGACTTTAAACAAAGCACGAAGATGCAACTGTTAACCGCAAAAGTAATCGCACGTGATTTAAGTGCCGATGACTATTCGATTCGAATCAATCGCGGAACCGAGCATGGGCTTAAAAAACTTCAGGCCGTGATCACGGTTGAAGGTGTCGTTGGCTACGTTGAAGAGCTTGAAGCAACCACTTCGCAAATTCTTTTACTCACTCACCGCTCATCAAGCATTGATGCGATTGTTCAGCGAACGCGCGCATGGGGGATTGTTTCTGGCAAAACACGCTCAACTTGCAGACTGAAATATTTAGAGCGCGCCGATGACGTGAGCGTAGGTGATGTGATCGTGACCTCTGGGCTACAAGGTTATTTCCCGAAGGGCTTTCCGATTGGTCGCATCACAGCTGTCAAGAAGACTGACTATGGCATCAGCCAAGAAGCAACTGTACAGCCGATTGTTAATCCGACAAACCTTGAAGAAGTTTTCGTAGTGTTGAATTCTGGAAACGAAGATTTTAATCAGCGCGGTGAAGGTGCTGACTTCGGCCCTCCCCTTCTTTCAAAGATGAATCCCGATCCGCAACAACCCAAGGCTGAAGAAAGAGGGGCTTTCGTAGCACCTCGCCCAGTCACAACAAGCGGAGACGCACGATGAAGGAGCGCCTACTTAGGGCTTCCAATATTTTCTTGATGCTTCTATCTGTGGTTCTACTTGGAACCATTCAGTCTTCATTTTGGTTTCAAGTGTTTGGTTACATTCCAGCCCCGGCGCTTTGGATTCCCGCTTTAATCTTTATCGCGATCTTCCGCTCATCACTTGAGGCAATGATTGTAACTGCGCTCTTTGGTTTTGCACTTTCGACAATGACAGCGATGAGCGATGGCTTGCTTTTAAGTTCGATGTACATGGTCACCATTGGCGCACGGCTTTTCAGAAAGCGAATTTTCTGGAGTTCGAACTCCTACACCATGATGATTTGCGGATTTAGCGCGTTTTTCTTTCACGTGTTTTATTGGATTCTTTCACTTCTCTTTGAAGCTACGAAACTGACTTCACCGCAGATGATTGATTGGATCGCCGAAAGTCTTTTAACTAGTTTGTTCGCTCCGACCCTCTTTGCGCTCTTTCATTGGATTGATCGCATTACTGGACAAGAGGAAACGACGCGAGCAACAAGTACGGAAATTATTTAATGGCTACGAATTATTTAGCAAATGCAGAAGAGGCCAAGGAATACCAGTCGCGCTATCGTTGGATTTACGGTGTCATTATTTTTGCGTTCACCGTTTTCACTATCCGCCTTTGGTTTTTGCAAATTCTAAATGGCGCCGAGCTTCGTCAGTTCTCTGAGCAGAACTCAATTAAAGAAACAAAAATTCTGGCACCTCGCGGAATTATTTACGATCGCAACGGCGAGATCTTAGTTGAGAATCTTCCTGGTTTTGAAGCGACGATTTCTCCTCAGTATGTAGCCGATCTCGAAAAAACTGCAGAAGCTGTTGGCGAAGTATTGAAAATACCTGCGGCGAAAGTTTTAGCCGAAGTTAAGCGAAGTCGAATCGCCAATGGTCCATTTAGACCTGTGCGCATCAAAGAGAATTTAAATCACGAGGAAATCTTCAGGCTTGAACTTTTGAAGCTTGAATACTCGGGCCTCGATATTAAAGAAGCTGTGCTTCGCTCTTACCCGCTTCAAGGCAACGGCGCTCAACTGTTTGGATACGTCAGCGAAATTTCAAAACGACAACTTGAAATCATCACAAAGAAAAGTGGTGGAACAACGACGTTCCAACAAGGAGACATTGTCGGCAAAAGTGGTCTTGAAGAATTCATGGATCGCATATTACGCGGCAAAGATGGAATTTCGGTCATGCAGGTCGACGCCCGAGGTCGCGAAGCAACACCAGATAATCCTGATCTTTTAGGAATGGTGAACGGCATTCAAGATGCACTTCCAGGAAACAATCTCATCCTCACAATTGATAAAGATGTGCAGGAAGCTGCTTACCGTGCATTCGTTGATGGCGGAAGAATCGGTGGCGCAGTCGCCATGAAAACTAATGGCGAAATTCTGGCGTGGGTGAATGCACCTTCTTATGATCCCAATGAGTTCTCGAGAGGGATCGGATCGGCAATGTGGTCAAAGCTCGTGAACGACCCAGACAAGCCGCTGCGAAACAAGGCTATTCAAGATCACAACTCTCCGGGCTCAACGTTTAAGCCCATCATAGCGGTTGCAGCGTTAGCAGAAAAATTCATATCTTCCAACACAGTCGTAGCTTGCCCTGGGGTACTAAGATTTGGTGGCCGACCTTATCACGATCATTTAAAAGGTGGTCACGGTAATCTCGTCGTTACTCAAGCGATCGAACGCTCAAGTAACGTTTTCTTTTATAAAATGGGAATCGGCCTCGGAATCGATAAGATGCACAAGTATTGCGATGCGCTGGGCATTGGCCGCAAAACTGGTATCGACATGAATGGCGAAGTCTCGGGCCTGATGCCAAGCTCGCGCTGGAAGAAAGACAACCTCGGTGAAGACTGGCAACCAGGAGAAAACTTAAGCGTAGCGATTGGTCAGGGTTTTGTTCTCACGACTCCGCTACAAATGGCCGTTGCTTACAACGCCATTGGAACTGAAGGTATTGTCGTTAAGCCCATGCTCGTGAAGAAAATTTTGAACTCAGCGAACAAAGTTGAAAAAGAGTTTTCGCCACAAGTTATACGAGATTTAAGTCAGCCAGGCGGAGATGTTTTTGTAGATAAAAAAGTTTTTCAGACTGTTAAAGAAGGTTTGCGAATGGTCGTCAACGGCGAGCGCGGAACAGCTCGAGGCTCAAAGCTCCCGTTCATTGAAATCGCCGGCAAAACCGGAACGAGCCAAGTTATGAACTTCTCGGCCGATCAAATTTACTCGACTTGCGAAGCTCGTCCAAAAAAACAGCGTCACCATGGCTGGTTCATAGGTTACGCTCCGGCAGACAAACCTGAAATTGTTTTCGGAATTTTAGCAGAGCATTCTTGTCACGGATCTTCGGGCGCAGCACCAGTTGCGCGCGAAATTGTTCGCGCCTACGTTGCGAAATATCACCCGGAATGGCTTGACCGTGATCTGCGAAAGAAACCAGGCGAAGCGCGCAAGCTTTCGTCTCCTGCTGCTGCACTTGCGGCGCCAAGGCCGGCGGTTGATACAGTCGGCGAAAGGATCGAGGGCGAATGAGTGCCATGCATTTAGAAGGTCGTACCTTCTTTAAAAGAATCGATTGGAATTATGCGTTCGCGATCATGGCTCTTAACCTGATCGGATTAATTAACTTATACAGCGCAACTCATGGCGCGGCCACTTCTGGTACCAACCGACTATTCGTCGCTCAAATTTTTTGGTTGGTGGGTGGCTGGATGTTCTTTTTTCTCGTCACCTTTCTCGATTATCAAATCATCTTAAGACTTGCATGGGTCATTTACGGATTGAATTTGATTGCGCTCATCGCAGTTATGTTTGTTGGTAAAGTGGCACTCGGAGCTCAGCGCTGGCTCGATTTCGGACTATTTAGCTATCAACCCTCCGAAACCATGAAGATCGCTCTTGTGCTTGTGCTTGCCCGAGTCATGTCGCAAGGCTCGTACTTAAATGGCATGGGTCTTAAACAGTTACTGATGCCACTGACAATCGTCTTTGTTCCGTTCTTGATTACGGCTGAGCAACCCGATCTCGGTTCGGCAATGATGTTACTTGCAACAGGCGGTACGATTTGCTTGTTCATCGGTATCCGCAGAAGAATTTTGATAACAGCTGCGGTCATCGTTGCACTCTTCCTTCCCGTTGCCTGGAAGTTCTTACTTCACGACTATCAACGAGACCGCGTTCTTACTTTCATTTCTCCGGGACGTGACCCTCGCGGCGCAGGGTACAACAGTATTCAATCTAAAATCGCGGTTGGTAGCGGGCGCGTGTACGGAAAAGGTTTCAGAAAAGGTACTCAGTCACAACTTGAGTTCTTACCAGAACGTCACACTGACTTTATTTATAGCGTGCTGAGTGAAGAGCATGGATTTTTAGGAAGCCTTATCACGATTGGACTCTTTGCAATTTTGTTCAGTCTGGGAACGAGGATCGCATCTCAAGCGCGAGACAAGGCCGGGGCAATTCTTGCCTTCGGAATTATGGGAATTTTATTTTGGCATATGTTCATTAACATAGGCATGGTGATCGGCCTGTTGCCAATCGTCGGAATTCCGCTCCCGCTGCTCTCTTACGGTGGATCGAGCATGCTAACAACAATGGTGGGCTTGGGATTAGTGTCGAGTGTCGCGTACCGAAGATTCTTATTCTAGAAAACAACTTTGGGGGATCAGAATGGATTTAGAGAAGTTTATTTATGAGTTAAAACCGTTTCTCTGTGTGGCAGTAGCGGTTTACGCTCTTCTACTTCCCAATCCATCGGTCATCGTCGTCGTCTGCGCGATCTTGCTGATCGCCGCTGGTGCATTGATTTTGCGAGCGAGAATGAAAGCTAGAAGCAAAGGAAAGGGCCTTGAAAAAATATTTTATGAGTTTCAACCCTTCATTTACATTGGTCTTGCCGCCTACGCGATCATCACTCAGCGAAACTCAAAACTTGCTGTGGTTTGCTCACTGGTTTTATTCTTTTGTGCGGCAATGATTTTGAAGTGGCGCTCTGAATATCGCAAATAAAAAAACCGCTCTCTCGAGCGGCTTTTATATTTTGTCTTCGACCATTATGCCTTCCATGCCTTCGAACTGCTCGGCATCATGGCTTCTTGCTTTCTAAAGGTGTTTGTTCAACACCGCTAAAATATTTTCTTTAGGATGATTTCCGACAATTTGATCAACTTGCTTTCCGCCTTTGAACAAAATCAAAGTTGGAACGCCACGTACACCAAACTGTGCTGGAGTTGCTTGGTTCTCATCGATATCCACTTTGTAAACTTTGAGTTTACCTTGGAACTCGCCCGCGATTTCTTCGAGCTTTGGAGCTAGCGCGCGACAAGGTCCGCACCACTCAGCCCAGAAGTCTACTAGTACCGGAGTGTCTGAATTTAAGACGTCTGCTGAAAAACCTGAATCTGTAGTGCTGAATGTATTGCTACCCATGCGATCTCCTATCTGAAATGAAAAATTAGTCGATCGCTGGCCCTTTGTCGACCTCGGAAACAAATTGAGACAAGATTGATCAAGGCTTCGCTAACGACTCTCTTTAAGATGCGTCTGAATTGAGGAAAGGCAAGTGACCTGGTCTCTGGTCTAGCTCTCTGTGTTAACTACTCTAAACGCCTAAGATTTTCAGGTTCTCTGGCCGATAAAGTGTTGATGCAAAAGAGTGAATTAAAAGTCCTCATAATCGATGATGACAAGAATCTCGGCAAGGCGCTGAGTGAGCTTGTTGATCGCACTGGATACAAAGCGATCCACGTCACTAAACCTGACGAGGCACTTTCACTTCTTAAAATTCAGACAGTTCACTTTGTTTTGATCGACTGCATGTTACCAAAAATGAACGGACGAGAACTCGCAGTTGCTATCAAAAAAGAACTCGGCCCAGAAGTTCCGATCGTTATGATGAGCGGAATCTACAAAGACAAGACATTCGTTAAAGAAACTCTACAAACAACAGGCGCGATTGCGTTCTTGGCAAAGCCTTTTGATCTCGATGCTCTCGCAAAACTACTCAACGAGAAATTAAAAGTTAATCTCGCATCTGATGAATCTGTTGCTCCACTTCCGGCACTGATGCGTAAAAATGAAATCACTCAAAAAGAACGAGTCAATGCAGTTAACGATTCAGATGTGATTCACGGCTTTGATCTTCCGTGGGTTTACAGTTTACTTATGCATCCATCTGTTAGTGGTCACCTCAACATTATTAATGCTGACGGAGAAGTTGCCGGCGTTGGGTTCGCGCAAGGGCAAATTGTACAAGTGAATCTTGCTGATTCAGAATCTTTCTTCGGAAGTTTACTGATAGAAAATGGTTTTATCGATTCACAAGACTTAAACGATGTTCTTGCGCGCAACGGCGGGAAAACAAAACGAATTGGTGAAAAGCTCGTCGAAGCAAACGTACTAAGTCCTCATGCAATTGAAAGTATTGTCGCCGAACAGCTCGTGATTCGTTTGAGTAAAACGATTTCGAACACCTCTTTAAAAATTAATTTTGTTCGCTCATCTGATTTACGAGTTGAAGCATCGTTGACTCGGACTGAGTTCGCTCGCCTAGCAGATGACTGGGTGATGTCTAAGATCACTATGGATTGGCTAAAGGCGTCTTTTGTTCCGTGGATGAATTGCACAATTGCAAAAGGACCTGAGTACTCACCCACTCATCGCTGCCTCACGCTCCCGATATTAAGTAAAATGCCAAAGCTTCTTGATGAGTTAATTTCGGAAAAACCATTTGAAGAAATTTTGGCCGCTCATGAAGGACAAGAGGACTGGGTCTACCGTGCGGTTCAAGTTTTAATTCTTGCGCGAGTGGTGATCTTTGACCGCTCAGTTAAATCTTCGAACTATGAACCTCAGCGCCGAAGATTGACTAAGCTCAATGAAGAATTAGCCAAGCAAAATCATTTTGAACGATTGGGTGTGAGTAATAAAGCTAAAGAAGGCGAAATTAAGCGTAACTATCTTGAGCTTGCGAAAGTTCTTCACCCCGACAAGCTTGCTCCAGATGCGCCAACCGATATTCGCGAACTCACTCGACAAGCGTTTGAGAAAATTAACCAGGCACACCAGGTTCTCATCAATGAGGCTGATCGTTCGACTTACGTACGAGAGCTTGAGCATGGAAGTGCTGAGTTAATCCTCCAGGCAGAATCGCTCATTGATCAAGGGAAGCAGCACTTAACTAAAGGTGACATTCGTAAAGCGAATGAGATTCTTTCGGCAGCAGCTAAGTTAGCTCAGCCTTCTACCGAACTACGCCTCCTCTTGCTTTGGGCTAAACTTAAATCGCCTGAAACTGAAAAAAGTATCGATGCAATTAATAAGATTAAAGATTTGATGGCGGGAATTCCACCCGAAGAACGCCACTCTTCAATGTTCTACTTTATCCGCGGTCTGATGTATCGCGTACAGGGTGATTACGCTAATGCAGTGAAGAGCGTGCAACACGCCGTTGCGATCGACTCTGATTTTATCGAAGCTCGACGTGAATTAAACGTCATTAAACTTCAGGCAAAAGAATCTTCACAGCCTACCGACATTATGAAAGCAGACTTGAAAGATGTCGTTGGAATGCTCTTTAAGAAGAAGAAGTAAGCCTAACTTACTTGCGGAATAGAGCGCGCACAAACTCGCGCTTTTGAGCTAGCTCAGTCTCTGTCGAAATCAAATCAAGCTTAAGAATTTTTGCCTGACGCTTCATTTCTCCCTGTGGGATCACTTTGTCAGCAGGCTCATCGTGTGAACCTAAAAATTGATCGTAACGCTTTGTTCGCTCGGTTACCTCGGCATTTGCAATTGCTGCCGCTCTTCGACCACTCACCTTCGAATTTGATTCAGTTGAAGCAGGCGTCGGAACATAACTCGCTGAGACTATCGGTGCAGCCGATTGCTTCCCAGATGGATCATAAGCAGCCCCCTCCTGCTGCTTCACTCCAGCTATATGCGTTGGCCCTTTCTGCGTATTGGTCCCTTGAAAATGATGAACACCCTTTGAAAAGGCGTCACCTGTTACGCTCTCAGAACTTGAAGCGTTTGCTTTAATTCCTGAAGCAATGGGTTGGCTATTCCCGCCTGAAATAATCGTGGAATCTATAGCCTCACGCATACCTCCACCACCACCAGTCACAGGGCGAGCGCCCTGACCGGCAACTGGATTTCTAGAAGTCACGTGAACCATGCCAGAGTCTGAGCTCGGCATACTTTGTGTCGCAGCACCTTGGGGCGCGGAACCCTGTAGACGAACTCTCTTCTCCTCGGACATTTTTCCTGCGGCCATCCGGTTCAATTTATCTTGCAGAATCTTTTCGTCGAGACTACCCAGCTGCGCAAGCATGGCAATCAGCTTCGATGGATCAACTGGCATATCAAGAAATGCATCGACTGTATTTTTAAGCTCTGGCCCTTTAGGAGGCTGACCGACGGGATGAAGTAAAACCATTCGAGCTTGAGGAGCCAGCTTGCGAACTTTATGACTTAATGCGACCCCATCAACCGCGCGCGATTTCACTTGAGCCATCACTAAGTCAGGAAAAAATCCGAGAATTGCCGACGGCACAGAAAGATCTTTGTTCAGAGACAAAACGTCGAAGCCGAGTCTCCGCAAGAGGCTCTCAAGAAACTCTAATTCGTTGTACTCGTCGATGACGAGCATGATTTTTCTCATGGCTAATAGTGTAGCTCCAAATCGCTTGCTTACATAGGGCCTGATTGCTAAAACTGTCTGATGAAAATTAGTGGATTCACCGTTATCAAGAACGGTGTTTTGATGGGCTACCCGGTACTTCAATCAATTCGAAGCATACTACCGGTCGTAGACGAAATGGTGATTGGCGTTGGTCACTCAGAAGACGGCACTAAAGAGTTAATTCAAAGCATCAACGATCCAAAAATAAGAATCTTCGACAGCTTTTGGGACCCATCAAAAACCAAAGGCGGCCTTATGCTCAGCGAGAAAACCAACGAAGCCCTAGACCAATGTCAGAACGACTGGTGCTTTTATGTGCAAGCTGACGAAGTTATCCACGAAGAGGATCTTCCGAAAATTCGCGCTGCCGTCGAGAAATACGACTCAAAACCCGAGATCCAGGGCCTTCTATTTGATTATATTCACTTCTACGGCAGCTACAATACGATTGCGACATCACGTAAGTGGTATCGCAAGGAAGTTCGAATGGTTCGCAAGAGCACGGGAATACGCAGCCACAACGACGCACAGGGTTTCCGCGTACACGGCGAAAAACCGGTAGTTGCTCCTGTAGATGCCCGCGTTTTTCATTATGGTTGGGTAAAGCCACCTAAAATGATGGGTCAAAAAAGTAAACTTCTTGATCGTTGGTGGCATGGCGATAAACGTGATAAAGATTATGATAACTTCGAGTATGCAAAGCAGTATGGACTTCGCAACTACACAGGCACTCATCCGCTCGTGATGAGAGACTTGGTAGCAGCGCAAGACTGGAAGTTTGATCCATCAAGACGACTCAGTGATTGGACGTCTAAAGATTTAAATCTGCTTGCAAGCGATGTGTTCGAAAGAACTTTCGGACATCGAATTGGTGAATATAAAAACTATCGACTGATCAAGAACTAGAAAGGCCTTCGATTATGATGACAGAGAGAACAGAAACTACCACGCTTCCAAAACGCGAATTCGTTGTTAAAGGCGGACGCACAGATGTGAAGATCGGAACTGGTCACGGACTCGCAGTAATTTCTGGCCCATGCGTGATCGACTCTAAAGAATTAATATTCGAAGCTGCTCGTGCACTTGTTGATATCACTCAGCGCCTCGGCGTGCCGTGTATCTTCAAAAGCTCGTACGAAAAAGATAACCGCGGCTCAGAAAAAAATTGGCAAGGCCCAATGGCCAACGAAGGTCTTAAAGTTTTAGCGGCCGTTCGCAAAGAATTCGGAATTCCAGTCCTCACCGACGTCCATCGTACAGAAGACGTTGAGCAAGTGGCGGAGTATGTTGATGTACTTCAAATCCCCGCTTACATGTGTCAGCAAACTTCTCTTGCAATCGCTTGCGGAAAAACTGGCAAAGCGATCAACGTTAAAAAAGGTCAGTTCCTTGCTCCAGAAGGAATGGCGGGCGTAGTCGGAAAAATTCGCTCAACTGGCAATAGTAACATTCTCCTTACAGAGCGCGGTGCTAGCTTTGGCTACAACCGTTTAGTTGCAGACATGCGTTCAATTCCGTTGATGCAAGAAACTGGTACTCCAGCTTGCTTCGATGCAACTCATGTTGTGCGATTGTACGGAATCTCTTCTGCTGACCCTGCAGGTGGCGAGCCACGATTTGTTCCGCATTTAACTCTTGCGGCTGTTGCTGCCGGAGCTGATGCGCTCTTCCTTGAGACTCACCCGCGCCCAATGGAAGCAAAGTGTGATGCCGCTTCTCAACTGAACCTCAAGCACTACGAAGGTCTTTTGAAAATGTGCATCGAAGTTCGTAAGGCGATCGGCACTCCTGAAAACGTAGGATTGATGACTCCCGCTCGATGAGAATGCGCTTAGGTCTGCGATATGTTCTCGGAGAAATGATCCCGCCTTTTTTCTTAGGCGTGATCGTCTTCGTTTTCATCTTGTTGATGTTCCAGCTACTTAAGCTCACAGAATTCGTTCTTATTCATGGCGTAAAACTTAGCGTGATGCTCGAGATGATGGGCTACATGGCCACGAGCTTCTTGCCCATCTTGTTTCCGATGAGCCTTCTCTTCACCGTCCTTATGACTTACGGAAGACTCTCTGCCGATTCAGAAATCGTGGCTTTTAAAGCCGCTGGCTACAACATGTGGCACATCTCGTCGCCCGCGATACTTCTTAGCATTCTCGTCGGAGTATTATCTCTTCAAATGGCCCTCTACGTAGCTCCCTGGGGAAACCGTCAGTTCGAAGTGCTGTTCGCAAAGATTGGCTCGACCAAGCCGACTGCGGCAATTCGTGAAGGAATTTTCTCAGAAGGTTTCTTCAACATGGTCGTCTATGCGAACAAAGTTGATTCGAAACGAAATATTCTTTCTCAAGTTTTTATTTACGACGAACGAAACGGCAGCACCGTGATCGCAAAGCAAGGAAGTCTCTTGCTTGATTCATCAAAACCTGGCCAAAACGCAGCACTTCGCTTAAGCGATGGAAGTATCCATCGAAGCTCTGAAGGTCGACATACAAAAATTGATTTCGCCAATTACGACGTTTATTTATCTGACCCAGCAAATGAAAGCTTCAGAGACAAATCTCCGCCGTCACTGACCTTTGATGAATTAAAGCAAAAGCTTCGCGATACAACCTTGAAGCCTGAGCAAACTCGAACCTTCAAGGCCGAATTTCATCGCAGATTTTCAATTTCAACTGCGTGCTTTATCTTTGCTCTCATTGGGGTCGGCCTTGGAACGAGCACAAACCGAAGAAATGCACGCGGCGGCGGGATGGTAATTTGTCTTGCGCTTATCGTTGGCTACTGGATTCTCTACATCGTGGGCGACAGCCTTGCTAAGAATGGCACACTCACTCCCTGGGTTGGAATGTGGATGGCGAATTTCATATTCTCGATTGCCGCCGCCATCACACTCAAGCGTGCTTGGAACTAATGTTCAGCAACGCAACAATGTCTAAATAATCTCTAATCGGAAACGCTCCGCCAAAAATTAGATCTAAACTTCCTTGTGAACACGACATCGATGGTGCAGACGGAATGGTACAAACTGTCTTATTCATGCTTCCAGCAATTCCAGCCGTTAGCATCGAGCCACTTTTTCGACGAGCTTCGACAACAAAGATTAAGTCAGAGGACGCAACGATGAGTCGGTTCCTTTTAATAAAATGGAACTTTTTCATTTCGGTGTCGGGCGGCAATTCACTTACAAACCCTCCCCCACTCTCGACAATTAATTCTTTATATTTATTAAGATCTCGTGGGTAAAAGTTGCTTAATCCAGAGGGCAGATAAACAAGCGTAGGCTTGCCATGTCGAGCGGCTGCTAAATGCGCCGTTAAATCAATCCCTCGAGCTCCTCCACTGACAACCACACAATTTGTTTGATCAATGATCACCGGAAGATTCTCTCCTAACCAATCCACCGCAAACCGACTCGGCTCACGACTTCCAACAATGGCAACTGACTTAAGCTTCGGCCAGTTTCCCTCAAGCGACAAAAAAAGTGGTGGTTCTTCTAGTTCAAAAAAGCCCTCAGGAAAAAGCCTGTGTCCGGGATAAAGAATTTGAATGTTTCGCATCTCACAATATGAAACAAGATTTTGTGCAGACTCTAAAGCACGTCTGCCATTTTCCTTAAAGAACTGTCGCGAATGTACACTTATGTTTTCAGAGGCGACCCCCTCTGAAGATAGAGCTTTAAATTCTTCTATTGTCATCCATGGCATTTGCAGACTGAGCGCAGAGATTAATTCCATGTAACAGCAAACATGCAAATCTTAATCTCAAGCAGAATATAAAGTATTAGAACTGACTGATTTGTTGTCCGCAAAACGCGTCGAAATTAATTTCGCGGACAATTTCTATTTTATTTCAGAGTTTTTGATCTCGCGAGTTGTTGTCGCGCGAACTTCTGCAGCATCAATTTGCGGAGCAGGTCCGCCCGTTAAGTCTCCGAGACCAACTTCTTCAAGTGAACTGATAATCACTGCGGTCGCTAAGTCACCATCAACGTTTGCAACCTTCACCATCGCAACTGGGCGTCTCGCGGCTGGATAAAGTGTGCTTGGCGTACGAGTTTTGCGCACAGCCTCAACTGTTAGGATCTCGCCATCAGTAAGAGCTGTTTCCGAAGTTTTCAAATAAACCACCGATCCAAGACCGATCACTCGTCGAACTCGGTCAAATTCTCCGCCAACCACTGTCGCAACCGTTGAACTCACCGGGCGATCTAATGAAAAGTTAACTGTTGGAAGGTTGAGAGTTGTGACGACTGAATCTTTGCGAACCGGATTAACTGATTCAGTAACAACCGCACGGTATACATTTCGTTCGGCATCGATCACGCCTTTAATTTTAATGCGACCACCAACTTCAAGAATTCGTCCCTTTGAAATTTCGTTGTTGCTCAACTTTCCTGTGTAAAAGAAAGTTGTGAACTCTTGCCCGACTTCTGCGGCTTGCGCAAGCTTCACCATCACGACCTGGGACGTTCCCGCAAATGCAGAGCCAGATTCCATCTCGGTGATTTTGCCAATTCCCTCTGGGACTTCTTGAAGAACCAAAAATGGAATCAGTTGCGGAGTTTGGGCGACATTTCTATCTCTCATTTCGCTCACGTCTAATCCCGACTCATCGTAATCACCATAGACAGGCGGTTCGGGCATTTCAAATGACGGAGGAAGTGCTTTTAAAACTGGTGCCGAAAATTTTGTTGGCTTAGGGATCACAGGCTTTCCGTTGATCACACGTGGCTCGCCTGGATCAATGATGTCTTCATCATTGATATCGGGTCCAACGTACGTCGGCGCAGAAAGAACGACATCTTTCGTATCGACGACCGTGAAGACTGGAGCTTCGCCAACTGTGCCAGAAAGAAAGACGATACTTTTTCGAGGCAAAATTTCGTGCGGGTTTTGGATATTTCCATTCTCTGACCAAAGTTTCGGCCAGAAATGTCCGTCACCAAAAAAGGTCTTAGAAATATCCCAGAGCGTATCGCCGGTCTGAATTTTGTAACTTTCAGATCTGCGACTTCCGAGCACATTCAACCACTCAGACTCAGGAACAGGTTGAGAGTTAAACTTTTGATTGATGTCAAACATCTGAGACTCGAGTTGAGTGTCAGGAGAATCAAACCCCTCTTCTTGAGCTTTCAAGTTTGGGCTCAGAGCCAGGACAACTGCAAACAAGCTGATGCGAATCATGATGATGGTCTCTTTTGTCATTGCTGCAATGTCCTCTGAGCATAAATTTTGGCCGCTTCGATACTGCCTGGATATCGCTTCTCGACTTCTGCACGAGCAAGAGCTGAAGCTTTTGGTTGGTTAGTCTGATGTAGAGCCTGAGATTTTAAATAAAGTGCAGATACGCGTTTGTTTGACGTCGGATAATTACTCAGTAAAGTGTCGATCGTATCGAGCGAGTTTTGAAGTTGCCCTTTTAGAAGCGCCAACTCAGCTTTCAGATAAAGTGCGTTATCGGTGTAGATGCTACTAGGATAAGCCTTTTCCATCAGCTCAACTGCTCGGGTTAAATCGCCTAGTGTTTTGCCGCGATATGAATCAATGACTTTTGAGTACAACAAATGTTCACCAGATAACTCTGCTGAATCATTATCCACACTCACCTGTTGAAACGTTTTGGAATTAGCTACGGCAAAATCGGAGCTGAAAAACACAGCTACAACAATGAGCAAATGAAATTTGCCCGCGAAAAACGCGAAACTGAATTTGGAGTTCGCTCGATTCATAATCATTCCTGATATCTTTATGTTAGAGCACTTCAAAAAACCTGCAAAGTAAGAGGCTTGAAAGGCCGGTCTAGTTTCTTGCTTCGCAAAAAAATCAGTCAGGTTTTTAAGTAAGAAAATCGATTACTGCCTCTTAAACTTGAAGTCTGTGAACACTTATCCACATTGTCTGTGGACTGATTTTCAATCTAGACCTTAGACCCAATGCCGGATAAGGGTTTCAGCGAATTGCTGAACGTGAAAGCATGGTTAAGCTATTGAACTAACTTAGAAAAACTGTGATTTACGATTTGTTAACAATTAATCTGACAGACATCTTACATCCGAGTCCCGACGGCTCGTAAGAATCTGTCTAACTTAATCGATTTAGCTACGAGCGTAACTTTGCATGAATGCTCGCGAATGCTTGTTCTGCTCAGTTTGATCGCTCTTGCGATGCTACAAATAGATTCGTCTTTGCAAAGTTTAGTGACACAACTCTCTGCCACTTTACAAAACAAGTGTGCATTTATGTCGCCGACTGAATTTCAAAACCGCGAATGGATTTCTGCGGTCGTCTGCGGAAAAACTCCTGCTCAAAACTCAGAGTATCGACTTCTTCAAATGAGCGGACTCTTACATTTAGTTGTCGTCTCTGGCTCACATCTCGTTTTTGTTGAACAGATTCTAAGCATTGCCTTCGAGCGATTCAAATGGAGGATGGTTGCTAAAACTTTCGTGCTCTCTGCGTTTGCACTGATGACAGGCTTCCAAGCACCAGTTGTACGCGCACTCTGCTCACAGCTTCTCAATCACTTCCAGAGTTCGAACAAACTCTTTTGGTCACCACCGGCAGTCACTTTGTTTGCTGGAATTATTACTCTCACCATCGCTCCAGCTTGGTGGAAATCAATATCTCTTCAGCTCAGTTGGGTCGCGGCATTGTGTCTCCAGATTCCAACGCAAAATGAAAGTTGGGGGCGAAAAATTAAGCAGCAACTTTACATTTTCGTGCTGATGTTTCCGCTGCTCATGCAGTTCGCACCTCCCCACCCGGTTAGTATTCTCTATAACCTAGCGGTGGCTCCATTTCTTGGCGTCGTCATGTTTCCGGCCTCAGCAGCGGCGATGCTGTTTCCGGACGCATTAGGTTTTGTCGACATTGTGTGGAGTTGGTTCTTCGGCTTTCTTGAGGTGAGCATTCCGAGAAGTGGCACTCTTGAACCGATCAAATTTGGATCGCTCTTATTAATTTGGGCATACGTTTTCGGAATCAATATCTATTTTGTGACGCGAGAACAGCGACAGTGAAATCTTTAATTGCACTGCTGATTTCAATTTGGGCGAGCACAACTTCAAATCTTGTTTTAGATCGAATGATAATTTGGAATGTAGGTCAGGGCCTTTGGGTTTCAATCGTATCCTTAGACACATGCACTCACTTAGATATGGGTGGCGAAAAAATAAACTGGAAAAAATTAATTGCCGTTTGCGGGTCGAAAGCAAAAAACGAAGTCGCCTTTACGCATTGGGATTTAGATCACATCAGCTTCGCTGAGCAAGCATCGCGACGCCTTTCGGGATTTTGCATCTCTGTACCGCCACGCGGAACTGCGACACCGGAAAAACTTGAGGTCTTTTCGAAGTTTCGCGTTTGCACAAATACCTCCAAAGGAATTTCAGAACTAAAGTTCGCACCCATAGGCAAAAAGATTAATGCAAATGATATGAGTCGAATTTATCTTGGCCAGTCGACGTTATTTCCCGGAGACTCGACAGCAAAGCAGGAACGTATCTGGTCGCGCTTAATTTCGACTCACCGTTTGAAGTTCTTAGTACTCGGTCATCACGGAAGTAAAACGAGTACTTCGGTAAAGCTTTTAAAGAATCTGCCGCACCTGCGGCTGGCAATTGCGAGCTCAAGAAAAAAACGCTACGGGCATCCGCACCGCAAAGTCGTCGAAAACTTAACTAATAAAGGAGTCTCGACGCTTAGCACTGAACAGTGGAACAGTCTCGTGTTTGAACTTAAGTAGCGCAGTCGCAGAGTGGCCCCACTTCCATTGGAATGCTTGTTGCAATTTTGAAGTTCAACAAGGGGGATTTTATGTTTCTAAAGCAAGTTTTTATGTTTCTAGTCGTGGGGTTGTTTGTAACTGGGGCCAACTCGTCCGAGCTCGGCAGCGTCAAGAACAACGATAAGCAAATCGCGATGAAGTTAGCGATTAAAGATTTGGAGCTTCGTGAGAAGACTGCGGCAACTCGCAAACTCGAAGTTGCTACACTTCGACTATTGAAATCAGCAGCGACTTTCAGTCGTGATAATTGCGATGACGATAAGCCAGATTCGGGCACTTCATCTTGCTGGGATAAATGCTCATCTGAGGGATGGAGCAGCTCTTATTGTGATTCGCTCTGCGGAAGCGACAGCAGCACGGGTCAGGAAAGCTGTTGGGATAAGTGTTCTTCAGAGGGCTGGAGCAGCAGTTACTGCAATAACTTATGTGGAAGCAGCACTGATGGTGGACAAGAAGGCTGTTGGGAGAAATGCTCGGCAGAGGGTTGGAGCAGCAGTTACTGCAAGAATCTTTGCGGAACTTAAGCAGTTGAGAAGTCTCAAGAGGATTTCCGCGCTGGCGCGGAAATCCGCACCAGCATCTGCCATCCGCCGCTGCGACGGATGAACTACGACAACTTACAATTTATAAGGACGATACTCCATACCAAGATCACGCGCCACCGGCTCGTAACATACGTAACCGTTGTAAACGTTGAGTCCTTGGAAGAGTGCTTTATCGCGAGCGATCGCATCTTCAACACCCATTTGCGCAATCATTGAACCGTAACGAAGAGTTACGTTTGTGAGAGCGTAAGTTGAAGTACGAGCCACAACTCCTGGCATGTTGGGAACACAATAGTGAATCACGCCGCTGACTTCATAAGTTGGGTTTGTGTGCGAAGTAGGTCGGCAAGTTTCGATACAACCGCCTTGATCTACTGCCACGTCGACAACAACTGAGCCTGGGCTCATGCGAGAAACCATTTCTTTTGTTACGAGAACTGGAGCCTTGTGACCAGTGATCAACACGCCGCCTACAACCAAGTCAGACTCAACAACAGCTTCTTCGATATTTTGAGTGTTTGAGTACATCGTCGTGAGGCGACCTTGGAATACGTCATCGAGGTATTCTAAGCGTGCCGTGTTGACGTCGAGAACAGTCACGTCGGCACCTAAGCCAACAGCCATTTTCGCTGCGTTGATACCCACAACACCACCACCGATGATCGTAACTCTTCCGCGCTTAACGCCAGTCACTCCACCAAGCAAAATTCCTTTTCCGCCGTGATCTTTTTGTAAGTAGAAAGCACCAACCTGAGTCGCCATGCGGCCAGCAACTTCAGACATTGGAACTAGAAGCGGAAGTGATCCGTCTTCTTTTTGAATTGTTTCGTAAGCAACAGCTTTTACTTTTCGCTCGCAAAGAACTTTTGTGAGTTTTGGTTCAGCTGCTAAGTGGAGGTAAGTGTAAAGAATTTGATTTTCACGAAGGAGCTCATACTCATCTGGAAGTGGCTCTTTCACTTTCATGATCATTTCGGCTTTGCCGTAAATTTCTTTTGCCGTGTCCATCATCTTTGCGCCGGCTTGGATGTAATCTTCATTTGTGATTCGGCTGCCAAGGCCCGCATCTTTTTGAACGTAAACTGTGTGACCTTCTTTTATTAATTGGCGAACGCCCGCTTCAGTTAAACCCACTCGGTTTTCGCTAATTTTGATCTCTTTCGGTACTCCGATGATCATTTGTATTACCCCTTGGATAGTTTTTTAGAGAGGGGTGACTTTCACATTTGTGTTTCACAGAGGCAAGTTCAATTTTTTAGTGGCGGGTCGACGACCAAAGCGCACCTAAACCAGCCGTGGTTTCGGGTAAATCCGAACCCAATTCGATTTGGCGGCAATGATCCGGCGATTCAAGAATCTTAGAAACTAGACGATGCAAAACGTCGTGACCGGCTTTGTAAAGCACCAAGTGACCCATCAAAGGCATCCCAAGGTTCACCAAATCACCGAGCGCATCTAAAACTTTGTGCCGAACAAACTCATCTTTAAAGCGCAAGCCTTCAGGATTTAAGATCTTTGTTTCATCTAAAACGATCGCGTTTTCAAGACTTCCGCCAAGCGCTAAGCCTCTTGCACGAAGGGCCTCAACATCTTTCATAAAACCAAAAGTTCGCGCTTTCGCAATCTCGCGAACGAACGAAGTCTCATTGATATCGAGATCTAATTTTTGAAGACCAATACTTGGATGCGGAAAATCGATCGTACAAGTAATTCGCAGACCGTTATAAGGAACAACATACGCATGCTTATCTTCGTTCCCGATAAATATTGGTTGGGTGACGTATGCATACTTGCGCGGCTCATCTTGCTCTACTAAGCCCGCAGCCAATAGTGACTCAGCAAAAACTGCAGCACTGCCATCACAAATCGGAATTTCTGGGCCTGACAGCTCGATGACTAGATTATCAATTCGAAATGCAGCAAGTGTCGAAAGACAGTGCTCAACTGTTGCTACTTGAAAAAGTTCTCCGCCGAGTGTGGTTGCCATTGTTGTCGCTTGAACATTGGCAGCGATGGCTTTGACTGAAGGCTTTCCCGGAAGATCAACGCGAGCGATATGAATTCCTGTATTTGCAGGAGCAGGTCTGAACGTTAATGAAGTTGGTTTTCCTGAGTGAATGCCAATTCCATCAACCGTAACTGTTTTACCGATCGTTCGCTGTAGAAACATGTACTCCTTCAAGAGCAAGAACGAAGCCACGAAACTCGCCAACTTCTCAGAGTCTGATTACATTTGTAAGTAATTGAATTGGCAAGCCTTTTTCAAATAGCGACAAAAGGCCAGCTTCCGCTTAAAACCCGCTACTGTAGCGAAAAGGCCGCAAGTGCTGTCGTATTTAAGACACTTTTCGACTAACGAAGAGAACCGGCCTAGCTGGTTTTCTCGAGGGAACTTAGAATAAAAGTGTGTCAAACAAACTCATCGCAATTTCAATCGCTGGTCTGTTAATCGCCTGTGCTAGTGGCGATAGCGGTTACCGTCGAGGCTCAGAATCTGACAGCTCCGGAAGCACTGCCGTTGGAGCCGCGTACGCAGCTGATGGCTTTGCAGTGCAGAAGAAAATGAAAATCAGAAATGAAAATGTTTACGAGTTTTATTATAAGCGCTGCGAACTCGGCAGCGAACGCGCCTACTTCTCGAAAACTAGTTACGAGTGCTCAGAGGCACCCAGGTAAATTCTGAAAAATTATAAATCAAGTTGCGTAAGCGAAGGCACTGCCGGCGGATGACCTAAGTGCTTTCGAGCTGTATCGGTCACTACTCGGCCACGCGGAGTTTTCTGAATTAAACCCTCTTGAAGCAAGAACGGCTCATAAACTTCTTCAATCGTTCCTTTATCTTCGCTTAAGGCTGCGGCCATAGTGTCGATTCCCACCGGACCACCAGAAAATTTTCCGATGATCATGTTAAGAAGCTTGCGATCCATATCATCAAGACCTAAGTGATCGACTTCGAGCTGATCAAGTGCGTAGGCTGCCAACTCATCAGTAATTCGACCGTCACCTTTGACTTGTGCATAGTCACGAACACGCTTGAGCAAACGATTTGCGATACGAGGAGTACCACGACTTCGTCTTGCGATCTCAAGAGCCCCTTCTGGAGTGATGTGCGTATCGAGTAGTTTCGCTGAACGTGTGAGTACTTTTGTAAGCGCTTCTTTATTATAAAAAGACAGTCGTTCAAAAATTCCAAAGCGATCGCGAAGTGGAGCATTCAACAGACCTGCGCGTGTTGTTGCACCAATTAAAGTAAACGGAGCAAGTTGAAATTGCATTGAGCGTGCGCCCAAGCCTTCTCCGGTGACGATATCAATGTAGAAATCCTCCATCGCGCTGTAAAGGTACTCTTCGATATTGCGATTGAGTCTGTGAATCTCGTCGATGAATAAAATTGAATTTGGTTTAAGGCTTGTGAGAATTGCGGCTACATCGCCTTTTTTGTCCAGTGCTGGACCCGATGTAACTTTGAAATCAACTTCCATGAAGTTCGCAATAATATGCGCGAGAGTTGTTTTCCCTAATCCCGGTGGACCACTTAGTAAAACGTGATCGAGTGGCTCTTTGCGTGCGCGTGCAGCTTCAACAAATACCTGAAGCTTTTCTTTTACCTTGTCCTGGCCCGGAAACTCGTCGAAGTGTTTTGGGCGAAGACTTGCCTCCCAATTCGATTCACCTTCAAACTTTTCGCCTAGAACAACTCTGTTATCTGACGTCATCTCTGCACCTCAAAACTTAAATTAAAACTGACCTGACAATGCGGCCAATCCGCGACGAACACCCGCCTGCACATCAAGATCAGCCGGCATATCCTCAACAACTTTCTCAACGTCTTGCAATCTAAAGCCTAAATTTACGAGAGCAGAAACCACTTCAGAGCGAGGCTTGTTTGCAGATCGCTTCTTGGGAGAATCTTCGCTCAAAACCAATTTACCCTTCAAAGTTAGAATCAACTGTTCTGCAGTTTTCTTTCCGACTTTCGGCAATCCTGAAAGTGCTTTTACGTCGCCTGCCTCGATCATCGCCATTAGTTGATTAAGAGTTGCACCCGATAAAATCTTGATCGCCATCTTCGGGCCCACACCATTGACTTTCACAAGCGACATAAACGTTTGTTTTTCAGCTGAAGTTGCAAAGCCAAAAAGCGAAATCGCATCTTCTCGAACAAAAGTTTGAATCAAGAGCTGCACTTCAGGAGTAGAAATTGATTGAGCTAGAATTTCTTCAAGACCGTTTGTTGAACACTGAACTTCGTAGCCAACTCCGTTGACATCAACTGTAACTACACCTTCTTGGTCGTGATCAGTAATGCGACCACGTAATGAACTAATCATCTCTCGACCTCGTGATTTCTTTTTCGACGGGCCATTTCAAGCCCCCGGCTCATGTTTTCTTCAGTTTCAATTTGTTTGGCGTGATAATACGCGAGCGATAATGCATCAGAGGCATCGATTTTCTCATTCGAAGCAACTGCTCCGCGCAAGCCCAAAAGCGCATATAGGAGCATTTGAACTTGCTCTTTTGATGCGGCTCCGCTGCCCGTAATTCCTTTTTTCACTGACTTAGCTGCGTACTCAACAATTTCACTTTGTGATTTTGAAGCATACATCAGGCATATGCCACGAATGTGACCTAGCTTAAATGCACTGTCGGCATTCTTACCGAGGAAAATATTTTCGATGACTGTAATGCTTGGACGATTTTCTGAAAAGAGCTGCTCGAGTTGCTCTGCAATCTCAAAAATTCTTTGATGAAATGGCACTGTAGGCGAACAAGAAAACACCCCATGCTTGAGGTACTCAATTTTGCCATTAGTGATGCCGACGAGGCCGTAACCGAGATTGATAGTTCCCGGATCGATTCCCAATATTATTCTCAAGGATGCTCCACATGCTGTTCAAATACCGGGATCCATGTATACGAGTTAACCGGTATACTCGGATTCCTGTTTGATTAAACGACGGCAGGCCATTAATTTTCAAGCTTTGAATTGCTAATTGGGTCATGTAACAATGCTCAAATGTCGTCACTTACACCTGAGCTCATCGAGCGCTATCAGCTTGAATATGCCCGCGATCCGAAGTCGAAGGTATTCGCTCCTTTGTCCGAGGCCTATCGACGAATGGGGTTAGTTGAAGAGGCGCTTCGAATAGCCGAGGGCGGAGTACGCGCCAACCCAGAATTTGCGAGCGGAAGAGTCGCTCTTGCCAGAGTTTTGATCGAAAAAAAGCGTTATGAAGAAGCCTCTGAGCAGCTAAAAAAGGCAATTGAGACGTCGCCAGAGAATTTGCTCGCCTATTCGCTTTTAGGCGAATTGCATCTGCAACTTCGACAGCCAAAAGAAGCTTTGAGTGCCTTCAAAATGGTCCTATTTCTGAATCCTAACGATGATCGTGCCAAAAAAGCAGTCAGCCGGTGGGAATTTGTAACTGCTGACGAGTATGATAATTCGGTTTTTAAAATGGAACCGATATTTGACCATCGGCCCGAGAACGTAAAACGCGAAGTTGAGCGAGCGATTTCGCTGGCCGACGCATTGACCGTTAGAAATGATCTCGATGCTGCCGTTAATGTACTTCGAGCGGCACAAAGTCGATTAGGCGACCAAACTGACCTAGAAAAACGAATCGGACGCCTTCGCCAGCGTATGAAGTCGGCGAATGAAGAGAAAAAAGAGGCTCTCGAGGTTCTCCTGCAGCGTATAAACGAGAGACGACTCGATCGTTGACCACTCACATCGCAGCCGGTAATTTCATACTTCACTTAAGAGGAAGACGTTTGCATGTATCAATTATCGGATTTCAAAAAAGGCCTTAAAGTTTTAGTCGATGGTCAACCTTACGCAGTTGTCGATTTCCAGCATGTGAAGCCTGGCAAAGGAAACCAATTTACAAGAGCAAAACTTAGAAACCTTTTAAGCGGCTCAAACCTCGAGCGCACATTCAAACAAGGTGAAAAATTCGAAGAGCCAGATATTAACGTCAGCGAAATGACCTTTTTGTATAAAGACGAAAATGGTTACAATTTCATGAACCAAAAAAGCTTTGATCAAATTTGCATTAGCGAAGAAGAAGTTGGCGAAGCGAAGAACTTCTTAACTGAAAACATGGAAGTTGTGATCATGAATTACAACGGAAAGCCTATCGGAGTTGACTGTCCAAACTCGGTAACTCTCAAAGTTGTTAAGACTGATCCGAACCACAAAGGCAATACCGTTAGCGGTGGCTCAAAGCCCGCAATCCTTGAGACTGGCCACACGGTCCAGGTCCCAATGCATATCGGCGAAGGCGATCTGTTAAAAGTTGATACTCGTACGGGCGATTACGTGGAGCGCGTTAATAAGTAATCTTGCTTGCTAGACTTTAGGTCTAGCTGAACTTGGATCCCGGTATACCGGTTAACTTGCATACCCGGATCCATGAATTGCCGTCGGCCTAGCCTCGACACTTTCCCTAAGATTTCCGATAATATAGCGATGTCCAAACCGCCTCTAGACCTGCATCTTGAGATGCAACTTCATGACCTCTTCAGCGATCTAGGCAGTCTCGAAAAAGTCGCTGATGCAATTTCGGATCGTTGGGAGAAAAATCTTTTTTCTCCGAGCGAGCAACGTGAAGCTGCACGATTTCTTTTACGGCATGGCGACTTTTCAAAACTCACAACGCAGTTCACCCGGCTCCTTAATGCAAAACAAAAACTTCCTTGGGCAGAGTTTGCAAAAGCAATTGAGCTTTCAGAAGTTAAACTTACAAGCGAAGAAAAACGTGCGCTCGTCGAAGGCGTCAGCGAACAAGACGCTTACGAAGAAGCTCTACTCATAGCAAGTGCCGTGAACTGGGACCCGATCTTTGAAAAGAAGAATATTGATCGTATCGCAAAACTTGCGCAGGAAATGGTTCAAAAGCGCGAGTTCATCAAAGATAAAGTAAACTACTTCCGCTCGCAACGAATGCACCGAGAGGAAGCTGCTGCACTTTCAGAGTTGCGGCTCATGTTTCCAAACGACGCAAGTCTTCCCGAAGATCAAAGATCTGCCGATGAACGTTGGGCTTACGAAGTCGTTGCCCAAGGAGCCATGGAGCGCGATTTACTCGAGAGTTTAAACCGAAAAATTTCTCACCTCACTGATGATCAACAAGAAATGAAATCTGTATTGGTCGCAGATGCTCGTCAGCAACTTAAAGAGCATCCGAAGCAAGCGTATGATTTAGCCCTTCATTTGCATTTTATGGAATTTCATTTAGAAGCAATTGAGATACTCGAATCATCGGGCCAGCCACTTGAAGAAGCCGAGCTCTGGCTTCGCTTAGAATTGATGATCAAATCAAGAAAGTTTGTCGAGGCACTCGAGGAAACTCACTATCTCGAAGAACGATTTAGCGATCAACCCGACTCGGTCTTCGCTGCCGTTTATTCGAGAAGCATTTGTCTCTGGGAACTTGGCCAAGGTTCGCTAGCTGTTGATTTACTGAAGAGCATTGTAAAGATTCGCCCGGGCTACCGAAGCGCACACTCGCTTCTGATTGCGTGGACCGGAGGTGACTTCTGATTCGAAAGAAGTTCCTCGTAATTTTAGGTCTACTTGCGGGAACTTTTTTTCTGCTTGGATTTCTGATTCAAACTCAGCTTCCAAAAGCGAAAGCTTGGGCGCTCGTTCGGATCGATCAGTTTAGCAATAAAGAACTTCCGGTTCGAATTCTTCCTTCATCTATTGAGATAGATTGGTTACCACTGGGTGTAACCCTCAACGACGTCAAGATCACACCGAAACAAGAAGTAGCCGCCTTTTTTGATCCGCTCGCAATCGATCACGTGAAGTTGCGTGTGAGCTGGTTCTATTTACTTCAAGGTCAGTTGCGCCTGCACGAAGTTGTCGTCTCGGGCTCAAAAGCAAATATTCGCATCCCCGCTCCAAAAACTAAAAGCGATAACAAGCCACTTGCTGGTTTATTTGCACAGCTTAAGAATGTGCCGCTCAGTCATTTAGTTTTAGAAAAAATCGATCTCTCGCTTGCCCTCGAAAAGCCAAGGGCGTCGGGTCAGCTGCGAAACCTCGGGATCGCGATTGAAAATCGTAGTAACAAAATTGGAATTGAAATCACTGCTTCTGGCGTTCAGTTTAAAGATGCAGACACACAAGCGCTGGTACTTCTTGAGGCCGAAGCTCGCACAATTCTTGAGCCTGACTCGCTTACAATTACTCGCTTAAAAATTCGCAGAGGTCAAAGTTACGTGATTGCTGCGGGAAGATTGTCAGGAGATACCGAAGCTCTCAAGTTTGAAAAAGGAGATCTTCAGGCACGTGGTCGCCTCGCACTTGAGTCGATGAGAAACTGGCTGATTAAAAGCGTTCCAGATTTGAAAATTCCAGCACTCAAAGGAACTGCAGACTTAGAACTCAACGTAAAGCAGCTCTCTCTCAAAGATCGACTCGCCGAATTCAATGTTAAAGCTCAAGATTTGAAAGTTGATAAGTTCTATATCGGTACGCTCGCTGCTCTGGGTGAGATTTCAGGGAATACAGTGAGAGCGAAGAGCATTGAAGCATCAAATAGCGGCATTGATGCAAAAGTAACTGACCTTGAATATACAATTGGTGAACGAAGTCCGATCAAAGGTGTGCTGCAGGTAAATTCGATTCAGGTGCATGAGCTTCTAAAAAATTTGAGTGTTGGAACGATTCCAGTTTGGCTCGAAGGAACAGCAAAACTTACCTGCGCAGGCGAAGTGAAGCCCGAGCTTTTAGTTAACTGCGATGGAAATTTAAATTCAAAAAATATTTTAGTTAAATCGAAATTAAATAGCGTAAAGCCAATCGTTGCTGTTGATACTCTCAACGCCGTTGGGTCCGTAAAAGTTGATAAGACAGCAGTGTCTTATCTCGCAGATTTATCTATGCCGAATTCAAAAGGCAAAAGTAGCGGCTCGATTGCCTATGAAACTGGCTTTGACATTGCGTACGAAGCCTTCCCGCTTGCAATCAAAGACATCAAGAATCTTGCCGGATTAAAAATTGAGGGATCATTAACGCTAAAAGGAAAGACGGTCGGTAACAGCAAAACAGCGGTCATGGAGTTCAGTGGTGATGCTGCAGATTTTTGGCTTGACGATTACTGGTTAGGAAACTTCAACACTCAGGCACGTTTTGCAAAAGGGCATTTAACTTTCAATGAGACAAAAGGCTACTTCACCACTTCGCGCTACCTAGCGAATGTCGATTTGAATCTCGAGAACAATACGATTAGCGCGCAAGCAAGCATGCCCTTCATTGATATCAAGGACTTACTTTCGGCATTCACAAGAAAAGTTAAGCTCTCGTTTCCTGTGACAGGTACAGGCAAAGCAAACATCAAAGTCAGCGGACCTCTAGAGTTTACTGCTCTAACGTACGAACTAAAATCAAGTCTCTATCGCGGCACGGTTATGGGTGAATCGTTCGATCAAGCCAATTTTGATATTCACGCAAAAAATGGCGAAGTTGTCGCGGACAGAGTCAACGCACAACGCGGGAGCGGAATTATTACTCTCACAGGAGTTGGACATCCGACTGGACAAATTGAAACTGTTATCCGTGGGCGTAATTTACGCCTCGAAGAATCTGAAAACATAAACAAAATTGGAATCGAATTGGCAGGGCTTCTAGATTTTGAGATGGGCATGCAAGGACATGTGCTTCGTCCTGATACCCTTCTCAAAGGGACCATCACTAAAGCTTCAATTAGTGATCACGCAGTGGCTGATTCATCGCTTGAACTTCAGTTCTTAAAGGATCGCATCAATGGATCAGGTCAGTTCTTAGGCCAAACAATCACTGGCGGATTCACTGTCCCATTTGCGGAAGACGCTCCTTACAAATTAAATATAAAAACAGTCGACTGGAATTTTGCTCCTCTCCTGTCAGGAATTGGTTCAGCAGCAAATCGCAAAGATTATGATACCCAAGTTTCCTCGCAGATTGATCTTTCTTCTGAAAAAGGTGGCTTCTGGAGCTCGAATGGAAAAATCACCGCAACTAAATTTGCAATTCGCCGAGGATCACTTTCAATTGCGGCCCCTCAGCCGCTTCAACTCACAATGCAAAATGGAGCTCTGAGCGTTCAAAATTTCTACTTGGCTGGCGAAAATATTTATCTTCGCCTGTTGGATAATAAAAACTCAGATGAAAAAGTTGATGTACAAGTTAACGGCAAGCTCGACATGGGTGTCGTCGCATTGTTCCTCCCGTTTTTTGAAGAACTTCGTGGAATGCTTTCATTCGCCTTCAATGTAAAATCAGGGCCGAGCCGCTCTTCGGTGTTGGGATCAGCTTACATCGACAAAGGATATCTAAAACTTTTCGATTTCCCTCACGCATTTGAAGATTTCAAAGCCGACTTATTGTTCAATCAAAATAAAGTTCTTATTAACTCTATCCGTGGCGATTTCGCCTCGGGAACATTCAACGGCGATGGAATGTTAGAATTTAAAGGGTACAAGAATTTCCCGCTTAACTTCAACGTTCGCGCTGACAACATCATACTTAACTTACCAGAAAAAGTTGAAAGCAAAGGTTCGGGTCAATTTAACATTGCTGGCTCATGGTTCCCGTTCCACTTAAAAGGGATCTACGACATTACGTCAGGGCTTTTCACAAAAGATTTCAGCAGCACAGGCGAACGAGAACAGTTGCGCCGAAGTGATTACCTTCCTTCGTTTCTTCTCCAGGACAGTTTCATTCCCCTCACAATGGAAGTTCAGGTCAACTTCGACCGCGGGATTGTTGTGAAAAACTCGTTGATGGATGGCCGGGTTAACGGTCGGCTCAATGTTTTGGGAACAACTCAAAAACCGGGCTTAGTTGGAACAGTGACTGCTGAAAAAGAGTCGAAGATCTTCTTTAACGATGCGCCATTCGAAGTCACTTCAGGAAGCTTCACGTTTACAGACCCTAGCGAAATCAATCCAAGAATTTTCGTTGCAGCCAACACCCGAATTCAAGATCACGATATCAGCCTTGTGCTTCAGGGAACTGGACAAAAGCCCGAGATGAATCTGACCAGTTCGCCATCGCTCCCTGCGAACGAAATTATTTCGCTTCTTGCCTTAGGCACAACTTCACAGCAGATCGACAATAGAGTCGCTTCTACACAACAGGGAAACTCCGCATCATTCTCAGTAGCGTCTGGATTGTTAAAAAATGCGCCGCTTGGTCGAGAACTTAAAGACCGTTTTGGCGTGGATCTTCAATTTTCTTCATCATTCGATAATGCTGCCTCTGTAGCGCTGCAGAAAATCACCGTTAGCGGACAGGTCACAAAGAAACTCGGCTGGAACTACAACCGCGCCATCGGCAAAACTTCAAAAGATGAAGCACAGCTGCGATATAGGTTAACTGACAAGGTTTCTCTCGTGGGAAGCTACGAAGGCCAGCAAAGTGAAACCGAAGCAAAAACTGACGATGACGAGAGAAATGAAAATCTTAACGTCTTTGGTCTAGACCTCGAGTATCGGTTCGAATTTAAGTAAGCTCGAGTTACAATTCAGCTATGAGATTTCTGATCCTAATTTCCTGCCTCCTCTTAAGCTTTTCAGCTTGGGCTGCACCTCGCGTACTGCGCTTTGAAGGTGTACCGATAGGCATGGCGAATAATATCAAAAAGAAATTTCCATTCGTTTTCGAGCGTGAAATAACTCTCGCTGAAGTTGATCAAGTTGTTCGATTTTTAATGAGCTCAAAATCTTTTTCTGCAATCGACGTCATTGAACGCAACCTTGGAACAGACAATGAACAGCTTGTTCTCGTCGCTCAGTTGATGCGTAAGATAAATAAAATCTCGATTGAAGGAAACTCTGCGCTTTCAGACGCCACGATCTCGGGTCTACTAAAGATCGAAGAAGGCGCGACATTCGAGCGCAAAGAACTTTTATCAACTGCCGATGACCTTCAAACTGCCTACGCCAAAGAAGGTTTCTTTAATCCGAAGATCGACATTGATTTTCAAACACCGAATGATGGCTCTGTTGATATTCAAGTTCGAATTAAAGAAGGTAAACCTTGCGAAGTAACTGAAATCAATATCGACACAACTAACAAAGCATTAGCGCGTCGAGCGAAACGTCGCTCTGCAAGCTTGGTTCGCAACCGACTCTCAGAAGAAGGCTTAGACTATTTCAGACGAGATATGGAAGCCTTCTTTGTTAACAACCGTTATCTTTCTACTCGGCTGTCGACCCCATCGATCGTTTTTAATGCTGACAAAAGTCAGGCGAAAATTACTTTTGCTATTGAAAATCCAAATCGATACGAGTTTCTATTCGATGGAAACAATTATTTTAGCAATGGCCAGCTGATTAAATCTTTAGAGCTTGAGCGCTTACGAGGAATTACAACAAGCCCAGCGGCAGATCTTGCGGAGCGAATTCAGAAGCTCTATCTCTCGACCGGATTCGCGCACGTGCTCGTTGAATACAGCGAGAAATTTTTCGAAGACGGAAATCTTCAGCAAACTAAATTTAATATCATTGAAGGGCCGCGAGTTCGAATTCGCAAAATTGAGATCACTGGAAATATCTCTCGCCCGCCTGATTACTATGCTCAATTTATTCGTGAGACGAGTTCTGACCTCACGGGGCTTGGGTACTACAACCGTCGCGACATTGAAGAAGGGTATAAGAATCTAGTTATACAACTTCAAAATGAGGGTTTCTTAAGAGCTCGAGTGCAGTCGGTTCGGTCTGAGTTTTCAAAGAAGAAAGATGAAGCCATTGTATCTGTGGCTATCGATGAAGGCCCTCTCACACAGATTCGCCAAGTGAGATTCACTGGAGCGACTGCATTTTCTAAAATGCAGCTAGAGAACGTAATGCTAGTTCGGACCGGAGATCCACTCAGCTTAACTAAACTTGAAGAGAGCCTCCTGAAACTTAAACTTTACTATTATTCAGTCGGCTATCTAGAAATGAAGATTGAAAATGAGGGCGAAGACCTCGTTACTTACAATGACACCAACACTCACGCCAATATCGAAATAAAAATCGCAGAGGGACCAAAGGTTCAAGTGGCGTCGATCATTATTCAAGGAAACACTTTCACGAAAGACTACGTAGTTTTACGAGAATTAGAGTTTGGTGTCGGAGACACTCTCACTCCAGACAAACTTGAAGAGTCAGTTTATAAAATTCAACGCCTTGCTCTGTTCTCGCAAGTTGAAATCAAAACTTTAGAAGAGGGCACGACTCAGGCAAATCGAACAGTTGTTGTGACTGTTCAAGAGCGACTGCCAGGACTTTTCTATCCTGGAGTTGGGATCACCAATCGTTATCAAGTGACCTACCGCGGGTACGTGAATTTTGCCTATCGAAACATTGCTGGCACTGGCCGAGCGATTAATCTTCGTCTCGACTTAGATTATGCTCAAGATCCACGATTTTCTTACCTAGAGAACCGTGTGACTTTCGGATATCTTGAGCCTTATATTTTTGGCACCAAAAACCGCGGTCGACTGAATCTCTTCCGAGAACAAAGTGTTGAGCCTCCGACTGCTGGATTACCAACAAAGATTCGCGAAGATCTTGGTATCGATTTACTCCTTGAGCGAGATCTTAATCGTCACATACGCCTGACCTACATTACTTGGGGCTTTGAAAACCAAAGGACCTTCGATCGAACTTCACGAGAGACAGAGGAAAACTTAAATATCGGGCGGACCGGCCCAATTTTGGAGTGGGATTATCGAGACGATCCATTCGACACCACTGCCGGCACGTTCACTCGTGCTGGAATAGAGTATGCCGATCCACTTCTTGGAAGTTCCCGAGACGAAATTCAAACTATTCAGTTCGTGAAGGCGACTGCCGCATGGACTCGCTTCACTCGCCTATTTAATTCAAAACGTTTTGTTTGGATAAATTCTATTCGCGGCGGCTATCTGAATAACGTTTCGGGTGCTTCTAACTCCGGAGTGCCAAACAGCGAAACATTCAGTCTTGGCGGCACGAGCACAATACGTGGCTTTGACGTACAAAAAGATACAGATCGAATTCCCAATATTTTCCAGCTGATTCCAACTGATGGATCTAAGGATCTCAGTAAATTCAAACTCACTACTGAATCAGAGTTCTACCTAATCAAATCAGAACTGCGCTTACCGTTCTACGGACCATTCTCATTTGCATTATTCTATGACGGCGGCGGAGTGATGATCGATCAACCTGGCGTTCGCATTGATGATCCTTACCGTGACTCTTGGGGCTTCGGCTTCCGCGTCAACACCCCCGCTGGCCCCGTCAGCGCCGACATCGGCTTCAAACTCGATCGCCGCTCGTACTTCAACCAGCGAATCGCTGTGCCAAAATACGAGAAAGAAGAACCGTTCGCACTTCACTTCTCAATCGGCAACTTCTAGACTTACGCATTTCTACCACCTTGCATATCTTCATCACACTTCTAACTCTTAACTCTTAACTCCTCATCAACAGTGCCCGGGCACTGTCACTTTGCTTTCAAAAATTTAAAACTGCATTTGATTTGCGGTCTCAAACGCGCGGATGCGTTTGAGAAGCATCTCTCATGGATGGATAATCTTCTCACTCGCAAAATCTTTGTCGCGCAAAACAACGTCGGACAAAATCCAAGTCGCGAAAAATTTTTTCAATAGTATTTAAAATATTATTTGACAGCATCTTCGAGCAAATATTTTCACATTGCTCGCGTCACTCAAGAGTCACATCTAATTCTCCCACAAATCCATTTTATCGTGTTCAGTTTTCCAAACTGATTCGAAAAAGAAATTTTTCATATGCACTTCACAGAGCTCATTTTATGAAGCGGAAAAACTCCGTGGTATTGTCTTCGGGCTCGACAGCCGCAAAAGATAAGGAGTAGTAACAATGGATAAATGTTCTCTACGAAAGTTAGATTTAAATGCGCTCAATCTCGAAGCTGTAAAAGCCGTCGAAAGCTGCCAAAAGTCAGAAGCTTATCTGCTAAAAGTGATCGAAGTCGTTTCTGAAAAAGAACTTCATCTAGATTGCGGACTGCCAAGTCTCTATTCTTATTGCACCCGCCTTCTTCATATTTCCGAGGGCATCGCTTACGCGCTAATTACGGTCATCAATAAAGGAAAAGAAGTGCCCGAGCTAATCGCGGCAGTTGAAACAGGAAAAGTATCATTATCTAAAGCCAAAAAGATTTGTTCTGTCATCACACCAAAGAACCACAAAGAATGGATTGATCTAGCTACCTATGAAACCTCGAGAGTCATCGAAAAGTGTGTCGCTGGCGCAAATCCCAAAGAAGCAGTAAAAGAGTCGGCTCAATATAAATCTGCAGACCGAATCGAGTTCAAACTAGGTGTCAGCGAAGAGTGGATGGAATTACTTGAGACGACAAAAGATCTGCTATCACAAAAGCATTCGCGTGCAGTCACAAGCGAGGAAGCTTTGCTTTTTGTGATGAGCGAATATAACGAAAGACATAATCCTTTGAAAAAAGCAGAACGCGCCTTGGTTCGCGCACAGAAGAAAACTGAAAAGGGAGTTCATAAAGCAGCGCCTGCACCTGTAGTACAACAGTGCCCGGGCACTGTTACACCTTCAGAACCGGCAAACAGAAATCAAATAATGGGAATGTCCCTACGAAGAAAACCTGTAAAGCGAATAACGATCCACGCGGTCAATCATCGCGATCGAGGTCAGTGCACACACGTTTCAGAGTTCGGTCGATGCGATCAAAAACGCTGGCTCGATCACCATCACATCGTCCCCGTCTCCCGCGGCGGAACGAACGACACAGAGAATCTAACTACTCTCTGCCACGTCCACCACAAGATGAACCATCGTAAATCGCCCTGTTCTGAAAAGCCCAATTGACCTGCTTGATTGATGGCACTTAATCATTTGGTTTAAGCCGGAATTCGTGGCCATCTCATTTTATAGACACTCAAACCCATAGGAATGAAAAAAATCTATGCTCCCAATATAGTTTCAGGAATTTCTATTTTTAATGAGCAGATATCGATAAGTTGGAGCTTATAAACAGCTCTAAACGAGGAAAACTTTATGAAGTTGATATTTACTCTTCTTATGACCCTACCAATGCTTAGTTATGCTGAATCATCGAATCAAGCTAAGCTCATCAATGCTTCTGGATTTAACATAACGGAAGCTTATGGCAATTTAAGTTTGAAATGTCAGTCAATTGTAGCATCTCAAAATCAAGCTGAAGCTCGATTCATTCAACTTGATGTTTTGAATTTGGCTGTGTCTCCTGGAAACCCAGATGATTCACGTGAGATGACCTCGGCAAGTGCCCTCTGCATCTTTTCTGCGTCTGCGCGACTAAAACAATAATTTATCAGGAAGGCCCATGCGCGAAGCGATGATGCGCGTAATCTCAGTCGCAGTCTCTTCAAGCGCTCGCTCGGTGACATTGAAGACTGGCCACTTGCGATTCTTTTTGAAAAGCTCTTGAGCGTATTGAATTTCGCGGTCGATATAAGACATACGAGCGTACTCGCCGCCGGGATCTTGGCCGAATTTCTCGAGGCGGTTGCGGCGAATGCGAGACAACGAGTCAGCGTCGATAATTAAACCGATAATTTTTCGTTGATCAACTTTAAAGATTTGCTCTGGCAATGGCTGATCAACAACAAGCGGAATGTTTGCGACTTTCCAGCCCTTGTGACTTAAGAAAATTGAGAGCGGCGTTTTTGAGGTTCGACTGATCCCAACAAGAATGATGTCGGCATCATCTAAGTTCGCAAGATTTTTTCCGTCATCATTCTTCACGGTGTACTCAATGGCTTCAATTCGCTTGAAGTAGCGAGTATCTACTGAGCGCAACAACCCTGCTTGCGCTGGAGAATGAACATCGAAGTACGTATCTAAACCCATCAAGAGTGGCCCGAGCAGATCAACTTGCTTTAAGTTTTTCGATGCGGCTGACTCGGCGATTCGCAAGCGAAGCGCCGGACTCACAACTGTGTGAATCACAATCGCATCGGCTTCAGCAGCTTCATCGATGACAGAATCAACTTGCGCATCGGTTCGCACATTCTTACATCGAACAATTTGAATATCTTTTGAGGCATACTGAACAATAGCAGCGCGAATCATGGTCGCGGCAGTTTCTCCGGTACCATCAGAAATAATATAGACCGTACCTTTATCTCGAGACATTAGTTGGCTTGAAGCCTGACATAGCAGTCGTAGAACTTCTCCATGAAGTTTTGTTGCCATGGTCCTGGGCGATTACAAATTACCAAAAATGCAATTTGCGGAGAAACACGAAGTAAAAACGCTGAACTCTCTTTTAGTTCAACGATCCCGTCTAAATGAAAGCTTTGAAGAATCGCAGGTCCACGCGCTCGAGCCATTTGGCCAACACGCACTTGCGGCAATCGGTGACCAAAATAAATTGGCTGTCCTTTTGGTGGAGCAAATCGCTTTCCAAATACAAAGGTATCTGCCGTCGTCCACTGATTGTGATCTTGAATCAAAAGAAATCCAGCTTCGAAATAAGGGGTAAGTTTCGTGAAAAGAGTTTT
The DNA here is from genome assembly GCA_964543475.1 of uncultured Bdellovibrionales bacterium. Classification (GTDB taxonomy): domain Bacteria; phylum Bdellovibrionota; class Bdellovibrionia; order Bdellovibrionales; family JAMPXM01; genus JAYSYM01. Next base: position 385,228 of record CAZIYJ010000003.1, on the reverse strand, counting down.
CCACTTTTCCTCCCCGCTTACCTTCTTTGCATTGAACGAAGTAAAAGCCGTTTCGATATCGTTTTGAATTTGAAATTTTAGTTTTGCATCTTCAGTAGGTTTAACGAGCCCACGGTCTCCATCTAGGACACCAGTCATCGTCTCTACAATTTTTTGTCCCCAGCTACCAATATCCATATAGTGGTTGGTTCCCCTCAATATCTAAAGGATACCCAATCTCGCGCATTGCGCAAGTTATACTGTCGGAAGGGGCTGGCCTTACTCTTGTACGAAAGTTGCCGAGACGCCTTCAGAAATCTTCCACCGAGCCGTGAGCTGATTGGAGGCCTTTTGAGAAGGTAAAAACACTCGGACTGAAGGTCTTTGGAGATCGTTCCAAATTTTGATCGCCTCATCCACCCAAGAATCGAAAGTTCGATCGAATAACTGAACCGTGACCTTATTTGGCAATAATTTTGAACTCTCCACAAGCAAAGGCGCAGAAGGATCAAGCTTCAAATCTGGAGCTTCAACTTCCCAAGTTTGAAGAACTTCAGCGAGTTCACTTGGAATCTCTCGGGTCTGATGAAATTTTGCCCGACGAAGCTGAAAATTTAAATACCAATTAATTTTTTGAGCCCAGCTCGAGCTATTTAAATCGCCAACGATCCACAAGGTTGAACCTTCGCTCAAAGCTTGTTCGGGCGCTAATTCACTCCAGCTCACATCAAACCTTTAGACGCTTGGTCTAAAATTCCATTAACGAAGGAGCCTGAGTCGGTACTTCCGTAACGTCGAGCGATCTCAACCGCTTCGTTGATCGCAACTTTTGGCGGAAGTGGTGACGATGAAAATTTAATTTCGAAAAGGGCGATTCGCATAACGTTAAGGTCAACTAAGGCCATGCGAGCGATTTTCCAGTGACTGCTTGAAGCCTGAATAGTTTCATCAAGCTTGTCGCGATGAAGAAAAATACCTTGAACAAGTAAGTCCGCGTACTCAACAACATCTTTAGGTACATCGAACTCTTCTTGAAAGCGTCTTAAAAGTTCTGATGCAGCTGACGGCGGAGTAAATTCTGCCTGAAACAACATTTGAAGCGCCAACTCGCGCGCTCGTCTTCTTGCTCCCACTTTTTCCATTTTATAACTCGAAATCTTGGTTTGGGTTTGGACTTTTCAATGCACTCTCGAGCGATGAGACGAACTCTTTAACATCTTTAAAGTCTTGGTAAACGCTTGCGAACCGCACATAAGCAACGTGATCTAACAAACGAATTTCTTTGATCACTTTTTGTCCGATTGATGCTGCCGGAACTTCTCGCTCTGGGCGACTCAAAACCCATTTTCCCACGCGATCAACCAACTGTTCGATCTGAGCAAGACTAATTGGTCGTTTCTGACAAGCAGCTTGGATTCCTCGAAGTACTTTTTCTTCAAGGAATGGTTCGCGGCGGCCGTCTTTTTTAACGACCATCGGAAACACCTTCACCATCTCTTCGCTAGTTGTGAAGCGGCCTTTGCACTCCATGCATTCGCGGCGGCGACGAATTTCTTCGCCACTTTGCTGAACCCGAGTATCAAGCACTCGGTCTTCTTGATGACCACAAAAAGGACACTTCATGGCCGCACTCTAGGCGAGAATACTCATCGCGTCAACAGAGCGGAAATGTCTGATTTTGCAGCGAAAACAGGCTTGTGACATCACGCAAAACGCGATATTCCTCAGGTATCAGTTTTTGAGGAGGACTCATGCGCACACCATCGATTCTTACAGCATTGTTTTTAGCGTTAATTTTCTCTCCCAATGTTTGGGCCCAAGATGACGGCCTCGGTGCAGTTGAGGTCACTGATACCCCTTACAATCCGGCTCCCACTTACAGCCAACGATCAGGAACTCCCGTCGTCGGTCGAAAAGCAGCCGCTAAATACATGCCGACTCGCAATCCTAATCAAGAAGTTCAAGTTGTTGGAGAACAATCACCGGCAGCTGTTTCAAGCGGTACCGGAATGGACTCTGACTCTCACTACTTAGCAGTTCACATTGGCGGCTTTGTTTCTGACACGGCTTACAAGTGGGGCTCTCCAAATTCTCAAAAAGATGTTGGTAACTTAAATATCGGTGTTACTTACCGACTCGGTGAATGGATCAACTCTGCTGATTTCGCGATGAGAATCGATTACTCAACTTACGAAGTTCGAAATCAAGCGGCGAGTAAACTCTCATTCCTTCCAGTGATTATGTTCCCAGACGCTTCTAGCAAGTTTCCACTCTATTTCGGAGTCGGTGCTGGCGTTGGTGTTTTCGTAAAACAACTTGGCGGAGAATCTGCTCTCGCCGTTGATTACCAGTTACTTCTTGGCGCACGATTTTTTGACCTCTTCAATAACGCTGGCTTCTTCGTCGAGGCGGGTTTAAAGAATCACTTAATGATGCTAAGTGATGGTCAGTTCAATGGAACGTTCGTCGCCGTTGGCTCAGTGTTCACTTTCTAAATAACTTGTTGGCCAGAAAAGAAGGCGGATGAAAAAGTCTGTTCAAAAACTTCACCGCCCTATTCAGCTGGCTATCGTCGAATCCCTCCACCAGGTTTTCGACGATGGCATCTATGCCGACAAAGTTATCGAACGACAATTTAAATCACATCGTGAGTGGGGATCGCGCGACCGCAAACAAATTGCCGAAACCATTTACGAAATGGTTCGCTGGCGTAGGCTAATATCGTTTTGCATGGGCGAAGCGATTGGTAGCGACCACCCGTCTCTCTGGAAAGCCCTTGGCGTTTACAAAGTGATTTCTCACAAAGGTGATGAGGCCTCACTTCGCGATATGTTGTGGAGCATTCAGGAATGGCAGGGTCTAAAGTTTAAAGATATTCTTGAGAAACGAATTCAAGCCGACAAATACCCCGCAGTACGCGAATCTGTTTCGGACTGGCTTTATGAACTCGGCAAAACTGAATTGGGCGACAAGTGGGATGACTATCTCTCTCACTTAAACAAACAGGCTCCAGTTTTCATTCGCGCCAACCGACTTAAAACCGATCGCGAAAAAGTTCGCCAAGAATTAGGCAAAGAACTCATCGAGACAGAAATTGTTGAAGAGTTGCCAGATGCTTTAAGACTTGTTGAGCGAAAAAACGTTCATGCAACTGAGGCATTCAAAAAGGGCCATTTCGAAATGCAAGATGGCGCAAGCCAACAAGTGGCTCCACTCCTTGAGCTCGAGCCAGGTATGCGAGTCATCGACGCTTGCGCTGGGGCCGGCGGCAAAACTTTGCACATTGCTTCGTACCTAAAAAACAAAGGTAAGATCATCGCTCTTGATGTGAATGATTTAAAACTTGCGGAGCTAAAACGACGAGCCGCTCGAAACGGCGTCGATGTGGTTGAAGCTAAACTCATTGATTCAACGAAAGTAATCAAACGCCTCGAAGACTCTGCTGATCGAGTGCTTCTTGATGTCCCATGCTCAGGCCTAGGTGTTTTGCGGCGTAATCCCGACACCAAGTGGAAACTCAACCAAGAACACCTTGATGATATGCGAGCCCTTCAACAAGAGATTCTCAGCTCTTATTCGCAGATGACCAAAAAAGGTGGCTTGCTGGTTTATGCAACCTGCAGCGTTTTACCCTCTGAGAATGAGAAACAGGTAGAAAAGTTCTTATCGGCTAATCCTGGCTGGGAAAAAGTTTCAGAAAAGAAGTTCATTCCAGGCGAGCATGGCTTCGATGGATTCTACGCTTGCTCTCTTCGCCGACTTAGCTAAAACTCCGCGCCATGAAAACACTAATACTTGCTCTAGCTCTTACCTTCGTTTCTCAATTCGCGCTCGCTACCCCTCAGACAACTGAATTCAACTGCAAAGTTGCCAAAGTTGTCGACGGCGGAAACTTTGAAAACGAGCACGATTTTACATTTGCTGACTACCCGCACATCGCTTACTCAAGCAACACACCTGATGGAAAAACTTTAATCGTAGGTGCATTGTCGTTCTCTGAAAAAGATGAGAGCCAATCATCAGAGATCACCGAAGAGAACCTTGAGAACATGTCATTTGTTTCGGCGGTACCTGAAGAAAGCGGCCAAATCTTCTTTTTAGTCGTAACCGGCGCCAAAGGAAGATTTCTCTATCACTCACAAGAGCTCGAAGCTCCTGTTGAAGTAGCGCAACTTACCTGCGAGTAAGTCTTTTTAAGTCGCTGAGACGGCTGGCTTGATCGCGTTAAAGAACATGTCGTAGATCTGCTGGCTGTCTGTGTTTTTACGAGCGTAGAACATAATCGGTACGTCGAATTTAAAATCTTCAACATCAACCGCACTCATGCGACCTGCGCGAACTTGTTTACGAATCGAGTGAGCCGGCAAAAAGCCCCAGCCTAATCCTGATTCGATCACTCTCTTAACAGTGCCAACGTTGTTTGATTCAAACACCGGCTTAAGCTTTACATTTGCTTTCATAGCTTCGTTTCCGATTTGCTTTTCGAATCCAAAATAGCGCTCAGTAAAACGAATGAGTGGGCGAGTATTTAAATCTTTAAACGGAATTGAGCTTGGTACTCCAACATCTTTACCTGACGTCACAAGCCACATCTCATCGCGCATCACTGTTTTCACATCAAATGCAGAAACATCTGCGCCGTATTCTTTTGCGATATCAGGAAGAATTGCGCAATCAAGTTGTCCTGCCTGAAGTGCTTTGAAAACTTGTTCGCCGTCTTCGTACATCAATGAAATTGTGAGCTTCAAATTGTATTTTAAGAATGTTCCGACAAGTGGGCTGATCAGGTACATGCCAAGTGAGTTTAATGTTCCCACTCGCAAGTTTCCTTGCATTCCCTCGCCCATCGTTTGAACTGCAACTTGCGCCTGCTGAGTCAGAGAGATGATTCGTTTTGCATAATCAAAAAGAAGTTGGCCTTGGGTTGTTGGCTTTGCGTGACGAGTACCGCGAGCTAATAAGTTCACACCAAGCTCTTCTTCAAGGTTTCGAATTTGTTGGCTGACGGCCGGCTGAGTGAGAAATAGCTTTTCTGCTGCCGCAGTCATGCTGCCTTCAGAAATAACGGTCGAGAATGTAATTAGCTGCTGTAAGTTCATCGTTAGCTCCTAAAATCACCCTATTCTATCAAGATCCCTGGGTCTATTTACAAGTCTCGTCTTGGCAGAAGGCCTAGCGCGTGGCTTAATAATCTCATATGCGCTTACTTCTTTTGACTCTCATCTTGTTACTCAGCCCACACGCCGCTGAAGCCAAGCTCTTCAAAAACGTCTATGTGAGCTTCGAACTTCCGAACGACTGGGACTGCGCCCTCGAAGGTACAGAGTGGGTCTGTCGGAACCAAAAAAATCCGCAAGCTGCTCGAGAAGCCGTAATTATTCTTACTGCTAAAGAGGCAGGTCCAGTTGATAACTTAAACGCCTACTTTGGGTACTTACGTGCGCCTCGCACTTTGACTGGCACCAACGGAGCACCTTCACAATCTCAGATCTTGCAGGTGAAGAATCGTGTGATCTCAAATCATCCCTGGGTAGACGGAATGCACTTGGGCAGCGAAATTCAGAACTACTACTCTCGCTATCTTGCGACCACCAAAGACTCGCTTGGAATCTTAGTCACACTTTCCGCGCATCGGCTTCATTATAAAAAGTACGCAAACGACTTCTTCAAAGCTGTTGAAAGTTTGAAAGTTCTATCGACTAAGGGCTTGAACACCGGCAACCCAGCCTATGGAATTCGCCCAGGCAGCGGCGGACAACTTGGGCCCGGCGGAAACTACATTCCACCTGACATGATGGACCCAGAACTCGACTCTCCTACTGAAGGGTCAGGCTCTAGCGATGCGCTAATGGGCGGAGCTCTCCTGCTAATCGCAGCCGGTATTTACATATTCCTTAAGAAGCGTAAGAAGTAAAAATTCTAAGCGAGGCTTCCTCGACTACTCTGCGCACCACTTCGTGGTTAATATGGTCCCATGCCATTACAGAGTACAGAATCAGTCCTAAAGTTCATTCAAACGGCCTACCAAACGATCGACAGCTTAAATCTCTCGATGGAAATGTTGTTAGCAATCGCAGCCGTCGTGACGATCGCATTCTTGTTTGCGATGCGAGAATTGGCTGCATGGTTTTTTAAAATTGATGATCTAAAGCGAGACATCCGCTCGCTCGAAGTTGGAATCGCGCGCCTTGAAGGCGAAATCAAATCGCTTCAATCAAATGAAGCTGGCTCACTGAATGAGCCCACTGCGGCTGCAGCTTCACACCTACGCCGCGTCGAACAGTTCCCCATTAATCACTGATTTAGCATGACGCTAAATCAGCGCGTAGCCCGAAGGGACAAGTACAGGATGTACGCGTCACTGATACTCAGACGCTCTCTTGATCGTAACGGTTGCACCCTTAATAGCCTTTAGCTGTGGTGCAACTTCCGCAGACGAATAGACAACCATCTTTACGTTTGATGGATCAATATACTTCTTAATTGCCTTGTTAACATCGGATGCTGAAACGTCAGCGAGATCGCTTAAGTAATTTCGAAGATAGCTATCAGAGATTCCGTAAACTCGCAGAACCATCAAATTAAATGCGAGCTTCTCGGCAGTTTCGATCGATGTCGGGAACATTCCCGCTAAATATCCTTTTGCCTGCTCCACTTCAGCCGGCGTCACGCCTTTATCGGTGAATGCACGAACGATTCCCATCGACTCTTCGATTGTTTTTCCGAGAGTTTGATTTTTGGTAAATGTCGAGATTTCAAATGCCCCTTGCCCTTGCCGAGCGTCGAAGCCAGAAGAAATTGAATAGGTCAGACCTAAATCTCTTCGAACATGATTCACCAAGCGACTTGAAAACGCTCCGCCCAATATTGTATTGGCAATTCGAAGAGTTAAAAAGTCAGGGTTATTTCTGCGAATACCAGGGTGACCAATTCTGATTTGAGACTGAACTAAGCCTGGCTTATTCACCAAGACCGCTTGAATGCCTTGAACTTTCGGAACGTCAGGCAAAGCTGGAGCCGAAACTTTCTTTTGCTCCCATGCACCAAAAGCACTCTCTACCTTCTTTTTGATTTCTGGAGTCAGCTTCCCAACAACTGCTAAAATTGAATTGTTAGGTCTAAAGTATTTTAAATAATGCTGAATGATGAACTTGCGTCTGAGTTTCTCTACCGATGAAACAGTTCCGTTAACAGGCTTTGAATAAGGATGCCCCGATCCAAACAAAGTATCTTCCCATGCGAGATCGACAAACGCTTCTGGAGAATCAATGCGCTTACGAAGCTGAGCAATTGTTCTCTTGCTCGCGCGATTTACTTCTTCTGCCGCAAATGAAGGTTGAGTGATGATCTCGCTGAATAAATTTAAAAGCGGATCAGCATCTGTAGAAAGTGCACTCGCTCCAAATAACGAATAGTCACTTGTTACAGATGCATTGAACTCAGCGCCGATGCTTGCGAGCTCATCAGCTAGCTGCGGAGCACTTCGCTTAGCAGTCCCCTGGTCAAGAAGGTCAGCTACAAAAGAAGTTAAACCGCTTGCTTCAGCAGGATCAGTACTCGAACCGCCTTTAACCAAAAGCGAATACGAAATATAAGGAAGAGATTCATCTTTGATGTAGAGAATAGTCAGTCCATTCGACAAACTCTTTTCGTCAAACGACGGGAGTCTAAACGATGAACTTGGCTTGAAAACTTGGGTCGGCGAATTCGTACTCGGTGATGGGGTTCCGCAAGAGGCTGTAAAAGCGAGACAACTTAAAGCTAAGACTGATTTTCGGAAAGTGGTCTTCATCTTACTGTCCTCCTTGTTGGCTAGGCACTAGAGTGATGGTGTTTGCGCGCTCAGGAGTTAAGTAAGTGTTGGCAACCTGCTTAATTTGATCTGCGGTTACTTTCTCGTAGCTTTCTAAATCTCTAAACAACTGCTCCCAATCACCAAAAAGAATTTCGTTTTGTGCAATTGCTTCTGCTTTTCCTGAAACTGTTTTTAGCTGAGACACATAGCTCTGGATAATTTGCTTTTTAGCTTTCGCAAGTTCTTCAGGAGTTACGAGCTGATTGCGAGGGCGCCAAACTTCTGCCAGCAAAGCTTTTTGCACAGAGTCTGCCCCTTGACCAGGCTTCAGGCTTGCGAAGACCTGGAAGATTCCGTGATCTTGAAGCGAGTAATTCGACGAACTTGCCGACGTTGCCGTTTGCTCTTTGTAAACTAGTCGCTTGTGCAAGCGACTAGAACTTCCCTGACCAAGAATATTCGAAAGCAAATCAAGCGGATAAACATCTGCGTGGCCCGCGGCCGGCGCTCGATACGCTAGCGCTACAGTTACGTTTTGCACAGGCTGCCGAATCAGTTGTCCACGGCCGCTTGCCTGTTGAGGCTCAGCCGCCAGAGTTCTTTTCGGAAGCTCTTGAGCAGGAATCTGGCTGTAATATTTTTGAATCAAACTCTTTGCTGCTGAAGATTTAAAATCTCCTGCGATCACAATCACTGCATTGTTTGGAGAATAGAAAGTTTTAAAAAACTGCTGCGCTTTCTCGACCGTAACAGCGTTTAAATCTTTCATGTAGCCAATCACCGGCCACTTATACGGATGTGCTCGGAACACCGTTGAGAATATCCCCTCGCGAAGAAGACCCATCGGATTGTTATCAACTCTAAAACGTCGCTCTTCTTTTACAACTTCGCGCTCGCTTTTTAGATTGGCTTCAGTGACTTGCAGATTCACCAAACGGTCAGCTTCCATATCAATGATAAGTTCGAGCTTCGCGCTAGGAAGATTTTCGTAGTAGCCAGTATAGTCGTGAGTTGTGAAAGCGTTATTCACAGCTCCGTTGCTCTGAAGAATTAAGTCGAACTGATCGCGAGAATATTTTTTAGTTCCGGTGAACATCATGTGCTCAAACAAGTGCGCAAGTCCGGTGAAACCGACTTCTTCGTGCTTTGATCCAACTCGAAACCAAGTGTTGTAGCTAATGATGGGAGCCGAGTGGTCTTCGTGAAGTAGAACAGTCAAACCGTTAGGCAGAGTAAACTTCTCAACTTTGAATTTAATTTGAGAACTTAGGCTTTGCGCTGGAACTTCTGCCGCTTGAGATTGCGCTAAGAAAAATAAAACACAACTGAACGCTGCTGCAACTAAAGACGAGGATAGCCTCATTGAGACTCCTTCCATGAAGTACATCAAATAGTAGAAGGCTCAATTGTGACGTGGCTAAAAATGGCTGTCAACAGAGGGAGTTAGCTATTGAACGACGAAGTCGCTAAAGAAAATGTCTTTAACTACACCAGTCTTTAGATGCTGATTAAGAGTTACAGCAATCTGGTCCTTAAGAAAAAGTTTACCTTGGATAGTTTCGACATCTCTGAACTCTTTGGCGTTCAAAATTCGAACGATGGCATCGCGAGCTGCCGGATTGAGCTGCACAACTTCCTCAAATCCTTCTTCGTCTAGCATCTCGAGAGTCATTTCGACTCTCACTAAGCGTCTAGGATTACCAGATAGGTTAACTGTGAAAGGAGGAAGTGTGTAATTGATGGCAGGCTTTTGATCATTTGAATCGCGCTCAGCCTGCAATTGCTGATAGGCAGCTGGCTCTCGAAGAACCGCAGGAGCATGACCCATCGTATTCTGATAGGTAAGGAAAGCACCACCGCCGACAACTGCGAAGTTGCCAGCAATCATAACGAAGACACCAATCTTCGCTAGATCAAACTTCTTCTTGGGTTTGCCTTCCTGATCGTTTTCTTCTTGTACTGCCATGTGTAACTTATCGGAACCTAGGCTAAGGCCTTAACTGGACCTCTCAAATTTACTATAAATTTGTTTTCACCAAACTGTCGAACCTCTCGACAGGACCAAGGGCAGAATGCGGCTTGCAGTTGACACAGTACCTCAGGGGTTAGAGATAATCAGAAATCTACCGATAAACTGTAATGCGCGTGGGTCGAATGATTTTATTTGGTAAGACATTAAATTTGGTTTGCACCTCAGTGATATTACTTCTGAGCATTCCTACGCTTGCTGAAAACTCGGCCCAGAATGAGACAGCAAATCGTGTTCCATCTAGTCTCGTGCAAATTTCACCGCATCCGCTTTACTACTCGCCTTACGCTTTTGTTGTAGATAAAAAAGCTCGCACTCTCACGGTGTGGCATCAAGACGGTGGCAAATTAACTTCGGTTGCAAGCTTTCCTGCTGATCTTGGAAAGCGCGAAGGCGAAAAAAAGAGCGAGGGAGATCATAAAACTCCGAATGGGGTTTACTTTCTTCAACAGAAACTTGAAGGCGCTTCACTCGACTTTAAACTTTTTGGTAAACGTGCGTTCACTACAGATTACCCAAATTTTTTCGATCGTATCGATCGCAAAACTGGCAGCGGAATTTGGCTTCACGCAGTCCCCGATACAGTTCCGCTCACTCGCGGCTCACGCGGCTGCGTTGTTGTAAGAAACGAAGTCATTGAAGGCTTAAGTCAGTATGTAAAGCTCGGCAAAACTCCGATCATCATCCAGGATGAAGTTGAGTTGTTAGACTCAACACAAGCAAAAGAATCGAGCGCACAGCTGAGCTCGCTCGTTGAAAAATGGCGTGCGTCTTGGGAAGAAAAAGATATCGAAAGCTACATCGGCTTTTACGGAAGCGACTTCCGTGCGATGCGAATGAATCGTGATCAGTGGAAGACTTATAAGAACAATCTAAATTCTTCGTACAAAACTCTTCAGGTAAAATTCTCTCGTCCAGTGATCTATGCATACAAAAATCGCGCTGTCGTACGCTTCTTACAATCGTACACTTCTGACCAACACTCAGATTTCGGCGAAAAAGTTTTGTATCTTGCTAAAGAGAACGATCAATACAAGATCATCGGAGAAGAGTGGCAAGCCGACAATAGCCAACTCGCTCAAGAAGAATTCAACACTGACTCAACAAAAGTCAGCGCTAATTAGTTCATCAGCAGCCAAAAGCTAGGCTGGGTTTTTCTTTCCTAAGAAATAGAGAAGTAAATTAAAGGCGGCGATGACAACTAGAGCGCCGATAGTGACAAGGCCGTCATAAAGTCGCTCATTTAGATAAGCGCCGACGACAAATACTCCGCAACCCAAAGCTAAAACACCGAGTGCGAAAAGCATTCGGTGTATTGGGCTCTGAATCCAAATTTTAGAATAAAAAAATGTTCCGACCGCGGTTGTGACAACGTTCACTGCGATCATTAGAACTGACGCGATTGCCCAGTTACCGGCTCCAACAAAACTCAATGCAAAGATGAGAACCGTTAGAAGGTTTAAGGCAATGTATCGATTCACGCTAGATTACTGGTTGTTGCCTTCATCGCCAGACATATCGCCTGCGTCGTTAAGATCATCGTTGCCGTCGTCATCTTCGAAAACACCTGGGTTATCCAAGTCATCATCTTCTTCGTTGTAAACGTTGTCAGCTGAATCAGGAAGAGATGCCAGGTGAGCTGCTAGCTCCTCTTTTTTGAGTTTGCCGCGGTTCAAATTGTAGCCAGTCAAACGGCTGTCAAACTTCAATTTATCGAGTTCTTTTTTTAAGCCCATACGCTCTCCTATTTTTCGGCCTAGTTCCAGTACCGAGGGCCGTCGCCCTTGTCTTTTTTCTCTTTAGTAGGGTCGTTGTTTACCACGAGTTTTAGGCCTCGTCCACCTCGGCCACCCGACTGTTTTCGCCAGCGGCCTTGCTTAAACTTCGTATAAACCAATAGGAACAAATAACCCGAAATCAACCCGCCCAAGTGAGCAAGGTTCGCCACCTGGCTGCCCGATACTCCCGAAGTCAAAAGGTTCACTGCTTCGATCGCACCTAAGATCATCACGAAGTATTTGGCCTTCATCGGGAAGACCATCATGAAGTAAACAACCCGCTCACCGAAGATAATTCCGTATGCGACTAAAAGACCAAATATCGCGCCCGACGCTCCAACAACCGGCGAAAGCCAGCCAGCCAAATCACCCGTCGCCATTGCGTAAATGAAAATGCAAATGCAATAGATAACCGCCGCACCAACTCCAGAGACTAAATAGAAACTTAAGAAGAAGCGTGATCCCCAGCGCTGTTCAAGCTCACCACCGAGCCACCAAAGCATCAACATGTTGAATAAAATATGAAACAGGCTGCTTGAGTGAAGGAACATGTACGTAAAGAACTGCCAAACAAAAAATTTCTCGACGACGTACGAAGGAATCAAACTTAAAAACTCTGAAATGTACGGACTCGATAAAAAATATTTTTCGATGATCATCTGGCCAACGAGCCACATCGCAATGTTGATGATCATTAAAACTTTTACCATTGGAGTAAAAGGCACGAGATTATTCATTTGAGCGCCGCCGCCACCACCTCTAAGACCCATGATGCCCTCCTGCTGGCTGACTCAACTCAATCAACACCCCACCTGTCGATGCAGGATGGATGAATGCTACTAAACAATTGTGAGCACCTTTTTTTGGCGTCTCGTTAATTAAACGAACACCTTCACTTTTCAGATGCGTAAGTACAGCCTCGATATCTTTCACTCTTAAACAGATATGATGAATACCGGGCCCACGTTTATCGAGAAACTTTTTGATTACGCCATCATCTGAAAGTGATTCGAGCAATTCTAAATTTGAATTGTTTTGAAGTTTGAAAAAACCAGTTTTAGTTTTTTCTGATGGAACATCTTCAATATGCGGATCGGCAAATCCCATTGCCTTGTAAAACTTTGAGCCTTCAGCAATCGATGTCACCGCGATTCCGATGTGATCAAGCTCGAATTCAAATTTGCCTTTAACGTTAGTCATTACTTAAATCCTTAAACAAAGGTAGCAAACGATCAAATGTGGATTCAAGGTCTTCAACGATTACTTTGGTATCAGCGAGTAACGGGAAGAAGTTCGTGTCACCCTTCCATCTAGGAACGATGTGATAATGAATGTGCTCAGGAATCCCTGCTCCCGCCGCCGCACCAAGATTAAGTCCGACGTTGAAACCAGATGGGTCATAAGCTTCGCGTAGCACTTGAAGGCTCAATTTCAGAAGATCTTGAAGTTCATAGAGCGCTTTGCCCTTTAGGTCTGTGAATTCCCCAACATGATCATTTGGAATGATCAATAAGTGTCCTGGATTGTACGGAAACTTATTCATGACCACACTTGCGTTCTTACCCTTGTGAAGAACCAAGTTCTTGAAGCCTTTTCCAGCCTTCACTGCATGACAAAACACACATCCATCAACTTTGATGAGCTTTCGCACATACTTAAGACGATCAGGGCGAATCATGATGTCGCGCTCAGTTGGCCAAACGTCAGCTAACCACGGCGACACTTTTGGAAGCGGAGCCGTTTTTGACTGCTTTTTTGAGCTAATCTTCTTTACTGTTTGAGACGGTTTTGCCATTGGCTACAAATCTAACCGCAAAGCTACGCAAGGTTTACGAAAAACTCGCTTTCGATCCGTCATGAAACGGTGCGTTTTAGTGATTGAACTCGTAAACACGGTAGTCGTAAACCCATTCGAAACCGAGCTTGCGACAAATAGGGGCCGAAGTAGCCTTCCGTGCATGAAAAAAAAATTGTGGCCAAGAGCCTTCGCTGCTTTCGCACGAGCACGGGCATCCGCGACATCACTTTCTACCAAACGATCTTCGGGAGCAAAGGCGGACCACTCACAACAATATCCTCTAAAACCAATCCCAGCGATCGCGGCGCAAAGACTTCGTTACTCACTCTCAACTCGTCGAGACTCCACCACTTAAATCCCTTAAACGCAGCCTTCTCAAATTCATTTAGCTCAAGTGTCGGCTGTGGCTCAAACTTTTCAGTCTTGATCAGATAGTAATTTTCAGTTTGCTCAATAAATTGCTCGGCCCAGTGAAGACAATGGCTTCGCTTCCAAATCAGCGGCCCAACTTCAAAGTCTACAAGCCCAAGCTCCTCGTGAAGCTCTCTTCGAATTGCCGTGATCTCATCTTCGCCGTCTTCAACTCCGCCACCGGGAGTAATCCATCCTCGCCATTTCATTTTATCGTTTTCAAGTTCCATCATCAGAACTTCATTCTGAGGAGTTAGTAGCACCGCTCGAGTTGACGAGCGCAGCATCGGTTGCGGAGCTTTTCGGAACGCTCGCCATTCGGCTTTCGTAAGCTCCCATGTTTCTGAATGAGTATATTGAGGATCAACTAGCTTCGAAGGCCGCGTCCCTACGAAACGGGCACCAGTTTTTTCTTTAATTCGGCGAGAGCGTTCATTACCGAGGGCATTCGAGAACACGAGGTTTTCAAAATTCAGAGCATCGAATGCAAAGTCCATAACGGGCTGCACGGCTTCAGACATGTAGCCCTTACCCCAGAACTGTTTTCCAAGCCAAAACCCACGATGCTCCGGAATTCCCCCTCGCCATAAATCTACAATTCCTATTAACTCAGATGGATTTGGTTTTTCGAAAATTCCCCAAACCCAACGATCACGTCCTTGCTTCGGCAAAACAAAGTTCTGGATAAAATCTGTGACGCCATCTTCAGGATATGGCCACGGACATTGATGAGAAAGATGTCGAATAATTTCGTAATCAATGAAGTGCTTCTTATATGCAGGCGCATCTCGCAACTCCACTCCGCGCAAGATAAGTCGATCAGTTTCGAATATCGGAAGAAGCTTTGATGCGTTCATTCACGCCCCGATTTCGAATTGCGGATATCCACTCTCTTTAGATCTTTCATATGCGGCTCCAAGTGGTCCATATTATTGCATACAGCTGGTTACACTCAAGGAGACTAGCTATGTCGAATGCATTAAAGTACATTAAAAGCTTAGAAGCTGCGGGCTTTGCCCGTGAGCAAGCTGAAGCTCAGGTCCAAATGGTCTTAGATATTCTGGAAGGTGATCTTGTGACAAAGAGCGATCTCTCAGTTTTACAAGAAGCAATGAACGCTAGATTTGCAGGCGTGGATTCGCGCTTCGTCGAACTCGAAAGCCGAATGGATAAGCGCTTTGCAATAGTAGACACCCGCTTGGCAGAACTCGAGCTCCGACTCACTACACGCATAGGGTTAGCCATTGTTACCTCAAGCACGATCTTGCTATCAGTTCTCGGCTACCTCATTAAAACCAACTAAATCTCAGGAAAAATTAAATGGAATATCAAAAATTCGAGCAATGGCTCGATGGTGAACTCGCGCGCCTTGAACAGCTAGGAGACTTACTAGATCAAGAGATCGCAGAGAAAACATGTAAGCCGCTGAAAAAATACTATTCGCGAACTTACCAAGGACCTTTGCAAATCGTCGAAATTACATGCGGCAGAATTTATGCGCTCAACAACTTGGGTAATCCAATTGGCGTCATTGCAGCTCACCCGAAAATCTGCTTAGAGCTTAAGGAAACTGATCAACTTGAGGCTAAGCTCGGCTGGAGAGACAACTTCTGGCATTTTTTACGTGTTGATTCTATCGAGTACGCTAGCCCCGAGATTGATTTCGCCAACCAGAAACGTAAGCGAGAAAAGTTTTTGGAACAAAATCCGAACTTTAGGCAATAAAAAAGGCGAGCTTTCGCTCGCCTTCTATGAACCTAAAATTAAATCCGAAAACTATTCCGGCTTTGTGTCGTTGCTGCTCAAATTCTTAAGAGCATCACCGAACAAATCACCCATAGTCGTCTTCGAAGTTGAAGTCGCTTTTTTCACGTAATCATCAACGTCTGCTTTTGATTCGCGAAGTTTCACGAGCTTAGAAGATAAGCCGATTTTACGAGCGTCTTTATCGATAGTGATGATCTCTGCTTTAAGAACGTCACCAACTTTTACTGCATCTTCAGGTTTGTTGATGCGGTCAGTAGTGATTTCAGAAACGTGGATCAAACCTTCGATGTCAGCTTCAAGTTCAACGAAAACTCCGAAGTCAGCAAGCTTCGTGATTTTCACGTCATGCTGAGTTCCGATTTTGAACTTCTCGTCGATTTTTGACCAAGGGTCTGACTCAAGCTGTTTTAAGCCGAGAGAGAAACGCTCGTTCTCGATGTCTACTCCCAAAACAACCGCGCGAACTTTTGCACCCTTAGCAAACATTTCTGAAGGATGAGTTACGCGTTTTGTCCAAGAGAAGTCAGAGATGTGAACTAGGCCGTCGATGCCTTCTTCGATTCCAACGAAGATACCGAAGTCAGTGATAGATTTCACTTCGCCTTCGATGATCGTTCCTTCTGGATATGAAGCTTTAAGCTCGATCCATGGGTTCGGCTGAAGCTGTTTCATACCAAGGCTGATGCGGCGGTTAGCTGTATCAACTTCGAGTACGATCACGTCTACTGCGTCGCCAACGTTAACAATCTGGCTCGGGTGTTTAACTCGTTTAGTCCAGCTCATTTCTGAAACGTGGATCAAACCTTCAACACCATCAGCAAGTTCTACAAATGCGCCGTAGTCTGCAAGGCTAACGATTTTGCCGTTAAGCTTTGTACCTGCAGGGAACGCTGCAGAAGCTGCTTCCCAAGGATCTTGTTGCAACTGCTTCAAGCCTAGAGAAACGCGCTCGCGCTCGTTGTCGTATTTCAATACTTGTACTTCGATTTCATCACCCATTGTCAAAAGTTCTGATGGGTGCTTTACGCGGCCCCATGACATATCAGTGATGTGAAGAAGACCATCCATGCCGCCAAGGTCGATGAACGCACCGTAATCAGTGATATTCTTCACGATACCTTTAACGCGAGATCCTTCTTTCATTGCATCAAGAGTTTGAGTGCGCATGCTCTCGCGCTCTTCTTCAAGAAGTGCACGTCGTGACAACACGATGTTTCCGCGCTTCTTGTTAAACTTGATAACTTTGAATTTATATTTTTTGCCGATGTAGATGTCCATGTTGCGGACTGGGCGAAGATCAATTTGCGAACCAGGTAAGAATGCTTTTACGCCGATGTCGACGCTTAAGCCGCCTTTAACTTTCGCGATCACTGTACCTTCGATAAGTTCTTCGTTTTCAGCTGCACGAGAAATATCGTTCCATGCACGGAGCATGTCAGCTTTGTCTTTCGAAAGAACAACCATGCCGTTTTCGTTTTCAACACGGTCAATGCAAACTTCAACTTCGTCGCCTGGCTTTACAGAACGCTGTCCTTCAACCATGCGGAATTCATTGATGGGAATCAAACCCTCAGACTTGTAGTTAATGTCGACAAGTACATAATCAGATTGAACTTCTACTACTTTGCCTGAAACTACGTCGCCTGCTTTGAAGTCGCGTTCTTTTACGCTTGCTTCAAACATGCTCTCGAATACAGCCGCCTCGCCTGTTCTTGCTGAGCTACCATCTTCGAGTAACGCCATAATGCGTTCGCGCTCTTGCTGCGCCTTTGTTAGGTTTGTTTTACTTTTTTCTGCCATCATAAATATTTGAAATCCTCTCGGGAAAAAGATCTGGTCTCTTTCCGTTTCTTTCTCGGTCTGTCTTTAAGCAGCCGGAAAAATACACGAGCAGGCTCCCGTTTTTTGGGGGTGTGCGCTCATGGCCTTTTCCGAAGGCTTTTACCTCGAAACTACCGGTGCAGTGGTGTTCCATTTATAGGGGGCAAACGCGTAAAGTCAAAAGGAAATACAAGAGGGTCCGAGGGGTCAAAACATCAGGCTAAGTTGAGCTGCTTTCGAACCTCATTTTCGACCTTGGCGACGACTTCCATAAAGTTTAAGTCAGATGTATCCACAGTAAATGAGTCTGACGAGGCCTGCATGGGAGCCGCCTTGCGATTGGCGTCCTGGGCATCGCGGACTTTTTGAAGATCGTGGGTCTCCTCCATCGATTTACCCTGCTCCTGAGCCCTTCTTGCAGCTCTATCTTCAGACCGAGCAGTGAGAAAGAACTTCACGTTCGCGCCCGGAAAAACAACCGTCCCGCAGTCTCTTCCTTCCGCGACAAGCCCAACGACCCCTTTTGCACAGCGACGCTGTGCCTCAAGAAGAGCGGCCCGAACCTTTGGAAATGAGCTGATTTTTGAAGCGAGTGACCCGACTTCTTCGCGATTGATTTCGTTCGTAACGTCTTTTCCGTGGAGGATAACGCGAGTCTTTTCGTGATCCATCCGTACTTCCCACTCACGGTTGTCGACTAATCGAGCAATCGCACCCTCATCTGTGAAGTCGAGGTTAAGCTGTTGGGCAACGTAGGCCAATCCTCGATAAAATGCGCCCGTCGATACCCACTGCCAACCTAATCGGTTGGCAAGTTCACGGCTAACCGAAGTCTTGCCGCTGGCTGCTGGACCATCAATCGTGACGACGGGAACAGAATTCATTAAACCTAACCTTGCATTCGAACCGTTATTGAATCAAAAATCTCCGCTACTCTATTGGTTGAAATCGACCGAAGCAAGAGTTGGGAGAAGATTTAGAAATGGTGCGCAAGCTTTCCATTCGAGTCGGAGAACTTTTTGCGGAGGCGTACGACTCCTCTGCCCCTATTGCACAGCCATTAGCGCGCTGGTTCCTTCCCAAGAAGTCCTTAGCCGATGGCTTAAAAGAAAAAACAAAGCTGAGCGAATTTGATCAGCTACATTTTGAGCTACTGTATCGGCCCGACGCCCTTCCGACCGATCGCTTCACCGAGAAAAAAGTGGCAGCAGTAGTTACTTCTGGTTTTGAGGGAATGCTGGCCCAGACCTTCGAACAAAAGAATTTACCTCTTTCGAACGACTTGATTTTTGGAATTTCTGAACGAATCGGCCCAAAGGGCGAAGTTCTAAAAAACGTCGAACCAGCAGAACTAGCGCTCATTTCTGAAAAACTAAAGCTCATGAAAATAACCGAGGTCGTCGTGGCTTCGATCAATTCTGATTTGAATCGCGAGAATCAGAATTCACTTCTGACATTTTTCCGCGACCAAGGCTTTAATTCCTTCGCGTCAGAGTCGGCTGCAGTCGGCGAACACGTTCGTTGGGCAGAATTGATTGAACAAGTTCAGTGGCGACATCTGGTTGAGGATCTTGAATCGCAACTAGCTGAAATTGCAAAGTCGGCAACTCTCACTTTTAAACTCATCGATGAATTGAAACAGAAAACACCGACTCTCTATGCGGGGCTCGACATTTTTTGGTTGGCGGGCCTTGAGAACGGGTCTTTGCTGCTCGAATCACAACCTAACGACGTCGTCGAGCCTGGATTCTTCGATACACCTGAGTTTAAACATTTGCCTGCACTTCAGCGAAATGGCCCGTTACTTTTAGGAAAATCACTTCGACCAACCGCACTTGATTTGTTTTTGCTTGATGACCCAACTCTAGAAATTGATGGCCTTGTCACAGCTAACTTCGATCGTTCACGCTCGAGAATTGAAGAGGCGCTCGTTATCATGAGTAAAGCGCAGCAAGGCACCACTCGCTTGGAGGGCGCTAAAGTTGCAAATGATACGCTTAAAATTTTTGTTGGAGCGTTAGCTGCCGAACTTAAGAGTCTCTCGCGTGATGAGATGATCCGTGTCGATGGGCCGCTTGCGCCACTCGTGATTAAACATGTTAAGCAAATTGATTCGACTTTAAAGTGTGAATTAGGATCCAAAAAATGAGATGGCACTTAGCTAGTTCACCCGCTCAATATTTTCATTCGCAAATGTATGGACTTTTAAAAGAGTTCGAAGCCGCTGCAATTAATACTGCTGATGGCTCAACCGTTCATGTGAAATGGCGAAATCCGGCTGATGTAGCGACACTTACATCGGTCGCACAGACCGTACACAAATACATGAAACTAAAGGACTCTGAGATTGCGATCGTTAATGATCCCTTCTCTGGCGGGAGTCAATTGTCTGATCTCACGTTTGTGGTCGGCATTGGTAAAACTGGCGGACCTGCTGACCTTCTTCTTTCAATCGGCTTTCAATGTGCAGGTCGAATTGGCGAGAAGTCTGTCGAAGAAGAAGGTGTGCGAATTCCTCCAACTCCTCTCGGCACGCTAACGCAGCTAAATACTCCTTTGATGCAGGCAATTAAACAGCATCCTTTAGCTCCAAAAGATTTGATAACGCGAATTGATGAACTCATACCTCGAATTAAAAAAGTTCGAAGTCAGCTTCAAGAAATTCTTGCGCAGCCGAAAGGCCCGCTCTCTAAAGCTTCATTGCAGGAGTATTTCGATTTATGTTCTGCCGCTACCCACCGGCGCATGGGACAACTTCCGTTAGGTGCCCACAGTATCATGCGAAAGCTTTCGTCTGGTGCGACACTCAAACTTCGAGTGAGTGTTCACGATCAAATTGTCGAGTTTGATTTCTCTGGCAGCGAAGGCACGGGAAATGTTCAACTCACCGAACAAACAAGCCTCGGTGCCTGTGTGGCAGCGACGATGCGTGCGACGGGAATGAATTGGCCGATTAACTCAGGAGTTCTTTCTGCGTTCACTGTGCGCACACCTGCCCGAACGTGTGTGAATGCGGCCTACCCTTCTCCGACTCGAAAAGGAGTCAGCGAAGGTGTTTTTGTCATTGCAGATATGGTGTTTGAACATTTAGTTCGGAACACTTCATACAAATCCGCTAAGCAAGCAGGCCCATCGCTAGCTCTCGAATTCATTTTCTCTGACGGAAGACATCTGTTTGATCAAATTTCGAACGGGCGTGGCGCAAGCGCAACGACTGATGGAAAATCTGCATTGAACGCTTGGAACCACGATGAGTTTCAAGTGGTCTCAGCCGAGAAGTTAGAGCGAGATTATCCAGTACGCGTAGTTGATTGGGGCTTAAGATTTAATTCATCAGGCAACGGTAAATTAAAAGGCGGTCTTGGTTACAAAAAATCTATCGAGCTCCTTGCAGACGCTGAACTTCGCTGGGATCAAAGCGCATTGATAAAGCCAGAAGGCGCAGACAGTGGCGAACACGGCATCGAAGCAGAAATCGTTATCACTCCACCAGGCGGAAAACCAAAACCCCTTGGCAAAGCCGGCACTGAACAGTTAACAGCCGGCACCATCATTCGTTGGTGCTCGGCTGGTGGCGGCGGCTACGGCACCCCTAAAGAAGACTAAAAGGTAGTTCATACCTTTCGGTAGCGCAGCTGCACGAAGTGCGCTCCAATTTGATTATTCAGGTGATGTCCGCGCGCAGCTACTTTGTTTTCATGATCATCTGCTGGCCAGCAAACAAGGTTATTTTACAGGATTTTCTTATCGGAAATGCTGAGGTGCCATCACTAAAATATCTTTCCATTCACCGTCACAATAGGGTGTGAAGTTGACCGCTGCATAAACCGAAGAGCTCGGATAGCTTGGATCTACTGCCAATGGCTTAAAAAAGTAATCAAGATTACTTGAGCTTATTCCATCACAAAGTTTATATTCATGCGCCACCGTCTGAGTTACAAGGTCTGTTATTTCTAAGGCAACTGGTGCATAGTTTTTATCCAAACGCGTAGAGACCATATACCCCCTACTTAAAAACTCATTTCTACCTTGGACCTTAAGTTCGTACGACTTTTCAATCGACCGATTTTTTAAATCAAAGATATCTAATATTTGCTTTCTTGGCTTTGGATCGAAAAGCGTTCTCTTAATGAGATATCCATTTTCATTGTTTGACCACATTGAGTAAACAACGTTTTCCTTCGGCAATTCTAAAAAGTCATTGCTGAGAAGTTTATTCGCACTGTCAAATTGGAGAATATGATCACCACATGAGGTACGTCCTACAACGACAAGCTTGCCACCTTTTTCTCTTTGGAATCCCTGAAGATCGTATGAATTCGAACTCGGGCAAACGGATGCAAAATCGAATATCTTTTCACTTTCTAAATTTTGCGAATGGAAAATTTTAATTACATTATCCTGAATGAAAATTAGATTACTATCGTCTATCCATATCGGTAATGATTGAATATTTTTAATTACTGCCAAGCTCGTCCAACTTTTTACATTTGTAAGTACCAAGTCCTGCGCGACAATCTTCGTATAAGTAATTCCCTGTACAACCTCCTTAACTATGCAAAGTAGAGATTGTTTTAGGATTGTTTTACTTTCGTTTAGAGATGCATTTGAAAATCGATTCATTGCGTTTAGGGGCTTACATCTCGAATAGCTATCTGGATTTCCATAGTCAACATAAGACCCAGATGGAGTTAAACCATCCTTGAGTTGGCTGCCGTCTTTAGGAATTTGAACTGTATAGGTGGGAGCCTCATACATCCTATCATTCATTCCCACTAGTGCGTTGTCGCCGAAAATCTCGATTCTTTGAATTTCGTCTCTGTTATATATCATTTGCGAGAAGAGCTTTCTATGGTTCCCGCTTGGCTCAACAAAATAGTATTCCTGATGGAAGTCACCTAGTCGCCTTGCTGCGAATAAACTTAATTCGCGAAAGCTACTTATTCTTTGAGGAAATCCGCTTACAGAAAACGATCTATCTGTAAATAAAAGTGAGACATCATAGAATGGGGATTCTGCAGCACTGGCATTTTTTCCAACTATCGAAACAAATAAAATTGCCAAAATAATTTTTGTCATTTGATTCCCTTAAGAAATTTTTTTCGTTACTCAGAAATCACATAACACCGCGTGAATATTATCAAGCAATTTAACTATGAACTCAGCACCAGGCTTGCAGCATTTCAAAACCAAAACAATTGAGGCTCTCTGAGGTTCAAAGTGACAGGGATTAATGTGCAACAGTTCCCGGGAACTGTTGCACATTCGAAGATCAGTTATGTTCGCAAAACTTTGTAGCCGAAGGTTTTTAGGGCTAATTCGATGGCCGCGATTTGTTCGTCGCTCGACGTTTCTACAAGTACATCGATGCGGGTTTCGCGAAGACCAAGTTCTGGAGAAACACGGTCGTGGTGTACTTCTAAAATGTTGGCGCGGTTTTCGGCCATCACTCCAGTTAGGCGATGTAGATTCCCGGGAAGATCATCTACGACAACCGAAATGCGTGCGAGTCTGTGAGAGCGGCGTAAGCCGGTTTCAATGACTTTCGAAATAATATTTAGATCAATATTGCCGCCACAAAGCAGAACAGCTGATTTTTTTCCGAGATCAAGTTTCTTTGCCATGACTGCCGCAAAGCCCGCTGCGCCCGACCCTTCAGTAACAGTTTTTGATTTTTCGAGAAGGAATACGATCGCTTGCGCGATTTCTTCGTCATCAACTTCGACGACGTCATCGACCAGTCGCTTGATGTAAGTGTCGTACATCGCTTTGCTCGGATTTTTCACAGCGATACCTTCTGCAATCGTCGCGATACGACGAGCATAAGGTTGTGGAGTCATACCTTTAAACATCTGGCGCATGCCAGAAGCTTGGTTTGAAACGACTCCGAAAATTTTGATTTTCGGATTTAATTCTTTTGCTGCTGTCGCAATTCCGCTGATTAAGCCGCCGCCACCGATTGGAATGACAATCGAATCAAGATCTTTAATATCTTC
The DNA here is from genome assembly GCA_964543475.1 of uncultured Bdellovibrionales bacterium. Lineage (GTDB taxonomy): Bacteria > Bdellovibrionota > Bdellovibrionia > Bdellovibrionales > JAMPXM01 > JAYSYM01. The sequence goes on along the minus strand of CAZIYJ010000003.1, from coordinate 361,854 downwards.
AAGTAGCTCAAGACCAATTGTTCCCTGACCCGCAATAATTTTTGGATCTTCGTAAGGATGAACGAAAACGTAGCCTTCACTTTGCTCAAGCTCTCGCGCTTTTGTATAAGCTTCGTCATAGAAGTCTCCGTGAAGAATGACTTCGGCGCCATAGCTGCGTGTTGCATTTATTTTTACAATTGGAGAAGTGACCGGCATCACGATGTGAGCTTTCGCTCCAAACTTTTTTGCACCTAGTGCAACGCCTTGCGCGTGATTGCCAGCAGAACTTGCGACAACACCTTTTCGCTTTTGCTCGTCAGTCATTGAGCCCATTTTATTGAGTGCGCCGCGAATTTTGAAACTACCAGTGAGTTGCTCGTTCTCCATTTTTAAGAAGACTTGCGTTTTATCACCAATGATTTTGTAGAGAGCCTCGGGAGCTTTCTGAACTTCAGTGCGATTCACTGAACCTTGAATATTAGCTTGCGCTTCTTTGATGTCGGCTAATGTGATCGCTTTAAATTCGTGTGAACTCATAGAGCGAATATCGACTTAAGCTTAACTCTCGTCAACTGGCCAAATTGCGCTGAAGCCATAAAGCGGACGTGCATACTTTGCCGTCATCAGATCAAGACTTGAGACAGGTGATTCGACCTCGCTCCGCTGATCTTCGAGATCACTCCAAGTTGGAACTTCAAACTCCGAAAAGAAATAGAAAGGTGCAAGGCTTCGGTTGCAGCCCGAGCAAGCAATCTTCTTTTCTAGCGAATGGGGCCTAAAATTAGTCTCTCCACAATGGTGGCAACGCCGTACAAATTGAGGAGGAGGGGTTTTGTTGTTCATCACTAGACCTATCGGTCATCGAGTCTTTTGGCTCGACGTTGATCGCGGAGAATTCACAAAAAAATCAGGTTAAGCGCCCCGAAGTGACTAATGACTTTACACGGCAATTAATAACGCACCATTGCTACACTCTGGTAGCAGCTACCAGTGTGAGTTCGAGGAAGGAGTCGACTTTTAGTGAGGCGCCGCCGACGAGAAAGCCGTTGATCTCGTTTTGAGCCGCAAGCTCGGGCGCATTGTCAGGTTTTACACTGCCGCCGTAGAGAATCGGCGTTTTTGAGGCTAAATCCTCACCACCGATTTTTTGAAGTTCATCGCGAAGCACGACGTGCGCCTCAACGGCTTGCGCAGTCGAAGCCACTTTACCGGTGCCGATTGCCCAAACTGGTTCGTAAGCAATGATTACATTTTTTGAAGAATCGCGAAGTGAAAGGCCAGTGCGAAGTTGGCGACGTATGACTTCGTCAGTTTTGTTAGCTTCCCGCTCCTGCAAAGTTTCGCCAACACAAAGCATAGGAGTGATTCCTACTTTGTGGAGTGCTTGAACCTTTTTAGCAGTGTGATCATCGGTTTCACCAAACAAAGTGCGACGCTCACTGTGACCAACTAAAGTGTATGGAGCGCCGATCTCGCTTAAAACTTTTGGCGAAGTTTCGCCAGTGAACGCACCTTCTTCAGCGAAATAACAATTCTGTGCGCCCCACCCGATTTGAGTGTTGCGAAGTAATTCTTGAACGACCCAAAGATTAATTGCCGGAGCAAAGAAAATTACTTTTCGACCTTGAGGTAAATTTTCTGCCTTTGGCAAAAAACCTTTAAGATACTCAACGGCCTCTCGAGGAGACTTGTACATCTTCCAATTTGCTGCGACTACGAATTGCATTACTCTCTACCTTTTACTGCGTTGCCCTCAAGAGTCGGAGTGATTCCTGGGCGAAGATTTCGAAGGACTTCTAAACCCGGAAGCTTTTCACCTTGGAGATATTCGAGACTTGCACCGCCACCAGTTGAGATATGGCTAAACTTTTCTGCGTACCCTGAAGCTTCAGCTGCTGCCGCGGAGTCGCCACCTCCAACGATTGTTTTAACACCTTCAAGCTCACTAAGAACTTTGGCGATTCCGAAAGTACCTTTTGAGAAAGCCTCACGTTCAAACACACCCATCGGGCCATTCCAAAACACGGTTTTTGAACGGCTTAATTCTTTTCGATAGAGCTCGATAGTTTTTGGCCCAATATCTAAAGCCATGAATCCTGAAGGAATGATCGCATCATTTGTCGTCTGGGCTTTGTCGCTTTCAAATTTTTCAACAATCACGTGATCGATAGGCAGCAAAAGTTTTTTGCCACGAGCTTCGCAACGTTTAATCATTTCGGCCGCAAAAGGTACTCGATCTTTCTCTACGCGCGAATCACCCACTGGCAAACCTTTGGCGGCCAAGAACGTGTACGACATCGCTCCGCCAATAACGAAGGTATCAACATGCTCCATCATTTTCTCGATGACCGGAATTTTGTCGCTGACCTTTGCTCCGCCTAAAATTGCTACGTATGGCTTTTCTGGAGCATGCATGAGCGCATCGAGAAATTCGATTTCTTTAGCAACTAGAAATCCAATTCCTTTTTTCGAAACTAAACGAGGTAATGCATCGATTGAAGCATGGGCTCTGTGACAAGCTCCAAAAGCGTCATTGATGTAGACATCAGTGTAAGTCGAAATCTGAGCAGCAAGTTCTGAAGAGTTTTTCTCTTCGCCTTTATCAAATCTCAAATTTTCGAGAAGCAAAACTTGGTTTGGTTTTAAAGATGGTAACAAATTTTTAGGCGCATCTGAGTTCGGCTCATCAATAAGAATGACTTCTGCATTGAGAAGTTCGCCAAGCCTGAGGGCAATTGGTTCCATCGTGAATTTGTCGCGATCTTCAGCGCTCTTCGGTCGACCAAAGTGCGAACCAAGAATCAAGCGAGCACCTTTATCGAGAGCATACTTAATACTTGGAAGAGCGGACCTGATTCGACGATCGTCAGTAATTTTAATATTGGACCCGCTACCCTCAGTCGGAACGTTGAAATCAACGCGCATAAAGACTTTCTTGTCTTTAAGATCGAGCTGATCGATGCGCGTAATACCTCTGAGTCCTGGAGTAACTTTCGAGGCGACTGGCGGAGTTGAGGCAACTGTGGAATCTGACATTTATTATAAACCTTTTCCTGCCATGAACTTAGCTAGATCGATCATTCGAGAACTGAACCCTGTTTCGTTATCGTACCAAGAAAGAACTTTGCCGAGACGAGGGCCTACAGTCATCGTGCTGTCGAGATCGATGATTGAGCTAAGTCGGTTACCGTTGAAGTCACGGCTAACGAGAGGCGCTGATTCAACTCCCATCACGTTTTTCAATTCGCCCTCTGACGCCTTGATCAAAGTTTGATTGATTGCATCGACGGTTAGGTCTTTTTTTGCGTGGAATGTAAAATCAACCAAACTTACGTTCGGCGTCGGAACGCGAATTGATAATCCATCAAGGCGTCCTTTTAACTCTGGCAAAACTTCACTTACTGCAACAGCAGCACCGGTCGTTGTTGGAATCATAGATTCAGAAGCTGTACGAGCGCGACGTAAGTCTTTGTGAGGAGCATCGAGTACACGCTGATCGTTTGTGAACGAGTGAATCGTTGTCATCATCCCATGTTCAATTCCGAATGACTCATGAAGAGTTTTTGCAAGCGGCGCTAAACAGTTCGTTGTGCAAGACGCATTTGAAATTACGTGATGCTTCGATGGATCGTAAGTTTTATGGTTAATACCGTAAACGACTGTCATGTCGACGCCATCTGCGGGTGCTGAAACCATTACGCGCTTCGCTCCGGCTTCAACGTGTTTCATGAATTCTTCTTTTTTCTTAAAGGCGCCTGTGCATTCTAGAACGATGTCGCAACCCCAAGCTTTCCATGGAATCTTCGATGGATCTTTTTCTGCGCTCATCGGAATTTTTTTGCCATCGATGAAAAGGAATTGCCCCTCAGCTTTTACATCGTGCGGGAAAATTCCATGAGTGCTGTCGTATTTGAGTAAGTGAGCTGAGCCTTCAGCACTGTCGAGGTTGTTAATGCCAACGATTTCTAATTCGTCGAAACCAAGTCTGAAAAGAACGCGACCAATTCTTCCGAAGCCGTTAATGCCTACTCGAACCTTTGCCATTCGAAAACTCCCTTTTGATAGAGAGACAATCTAGCCATGAGAAGGCATGAAGGCAAGGAGCCATGGGGCCAAGAAGGTTAAAGTCGAAAGGCAAAATGGCACTCGACCATCACACTTCATGCCTTTGACCATCATGCCTTCATGCCTTCATGGCTTCTTGGCTTCTTGGCTTCTTGCCTTCATACCTTTAATTTTGGGAAGGTTCGCTTAGCATTGATACGAGTCTGCGCCATGAGCTCATCCATTGTGACGCCCTTAATTTGCGCAACGACTTCGGCCGTATGTACGACGTACGCCGGCACATTCTTTTTTCCGCGGTGAGGCATCGGAGACAAGAAGGGAGCATCGGTCTCAACGTGCAAACGCTCGATCGGGACGTGGCGGACAACCTCACGAAGTTCATCAGCTTTTTTAAAAGTAGCGACCCCCGAAATTGAAATGTCTAAACCTAGGCTCAGCGCCTGGTCAGCCAACCACTGAGTACCGGTAAAGCAGTGCAAAATTCCGCGAACCTTTCCACCATACTCCGCTAAAATATCGGCGGTGTCTTGTTCGGCATCTCGCGTGTGAATTTCGACTGGCAGAGACTTCTCGATTGAAATCTCAAGCTGGCGGCGAAAAGCTGCCTTCTGAATTTCGCGAGGCGCGTTGTCGTAATAGTAATCGAGGCCAATTTCGCCAATCGCGACGACTTCAGGTCGATCTGCATTCTCCATCAGAAATTTATCAACTTCGGGAGTGAAAAGCTCAGCTTCGTGAGGATGAACGCCTAACGTGCAGTAGACTTGTGGGTAATATTTTTTTGCGAGCTCGAGCACAACTGGATGATCTTTGGGTTCAGTTCCGATTGTGATGACGCCATCAACTCCCGCAGCTTTGCAATCGGCAAGCGCCTGCTCAGGCGATACTTCTAGCATGTTGAGATGAGTGTGAACGTCGATCCAGCCCATTATGCATTCACCGTAGAAGCAGCCTGGCGTTTTAGCAAATACCAAAAGTTTTCAAAGCTCAGCTGACGATCAACTTGGCCGTGAATATCGCGTTCAATTTGAAGTAAGGCCTGGGCTAATTCACCAATGTGCGAAGGCGCAAAACGTGCTCCCCACTCAATTAATTCAGGCTGGTCAGAGTTAATAATTTGCTCAGTGTGTCCCGCTCTTGCGAAACTGAAATCTCGAAGTGCTGTCATCCAGCATCGAACCAAGAAAAGAGCTGAAACCTTATCAGAAATTAATTCCTTCATGTCGCTCATGGAAGCCGTGCCACTCAATGCCTGCGATAAAATTCGAAGTGACGCAATTCGATCCCCGGCGGCCCCGCCATTTTCATCTGAAAGTTGTCGAGCAACTTCGACACTCCCCTGACTTGACCGAATGACCCAGTCGTCGAACTTTCCAATCTTTTTAAGATCGCTTCCTAGTAAGGCAGCGAATCTGAAAACTTGTGATCGAGAGCGAATGGTTGGCAGCAATGCCGAGGGATTTGCTGTAATTAAAAAGAAGTAATTGCCAGGCGCCGGCTCTTCAATCGATTTCAATAGAGCGTTGCTAGCTTGAGGATTAAGTAAGTGCGCTTGATCAATTATCACTGCACGTGCCCGACCGAGCTTTTGTAAATTCAAAAAACGCAAAACTTCATGGGCTTGTTCAATTTTGATCTGAGTGCCAGCAGGTTCAACAACGTGTAGGGCTTCGCTTTGCCGCGTTTCTATTCGCAGACAAGGGCCGCAAAGACCGCAAGCTTTAGCCGAAACAACAGTTCGCATCTCACAGGCCAGAGTTTGCACGAATCCAAGTGCCACTAACTTTTTGCCGACACCTGACGGGCCAGAGTAGATCGACGTCGACGGAAACCGCTCACTTAAGACACTCTGCTGAAGTGTTGCGATGACCTGCTCATGACCTATAACTGATTCGAGGATTTGGGCCATCGCTAGCCCTCCAGCAATCGACGTTGAACTAAAATTGACTTCAAGTGATCAAACAAGTCGCCCGGAGACAATTTCGCATCCATCACAAGCCAACTTTGCGGCTGTTCTTTTGCCTGCGCAAGATACCCTTGGCGAACCGACTCATGAAAGCTCAGCTTCTCTGCTTCCATACGGTCAGATTCAGAGCCGAGCTTGAGATTTCTTTGTTCAATCCGCGAGAGACTTTCTTGCACCGGAAGATCTAGCAAAACTGTCAGGTGAGGAACTCGCTTATTGGTCGCATAGCTATTGAGCCAATCGATGTCGCTGCGATCAAGGCCACGAGCAAAACACTGAAAGGCGATCGTGCTGGCGTAAAACCTGTCGCACAAAACCCACTGCCCTGCTTTTAAAGCCGGCTCAATGACGTTATCGACGTGTTGGGCGCGAGATGCTTGGTAAAGTAGAACTTCGGTGCGGGCAACGGGTGCTTCCCCTTGGGTCCGAAGCAGAAGATTTCGAATTTCTTCTGCGAGAGGAGTACCGCCCGGCTCGCGAGTCATGATGAAGTTCTTCTGTTGGGAGCGGAGATGATCAGATAAGTTACGCATCAGCGTACTTTTTCCAGATCCATCGAGCCCTTCAAAAACAATAAATGCCATATCTTCTTACTTCTGTTGAATAGACTCCCTAAAGTCATTGATTGCGGCATCGCGTTACCCTATACTGCGGCCTTCCTATTTCGGAGGTTTGTCCCAGCTATGATGACGTTGCTTGCTGTTTGCCACATTATTTTCGCCATTTTGTTGATCTGTCTTGTTCTACTTCAAGATCCTAAAAACGCAGGCGCAGGCGGAATGTTCGGAGGCGGCGGATCGAATTCGCTTCTTGGCAGCACAGGTGGCGCAACTTTCCTCACTCGACTTACTCGTTATTCAGCAATGGCGTTTGGAATCACCTGTTTAGTGATGACGATCATGAGCCGCCCAAATGTTGGTTCGGTTTTAGACGCTGACATGAATCCACCACCGCTTAATAACACAACTGCGCCGGCTCCAGCTGAGCAGCAAGGTGCGCCAGCAGCTCCTAATGTTCCAGGTGCAGCAGCTCCCGAGATTCCTCCTCCGCAAAAAAACTAGTTTAGTTTCATGAAATCAAAACTCCATCAGCGCAAATTGGTTCTCATTTCTTTTGCGCTAGTGTTGGTCGGAGTTTTGCTCGCCTTCTTTGCGATCACGCAACCGAAGCGCAAGACTTATTCTCCTGAAGAATTAGCATTCTGGGTTGATGCGCAAGGCGAAGTGCAAGTTCGCAAACCCAACACCGACGAATTCATTGAAGCAAAAATCGACGACAGCATTTTCTCAACTGAAACCGCTCGAACTGGGCCCGATGCAAAAGCCACGTTTGAAATTGTAGGCGGAGCTGCATTTGATTTGTCAGAAAGCAGCCGAATACTTTTTGAGAAAAACGCCAGTGGTAAAACTCGGGTGACCCTACTCGACGGTCGAATGCGATGGAAAGGTACCGGCGACCTAAGTTTTGTTGAAGTAGCCCGACAGGGACAAATTGTTTCGCAAGAAGAAGTGAAAGATTCAGAGATCTCAGCAAACGTTCAGGTGATTGCAAGCGGAACAGTTTCAAGTTTGGTTGTTCCGACTCAAGGTGAAATCACTGATCAATCAGAAAACGAACTGCCAAGCGAGCCGATCTCGGCTGAAAATCGAATCACTATTTCCCAAGAAGAAATTTTGAATGTCTTAAGCATTCGACTCGGCCAGTTTAAGAAATGTTACTTAAGCCTCATTCAGAGAGTTCAAAACGAAAAAATTAAAGCGAACGTTCTTATCTCGTTTATGATTTTGCCAAACGGAAACATTGAAGACTCGCGCGTTTGGAAATCAAACGTGAGCGATCGTTTATTCCTTGGCTGCTTGTCAGAAGTCGTCGCTCGCACTCGCTTTAAGCCTTTTAGAGGCGACCCGATCAGAGTCGACGAATTCCCCCTAGATTTTGAATAGATGATCTATTCAGATCCAAGATTTTCGATGCATGAAGTTTCTTGATCGTCATCAGCCGTTAGACTGCGAAGATCGTCATTTAGAACTGAGTACGTGAGGCGGCAGCTGCGGCCTTCAAGTTCTGATTCAGAAGAGAAACGAACATCAAATCCTACACTGCAGAAGTACCATTTTTTCCCGGGTGTGCTTTTTGACAATCGCTCAACGCAAGAGACATCTGGCTTTCCGTTAATTTCGGCAACGTACGCTGAACCATCGCCTTCGTTCACTGTATCACTCAAAATATTATCCATGTCATTTGCGATCGCTTGCTTAACTTCATCGAGACTTGCTGCTTGAGACTGAGCAGAGATCAAAAGAACGACGCAGATTAATACAGCTTTCATCGAGGGCTCCTTTAACGATTGGGCGGATGATATTAAATCCGACACCACTCTGCCACTGTCAGGATTCTGTACAGGCGATTCTTACAGCCGCACAGGTCAACTTTGTCTATGAATTTGACATCGACTGGGCGAATTTTGCTCGACACTTAGCCTAGCGTTCAGCCTGCTCTACATTGCAGACCAACTGGCTATGCAATTGCAGTTTCTATGAAGGGTGAAGGCACTTCTATTTACCATTCTATTCTGCCTAGGGGCCGTGCCGGCTCATTCGAACACTTGCGCGCAAGTATTCGCTCGAAGCTCATTGACCGCCGCCTCCCCGTTTTTTGAAGCTTTAGGCGCGAAAGATAGAATAAGCCGCGAGTTTTTAAATAACCAAATCAAAGAACGAGAGTTAATCGGACTGTCTTTTGATGGAACAAGAGTTCGTCGCATGAGTGCCGCAAATGTTGATCCTGGCGGTGAGAACAACGGCATATTCTTTTACAAATCCGGTGAAAAAAATCTTGTTTTAAAACTGCTTAGTGCGACAGACAGAGAATCTGCTGCAAATCACGAAACTCCTTTCGATTCTTTTTTTAACGAAGTTCAAGCAACTATCTACATGGGTAGAGCTGGTGGTCCGAAGATAGAAGAAGTGGGTATAGTTAAGATTGCCGGCGATCGCTATTACTACGTTGCGATGGAAGCTGCCTTGGGCGTCGCAAAAACTCACACCTTCAGAGAAATTGCAGACGCAGATGCGATACCTTATTTTTTATGGGTTAACGGAAAAAATGGAAAATCATTCGTCAGTGAACTTGCCACGAGAGTTTGGCAAACGTTGGAGCGAGGGTATACGCCTGGGGTAGATCCGCAACTTGTCGTCGATAAAAATACTCGAGAGGTTCAGTGGATTGATGGCAACACCTGGAGAGCGCTACCAAAAAGTCAGCTGCTGAATGAGACCGTTAGATTAGAAACTGCAATATCGAAGATGATCATTGAGATGGGACACGCCTTTGAAAAAGGCGAGAGAAACCCGAAAGTCATCGCGGCGAAATTTAAACTTGAACTTTTTAAGCGCGTTCGCGCATCTCATTTGCGAGACATTCTTCTTGAACAGGCATCTCAACGCCCACAATCTGACAGCACGAGTGAATTTTTAAATTATTTAAAACTCGATTAATTTTTGCGAAACAGGCGATTAACGGAAGTCGTGGAGGTAGTCGATGTGGTCAGGGACCCAAGGCTCTGTGACGCCATAAAGGCCGTACACTCTGTTCCCTACCCGATCAGTGACCTTTGCGGGCTCGATCGTTGTTGCGAAGTCAGAGGGGAAAAGTTTTTGCTCTTGAAGAGATGGCAAAATTCGGGCGACGCTCTCGTCGCTTAAAATTCGGCGGCGAACCAAGTTATCAAAGCTTGATTGAAGCTCGTCTTGAGTGAAGCCGTAATTCATTAACATGTCTTGAGCGACATGAATCACTTGCTCTGTTTTCAACCGATGATCTTGAAATAGATCGAGCGCAGTTTGGAATGAATTCGTACTTGGAATCGTCCGTCGGCCAAACTTTAAGTAATATTCAGAGTCCGTGTCGGTAGCTAAGTTAATATAGATTTTTTCGACTGGATCGCCCGGAGTAATTTGGTCTTGAAGGTCCAAGATCGTTTCGGTTTGAGAGCCGACCACATGAAGACCACGGAGAATGTTCAGTAAATCTTTTTCATTCCAGCGGCGAGCGCAAATATCAGAGTAAAGCGAGTAAATGATCGCATCGGACTCTGAATCATCACCCCAAAGGATCTGCCTGACGTCATCACGCAATCTCAAGCGAAGTTGAAGTAACGCTTGAAGTTTAAAGCCTACCTGATGAGTAAGACGCGATAAACGTCCGGGCTTAAGATTTCTCAAGTTGTCTTTGTAGTATCCGCCCAGTGGTAAAATCGAATCGATCTCTAGCTTCTCGCGAATCTTGTTTTCCATTTGTGGAGGAGAAGCTGTGATAAAGAAAATTGGAAAAGCAGAACGGCCGCGCTCTTCGATCCAGTACTCTTTAATGGCTCTAACCAATGAAGCTGTGCCTGGAATATTTTGCTTTTGAAAGGCTTTTTCAACTGCCGTTCGCCAAACTTCTTTAATCGTGCCGAAGTGAGTGTCGAGGTAGGTCTTATCGAGATCCCAGACAAAGACTTCTTCGAAAGTTTTTTCGATTTCGGCTTCTGAGTATTTAAAGAATACGACGTCGCCTGAGATGTGAGCTCGAGTTTTCCAGTCAGCCATTACCTATCGCCCATCAAAAAGCCAGCAAGAGGAAGGCAGCAATACTTGCAAGCACACTTCCGGTTGTGAGTAATGGTTTACGTTCTTTGCGGACAGTTTCCATTGGCGCTGCTTCAGGTGAAAGCAGCTTAAGATCTGTTGTTGCCTTTAATTCATCGTCTTTGATCGCGAACTGAGCCTGCAGGCGCTCGAACTCTCGAGGCAAACGCACAAGCGAGAATTCTTTGATCAAGTCTCGTCGAACTGCTCGAGTGATTTCAACCGTCGCGATACCTTGAGACACTTTCACTACTCTTCCTTCGGCAATCGCAGAAATTTTTCCGCCACCTTGAAAGACCGGCTTATTTGACTCGTATCCAATTCTTACCCACTGAACTGCATCACCAACTTGAGCAGCACTTTCGACACCCACGTCAATTTGCGAAAGTGTTTGTGAGCCATCGCTGTAAGTAGCTCGACCGATAAGTGGATCGACTATCTGAAACGCCTGGTAAGGGACAGATGCAATGAAGTCACCAATGAGTTTCTTAGCCGCTGTTGGAAGCTGGTCACTTGCGGCAGTGGTTGCTCTAAGCTCAGAAGTTTTGCTCCAGAGAACGAAACCGTTAGCGGCATCGTAAACAGTCATAGTGAGCGTACGTCCATTAAGCTCTCCGGTAATCAAAGCGTGAGCATCGAGGAGGCGCCCTAGGACAATTGCGTCAGCAGGCTCTAGGACTGAACGTGGGCGATAAGCCTCGTTCTTCACCATGAACTGCTTGCTTGCGACTAAGAATCGACGTGTGCCCGAAAGCTCTTCGCGAGTCTGCCACCAGGCCTCTTCAACAGCTTTAACTTTATCGGTGTCTGTTTTTAAGGGAAAAACCGCAAGTCGGCGAATGAGTTGGTGCTCAATATTGATCGCCTTCGGGCCCGGCTCAGAAATTTGGGCGAGCGCTGCTCCGGCGAACAACTGGGTGATCGAGAAAATTGAAAGGAGCAGGATTTTCATGACTCTATTTTATGGAGTCGAGGCGCTGTGTCTACGACAAAGATGTCTGAGTTTTTAGACAACGCCTCGCGCAAGCCCTTAGGCCATCAGAACTATACGTCGAGCGAGAGGCTTAGGAACAATGTGCGGTTCTTTTCGTTGAAGAATGGAGCACGCTTTGGGTCCGTCACCTTCTGAGACCACCATGCGCCGGCAGTGGCAGACAAGTTCTCCATGATTCCGTAAGAAACTCGAGTACGGTAACGAACCGAGCGAGTTTCTTCACCTTCGTAAGGCGTTGACTGGCGATAACGTACGTCGTTCTTCAAAGTAACCGGACCAACTGGAATACCTGAAGATAGAACTGTTGTCGCACGAGTGAATTCGTTGCCATAGAATCGTTTATCGTCATTACCCTCAAAGAGGTCAGCTTCCGGAGTCGCGATAGGCGCACTCTTATAAGCATTTTGATAAAAGTTGTTATCAAGCCCGAATGAAAGAGCTCCGATTTTAAGACTGAAGTTCCCTCGCGCGCCATACTGACCGATCATATTTTTATCGCGAGAAGCACGAGAAGTAGCCATCGCACCGATTAAACCTGCCGAAAATTTAAAGTCTTTTGCAATCTCCAAACCTCTGACCATTAAATTTGCTTCAAGATCGTAACCAGCATTCTTCTCTTGTTTTTCCATGTGAGCGTCGAAGCCTGTTTCTAATGATAAAGACACACTTTCACTGAACGCGTAGCCAGCAGTTAGCCAACTCTCGAGGTAGTTACCTTCGTTCTGCGCATACCCGTAATAAGTTTCTGAAATATTGAGGCTAAACGGCGACGCTTTCTCTGCGGCTGGTTTAACCGTTGCTACGTTCGTTTTTAAAGTGCTTTTCGCAGTTGTCTTTTTCGGAGCAACGTTAGTCCGCATCTGAGCATGAGCGGTGCTTCCGGCAAAGATAGAAGTGGCAACAGCGAGACCTAATAATGATGTGAAGGCAGCTTTTGTTTTCATACGAGAGATCTAATGCACTTAAAGTGCCTGAGAAATCGAGGCTTAGCTAAAATCTATTCAAGGCAGGGTGTCTACTCTTTTGACACCCTCCCCTCTTAGGGCCCACGCGCCTAGAACCAGCTGATGGCTTTCAATGGGAATTCGATCCATGGCTCTTGCTTTGGAAAACCGGTGGGAGGCTTCTCGCACTGTCCTCGGAACTTAAGAAACGCAGTGAGCGCACAAATGAAGGCGTCAAATGCCATCGCATTATCAACCATAGTCTTTGTGTCTTGCTGGTAAACGAAACAGATTTCGCGCTCAGCAAGAGCTTTAAGGATTGCAAGGCGTGCTTCATCCCCTCCGACTGCTAGCTTGTGATTTCGCAAATGTGTTTTTTGAACTTTTAAATCAATGCCAATTCTCCAGAGCGAAAGCTTTGGATACACCTCGACGGCTGCGATTTTTTTACCGAGGCGACGACGAATGAAAAATGCTCTTGCAGTGAGAGGCGCGTAGTTCGCGCCAAGGGCATGCTGCGGATGAAATATTTCTTCAAGGTCAGTCGCAATGAAAGCTTCTGCACATCGTTCGGTGTAGGGAGTGAAAAGCTTAACCGGTTTTTTCTTTGCCGTTTTCTTTTTATGGAGTGCCCAAAGATATTTAATTTCGGGCTCTTTACAAGCTTCATAGCCAGGGCATTTTAAAGCACAGCGAAGACACTTAGGAACTTGCAAGGGAACGTCGAACGCAATCGTATGAATGTTTGGCTCTTCTTCGGTGAACAAGGCATGAATACGAGCATCGGCAGAAACTTCGGCGTCGCCTTTGATCTTATCGCGAAGAGTTCTTAAGAAAATTCTCTTTTGTTCTGGATAGTACTCAAGAATTGCAATCGAGGTTTTGTCGGTCTTACCGCCACCGAGAGACACTCCGGCAAATCTATAAATTTGAAGTGGTCTCGGTGAAGCAGCCATTTATCCTTGCCAAGGTTTGGTTTTCAAAACGGTAAACTTATTTTCTTCGCAGAGTTTAGCCATCTTTTCTGTTTGCTTGTCGGGACACCAAATTAAAACACATCCGCCGCCGCCAGCGCCACAAATCTTAGCTGACGCACCCACTGAAGTGGCTAAAGACTTCAGTTTCTTGATCTCAGGGCTCGAAAAACCTTCTGAGAGCTCTGTTCTTGCATCATATTCGCGGTCAAAAAGTTTTGGGAGATCTTCAATTCTTCGTTCGATCCAAGCTTTTTGAAGATCCTTTGAAACCACGGCTAATTTCTGAAGTGCAGCCTTGGGCTTTGGATCACCATCGAGGTAATTTTTGATAACCTGCCAGTTGTTAATACCCGAATGATGCTGCTTACCCGTGTAGACAAGTAGGAAGCGGCCTTCAAATGCCTCGTGATTAAATTCGCCTTTTGTAATTCGCGGACCCGGCACTCCATATTCAATAAAGCAAACGCCGCCAAAGATTGGAGGAAAATAATCTTGGGTTCCCGTCGGCTTTTGTAAAACCTGCGCTTCAATGTGAGAGGCGACTCTCACCATTTCATATTGATCGATTTGGGCGCCCATCCACTTAGTGAATGCCTTTAACATCGAGATACAGAGACTTGAGCTTCCGCCGAGACCGCCACCGATTGGCGACTCAGACTTCGTTCTTAAATGAAGGCCCTTTGTGGGATGCCAAAATTTTAAATGTGCACGGTACAACTCAAACTCTGGCTGCGTGTCGGTGATCGCAGCCTGAAGATCTGGGTATTCCTTTTTTACTTTAAGGTCATCGCTCTCTAAGACGATTTTTGAGTCATTGCGCTCAGTGAGCCAGCAATGCGTAAAAATATCGATCGCGACATTCACCGTCACTGGATTATCGAGGAATAAATAAAGTGGCCAGCAATCTAAAGTTCCGCCAGCCAAGTCGACTCGTGTCGGTGAGCGTTCGTAAATTTCGTTCATGGAGTTGCTTCTTTCTTTGCAGCTGCGACAAACAATGACTTCAGCGGAAGTTCTTCGATCTGTACTTGCTTGAGAGAGAGTACGTATTTTGGAACTTTACTTGTAGTTGCGTAATTGAATTTCAAACCTGTATTGGCAGGATCATCGATTTGAGGCAGGTACTCATCTCCCCAAACTAAACTGATAAGAACTTCGCCTTTCTCATTAAAGACTTCGATCTTGTTCTTCGGAGGCGCTAGTCCTCTACCCTTTTCTTTTAAGTAACCAGAAGCCTCCATGCGAGAAATAGCTTTCACAAGCTCTTCAACTTGTGGGCCTTTCGACCACTTTCCGTCTTTCTTTTCAGTCACTAACTTGAGTTCTGGAGTTGAGATACGAACTTTCATCGCTTGCGTCGGATCGTACTGAAATGGATAACGCCGATCAAAGAAGTCTTCGCGCGTTTTCTGAGCGACGTTTATAATCGCTGAATAAACTTTTACAACTCCGGTTAAATCTGTGCTAGTCGCAGCTGCATGCTGCTTTTCACCATCAGGAGCTTTCGGCGAAAGCATGAGCTTAAAATCGTAGGGCTTATTTTCTTTTATTCCTGACAGATGAGTTTCAACTTGGGGTGAACTTAGTCCGTGCCGCGAAAGATCGGTTTTCATTTCTGAGACGAAGTCTAAAATCTCAAGATTCACGATTTGAAAAATAAACCCCTCAACTAAGTTAAGATGAATAGGTATCTCGGACTTAGGAACTGACTGCCATTCGCCGTCGACCTTTTTTAGCTCTAGGCGCTGCTTCCCCGAAACCTTTGTAACGATTCGATCCCACCCTTCGAAGACTCCGCGCTTTACTCTCCTGCTTCGAAAGTCATTCGGCTTTTTATCGACGTACGCGCTCCAAACATTCGAAACCAAGAAGGTCCCGGGTTTATTTGAGACGGTGGCGTACAAGCTTCCGTCGTAAGCTTTGATCGAGCCGATTCGTATTTGAATGTCATCGCCCGTAAGCGTGGTTAGAGTCACTGACCCTTTTGGCTGATCAAGACCATAAGTTTTTGAGTCAGCTGCGTCAGCTCCAAGACCGTCTTGCGTCGTTTCTTCAAGGAGCGTGTTGATAAAAGTTTCGACGGCATCTTTGTCAGCGACGTCATTCAGCGGAGCCGTGACTCGCCATACACCACCAAGCTTCGCGACTTTTATATCCGCGCTTGAGTTCATTGAATTCGGAGAAACGATCAAACCTTGAATCTTAGAGACATCAAGGCCTGAAAAAATTTTGGCCTCACTTGCCTTATGCTCTTTGTCTTTCTCGCCTTTTCGATATTCGAAAAAGAAAATGTAAGCAGCTAGGGCTACAACGAGAATGCTGAAAATTACGGAGCCACTGAGCCCTTTTTTCGAGCGCGCCATTAAGCAGATCTCCTTCTAAACCAAATCACACCGCTGCTTAAGAAAAGTAAAAGAGGTAAGATCAGCAAAGAAATAATGAGAATTTTAATCGCAGGCATTTGCGCAATCGTCAACGTCGTGCCTTTTGGCTGCTTAGGCCGAATCGAAATAATGTCTTCGTCTTTTGCTAACGAGGCCGCCGAGTTCATCGCAAGATCTCTGTTGGCATACTTAAGATAAAGCTGATTCGAGAACACATCGCTGTCGCCAATAAGAATTGCCGTGAATTCTTTTGCTTCTGGTTCAGAAAGCTTTCCGGTGACCGACATCGCAAGGATATGCGGACCTTTACTTGTGATCTCAGGTTTTTGTTTTAACTCCGCAGTTGCAACTGTCGCCTCGTTCGTTGAAACGAGACTATCAAACTTCCAGTCAGTTGAAGCATCAGGCGCTTGTTTTAGCGACGATGCGAGTAAAAATAAACTCGGGCTACCACTCATGCTCTTAGTGATTTCATTTTCAATAGAGTACTCAGAGCCTAGAGCCGCAACATTTCCAGCGCCAGGCACCATCGCTCTCATATCTAAAACGAAATCGTTTTGATATTCGACACCAAACATTTTCATCACTTTGGCTATGCCGTGTCTTTCTCCCGGGTCTGCAGCGATTAGAAAATGGCCGCCACGAAATGCATAGTCTCTTAATGCTTTCATCTCAGGAGGTAGAAGCTCTTGGCCCGGACCGATTAAAATTACAACTTCCGCATCGTCTGGCACCCGATTGCCTTGCTGGAACAAGGTCAGCGATCTCACATCGTAAGTGGTCTCGAGATCTTTTTTGAATTCAGAAATTGTTTCTGGTTTCTCGCCTTCGAGTTCTCGCTCTGCATGCCCCTGAAGAAGATAAATGACTTTCTTTTTGTCTCTGGTGAGCTTTAATAAAGTTTTGGTAAGAAACTCTTCGTTTGCTTGCTCCACACGTAAATGCTTTTCGTTATGTTCAACGAAAAGACCGAAGGCACCCGCCTTAAATTCAAATTTCTGCGCAAGATCGGGACGAGTAAGTACGTTGTGAACTTCTAAGTTTAGTTTGTCAGTGTGATTTTGGTAAAGCCGTACTAAATCTTGAACTTCTTTTTTTACTTCACCCTCTTGGCTTGGCTCGCCTTGATTAGGGCGGCTCAGCATAATGACTTTTGCTTCAGACTTTAGATTTTTTACGACTTTAATTGATTGTTCCGAAAGAGAGTTAAATCCTTCAGCACTCCAATCCCAAGTCTTGTTATATCGGACCGCTAAAAAGTTAACACACGCAAATACAACGAAACCTAGAACTATCAACCAGCCCATAGCAATGCCGTTTTTAGTTGTTCTCATCGAGAAGAATTCTTTGTAGAGGCGATTGTCCTTTACAACAGCTCCGGCCAAAAAGATCAACCCCAAGGTCAGCGGCACGAACAGACTCGGATGAAAAACTTCGAGCACAATTCGTGCGACTCCCGTTGCAATCAAAAACAGACACGCCAGTAATAAGCAGGCTTTTCCCATTCGACTCATAACTTACCTCCAGCGATTACTCTCAACTACGCGTTGAGTGACGAATACAAGTAGTCCAATAACAGTGAGAAAATAACCAAGGCTCGCCAGTTGAACTCCGCCTCGTAAGAAATTTACGAAATGGTTTCCAAGTGCCAGCTGTGCATGAACAGCTTGCCAAAATGGTCCCTCGCCGCTTTCGAGAAATGAACCCATAAACCAAAGGAGAATATTTCCGAGTAACGCCATGATAACTGCAAGAAATGAACTCTCAGTCAGAGAGGATGCAAAGATTCCCACACCCACGTAACAAGCCACGACAAGCATGAGGCCAAGATAAGCTGCGACGATCGGAAGCATAGCGCTTTTTACGATCAGTGCAGTCACGACCGGATAAATTGCCGAGAGAAGGACTAGTGCCCAAGAAACGACGACTCCGCCAAAAAACTTACCGGCAGTTATTTGTGTTGCTGTGATCGGGCTAGTGAGTAGTAAATCGAAAGTTCGTTGACGTTTTTCTTCTGCAAACAAACGCATTGTGAATGCTGCGACTGCAAGAATCATCACAAAGTTAACAAGAGAAATGTGACGAGCAAAAACTACGTAATTGATACTTGCGCCTTCACCGCCCATCTGACTCATCATCATCTGCGAACTTTCAGCGAACTCTTGAAGGCTTAGAGAAAAGAAGATTGACCAAAACAAAGTGCAGACGCCGGCGACCAAATAAAAAAGCGGGCTTACAAAAAGGCTGCGGATATCTTTCATCGCAATTGTCCAGATACCTTTCATCTTAAACTCTCTTTCCTTGCTGCTCTTCTTTAGAAGTTAGTTTAATGAAAACTTCTTCGAGATTTGCACTTTCAGTTCTAATTTCGAGAAGTCCAGCACCCTGGCTGATCACTACTGAAGCGATTTGTTGTGAAACTGCATCGGCATTTGGAGTCTCGACAAAAATAAAGCTGCCGTCTTTGTTCACTCGCGAAACACCAGGAATATTTCTGATTGCCGTGAGTAACGCTTCAGATGAGGTCGTGACCCGAACAATCACTTTTGACGCTTGAGTCGTCCGCTTAGAAATTCCTTCGAGAGTGTCCTCAGCAACAATGATCCCTTTGTTGATGATAATGATTCTCTGACATGTCGCTTGCACTTCAGGCAAGATGTGAGTTGAAAGCACAACGGTATGATGTCCTGCGAGTTCTTTGATGACATCGCGAATCTCGGCGACCTGTCTAGGGTCAAGTCCAACTGTCGGCTCATCAAGAATGAGAACTTCGGGGCTAGAGACAAGTGCCTGAGCAATCCCCACTCGTTGTCGATAGCCTTTAGACAAATTTTGAATTAATCGCTTTCGTACCGAACCCAAATCAGTTTTTTGAATCGACATGTCGACTTGCGAGCGAATTTTATTTGAATCAACACCTTTAAGTTTTGCAACGAAGGTCAAAAATTCTTCGACACGCATGTCACCATAGACAGGCGGAGTTTCTGGCAAATACCCGATTCGTTTTTTTACTTCTATTGGATCTTCAAATACATCAAAACCCGCAACTGAAACTGAGCCTTGAGTTGCAGCCATAAATCCTGTGATGATTTTCATCGTTGTCGTTTTGCCGGCACCATTTGGCCCAAGAAATCCGACAACTTCACCTTTGTTAACAGTGAAACTAATGTTGTCGACGGCTTTACGATCACCGTAAGACTTCGTTAATTGACGTACTTCTATCATCTGTGGACCTCCATCTTAAGAGAGTCGAACTTGGAACCAGTCCAGTAATGCAAGTTATGGAAATGATACGGATAACATCAAAATCCTATGCTGATTCTCGATGTAGTCAAGGCACACCTTTGCGGGTGTTCATTGGCCGAACCCGACCAATGTCGAGGCATGAGTAGATTAGAAGCGCACAACGAAGACACGGTCATTTGAGTAATTCACTCGGCCAAGCTTATCGCCCTTAATTGGTCGAACAAACCGACACTCCACGAGAAGTACATCAAATTTTTGATCTGAGAGTTGCTCGGGAGTTTTGTGAAGCGACTGCTCAACGACCCACTTTCCGGCAAGCTGAAGCTCTTGATCAGTGACTTGTCGATTTCTCGTGCGACGAATGATGGCATGACTGCCAGGGTAATCTCGCAAATGAAGCCAGTAATCAAAAGGCTGCGCCTTTCTTAAAAGTGCTAAGTTATCGGCGCCCGACTTCCCAATGTAGACTTCAAGATCTTCGGCCGCTTGAAATTTTCGTCCGCGTGCAGAAGCCGCCTCAAGTAAAGTCTTCTTTTTAGCGCCCGACTGTTGAGTTTGTTTTTTTCTCGCGCCACCCGGACCCTTAAGCCTCAGATCATTGATTTCGGTCTCAAGTTTCTGAATTCGCTCTCGAGAACCTGTAAGTTTTCTCTCGTTGTCTTTTGCCCTTTTGAAAAGCGCTTCAATATTTTTTGCATGTGATTCATTTAAATTTATGACTTCCGAGAGGTGCTTCGGAACTTCATAAGGAAAATCTTTTGGTGAAATCGATTTCAGATATTCGCCCGCTTCACGAAAGATCGGGTTCTGTTTACTCGAAAGATCTTCTTTCATTCTTCCGAGGGCTTTTTCTTTTTTCTCGAGATCTTTTTTAAATTGACGCTCAGCCTGTGCAATGGCATCGCCGTCAGTTTTGCTATCTGTACTTTTAGATCCGTCGAGCCGATTAATTTTCTTCCACTCAACTTCAATGTCATGCCAGGCGCGTGGAGCACGCTCATCAATTTGAGTTTCGTTGGGAGTGTTTGGCTGAAGCTCTTTTAATTTCTGCAGACTCACTGATTTTTCACCGGCCGTCGCAATAAAATTTTGGCCCCTCGGAAAAACTCTTGCCTGCAAAACTCCCGTAGTAAAATGGAGCTCGAAGACTCGACCCAGCTCTGGCGATGTGCTGACTGCCTTTAGTCTGGAGCCAATGAAGTGCGATCGAACGAATAAAGTGAGCGGCTTGATCTCTTTTTTGAACTGGCGAGGCAGTTGATCTAGCCGCACAACCACTGGCGAAACTGCGTTGAGATCGAACCAAAGCCAAGAGACGGCACGTTCATGATAGAAGCCTAGGGCAACATTAGCGCCTGACTGAAAGACTTCCTGCAATTGTGACCCGACCAAGGTTTGAAGGTCGATGACAATTTGATGAACTTCGGTGAGATCGAGCGACTTCATGATCTTTTGATCCTACGAGCCAAGGGTCCAAAAATAAAGTTCGATTGCGTCGGAAGCTCGCGAAATTGTCAGAGTTTTCCGATAGAAGAATATGCGCTCTAATTTTGATCCACTTTACTCTATCTTCGAACAGCACTTAATGAATGCTTTGATTGAAGAAGAGACCACCGAAGACTTCGTAACTCGCGTAGCTCGTGATTACTTAGGACGGATCGGACCGCGCGGATCAATTCCTACTAGCTTTGTTGAATCAATTGAAACTGATTTGAAAGATGAAGTTTTAGAGATGCTCCGCAAGCGTACTTACGGACATTTTAGTTTAGATTCGTTTCGAAAAACGCAGAGGCTGCATCAGAAAAAGCATCCTCAGCGCGCCTCTTGACTATTCGCCTAATAAAGCAATCGGATCAGCTTCAGACTCTTCGGCCTTAACTTTAACTTCTACTTCTTTTGCTTCTTCTTCAGTTGCTTTAGGTGCCTTGCAAGTTGCCATTTCATTCACGATGTTAATTTTCTTCGCAAGCAGCTCTTCAGTTCGATCAAGCGCTGTGAAGACTGTTAATTTAAAGTCTTCACTTTTTTCTGACTCTGTTGCTTGTTGTGGTGCTTTTACAAGAACCTCTTCAAGCACCAAGTGCTGATTGCCCACTTCAGCTTTCTTTACTATTTGAACTAAAAGTTTTGAGCAGTTTTTATCTCCGCAGATTGCGCGAACTCGAAGGTCGTCATGCTTTTTTCTGCAGTCTTCTTGCAAAAGCGTAAGAGTTTGAAGTGCCTTTGCATCTCCGAAAGTTTCTTCAACGCCAACAAAATCAAGCACGCCAATGTCAGCGATGTTCACGTGAATGCTCATCACATATTTCGCACGCTCGTTTGACTCTGACTGTCTACCCTTTACTCCAACCAAATCATCAGTATCAGATTTTACTTTTGCCGTTACAGGCTCAAGTCCCGAGACACCTTTTGCTTTGTACTCAGCTTCTAACGTTTCGAGCTTCTCTTTGCTCTCATCTTCGTCAGTAGCTTCTTCAATTTGAGCTTCAATAGAAATAATTTGGTCTCGGAACAGATTGTTCTCAGGAGTGTTGATACGAGTTTTACCGAAAGCTTTTTCAGCTTCAGTTCCCCCACTTCGCGAACCTGAGCGATCGTCAAATTTTGCTCCGCGTTTTGCCGGGGCACATGCCACCATTGCCGTTGCCGTTGCTACTAAAGCCGCAGTTAAAAACACGTTCGCATTGAATTTCATCTGACCCTCCGGTTAACGACGGAACTATCCGATCGATTACATCAGCAAAACTAGTGCCCTTTTCTTAATGGCTGGAGGCACTTTAAACTCGAGGCGGCACTTTGATGGCTGACTAAGGCTCTAGAATTGTGACGAAAATTGCGGCCCAAACAGCTCTGAGTCGCATGAGATGTGGAACGGATCTTGATACTACTTTGCGATATGAAGGCCGAAATATCTTCGGCCAATGAGGCGCTTCGATGGAAAACGACAGAAATGTTGAGAACTTACGACGAGGATTCAATCACTTAGCACTTTGGGAGCTAATCTTGTTGGCGTTCGTTTTAGTTACATTTTTCGGCCTTTTAGACCACACCAAAGACACTCAGCATGCCTTCAATCGAACTTCTTACCAAACGAAGGTAGATCTTTACGACCTTCGCATCGAAGACAACTCAGAGTCAGTCAATGACCGAGTTGAAACTGGTTTATAATCGCTCGCCCAACTGTAACTTATTTCCGATTGCAATAATCAACGGCTGATCTAAATAGCTTCCTAGATCGACGAGTACTTTGCCCACTCGTTGCTTTCGTTCGACTAAGATCGCTCCATTTACTGGTCGCGAAAACCCTTTGTGCCGATCCCAACCAAGAGTTTCGCGATCATTAAGAACCATGCGCATAGTTAGTAGGTACAATGGAAAACGCATCTCACTTAGCTTCGCTCGAAGATCTCGCATTCCTAATATGATTGCTGGCTCCATGTAGAGAGAGTGCATTGCTTTTAATTCGGTCGGATTCTTCTCATATTTTTTTATGATTTGCTCGAGAGCTACATCAAACTGAAGATTGAGTTCGATCAGCTTTAAAACATTCTCAAGCTTTACAAGTTTTTGACCGCTCTGTTCTTCGAACAAAGCCATTCCAGCAGGCGTGCCGCCAGCAACTGAAATGTCTTTGCCTTCGGCATTTACGATCGCAATATGACGACCACTAATGTTCTTAAGGTTCATCACTGTGAGACCAAAAGCGAGAGAGTGTGTTTCAGCGGGAACAACTGCGCGATTGATTTGAGTGATATCGCCAAAGATATAATTTTCTGGGCCACTCACAAAGTAGGCAGCCGGAGAAGAAGCTTCGAACGCAAGAGCCGTTGCACTTGTCACTTTCAACTCAATATCCAAACTTGCCAGAGCACTTCCCGACTTAGCATTTGATGCTAAAAGTAAGGGTCTCTTCATTGGATCATAGTTTGCGATATCGTCTGAAGAGAGAGCAACGTTCTTTCCGGTCTTTGGATCCATGAAGTAGCCAACGCGTACTTGGGAATCAAATGCCACTTTTTCATCAGTAAGAAGCGGAATTGAAGAGGCCCCGCTTTTCACCGAAAATTTAGCAGCTGTGTGTCCCTTGAGAACTAAAAGTTGCGAGAACAGTCGCTGAAAAAGAACAAATGAAGCTGCTCGCTCAGTCTCAGCAAGGTTTTGCTGAAGTGGGTAATTATGAATCGCAGCGCCAAGCGATTCGCGCATGTCATTGTGAAAGTCCTTCGTCAAAATCGGAAGTGATGAAGCCAATATCTTCTGAATTTCTGAGTTTGCCGGATCAATGGCTCCATCAAATTTTCTGATCAACAAATACGGAAGAGATTTTTCGAGCTCATTCACTCCACCCAATGCACCAGGGAATGTTGCTGCAACTTTTTGATTAATGGCTTTCGTTTGAAACTTGTTTAATCCCCAAGTTGAACCCGTAGTTTGATAAATCTCACGTGCTGTAACGAACGCAGCCCACTGAAGGCCGCTGATCTCACCTTTTTTATGCGCCTCTTCGACCTGCTTAATAAATGTTTTTGGATCGTCCCGCCGAAAACGCTCAGAGCTTAGAGCGAACTGTATGAACGGATTATTCACAACTTCAACTCGGCCAACTAATTTATCATTGCGACTTTCAAAAGCGTGCAGAAACTGAAATCTCTTTTCAGATTCTTGCTGAGCAAGAGCACTGATTCGTACCGATGCGCTCAAGTTTTCATTTTTCAAGGGAGTCTGATAAGGCTGAGCGAGCTTTTCGTTGACTGTCAGTATCGGCTCAATAAACGTACGCTGCTTTGTTTCTTCGCGTGCGGGCGAACAAGCAAAAACAGCTAATGACGAAAGTGTAATTAAAAGTATTTTCATATTCATTCCTTAGAAATAGCTGATGAGGTCGAGGCGCACATAAGAGACGTATGATGCGTTTCGGCCCGCGAATGTTCGATTGTAAAGCGCTTCGATTGTGTAAGGGATCTTTGCCTTTTTTGCGGCGAAGGCCGGTACAGTTGAATAGCCCGCACCAAATTCAACAGCATGACGAGTATAATCGGTACCGTCTTCTAAGCCGCTGTAATAAAGATTTCCTGGGCCACTGTACTTATCGATACCATGTTGAAACCACTGATAGGCCACCCAAGGTGTCACTGAATTGTTGAAAAGCTTCACTGTCGATGAAATCTCTCCGTTGTACTCGATACCAGATGTTCGACCAACGTTTTGCACTTGCCCGTCTTGCGGAAGATTACTTGGCAAAGCATCATTAGCGTCTTTTGGAACTGCCGCTTGAAATCGATCCGGAAGATTATAAATTGTTTTAAAAGCTGTTCCGAGTGTCCAGCGAGATGTTGGATAGAAGTCGTTAAATAAGTATGCGCCCGTTGCCCAAGTCCCGTTTCCTGTTCCCGCGTCAAAAATATTTGTGCGAGAAGGTCGTTTGCCTGTTGGAATTCTAAGGCCAGTCTGAAGCGAGCTCGTCATTCGGTCTGACTTAGCAATGCGATACTTCGCACCTACCTCGATATCACCGAGAGCGGTGTTATTAAAATCGCGCGGAGCTTCGTAGCCCTTTTTAAGAAATAGTTCATTAGTGAAATATCCTGTGTCGAAAGGAACTGCGGCCAGTTGATTTAATCCATCGATCAAAGGTTTTGCTTGCGGAGTGTTCTTTAAATTCTTTGCGGCAACCGATGCATTGTTGGTTGCCGATGCGCGGAACGAAGCTTGAACACTTCGGCTTACTATTGGAATTCTAATTCCAACGTTCCATTTCTCAGAAACTCCATACTCAAAAGATGGCATAACTTGAGTCGCTTTGAGTTGAAAATCTGTATACATGTTGGCAGTTACCAAATTCGATGAATAATTTGAGTTCGGATAAAGCTGTTCGGCTTGCTGAACTCCCGCGAGGAGTTGTTGGATTTGCGGGTTGCCCGCTGCCATGTCTTTTGCGGTGACAGTGCGATTTAATCCGCCGGCAATTGGCTCAAGTCTTCCGCTTGAATTTAATTTGTCGCTGACTGCTGATGTTTGAATTCCGACGATTCTAAAACGAGAAACTTTTTTTGGAAGAATCGACGCTGTTTCAGCCGCCATCGCTTCGATTGAGAAGATCACTAGTGCTAAAATCAGGAAGACGTACAAAGTTGAGCGAAGTTGATGGCGATAGCTATTAGCTTTTGGCTGAGTTTTAGACACTCGAAGAACCCCCGTTTAGATAGGAGCTTTTCCCATGCCCCTTAAAGGCTCACAACTAAAGCATGTGGACTATGAAAGATGACCAGCGCCATAGACTTCTTACATGCGTAGGTATTATAGAACGTCTTGCCTAAATCGCGAAAAGGTAGCAATTTCTGCCTACGTCTGACCCCGTAGCTCAGACAGATAGAGCAACGGTTTCCTAAACTGTAGGTCGGCAGTGCAACTCTGCCCGGGGTCAATCCTATGCAAATGAAGACGCACGACCTTTGTCGAACGCCTCCAATTCTTTTTTAAATGCGCTTAAATTGTATTCCGTACGCATACAATCGTATGCTATTAACATACATATGAATGTGCTTTCCCAGATTCTATCAAGCCAAGTCAGAGCAGAAATCTTTCGACTTTTGTTTAGTGGGCGCAAGTCGTCAATTCACCTGCGAGATATTCAAAGAAAATCAGGTCTTTCTATTGGCACGATACAACGGGAAATTGGCAATCTAAAAAAATTGGATCTCGTCAAAGCAGAGCGTGACGGAAATCGGCTGTA
Organism: uncultured Bdellovibrionales bacterium; assembly: GCA_964543475.1. GTDB lineage: Bacteria > Bdellovibrionota > Bdellovibrionia > Bdellovibrionales > JAMPXM01 > JAYSYM01. The sequence goes on along the minus strand of CAZIYJ010000003.1, from coordinate 335,932 downwards.
CTACACCGCCAATTCCGATCACCCACTCTACAGCGAAATTTGTGGTCTGGTTGAGAAGACCTCTGGAGCCATTGAAAAAATTAAAGAAGTACTCAGTGAAATCACAGAGATCGAATGCGCATTCCTGTTCGGCTCTTTCGCTGAAGGAAAAGAGAAGGGGCACAGCGACATCGATCTCATCGTCATTGGAAATGTCGGCCTAAGAACGCTTTCTTCGCAATTCAAAAAACTTACAGAGCTAATAGAGCGAGAAATCAATCCGCATGTTTATTCGAAGAAGTCTTGGAGAGAAAAGCTTAAAAAGAAAGATCATTTCATTAAAAGCGTCGTGCGTGCTGATAAAGTATTCTTAGTAGGAACAGAAGATGAGCTTATCTAACTGGGCTAAGAACGGATGGCTTCGGCCCCATAAAAGTACAAAAGAGGAAATCTCCAATCTTCTCAAAATCGTCGAGCGTGATATCAAAGATGCATCCGCAAACGGAATATCTGACGATTGGAGATTCGGAATTGCTTATAATGCTGCTCTCAAGCTTTGTACTATTGCACTCCACGCGTCTGGCTATAGAGCTGAAAAAAATCTTGCTCACTATCGTACGCTTCAATCCTTACCTCTAATCCTTGGCCGGAAGCACGAAACTGATGCGGATTACCTTGATGCCTGTCGCAAAAAAAGAAATGAAACAGAATACGACTTTGCCGGCAATATTAGCGAAGAGGAAGCAAAGGAGCTCATCGCTTTTAGCCGCGAGTTGAAAATAGAAATTATTGCTTGGCTTAAAACTATCCATAAAGGACTGGTAAAGTGATGCCAGTCTCAATACTTTCGAATATTAACTTACGACTGATAGTTGGCCTCCTTGCAGTTTATTTTTTATCGTTGCCGGCTCGTGCAAACGAACCCTGTCGAGACTGGTTTAATCGTACAAAAATTAACTCCGACAGTACTGACTGCGAACTCGAATGCGCATCTTCTAAGGTTGATATGGGGACTTTTGATTGTCCGATTCAATGCCCTAAGTTTTGCAAGCCGCAGATTCCAAAATGCATTCTGGAGCCGTACTGGGATCGCGCACTAACATCAGAATCCATACCCCTGAAGAAACTGTCGGAGGACCAGGCTTCTCGCATAAGAAAAGTGTTGTCCAAAATGCCGAAGAGTTTTCGTCCGCGATCACTTAAGGGAATCGTAACTACGACTGCTCCATTCGACATTTTTAATCCATCAAATGTGGCATCCAGCTCTGACGAGTACCTCATTCTTTTTCCGCGCGCATTCTCCGATGGAGAAAACTTAGATCGAATCATCGCCCATGAAATTGTTCATCATATTATCCGTAATGAGTGGGCTAAAGAGATTAAGGGTTACTCGAAAGATAATGGATGGGGTGCCGCAACTGATGCAGAACCAAGGCCAGGTGGTTTCGTAGAAACGGATGGCCGTCAGTCAACTGAGGAAGACTTCGCAAATAACGTTGAATACTTTTTGTTTGAGCCGGCCTTACTAAAGAAAAAATCTCCCAAAATTTTCTCCTGGATCGAGAAGAACCTGGGCTCGCGCCTAAAATTAGAGAAAGGTTGCAAATGAAAACTCTCGTTAGCTTCTCACTATTCATATTTTTGGTTGGATCAGTATCGAGCTGCGCCAGCCCGAGCAAGATCGGTCAAAACCAGTCAAAGATGGGAAAATTTGAATCGGTGGAAATTGGAGATCCGGCAAGCAACGTCATTCAGATCTGGGGAAATTCCACTGCAAACATCGAACGCTTTCAAACTGTTGAATACCCCATCCTTCAGTACTCAGATGAGAACAGCTCTCCAGTCGCAATGTTTGCCCTAGATCCGCAATCTCAGCGCGTCGCAGGAAAGGCATGGTGGGTATCTTCTCAGGCTAAGGAATCTGATTTTGAATACGCGCTCAAAAACAAATTCAGCGAAATTTCATTTGAAAAGTACATCCCGTGTGAAACTCGCTCCCCAAAAGATGAAATTTTCGTTAGCCAAGAAAGAGGACTGTTTTTGTTTCGGCGCATGGAACGTCTTCTGTTGATCTCCTGGGCTGATGCAAAGTTGACCGATTTGCGAATCAAGCAGTTTTACAAGCAATGCCCTAAACTGCAGACCGAAAAACAGCTTACGATTCCGGCGAAGAAGCAATAGGCCTGCGGTGTTATCGTAGAACCAATTGTCGCAGTCAACCACCAGTGATGAGATTTGGTTTCTGTCAAATCAGTCCGAGATGGCTAATTATCGCAGAACGACCCATCCCAAGCTCCGTTGCAATTGCTTCCATGCTCACATGTTCGACCCCACGGAGTTTTGCCAACGCCATGCAATCGATTGCCCGCTTCCAGCCGATCCCGTGGAACTCACTTATGTTCAAAATGGCTTGCGCGCCTAGGATTGCGCAGCCGTCACCAAACTTGCAAAACAAGCTGCCCATACTAAATCGAGAAAATCTGGGCGTTGATCTGAATAAGATCATCACCCACGAGCTCATCAGATAAAGCAGTGACCTCACTGAGATACTCTTTAAATTTCTCATTCAGTATATCAATAGATTCTTTTTTTATTTTAATCGTGTGACAGTGAAATTTGGCACCCTTATCATATTTCTCTTGCAGGAATTTTTGCGAGAGCTGCAACTGAGAACCCAAAAATTTCTTATGAGCCATCTCGCGAGATTTACTATCTAAGGCGTATAAGTGTCTGGCTTCCAGATGATAAGCCCCGTCTACGATCTCAACAACTTCGGACTTGGTGAAAATTTGAATAGCCGATTCAACTTTAGATTCTAAAATTCCTAAGCGCTTGGCCATTTGCGATTGAAAATGAGAAATCTCTTTAACCGCAACACCGTCCAATGAAATCAGAAGCGCTGGATAATACCATTCAGAGATCAAATCCCGCATGGAGCCCGTCGATTTAGATTTGGGCTTGTTCTTTTTTAACTGAACTAGTTTTTGATGATAGTATTCAGACTCGCGCTCGCCCTTAGACTGATTCTTTAAAACGAGAGCTTCAAAGTATTCATACTCGGTCCCCGTCAGAGTCAGAGCCTTAGCAAACTGGTGAATATTAGCAATCGTGAGATTTTTAGCCCCTGAGATGATCAATTTGAGGTAATTAGCTGATCCCAGATCTGCGGCCTCAGCAAACTCTCTATAGCTATAACCAGACACCCCGGCCTTCTTAACCTCGTAAAAGTGCTCTAAATAGCTTCTGTAGTCATCAAATTGGAAGATAGACCTTAAGTGCATTGAATACCCCTCGTCTAGCCGCAGAATTATAACCAAAAGTTATAATAAACAAGAGTTTTGAATTATTTCCAGTGGCACTGCGTGGGGAGAGTAGCTTATACAGTTCATGAATTTAACGAATCATTATCGAGGAGAATTATGAAATCACTTATTTTGTTATCATTGCTATTCACTGCAACTGCCTTCGCACAACAGCAAGGAACCATCGAAATAGATCTTGGTCGCTACGCTTATTATGTCTCCGCAGAAATTACAGGTATTCCTGCCGAGCAAATGCACATGTACCTTATGAACAATGGAGGAATCCAAGATGGCAACGGCGCTCACGAAAAATTTGTTCGTGGACAAAACATTAGTTGTTATTCTAAAGGAAAAGAAAAAGTTCGCGTCGGTCACGACCTCGTCGAAAAACATATTATTGCTTGCTCTTTCATTATGACCCAAGGTGGAGCTATTGAACCTAACGTAACTGATGGAACTGGTCCTGTTAACGGAATGACCGTCGGCAATGGCAATTAATAATTGTCTTTTAATAAAAAGCTAGATTTCAAAAACATCTAAAGGAACTCAATATGAAGAAATTCTATTTCTTAATGGCCTTCTTTGCTCTCTCGATCTCTTCTGCAGCATTTGCAAATCCAACTCAGTTTGAAATCTTGAAAGATGAATTTAAAAACTCTCAACCCGCGCGCTTAGAGGATATCAAAGAGGTCACCACCGGAAGATGCGTTAGATATGATGATCCAAATTATTTAGCCCCAGCTGTCTTGTTTAAAATGAAACCAGAATCCAACGAGCTTAAAGCTATTCCAATGGGGGTGATTGCGTTTCCGGGGAAAGCAGACTCAAATTATTTTAACGGCTGGTCTAAAGAAGAGATTCTCAATTTCTACAATAGAACCAACTCTCCCCCTCTAAAATATGCTCCTTTATTTACTTCATTGAGCGTCGAAAATGGAGATTTATGCACCTCTTCCGAGTCTCTCAACGCCAAGTTGATACTTAGAAAATCCGAATATTATGGCTTAACGGCAATTGCAGTTGCTCTTAAAGACAATAAGAAATTGAAGAAAGGCCAAATTTTTCAAAGTTGTTATTACGCTTATGAAGCCAATTAAACTTTAAAAAAATTAAATACTCTCTTGAGATTTTAGATTCTCACCTCTTTTGCCAGTAGCGATGTGCACGGGCCATCACTAGCTCTTCGATATTGCCTTGGGTCACCAAGTTTTGTCGAAGCTCTGATCGGCGTCTGCCAATTTGAGCCTTTTGCGGTTTTCACCCCCTTTTAAAAGCCTATATTGAGTCTAACGGGGCCCTGGCTTTGCACTCTTGCAAGTCTATGCTTAAGTTCGTTTCTTTGAGCCTAATTCTGAGCTTGTTTGTTTCTGCCGAGTCTGTGGCGGCCGATGCATGCTCTAGTCTCTTTACGACGGCTGCGAAAGCCAAACCGGCTCTTGAATCTACTACCCATAAGTCTTCAATTTGGAAAAGTGATCTCGCGGTCCTCACCGAGATGTCGCAAACCTATAGAGCTCAGGTCGCAAAAGGTGTTCATCTTCGAGATATCATACTCACCAACAATAAAATTGTACGTGAAACTTTGGACTGGATGATTGTTCGAAGCGAGCGCTCTAAATTTATTTCAGATCAATTTGTTTTGGAGCTTAACAGAATGAAAAGCTCAGAGCAGCTCAGCTACATTGAGTTTCTTCGCCTGTCTCACGAATTCGTTTACCGAATCGAAGGGCGCACAGATATTCGTTTTCCTGACTACTTTACTGATGTCGCAGACGCTCCAGCGTTGCGTTCTTTTTTGCTTTTACCCACGCAACTTCATCTGACTGCCGTTCACCTAAATGAAATGCTTGCCGAGAGCATTATGCCTCTGGGGATGGTGGACTCTAAAGTTATGGCTGACGGCCGCGAGATGAGTCCATCTGCGTTCTTTCGACATGATTTGGGGCACGCACAACTTGCTATTAGCGCACGCGCCGAATTTGACTCTGAAAAAATCAGAAATACTTATTGGACCTTCAAATCAAAAATAGATAGTTTTTCAAAAAGAGATCAAGAAATTTTCGAAAATATTTGGTTTTTGCTGACTCACGAACTGCCGAATCCAGGGTACAGCTCAAAAGAAATTATCCAGGCCTTAAAGGTATTTAAGGACTCCGATGATCCAGAAAAGTTCGATTATTTCCATTATCTCCTGCTGAAAAACTCCGATGTTCAGGAAATTCCTAAAGAAGAGTTTCGCGCCTATGTTGAACGATTAGAAAACCTACTCGATCAATAGATCAAGGCTTTACTACTAGACAGCTAACCGAAAATTTTCGGTCAAACTTCTTTGATCGGTAGGTGTGTACAACGGTCTTATTTTCGGGAAAGACTACCGTCTCTTCGTTACCTTGGATCAATGTTCCGTTCAACGCATAAGAACGAGTTGCGAAATAGTACTTATAAGATTTCGAAGGCGCAAAAAACTGAAATGAAACATGCGAATGCAGCTGTCCGCCGGGAATTGTGATGCGAGAATTAGAATAAGCGAAATATGAATCTCCGCCGTATTCAAAGTCTGATTCTACAGTTCGCTCATATCTCTGCTCTGATTCGTCTTCAATGACATGGCTACACTTCAAAATATGACTTGGGAATTCTTCAAACGTGATCTCGTCGGCCTTTGCTGAAGAGAATGTAACAATCGACAAAAAAGATAAAAGCATTAATCGCATGGTGCCTCCGAATGACCACATCACAATCGGGAGCATAATTGGAGTCAATGCTTATAAAGTCATAGGGGTATAACTTTCAGTGAGCTGAATAGAATTATCCATAAAGTCGGCCCAACAAATGCATTCTCTCTATTTGGTTCTCTCGTAGTACCTACACGTCGCTATTGAGCGACCAGAAATTTGACACGTAAAAGCCAAAAAGGGCCAAGCTCATGCGCGTTCTATCAATTATTGCGAAACTAGTGATGGGGGTTTGCCTACTCTCCCCTGCATTGGCCCTTGCGCAATCAAACGCTTGCAGAGCTCTTTTCTCTCAGTCGCCAAATGCAGCCTCAGATGCAGCTTTCCTCCATCTTCTAGATCAGATCCGGTTCGGGAAAGGGACTAAAGACACGCTTTCACCAGAAGAAATAGAAGCGGCTCAAAAGATTATTAATGAGTTCCAGTATTATCGAGAAATGAATGCAGACGTTCGAAGCGCAACTGAAGACCTAATAATGAAAGTCATTTTCCAGTCACCAGATTTAGAAATGACTTATTCTCTGATCAACAATCTTGGTTTACGAAACAAGTTTTTTAATTCGACTGACCTTGGTGAAAACGGCCCTCGAGCCAACACTTTGACCTGGTGGCTTTCAAAGAAGCCTCTGGCAACTCGTCCGCTCGGCACTACCGGGAGAACAGCGGCAGAGCTCGGACTTTCGATCGTTGCTCATAACACTCATAGTATTGCGGCCGTCGAATCGATCACAAGGCCTCAAAACGGAAGACCCAACGTCTTTATTTCTCGGTTCGCCTATCCTGGTGAGACAGCGATGCACGGAGAAGGGTTCTACGTCAAAATCGGAACCTCTGGCGCTGGTGGATCCGGCTTCACCGTTAAATTTGAAATGGAACCCCTTGCCCGCGAGGGTTCAGACTTTAAAATTATTGGCGGAGAGTACCTAGTCATTTTCAATCGCTCTGCCCTGAACGTGAAAACTAATTAACAATTTGATATAACTTAAGGTTATAAGGGGATGACTCTTATCGTTTTGAATTCGAGATGCTGCCTTGGTAGTGATTGGTTGTGGGCAACCAAATTAACTCAAAGGAGATCTTATGAAAGCATTTTTTCAATTAAGCACAGTTATCGTATCAAGTCTTTTAGCAGCGTCGGCACAAGCGGCCGATTTCAACGTCACCTGCAACTTTCAAGAAACATCTTTGGCAACAGGCCAAGTTTCGAACTCTCAAGCCCAAGGGACAATACAAAATGTCCAAGCAGGGTACGGCTACTCTCAACCAGTCGAGCTTATTCTTCGCCAAGGTGTGAATCCAGTTGGCGTCGGAGTGAGCGTTTCGAGTAATACAAGCACAAGCGATTCTTCATTGAAAAGAGTCCAAATGGGTATTTTCACTCTGGGCGAAACTGTACTTGGCCAAGCACGCGAAACCTTAGGTACTAAGTCAGCAAAAACTATCGCGACTAACTTAATTTCGGTGAACGCGATTGATGGTCTTAGATTTTCACTCGATGATGTAATTCAAGTAATTGTACCTCAAGAAGGCGACCCCACTTGCGGCGGCGGATACCAAGCTTGCCCACCGAGCTATGGATCAGGAAGCCCAGCTTCTGACGGACCTCCATCGAACATCATTTCAAAAGTGACCGTCACTTGCGAGATCGACGAGATTTAGTAGTTTAGGTTATGGCTCGAAGACCACTTGCAGGTCACTGTATTCACAGACTCGAGCCATTTGATTTCCGACGAAGCCAAGTTTAAAAGTTTGCTCATGAAAATCATCTAAGCTCATTGCGCCGGGGCCAGTCACGTTTGTTAAGTCGAGACCACTTCGGGCCGTTCCCGTAACACCATCTACAGTGCCTACCGCTGCCGAATAATCCCAGGTAACTGATTTGCTAGTTCCCCACCCTGTCATTGTAACATTAGAGCCAAGGTCACTAACTCCGATGTCGATGCTGTGATTATCTTTATCAAATTGCAGCGTCATTTTATAGGTGATGTAATCACCAGCTAAATCAATGCCTGCGCCGTTCGCGATCAGATTAACTTCGCCAGCAGACTCGAGCCACTCGGCAGCTGTGAAATTTGCCCATTCCGATCCTGCGTTGAACGAATTTATCGGAGCATCAACTACCACTTTTTCGACTGCAGTTTGTGCTGAGTAGCTGATTCGGAAATAATCACGCGGATTTTTCTGAGGGTTGGTTGCCCCTGCCCAACTTCTTCCGGCTAGTCTCAGCTCTGTGCTTGCGCCGGTCGCAATTGAATGTCCCGCTGCGGTTCCGAAACCGAATGCTAAACCACACTGTGAAAAACCTGTGTTTGCATTCGATTGAGATTTTATAAGTACAGAAATTCTTTTTATTTCGTTCAATTTAAAAAAGCCCAACATGCCATTTGTGTCAGGTGGAAAGATCGTATAATCGTTCCATGAAATCCCAGATGCTAAGGATCTCTCGTAAAGAAAAGTCTTTCGAGCATCATCAAATCGAAATTGTCCGCGCAAACTTCCATTGCCTTCATTGAATCCATAGTCAGTCGGAGCAGTGGCATTAGGTTCCAAGCTCATTGTTCTAATGATCGCCTGGTCACTAATAAACGAAAATGAGTCAAACGGTTTCCAGATGGTTTCTGGGACTGAAGGAGATGGAGATGAGGTAGTTCCGAGATTTGGAATACTATCGCAACCAGAGCCAACAAAACCAAATGCTGATAATATCAAAATGGTACAAAACCTGATTTTAGCCATATCAATTTATCGGCATTTTAAGATGAAACTTGTGCCAACAGGCCTCACAAAATCAGGCGAAAAATTCTGTAATTGATTCATATTAAACATGAACGCAAGCCTATCGTCTTAGGTATCAGGAGCTTCTAGGGTTACAAAAACCTGAACTTGCCTTAACTCCCAAAATCTCATATCGATATCGCTCTTTTTCGAGAGGATTTCATATGCTTTTAAGCTTGTTAGTTGCTTCGTGCTTACCGTTATTTGAGAAACACGGACTAGAGGCCGGAGCGAGTGAAAAGGCCATCGCTTGTTATGAAAGCGCCTTTCGCGAAGCAACGACACTTCAAGAAAGATCAAGCTCGCTTAACTATTTAAGCCAGCTTCACTTTTTCATGAGCACTAAAGAAGATGTCGCAAACGAAATGGTACGTTTAGAGCGAGCCACTCAACTTGCTGAAAAATCGGTTCTGCTTTTCGGCGCGTGGTTGGATGAAGCGGCCTACGCAAAATTTTCGTTAGCGGACCGACGCCTACTGTCGATCGGTCTCTACAATTACGGAACGAGCCTCGCTCGACTTTCTGAAGCTCAAGGCTCTTTAGTAGTAGTTGCTAAATGGCCATCGATTCAAAGAGTGATGAAGCTAGTGATGCGTCTTGGGCATCCGGATGTTGCTGGCTACGGTGGTCATCGCACGCTTGCAATCGCGAACACAAGAATGCCTGCGCCGTTTGGCGACAAAAAACTTGCGGAACAATATTTGAAATTTGCTATCCAAAAATCTGACCGCGGTGGTTTTAGCTCCTATTTGGTCAATCATACAATGCTGGCTGATCTCTACTTCCGACAAGATCGAAAAGCTGACGCATGCGCGCAGCTTCGAATCGCTGCAGTTCTCACTAACGAGCAAGTCACAGCCAGCGTCGCATCTGGAATTTACGAGGGACTTGCAGACCGCCGAACTGCACAGCAACTTCTAAAGGAAAAATGCTCTCGATAGTATTTGCCCTCTTTTTTGGTCTAACTGCCGACGCATCAAACTTGATGGCCCGTCCGCAGCAGCTCAGCAGCGACTTGATCCCGCATCAAGTCTGGGTCTTTAATTACGAATACGGATCTAGCGGTGTCATCAACAGCACCTTCAATTCAAAGTCTCAGTCAGAATCTCTTGCAAGTAATCTCGCGAAAAACTTAAGCGTCGCAGAAATCGCGAATGCGATTTCTGATCCGACTGAGCGAGCTCTTGCCGAAGCCGCATTCGAATCAAATGGTCTCTCACCGCAAACTGAGGCCGGCAGAGTTACTAATGATTTAAACATTCGTTATTCTAGTCAAGCTTATGTGCTCGGCTACGGCGCTGCTGACTTCTTGTCAGTGTTTTTCGTTGCACCTCGAGTGAACGTGAAACTCGACCTTAAGACTTCACTCGCCTACTCTCCGCAATTCAACGACATGATTGCCAAGCTGAGAGCTGATGGACAAGGTTCACGCGCTGACGAGATTGAGCAAAAGCGCGCCACTGTACTAGGCGACCAACTCTCCAACTACAACTATAGCCCAAGTTACATCACGGAGTATGAAGGTGTTCCGAGCTTTAACTTTATTGCCCGGACCGCCAACAACTGGATGCGCAGACGACTGCTCTCTGCCGAGACAATGCTCGCGATCCCAAATAATCAAGATCGCTACATCGACCAATTCACGCCGCTCGAATTTTTCGAAGAAAGCGTGAGCCTAACTCAATCTCTTAACGCTTCTTACAATGTGTTCGAACGTTTTCAATTGACGGGTGTCACTAGCTATCGAATGCGAACTTCTTATAAGCGAGATATGCGAGTACCGGAGTCATCAGAAATTAATTTTTCTAACGACAAGAGATCAGTGAGCGGAAAAGATGGCGACGAGTGGAGCATCGGAACGCAACTTTCTCGCCCCACTCGCTTCCTGACACCATTCGCCGGAGTTATTTACCGCCAAAAGTTTAAAGATCGATTTTCTTCGAGCGGTATCGATGGCGCAAGGTTTGACTCTCTAACAAAAAATAGTGCGCAAGATCTTACGACTTTAACTTTGGGCGCTCATATCAACACCATCGACCTCTTCATGCGTGAAAAGTTTTTGATTCCGATTCAGGTTGGCGCGATGTACTCAAAAACCTTAGCGGGCCGCAATGCGTTTGAGAGCGAAGTCTTTGCTGCAAACTTAATGGTGTTTTACAAATGAGAATACTTCTCTGCCTAATTCTTATTACTGCCTGTTCACCAAAGGTGAAGACAACCACTCCCCCACAAGCTAAGGCTTTAGAACTTGAAAGAGTCCTAAAAGCTCAAGAAAAGTTAGGTCTAGCTTACTCCTCAAATACTGAATCGATGTTCGCACTTTTGTGGCCGATTAATTTTGATCGCGAGGCAAAGCAGCTACTTGTTAAGTCACTTAAAATCGCACGTGATCTTCAGCAAACTCGCAGGGATTATACTTCTGAGTCGACAAGACTTCGAAAGTCGAATCAAAAAAACCAATGCGAGTGTGTCTTGTCCGGAATTTGCGAAACCGAGCCTTCGCCGAGCCAACAAGAAGAATCGCTTAAGCAATGTACAGAGCTTGAGACTGAGCAACTTAAGAACGACGAACGCTTAAGCACACTGCTTAGTTTACAAGAAGAGCTTAAGAGCTCGGTCTTACAAATGGGTGGATACTGGCTTGAGATTCCTACTCCGCCAACTTACGAGTTTTCTACCGGGGATATTGACTTTAAGGACGCAGAATTCTTCAATGGAGAAGGAAAGTCATTTGGATTAAAACTATCTGAAGCTTTCTGGAAACTTGATACCGTAAAGATCGATGGTGCACTTCAAGCTCAAGGTGAGCTCAAAGTAAAACTTGGCGACCGAATCTTTCGCGGAGAGCTTGGCTTCCAACTTCCAGAACGAGGTGAATGATCATGGACGTTAATTTACTCGCAACGTTTGCTCTACTAGTCGGTCTCGAAATCGTTCTTGGTATCGATAATATTCTATTAATTTCAATCCTCACCGATCGTTTGCCTCTCGAGCATCGAAACAAAGCTCGAATCATCGGACTTGGAATTGCACTCGGCGCTCGATGCTTGCTTCTACTTGGCGCCTCATGGCTTCTTGCTCTCAGTCAACCTGCCTTCATGGGGTTCTCGTGGAAAGATCTCGTCTTGCTCGTCGGAGGAGCTTTCCTCATCTACAAAGCAGTTAAAGAAATTCACCATGCGGTTGAAGGCATCGGCCATGAGGCCAACGCAAAGACAGTTGTTCACATGACTTTTTCTTCGGTGATCACTCAGATCGTGTTGTTAGATATTGTTTTCTCGGTCGACTCAGTAATTACAGCCGTTGGCCTAACGAATAATCTTTGGGTCATTTACTCTGCAGTCATTATTTCGTTTATTTTCGTTTTAGCCTTCTCAGGAAAAATCGCTGGCTTCATCCAGACTCATCCCGCATTGAAAGTCTTAGCACTTTCATTCTTGGTTACGATCGGGGTCACGTTATGCGTAGAAGGCTTTGGAGCTCACGTCCCAAAGAGTTACATCTATCTACCAATGGGCTTTGCGCTTTTAGTAGAGGCACTCCAGATGCGCCTCCAACACAACGCAAACAAAGGCATGAAGCCATAAAGGCAAGAAGGCATGAAGCCTACTTCATAGACTGGCATAGTCTGCAGACAGTCGCGGATAGAAAATCTGACTGATTGATTAGCTCCGCAGGCGTCGTCTCGTTTAAAGTTAGAATCGTTCGGCACTCACGAGCTGAGCCCAGCGCCATGAAGTAGAATCTTCGACGATCAACACGCGTGGGCCTTGATGCGCCTTCGGTCAGGTTTAATGCAATGGAAGATGCCGCGCGATCAAACTGATCCTTCAGATGCTTGGGCATTTTAATGCTTTGAGATAGTTTATAAAAATTGATCGCTAATTCGAGCGCAAAAAGATTTTTCAATGTAACTCCTTGAGGTTTTGCTTGCTGTTCACAAATCGTGACAGCGAGTAAAACTTCAAGGTCGGGGCCCGCCAGATGCTAGGGCCGACCTTCGGCCATCACCCTTCATGCCTTCAACCTTCATGCCTTCTTGCCTTCTCGTTGTAGTCTAAGTCGCGGTGGAAAGTTTCATCAAGCTGGGTCAACGCGAGGAGCGCTAGTCCAAAGCAAACTGAGCCGACGATCATTGCAGCCTGCGCAGATGGAATAATATTCTTAAGCGAAGCGAAGCCCGTTACTGCTAAAATTGCTGAACCACGAACGAAGTTTGGAACTGTTGTTGCTACAGTGCCACGAATGTTGGTTCCAAATTGTTCGGCTGCAACGGTGATCATCACTGCCCAGTAACCCACTGTGATACCGATAAGGAACGTTAGCGCATAAACCATCGAACTAGTGAGCCCACTAGTGTTCGTGTAGACGAAAATGAGTGCGAGCCCAGCCACAAGACAGAGTCCAATTGCTTTCTTGCGACTCTTTAATTGATGACTCAAAATTCCTGATAGTAAATCACCAATCGTAAGACCAATCGAACCATACAAAATTGCATTTCCTGCAGTAACAGTTCCGACGACTCCCAAACCAGCTGTCAATTCTGGAGCAAAGGTAAATAGCACACCAGTCGTAAAGTAAACTGGCACACCAATCACAATGCAACACAAGTACCTAAACAGACGCTCTCGCTTGAAAAGTAAAAAAATATTTCCGCGGTTTTCGCCGTGCCCTGTTTTTTTGAACATCGAAGATTCAGAGATTTTGAATCGAGTGAAAAGAAGTGCGATCCCCATTGTCCCGCCGAGGATATAGGCGACCTTCCACGGGAGCATTTGACCAACGAAAGCAGCGCAAACGATACCGAACATTCCAAGTGTGGCGACGACAGTTGTGCCTAAGCCACGCTTTTCTTTTGGAAGAGACTCTGCCACAAGCGTTACGGCAGCGCCGAGTTCACCGGCTAATCCAACTCCTCCCATAAATCGAACAAATGCATAACTCGGAACATCCCAGACGAAGGCGTTCGCAAAATTTGATAGCGAGTAAAGAAGAATTGACCCAAACATGACTGACAATCGACCCCGTTTATCAGCGAGCATTCCCCATGCTAAGCCGCCGACCATCATTCCCGCCATTTGACAGTTATAAATTAAAAGTCCGCTTGAGAGAACCTCAGCGGGATCAGTGATTCCAAGTGAGTTGAGCGAAGCCACTCGCACTACACCAAAAAGTGTAATGTCAAAGAGGTCAACGAAGTAGCCGAGGCCGGCCACAATCACCGTTAGGTTTAGAACTGACTTTAGATCTTTTAAAAATTTCATGGGCTGGTTCTAAAGCGTTCTTTCGCGAAGGTCAAAGCCTCTCAATAGAGCTTTAACTCTTATCATTATTCGACACCCTTGTTAAACGTCAGCAGCTTCGACACTTACGAGAAGATTGATTTTCGAATTTGAGTAAATTCGTCAAAGGGGTGCTCAAGAGTATTCTTATTCGAAAATGTGAGTATGCCTGTGCTGTTGAAACCATTGAAGAATCGTCGTCTCAAGTTGCAACTGAGACAATGAAACCCTTGAAGTTTCGAGTCCTTGGAGAGGATCTGGAGGACTCACCCAACTCACCGATAGTGATATCAGCAACTAGTTTAGAGCGAGGTGTTCAAGTGAAATCGTTAAGCATAAAAATCAGTAACATGTTGAGCTTAACTATTGCTGGCCTACTTCTTCAGAGCTGTGCACCCTCGGCTTCTGAGCAAGCTGGTGAAAGCACTGAATCGATCGAAGCTTATAGCTTCGCCTTTGACAAAGCCAAACGGCCAATCGAAGTCGCTACAACCAATAAATGTATTGATATCAACGCGGCATTAATTGGAATGCGCAACGCGAAGGTAGTTCTTGGCGGCAACGCAAAAACAGGAAGTAACGTTTATTTAGATCAAGATGCAACTATCATGATGGGCGGCAATGCGACCATCAAAGGTGTCCTCTATCGCCGTTCCAAAAATGAGATGATGATGGGCGGCAATGCGAAGATTACCGGTGGCATTGAAGACACGTCTATTTCTGTTACTGACCACCTTTATCTATGGTCTGCAAAACTCGCAAGCTACCAGCCGACTCAGCAGTTCTCAAAGATCACTGGTTCACAACTGATTAACGGCAACGGCGGAATAAATATCATTGCGATTGAAGGTGCGTTAACACTCTCACGAAATGACATCTTACTACTTAAAGGCGGATCGAAAGATCGCTTCATAATCAACGTTTATGGCAAAACGGAAATTGCAGGAAGTGCCAAGATCTCGCTTTCTGGCGGAGTTCAACCGAGCAATGTCGTCATCAATATCGTTAGCACTGACCGTGTTACTTTAGCTGGAAGCGGAACGATCTACGGATCAATTCTAGCTGTGCGAAGCGACATCCACATTGCAGGTAACGGAAGAATATACGGTGCTGTTTCTGGCCAAAAGGAAATTGTACTGGCTGGCAACGGCATGACATTAGAAAACGCCGCGTATTGCCCAGAAGTTCTGGATCCAACTCCAACGCCGGCTCCAACACCCAATGAATGCTCGGATGACGATTCGAAGGAACAAGAAGATGGGCGCGGGCATCACGACGATGAGGGCGATGATCGGAACCAAGATAAAGGAAAACGTGATCTTGACCTCAAAGACCGTCAAGACAAATACAAATCAAGTGGCCAACATCACGATCAAGACCGTGATCATAGCGACGATAGTGAAAAAGGAAAAGATGAAGGCAAAGGAAAGGACCAAGACATTCAAAAAAAATGTCCAACCCCTGCGCCAACACCGGTTGCAACACCAACTCCTGCGCCAACACCGGTTGCAACACCAACTCCTGCACCAACACCGGTTGCAACACCAACTCCTGCACCAACACCAGTTG
>CAZIYJ010000003.1:231065-320190 GCA_964543475.1 uncultured Bdellovibrionales bacterium | reverse complement strand
CAACACCAACTCCTGCACCGACACCAGTTGCAACACCAACTCCTGCACCGACACCAGTTGCAACACCAACTCCTGCACCGACACCTGAAGTGGGTGCGCCAGTCATCAGCGAGTTAGCCGTAGTTGAAGTGAGTTTTGACTTTATCCAAGTCTCTTGGCGAACAGACATTCCTGCGAGCAGTCAGGTTTTATTAATAGATGATACGACAGGAGAAACTACAGTTATTGAGGTATCCGCTGAGCTCTTAACGGCTCACATGGTGTTTATCAATAATTTGAAGCCGAACACTCAATATACAATTGTCGTCATCGCGACGGCCGACGGAAAAGTCTCGACTAGCATTCCTTTCAGCGTCAGCACGATCGAATAGCATTGCAAACTCAACTCAAAAAAAAGCGCTCTCTTTCGAGGGCGCTTTTCATTTGTGACGCACTATTGCTACACTCTGGTAGCAGCTACCTATTGGATGTCGATGTTTTCGGAGCTCAGAACTGCGTACGTAACTTCGATAACCGCGCTTGAGCTCTTACAGCCCTGGTAAGCACGAGACAATTCAACTTTGTAACCTGCAAGACTATAACCTGCAGGAGTTTTTGAAGTTGCCTTAGGAATTTCGACGCCTTCGCAAGTCACTACCATCGGGAAACGCAAGTCAGGAACGTTCGTAAGTTCTACGACTCGATTGAAAATAGCTTTCGCTGTGATTTCAGAGCCAACTTTCGCGAGGTTCTTTCCGTAATCGCGATCACATAGCGAGTATTTCTTGCCGCCAGTAATTTTAATAAAATTATTAATTCGATCTGGAGCACCACTTGGATCAGTTTTACAAGCCATGCCTTCTGCGCTCTGGTTCGCAAGAACTGCGAACGTTGAGTACTTATCTGATCGACCTTTTTTAAGTTGATCTAAGAACGCCTGCAAGTTTGTCTCGTCAAAATTCACGCTGTCATCGTTTGCGTCTGTGATCATGATCACTGCTAAGTGGGCGTCTGAACGATAGAAGCCTGCGTTTGGTCCATTGAGCATCTCTTCGCTCAAAGCAGCTTTAACCGGAGAGAAGGATTCTTCAAACTCTGGTCCACCATCTTTTAGCTCTAAAACGCCAACTTTTAAAAGCGCTTGAAGCTCAGCAACTGTATCGCCGCCGCGCTTTACAAAACCGTTTACTAACTGCCCGTTCGCAGTGATATCAGTGCGATTTGCAAAAGTTTTTGAATCGAAAACCTTAACGACGCCAACATGGAAATCAACGTCTGAATTGTTAATGAACGAAGAAGCGAACCTCTCAATGTTCTTAATCAACCGATCTTGGTGAGCTTTCATCGAAGCCGAGTTGTCGATGACGAATAGTACGTCAACTTTGCCCGACTCATATTCGTTCTGAACTTTGGCGCTGTCAGTAACCATGTTCGGAGCTGGAGTTGGCTCAACCGGATAAGGCGTTGGCTTTGCTTCTACTGCAGGTGCAGGCGGAAGATTTGTAGCAAGAAGATCTTCTGTATTCTTCCCGCAAGCCGACAAAGCAAGTGCCGCTACTACTAATGAAACCTTAAATGACGTTTTCACTACATGACTCCTTGAGCTGTTGGACAGCCCTTTGCTTGAACTTGATAAGCATCAATCTCATCGAGCCAAACTTCTTCAGACTCAGGAAAACTTAATTGACTTGAATTCTTAGATAATTTTGAAATCGTTGGTCTGTTGCCCGGCTCAGTTGCGTAAACGTATTGAATTGCTTCAACTTCAGCCAGTTGCAACTTTGAAATTGTTTGGCTGTATTCTTCAACTTTCGTCTTGGCTTGGCGGTCCCCAGAATTTGCTTTTTGCTCTGCCTCTGCGAGCGGAGTTTTTGCAACCTTCTTGAACTGCTCAATTGTTTTAAAAACACCTGGGTAGTCGCATGTCTTTAATTGATTAAGAGACTGAAGAAAATAAACTTCAGGACTTACTTCGTCGCCGAACACTGGATTTGTTAAAGTCTTAAGTACCGCAAGTGATTTGCCGGTATTTTTCAACTTGTACTGTGCCCACGCTTTTTCTTCTAAAGACTTAAGCCAGTAAGGAGAGTCTTTCGTCACTTTATCGAATTGCTCAACAGATTCTGCGAACTTGCCCGCTTGGTAATAAATTCGACCAAGCGTCATCGAAACTCGAGACTTCTCTTCTGAAGTAATCTTTTTCGATTCAACGTTTTTAAGAGTCTTCACTGCTTCAGTGTTCTTATCAGCAAGTGCGAAGATAATCGCGCGATCAATCTCCTGACCCGCATTAACCGTTGCAGCCTTTGCGTTTTGCGCCAAAAGCACAATCGCGATTAAGACTGCTGAAGGAATTAGAAAGGCCGCAATCGTTCTCATAACAAAATTCCGATGCCCGCTTGAGCTACGATAGTGTTTTGTTGACGTGATCCAGAAGCAACTGTGTCTTGGTAACCCTGCCAACGTGCTTCAAGGCGTGAAGAGAAATGCTTTGACCACCAAAAACCAACTCCAGCACCCGCCGTGAAAGTTGGCTTAACCCCGCTGTTAGCCAACTTAATTTGTCCAGCGCCCGCGATTGAGTAAATATCGAACTGAGTGATGCCAGCATCAAACATGTTAAGTTTGCCGTAAAGCATGTACCAAGTCGCCGTTGCCAACCACTGCTCTTCTGGACGATCGATATCTGGGAATGGAGCACCCGGTGTGGCTTTAGCAGCGTCATACATTCGCTGACCTTCTGCTGTGAAGCTGTTCGCTGATTTTAAGTAGCGAGCACCAATCGAAATTTGTGGAATGATGTGGAACTCAAGTTGTCCGCCCATTTGTTGCGTTGAGAGGTAAGAAGAACCGTTTGCAACTGGTCCGTAGCTAATTCCTAACTCAATTCGCAAATCGCGATCAACAAGTCGATTCTGTACGATTCGAACTTTGTTGTTTGAGTTAAAGCGCTTAGCCTTCTTAATAACTGCAGCGTTTCCGCCGAGGCCGTTAAGATCGCTTGATGCGCTCGCTTGAGCTTGAGTCGCCATTAATAATGGTGCAACCAAGGCTAATACTGTTATTTGGAACGTCTTCATTAGTTACCTCCAGCAGTGGGGTTAGCTGCTGTGCAGTTTGTTTCGTTACTTTTTGTAATTGTAATTAATTGTTCAGTTGAACCAGACACGACAATCGCACCAACTGCGTTGGTCGCCGACATTGCAAGTTTGTGTGTCGAACCAACTAGTGATTCATCACAAGGAACTTTCCAGGCTAATTTACAAGTAATTGGCGATTTACCATCTGGAGTGCAACGGAAGCGAACTGCCGCATCTCCGCCCGGGAGAGTTAACTTTAAAGCTTTTTGCGCTGCGACTGCTTGGGTAACTAAATTTCCGTTTGCAATCAAAGACTCAACTTTGATGTCGATCACGGCAACTTTGCCGATTTCAACCGTTAGGCTTGAACCTTCAACCAAAGAGAACTTTGGAGCTTGGCCAGAAGTATTGTACTTAAGACGGAATTCTTTTGAAGTAGTCGTCGAACGCTCAGAGGGGCTTAACACTTCAATCTTAAAGCGCACTGGAATTTCATCTGCAGCTAAAGACTTTCTGTTACCCGAACCAAGTTTATCTGGGCGTGGTGCAGCTTTTGTTGAAGTATCGTAGATAAAGTGGAAGTTCCAAATGCCCGGAGCAGAAGTCGTCGGAGCTTGATCAGGATCAGCAGAAATAAACGCTGAACCATCAACTCCAACAGTTTCGCGAGTTGAAGCTGAGTCCGTTTTTATAGTTACTTTGGGAGCTGTCGTGCTTTGTGCGCCCGGATCACGAACTTCAACTACGAATTTAACTTTTGAACCTTCTTGCACTATGCCGTCTAAACCAGAAACTTTTTGAACAACTGGATTCTCTTTTGATTTAGATACTAGGATTTCGAAAGTCTCTTTCGTCGTTTCAGCGTCGAAAAGTCTTTGGTCTGCAGCTGATAACTTTGAAGCTGCAATTAACGCTACTTCGAACTTGATTGATTTTGATTCTTGACCGGCGTCAACGACGCCCGCTGCAGGCGCCCAAGTAACTGACTTAGTTTGGCTATCGATTGATTCAACTTTTGCGCCAGCAGGTAGGCCACTGAAAACGAGCTCATAATTTAATTTCAGCTGGAGAACGCGAGCCTTCACTAAAAATTTTGAAACCTTACTCTCGATAAAATTGAGTGAACCTTCGGTTCGAATATCGATAAGCCCTTTAGAAACTGGGATCTTTCGATTTTGCTCTTGCTGCTGAGCTTCCATTTGCTTAAGAGCTTCTTCTTGTAAACGAATATTTTCTAATCTGTTGGCTTCTTGTTCAGCCAAGCGCTTTGCGATTTCTGCTCGGTTTGCATTTTGAGCATTTTGTGCTTGCTCAACTGTTGTTGGATTCGCTTGCTTGCGCATTTCATCATAATCTTTTGCAGGGCTGCTTTGAATTGGCCCGCAAGCTGAAGCAAGTATCGCGACCGAACTTAAAACAGTTAATTTAATCGTTTTCATACTAGTTCATCCCTACTCTGCGAAGAGTGAATGGGTAGACAACCTTCACACTCACGCCACCAACTGGCCGAGGGAAGTTCCATGCTTGGAGTTTATTAACGATACAATTTTCAACTTTTGCAGAATTAACACTCGAGCCAGCTACTCCGGCTGTTGTTACACGACCTTGCTGACCGATCATGAATCTCACTCGTACGCGGCCAGAAAGAGATGGCTTAGTTTGAAGACCTTGCTCGTAGCAATAAGTGATTTGACCCATGTTACGCATGATGATGGCTTCGATTTGTTCCATCGTGAGGCCACCTTGAACGGTCATGTCATCTTCATCACCAGCTTCAGCCCAACCTTGACCCGAACCGCCGCCGCCTGATCCTGCCGGACCATTTCCTTTTGGACCCAAGCCTTTGCTTGAACCAACTAAAGAAGTTCGACCGTAACCAACGCCTGCTTCACCGCCACCCGCGCGACCGCGAGTTCCGTAACCGCCAACACCTGGTGCTGCTGAACCGTTACCAACTGGAGCTGCTACTAAACCTTTGCCGTACATTGAATTTGAAAGTCCCATTTTGCCGCCGCCACCGATGCCACCTGCACCGCGACCGCCACCACCATTAGAACCGAAACCGCCGTAACCTTTTCCGCCAGCGCCCGAACCACGGCCATTACCAACTGCAGCCATGTTTGTTCCACCGAAGCCGCCGTTTCCACGACCAGATTTTGAGATCTTATTGAGAGCGCTCAAGGCACCCATAGAATTCATGTTTGGCTCGTTGGTGCCTGAACCCATTTTGCCTGGGCCTTTGTATCCACCGCGAGCTTTGCCTTTAGCGATCAGTTTACGAGGATTTTTTGAAGTGATTGGAGCTACAACTTTTGGCTGAACAATTTTACGCTCAACTCGAGCTGTTCTTTTCTCTTTAACTTTTGGAGTTGGCTTTTCTCTTTCGATCATCTTCTCAACTACTTCTTGAGGAAGAACTGTAACAGTAGTTGATTCAGTCGCTTGGTTTTTTCCAAAGAAGATGCCGATCCCGAGAAGTAAAAGTGCGATTCCAAATTGAGCGGCAGCTGATCGCTTTAAGATAACTTTGAATTTTTCGTCTGATTGATCTTTCGCTAAACCGTAGTTGGGACTGAATTTTTCATTTTCTTCTTTTAAGAGGCGAAGAGTTCCTACGCCTTCAACACTAACCGCTTTCTTGGCTACAGCTGTCTTCTTAGTAGAGAGAAGAACTTCGAACTCGATGTTCTGTTCTTTTAATTCTTTCACGTCAGCAGCTTCAACGCGCTTTGTGTCTTTGCGGTACACAAGGTTGAGTGTCTCATTTTCCCAAGCGAAAACTCGAACTACCTGGCCATTTTTGTTTTCTAAAACGTATTTAGACTGTGCCATACTCTGTTACTCCGCCACTTGCTTGGTTGGCGATTTAGCTTTTGCTAAATCTGCTCTCAATCGATCTTTGAAGTCTTTTCGTCCGCCGATGATGTCGTTTAAAGTCTTCTCGTTTTCGACTGCGCTTACTGCGCCGCCTGCAATTTGGTATTTACCGTTAACTGTTGCGCCGTTAAAGACTGCTTCTTGAGTCAATTTTTTCTTCGGTGCTTTAACCGCTGCTTTTTTCTGCGAAGCGCCGGCTGAAAAAGAGATCACTAGTGCTGCTAGTACAAAAATTATGTTTCGCATTACATTCTCCCCGAAGCTTTAAGCATTGTGAGACGACCATCGAGGTAAGCAACCATCGAGTCGCGACCGGCTTTAGACTCAAGCTCTTTTAAACGAGACACAGCGCTTACGTTGAACGGCTGGCGCTGCGCATCTTTACGAGCTGCCACTAAATCGCGGGTTGAAACTTGATTTGATTTTGAAGAAAGAGCTGAAGAGAGCTCTGATTTTGCCGAGCTTGGTGCTTGCGCCTGTAGTGCTTTAATTCTTAGTGCTAATGGAGAACGATACTGAGCCGGAGTTTCTTTGAAACCTTCTGTGATTACATCGAGTGATGCCGTTTGGTTCCAAAGCTGTTCAGCTCTTTCATTCAAAATCTGAGCGTTTCTTGCAAACGGAGCAGCTTTCGAAGCGACCGCAGCCTGGTACTGAGCTCGGTGTTGAGCTTTCAATTTACGAGGGACAGGAAGATTCATAATTTCGCTGTAAAGACGCTGATTCTCTTGAGCTAAACCGGTGATCGCTAAAGTTTCAGCAGACCAGTCGCGAAGCTGAGTTGCTTCAATTGCCAATTTATCTAGGCGGCTTACTAATTTCATTCGAGTTTGGAGAGAGCTTGCTAGCACTGCATCTGATGAAGCTCTAAGTGCATGGCGAGAAAGTTCTTTTTTCGCCTGAGCGATTTCTTGAACAAGTTGAAGACCGGCGTAAGTTCTTGCTGCTTGAGTGTTGCGAAGTTTCGACTGAAGAAGAATCTTATTTGCGAATTTTGAGTCGTCGGTCTTTGCAAAGACTTCAAGTGCAAGCTGTCCAGCCAATTCAGAAGGTAAGAACTTTGAGTGCTTTTGGAACTCAGCTCTTGAGTTAGATGCTCGGCGAATCTTTTTAGTTCTGAGAAGAGTTGCGTCTGATCCGTGAGGCTTAAGCTTTAGGTATCTATCTTCATCACGGGCTGGATTCATTCCACCAAGATCCGCTAACACTGCCAATCGAAGAGAGTGCTGAGCTTGCTGGTTTTTTGGTGCATCGATGCGAGAAACGACTTGGTAAGCCTTTTCGAAGTTAAAGCTCATTTCAAAAGCCCAAGCAAGTTTACCTACCGCAAAAGACTTATCCGCTGCTGAAACACCTTTGATTCCTGCTAACTTATTTGAAGCTGCGATGACCTGCCCTAGGTCGTTTGCTTTTTCAGCAAGAGAAATCTGAAGCTTTAAGTTAGCAACAACTTCGCTCTCACTTGCACCAGATAATGGTACTGCTTGCAAACGAATGAGACCTTTAGCTGCTTCTGATTGAGAAATGTCTGATTTCTGAGAAAGGCGAATGACTTGGTTCGTTACCGATGTACGTGCGATCTTTAAGTAAGATGCGCTTTGCGAAGGAAACGCTTTTGCATATTCAACAGCATAGGTTTCAATTCTAGGTTCATCTTTAATTGTGACTAGGCCGTCGATCGATAAGTCAGCTGCCTTAGTGCAAAGTTCGTTTCGGCAAGGCTTAACTAATGCTAAGTTGTGGAAGGCTGTAACTGCCGATGCAACTTTTCCAGCTTCGTAGTCGATGTAGGCAAGCTGGTATTTTACTTCCCAAGCTTTCGATCCCGCGGGATTTAAATTTAAGTAGTGATTGTAGGCAGAGATGCGAGCTTCGATATTTTTCGTTGTTTCAGCAATTTCAATTTCTGAAAGAAGTGACGCTTCAAAAACCGACTGAGTAGCCGTGCGTTCTTTTTCAGTTTTACCTTTGCCTAATTTGCTATGAGCTAGATCTGAAGCATTTCTGAATAACGAGATGGCCTGTTGGTTCTGCTTTAACTTAGCCGCTAAGTTTGCAGCCCAGAAGATCATATCAAGATCGTCTGATTTCATTTTAAGGTAGGCTAGGTACCCTTGAAGTAACTGTGAGCTTGGGTTCTTCTTTTCAACTTTTGCCCAGTCACCAATGAGTTTACGTGTATTCTCGATAACTTTTTGGCAAGATTCCGAGTTACATTTAGCAGCAGAGAACTCTTGAGCAAGACCATTTAAACTTTGTACGGCTTGATCTCTGTTTCCGTTCTCAACATGAAGTCTGCTGATTCGAGCGTAAGCTACCAAACGTTCTTCTTTATTGGGCTCAAGCTCTAAGTAAGCAGACCAAGCTAGTAAACTCCCCTTGCGATCGCCCAAACGGTCGGCTTCTGTAGCAAGGTACTCAACATTCGATTTTTGAACTTTTTCTGGACTGACGGCTTTTAATTCTTCGATTGATTTTTGCGATACCTGCCCGCGAGCTAAGAATGTTGCGAAGTCGCGCGATACATCGACTTGGAAGCTTGCGTCGAAAGTTGGACCTTGAGAAGTTTCGCGCGTCATTAGCTCAGGAGTATTTAAGATCTTTCGGATCATTGCAGTAGCTTGAGCGGTGTCACCGAGGTTTAGTTTACACCAGGCGATGCGGTAAGTGATTGAACCCTTCATTCCCTCAGAAGAAATCTTAAGAGCCTTCTCGTAAAACGATTTTGATTTCGAGAACTCGCCTTTTCTAAAATGATAGTCACCAAGGCTTGAGTAGCTAGTTGCAATTGTTTTCTGTGAGTATTTACCTTTTGGAGACCTGATGGCTTGCTCATAAATACGAGCGGCTTTTTCATTTTCAAGTAGCAGCTCATTTAAGTGAGCCATTTGAATCAAAACCGCACCTTTATCAACTGCTGCACCAACATTTTTATTTTCAAAGGCACTTTCGTAAAGGCTTAAGGCCTCTTTACGATCTTCTTTTGCTTGTTTGCAGTTTTGGCAATTCGCTTCAACTTCTAAGTTAACTTTAATTCGTGCGCGCTCAGCTAGAACATCTGCTAAGCGAAGTTGAATTGGAGCACGAGCAACGTCTTTTATATCATTTTTCAAAACTGAACGAAGCTTATCAACGACGAGAGAATGAGTATCTAGGTCCATCTTCTCTGAAGCATTGGCTACGCCTGAGAATTGGAGCGCCGCAATCATAACTGTAAGCAATAAAGCTATTGTGGTTAGTGGGCGCAACATACTCTTAACCTTCCTCTTGGATCACGGCGAATTTAAACTGACTAAATCCGCTGATTGACCCAGCTCTGATTAATGGCGAGAGCTGAGAGAAATCGAGTTGTTTGTTTGCTTGGATAACTAATGAAGCTTGAGGCTGAAGATCGCTTGGAACGAATTTGCTGTTGATTTTACGAAGAGTCTCAGCGATTTGAGAAAGTGCTGTCTCTTTGCCTTCTACGAAATAGCGACCATCTTCGACTCGAACAATCGTGCCTGAGTCTAAAGTCTTTAACTGAGAAGCGACTGGCAAGTTCTTCTCTTCGCCTTCGACAGTCAACTGTGATGGCGTTCCTGATCCCGCAACTAATAAATAAAGAATAATTACTGTGAAAGCGTCGATCAGCGACGTTAACACTAGCACTGCTGCTAGATTCTTTTTGCTCTTCTTTCCTGTCGGCTTAAGTCTTGACGAGCCTAGCAACAGAGAGCTTGAGTTAGATTGGTTTTTTACAGTTAGCATAGTTTCTTTCGACCACTTATTAGAGTGGTGCGATCCCCACTTCTGAAATCTTATTTTTCTTCAAGCGATCCATAATTGTGATCACATCACCGTAGGCTACTTGGCCTCTCGGCATCACAAGCGCGGTCTTTAAATCTGGCAGACGCTTATTGATTTGAGCTGTGATCTTATCAACTTGCTGAAAATCAACTGCGCCGTTGCCACGAGAATGAATACTTATTTTGTTAAACGAAGACGGCATTGTAGGAGCATCTTTAACTGATAATTCAACTGAACCGTCGCGCTCTACTGTTACCCACAAAGACGAAGTCGCTTCGCCACTCTTTTGAAGTGACTCTTGACCAAGTGCTTGTTTCACATCGAGTGATCCAACTTGAGTCCATACTGCAGTCACTAACAAAAAACAGATGCAGCATGAAAGCATTGAAACAAACGGAAGCACATCGAGCTCAAAGTTTAATTCATTTTTTCCGTTACGCTTGCTCATAAATACTCCGTACTAAGTTTACTGCGAATTACGACGACTTCTTCTTTGATGCTGGAACTGATTCGTAGTTAAAACCCAACAAGATATAAAGTTTCATAGAAGCCTTCTGAAGATCTTCGCCTAGTTGATTTGAGCGGTTTGAAAGAACCGCGTACATCGCTAGGGCCGGAAGAGCTACGATAAGACCGTATGCAGTCGTATACATTGCTTCTGCAACACCTGCAGAAAGTAACGCCGCCTTTTCAGATGGGCTTGATGCCGACACTGAAGCGAAGGCGCGAATTAGACCCACGATCGTTCCTAAAAGACCTAAGAGAGTCGCAACGTTACCTAGCATTGCTAAGAATCCAGTGCGTTGTTCAAGTCGCGATTGTTCTTCGAAAAGAACTTCGTCGATCTTCAATTGAATTTCTTCTTTTCCACCTGAATCTAGAGCGGCTTGCGCGCCTGCTTGTGCAACTACAGCGATTGGAGTGGTCTTACCCATTGCTTGTGCGCGAGTAATCACGCGGTCCAATTGGCCTTTTCTAATATCTGCTTCAAACGCCTGCGCAATTTGTTTCTGATCTGGATTGCGATTTACATAGAGAGCATAAACGCGCTCGATGATGATCGCGATAGAAGCGATCTGCGCAAACATAATAGGCCACATCCAAATTCCACCACCAACAAACGCTTCTGAAATCCCTGAAATCATACTCATAAAAACTCCCGACCTTCTTTTGAGGTCAAAATCATCGGCCCACATCGGAGCCAAAATTTGTCACCGAACCTTCGGTTTCCAACCGACTACTCGCAACAATCAGACCACTCACCGCGAGGGCACGGGTTCGAAATGGCGGGAATTGATATGTAAGGGATTCCATTGCGGTGACAATCTCGGTCATCGCACAATGCGTCTTAATCTAATATTGGCAGGGATTTACGAAGCTCAATGCATCTGCAGAGGCTTCTCCGATGGCGCTTCTTCTATGGTTAGACTTTCAATTGGAGGAGGTGAAATAAGATTTCGCAAATCATCTGCGAGTTCTTGAGCGAACCGCTCCATCTCTTTTTCTCCATAGCAGGTCTGCATTCCATCCCAAAACTGTCTTATCACTTCGACTGCATGTTCCGGGTCAAGATTAAAGCGAGCAACCACTTCTCCAACGAGAAACTCTGCTGAAATGTTTTGATCTGGGCCTGCTGGCAAATCTTCTAACCGTAGACGAATGCGTTCAGGTAAAGGCTTTAGGAAGGACTCTGCCAGACTGTAGTGTACGCTTCTCACAAGTGAACTCATGATGATGGTGAGCATTGATAGAGTAGCTGATCGATTCAATCCACTACGCTCTTCTATTTGCTCAATAAAGTCTTTTATTTCCGGTTCAGATTCTATTTCAGATTCACGAAGAGGCTGAATGAAGTGTTGCTTGTGGAGCATCTGAGCCCGAACGATGTCGGCGAGATCTTCAATGTGAATCGTCCGAGATGAAACTAAATCATCTAGACTAACGATTCCTACGCACTTTTGTACTCCGAGCCTTTCTTCCTTCACTACAGCGACTCTTCGCACGCCGTGCTCTTTCATTACAAGCACAACGTCTTCTAAACCTGCAGCATCGTCAACGGACCACACTCCCCTAGTCATTACTTTATCAAGGGTCGTATCGGGACCAAGATTTTTCGCCATCACGGCGCACGTTAAATCGCGATCAGTCAGGACGCCGGACAATGCACCCTTAGCGTCGCAAACAAGTATGCAGCCTATCTCGTTGCTACACATCGCTCGCGCGGCTTCGAAAGTTGTCGACGTTTCACGGAGTATGACTACTTTCCTTTTCGGTACCAACGATTTCGCCATGAGAAACCTCCCAGCTTTCAGCCTACTGACTGTGCTCAGGGATTCTTGAAAGAATATGCAATTGATTATGTAGGTTTGAACTTACTAGACCCAAAATGCAAAAAGGCGAACCGAAGTTCGCCTTTTCTCTTAATCACTTTTTTTGAAGCTTTAAACTACCAGCCAGTTTGACCGTAGTATCCGCCGCCATACTGTTGACCGTAAGGCTGTTGGTATCCACCGTAAGAAGTAGTTCCCATCACACATGCAGGCTGTCCGTTATTGATAGTTGGGTGGTAACCGTAGTTACCCAAGCTTGCGCATGGACCTTGTTGTAAACAACCAAACTGAGTATTGACTGATCCAGCTTGGCATTGGCCGTACTGTTGTTGTCCATAAGGCTGACCATATGCTTGTCCGTTGTAAGCAGATGCTCCGCACCGACCTTGTGCATAACCATTTTGTGGTCCGCAGTAGTTATTTGCGTTCGTGTTGTTATCTTTCTTTCCGCATGCAACAACTGACAACAAGCTTAGCGCTAACAAAAGTGTAGTTCCGAATTTTTTCATATAACCCTCTCTATTTTAATTTCTTCACTCGATGGTTAATAGAGCAAGCACCGTACCGCCTTGTTTTATCCTAACAATTGCTTGGGCATCCCATAAATTGGATCTTACGTATTTCTCAACGCTCAATTTTGGCAGACAGCGCGCACAACGTCATTTCTCGAGGAGAAACCGCCATAGTAACTGTCAAGAAGTTCGACAAGATTCTGTCTTCCTCGAGGAGAAATGTGACTTCTCGGCGCGCTTGTGAAGCATGACGCGCAATCTATGAAGATTCAATTTCGTCATCAACACACCCCTAGCCACACGCAATCGACAAGCGTAAATCTGTGATCTGAAACTTTGAAGGAGCAAAACACATGATGATTATTCTCAAATCGAAAAGCGTTGCAGCGTTAGCCTTAAGCCTTTCACTCGCAAGTGTTGCCAATGCACAAGACGCAACAGGCGCAGGCACAACTTCGATGCCAACTACAACCGGTTCTGGTGGAAGCATTGAGAGCGGCACAACTTATCCCGCGCCCGCAGCAAGCCCATCGCCGACTCCCGGATTTAATCCAGGCGCAACTTCGACTGGAACTTCTTCTTCAGGAGCAACGTCTCCTGGTGTAAGTAACATTCCCGATATCAACACAACTGATGGAATTCCCGCAGGCACTGACGGAATCCCTGCCGGCACAGGTGCGATCGGCTCAGGCCCGAGCGCTCCTTCCGGAAACACAACAGCACCAACTTCTGGATCAAGTTCTGGAATGTAAGTTTTAATAAAGAGAATCTCTACCGCACAAAAGCAAAAAGCCACCGCAAGGTGGCTTTTTGCTTTTCTCGTAATCAATAATTCAGCAACCGCAACATCAGATCTAGAACTGAGTCACTTTTAATTTAACTATGAAAACGAAATAGCTATAGAGCTAACATTTAGTGACAAGAAGTTCTGCGCGGCAATTTGAGACTGAGTTCAAAGTCTCACAATTTCAAATTCCCCTTAAGTGGCGCGCAACTTAAGGCGATATCTAATAGCTAACATAAATTTGAATCGACAGGTCGCTACGAAAGTATCGAGGGGGACCATGAATCTTTGGAAACTGAAACTCACAGTCACATTGTTTTCTGCAGTTGGACTGATCACTTATATAGGTAGTCAGAAGAGTTCGGTTTCGTCAGAGACGCTTAACTCAAAAGCGAAACACAGTCGTCTAAACTCAGCCTCTAATATAGTGGCGGCGTCGACTCTTGAAACTAATCAGCCTAATACCTTTAGTCGCCACGTGAGCACTTCCGAAAAAGCGCCCGGAATAAAATCCGTTGTCACATGGGTCAACCGAGATGTCTCTCAGTCGGAGAAGCCATGGGTTGTGCGCGCTCGCGGAGTTGAGATCTCAAGTGAAATTACGAAAATACTTGCTGCCCTCCCAAAAAACGATGCGGCGCTAAAGAACATGCCCGTAGAAAAACGTTCGTTTGAAATGGAGCTCTTTACAGATCGCGCTGTCACTGTCGTCGTAGAGAGAGTTCGCGAATCGATGAACAAGGGTTTTACGGTCCGTGCGACGATAGACGGCTATTCAGAAAGCCGAGTTAATCTCGTTCAAGAAAATGGAATCACGATTGCTGATCTCTATTTAAATAATGAAATTTATGAAATCAGGCCAACGAAATCAGGGCACGTGATCAGCGAGGTTAAGCCGCAAACTGAGATGCATGACTCTGCTGCGCCTGACTTTGATAGCGAAGGCAACTCTGATAGTGAATCGGGTACAGCCGTTTCAAACAAGGTCATTGCAATGTCAGAAGCTAGTACTCCGCAAACAATGGTGACGATCGACATCATGATCGGCTATACACCGTGGGTAAGAACTGAAGTCGGAAGCGATGCAGGCATTAGTGCAATGGCACAGCTGATCGTAGATAAAGCAAATGAGTCGTTTGAAATCTCGCGAATTTATCAGAGCGTACGATTAGTCGGCTTATGGGCGGCTGACACGGACTCAGAATATGACCACGATCAAAACAAACTCATCACACGCGGTGACGGAAAATGGGACGGAGTTTTTGCTGCACGTGATGCAGTAGGCGCGGATATGGTTCAAGTCGTTACTCCCAACTTGATTGGTAGCTGCGGCCAAGGATCGATCCATGCGATGCACCCTGACCAAGCCATGAGCGTGCTTGATTACTATTGCATAAGTGGTCATAGCGGTACCCACGAGATGGGTCATAATTTAGGAGCGAAACACAATCGCGAAAACGCTGGCTCAAGCGTTAGCATCGGTCTTCCGTATGCTCACGGCTATATAGACTACAATAATTGTTTTAAAGACGTGATGGCATACCCGAACGGTTGTGCTACTGCCCGCTTTAACTTTTTCTCAAGTTCAGATCCAGACCTTAAATACAACGGCACTTGGCCAACAGGTACTGCAACGGAAGATAATGCGCGTGCACTTAATGAGCGTCGATTCACGGTCGCCGGCTTCATGCCTGAAGGACCGACATCAACACCGACACCTCCGGTACCGACACCTACTCCTGCACCAACACCAGTGCCAACGCCAGCTCCAACCCCAGATCCAACTTGCAATCTTCAAGTTATCTCACCGAACGGAGGGCAGACATTTACTATAAATCAGCCTTATCTGTTCTCGTACAGTGGCAGTTCGGCTCCCACTGGCGTCCAAGTCTTGCTTATGAGAAATGGTGCACTCGTTAAAGCTCTTTACCAAAACCATATCAACGGTGTTCTACATTTCACTGTGCCTACTGGTACGCCGGTCGGATCTGGATACACGTTGCGAATGAAATCAAGAGCGAACTCGTGTTTCGATGATGCAGATGCGACAGTATCGGTGATTGCAGCAGGAGCAACTCCGACACCAACTCCGGTACCAACACCGGTACCAACACCGGTACCAACACCGGTACCAACTCCGGTACCAACACCGGTACCAACACCGGTACCAACTCCGGTACCAACACCAGTACCAACTCCGGTACCAACTCCGGTACCAACTCCGGTACCAACACCGGTACCAACACCGGTACCAACACCGGTACCAACACCGGTACCAGGCGCGTGTAGCATTCAGGTCCTTTCACCTAATGGTGGGGAAACTCTTAAAACGGGAGTATTGAATCCGCTGGGATACACGGCTGCGAATGCCGGCACCATAAAGGTTGACCTGTTCAGAGATGGCAAACAACTCAACTCGCCTTCTATAACTATGGTAAACGGCCAACCGCACTTTAAGATTCCGAAAGATTATAAAGGAACTGGCTTTAAGCTACGGTTGAAGTCAAATTCTAAGCCGACATGCTTTGATGAGTCGGACGGAACATTTACTCTGACGCCGTAATCATTACTCGTCGAAGCCTCTATTAAATTGAAAGCATCGCAAAGGGCCGTAACAACGGCCCTTTTTATTTGTGATCGTAGTCGAATCTCTATTCATAAAATAGACAATGTCGAGAGCTTATTCGTAACACTTTGGTGCGCCTCGAACTGAGACGGACTTCTCGATGTGATTACGCCTGTTTGCAAAACCGTCTAACGTTGGGACAACTGTAAAGGTGGCCTTACAAATGCATAACTGTTGGTGGTAGGGAAACAGTTTTGACACTTCTGTGTCGATAAGTCCATTAAGCGAGGTTGAAGATGCAATTTCTTAAGAGATTAAATAGCGGTCGAGTTTATGCATCATTGAGTGTAGCAATTCTTTTGCTCTCATATAACAACTGCTCTCGAGTTGCTTTTGAAAGTGTTCCCGCGCCGCTCGAGGTGATTGAAGAAAGTAGCGTCACTCCTGAGTCGACGCCGTCTCCTGTGCCCGGAGATCCAATCGTTTCTGTTTACAAAGCCACGGTTAATTTCCCTCAAGAAACTGCATTACCAGTAGACATGGTATGGGTGATCGACAACTCGCAGTCGATGGTCGATGAGGCGGCGCACGTCCGCTCCAACGTCGAATCGTTCATCGACTACATTAAAGAGCGCACCGATCTAAAGCTGGCCCTCATCTCGGATGATGAACAAACTTCTAGGTACAATACCGGTGTCGACCTGCCTTCCGCATCTAACTTGCTCCAAGTTGTTCGGGAAGTTGCCAGTAACAACCTCGCACAGCTTCTGGCGTCCGCTCTTTGCGTCGCTGGCAACAATGCGCCCCAATCTTGCAAAGATTCCATGATCTCTCAAGATAGCAGTATCCGCGGCACGCTTGTGAACTTCTTCCGCCCGGGTGCCAGAAAGGCATTTATTTTCGTTACCGATGACAAGTCGGACATGACAAGTACAAACTTCTTCAGTGTTGTGAATGCAACTCTTCCCGGGCAGTCCGTCACAGTTTCGGGATTCGTGGGTTTGGGTAGGGGCGTAAATGATTTGCCGAGCCCATGCCAAGAAAAAACTGGCGTGCAGTACCAGGAGATGGCAGCGGCGACAGCCGGAAGCATCTTCAATGTCTGCGATGCTGATTGGAAAGCTTCGTTCAGCCAACTCGCTCAACAAACTGTGCTTGATGCAACTCGCCCAATCTCAATTCCGGCAGACGTTCGCACAGCCACAATTCGTTCGGTTTTACTCAACGGATCAGTAGTTCCGTCGACAATGTGGAGGATCACAGATGCTGGCCTCATCATTGATACAATCTTGACCAAGGGGCTAAGCATCGGTTCGGTAACGATCGAGTACATAAAGAAGTAGTGCTCGAGGTAGCTCGACTACGCTTCGTCGTCGAGCTCATCATCCGTAATTGAACCAAGATTATACTTCTCTACGCGATAGCGCATTGAGCGGAATGTAATACCCAAAAGCTTCGCAGCTTTCTTTTTTACGCCACTTGCTGTGTGAATCGCTTTGATTAGAATTTCTTTTTCAATTTGGCCAATTACTTTATCAAGATCGATTCCATCTTCAGTGATTTCGATACCATCACTAGAAGCCATCTTGCGACCGGTAGGCGTATTTACAAACGGAGGTAAACTCTCTGGAAGAATTGTCGCTCCACCTTCAAGTGCCACAGTCCGTTCGATGATGTTTTCTAATTCACGAACGTTCCCTGGATAATCGTACTTCTTAAGTAGATCCATCGCTTCACGAGAAATCGCTCCGATGTTTTTGCCAAGACGGTCATTGTACTTCTTTAAGAAGTGACCAGCTAACAACGGAACATCTTCTCGACGCTCGCGAAGACTCGGAGTTTTAATGTTGATCACGTTTAAGCGATAGAACAAATCTTGTCGGAATGTGCCCTGTGCAACCATGTCCTCTAGATTTCTGTTTGTCGCCGCAATGATACGGACTTCAACTTTTGTGTCATCAGTTCCGCCGACTCGTCGGATCACTCTCTCTTGAATTGCACGGAGAAGTTTTACCTGAATTGTCAGCGGCAATTCGCCGACCTCATCAAGGAACAAGGTCCCGGTATCTGCGACTTCGAAGAGCCCGGCTTTATCAGAGTAAGCGTTGGTGAACGCGCCTTTTTTATGACCGAACATTTCTGATTCCATTAAAGACTCAGGAATCGCACCACAATTGATTGTGACGAATGGCTTGTCTTTTAGTGGACCGTTATAGTGAATACCTTTTGCAACCATCTCTTTGCCCGTACCACTCTCACCAGTGACCAAGACGTTGGTCGGTGTTTCAGAGACACGTTTAATCAGATCGTACACACGGTGCATAGATTCGGAATTACCAACCAAATTCTGGAAGCTATATTCGCGTTCTAACTCTTTCTTGAGGGTTCTGTTTTCAACTTCGAGATTCTTGCTACGAAGAGCATTGGCGATGTTGATTCGAACTTCATCAATCTTAAAAGGCTTAGTGATGTAGTCATACGCACCCATTTTCATGGCTTCAACTGCACTCTCGGTTGTTCCGAATGCAGTGATCATCATGAACAGCACGTCGGGATAAGTAGTGCTGGTATGCTTAAGAAGCTCGATGCCGGTTACATTGGGCATCTGCAAATCAGAAATGATCAAGTCGAAAGACTTCTTCTTGAGTATCTCTTGGGCGACTTTGCCATCTTCTACGCAAGTTACTTCGTAACCTTCTTTGCGCAACATGATGTCCAAAAACTCGCGTATTGATTCTTCGTCATCGACGACTAGAATGCGCGGCTTCATCCATTACCCCTTTTCTTCCAAGCTAAATCATCCGATGGTCGGGCTGAATCTGCAAGTACTGTTTTCCCGTCTGTGCGTGCCGGAAACTCAAGTGTAAACTCGGTACCGACACCCTTGGTACTTTCAACAAAGATCTTACCGTTATGACTTTCAATAATTTTATGAGTAACAGCAAGACCGAGTCCTGTACCTTTTGGCTTTGTCGTGTGAAACGGCTCAAAGATCTTTCGTAAACCCTTTTCATCAATCCCAACTCCATGATCGCGAATGTGAATCAACACATGCTGCTCTTTAGTTTCAGTTGAGATTTCAATGATCGGCTTTTCGGAATCATTCATCGATTGGTAGCCATTGATAATTATATTTAAAAGTGCTTGCTTCAGCTTGTCATAGTGACCAGAGATTTTAGCAGTCGCCTCAAGCTTAAGGCGTTGTTCAGTGTCCACTCTTAAACCCTTATTAAGCTTAATCAGCTCAGTAATTTCTTTCACCAAAGCATTTACATCAATTGGGTCATCTTTTTGTTGATCAGGGCGCACGTACTCTAAGAACTCGGTAATCAAGTTATTGAGGCGATCAATTTCACGAAGAACAATCTGCATCAACTTTTTGTCTTCAGCTTGTGCTCCACCGAACGAAGTCTGTAACAGCTGAATGCTTCCACTAATACTAGCGAGAGGATTTCTAATTTCGTGAGCGATCCCGGCCGCCAACTGTCCGACGGCTGCAAGTTTCTCAGATTGCCTTACTGCAAATTCAAGTCGTCGAACTTTAGTAATATCTTGGAATGTTAAAACAAATCCAGTGAGCGCACCCTCTTCGCTTTTGAGCGGAGCAACAATCGTTTCAAGAGTTTGCTTTTGCTGCTCAGGAGTTTTGTAAATCCAATCGAATTTCGTCGAGCGAATTCGAGGGTCAGCAAAGTTAATTTCTTTCAGCTGATCAAAGAGACCTGGAATCACATCATCAACCGGATGACCAACCAAGCTTCTCGATCCGAGATCCAGAATCTCTCGCGCCGACTGGTTGCTTTGAAGCACCACTCCATTATTATCAACAGTGACCAGGCCCGTGGCCATGTTCTCGATGATCAAGCGATTCAAATTTTTGAGAGCAATCAGATCTCGGCCGCGCTCTTTGAGCTCCGAGCCCATGAAGTTGAGCTGCTCGCTCAAAATTCCTGATAAAAAAGCGACCGAGAAAAATGCGATATTGTTTAAGCCAACTGCGAAAAATAGTGTCTGGCCTTTGATATCAGGACCGAGCACTAGCAAGAAGCTAAACAAGATTGATGTCCACAATGCAAGAACGAGCGCGCCTCTTCTCTGAAAGACGAATCCACATAGAATAATATTAACGAGATACAGGAACAAGAAGATCGATTGGCTCAAACCAGTTGCGTAGATCAGACCTGTAATAAAGAACGAATCAAAGAAAAACAGAAAGGCCGTGGTGACCCACAGTCGCAAACAATGCTGTAAGAAAAGTAAATAGAGAGCGTTTAATATGAAGCCTGCACCAAGCAAAGTATAAGTCGGCAGCAAGACTTCAAAATTAATAAAGCCCGGCTGAAAACTTTGAAAGATAAGTGTAATCGCGAGAATCGCCGACAGGAAAGCCAACCGTACAGACTCGATGATTAACATCTGCCCGCGGTTATTAGTGAAATTCAGGTTGGCCTCTGTCGATTTTGCCATCTATTAGCCAACACCGCTTGCGAGTTTGAAAATTGGAAGGTACATCGCAATGACTAGGAAGCCGACCATACCGCCGAGAACAACCATCAAAATCGGCTCCATCAAACTCGTCATCGCACCCACAGCGGCGTCGACTTCATCTTCGTAGAAGTCAGCAATCTTACTTAGCATTGAATCGAGATTACCAGTTTGCTCACCTACAGAAATCATCTGCGTTACCATTGCGGGAATGTACTTTTCTTTTGAGAGCGGAACAGTGATCGACTTACCTTCTTGAATCGCGAGTTTTGCGCGGAGGATCGCTTTCTCAATCGTCACGTTACTGACAGTTTTTGAGGAAATATCGAGAGCTTCCATAATACCAACACCCGAAGCTAGAAGCGTTCCGAGTGTTCTAGTAAATCGCGCAATCGCGCCCTTTTGAACGATGTCGCCAATCACAGGTGCCTTGAGTAGCAGATCATCAAGTTGCGCATTACCAGCGGGAGTCGCCGCATATGCTTTAAAACCGTAGAACGCTCCGACAAGAGCACCGATGATCAAATACCAGTAACTCATCATGAATCCGCTCATGTCCATGACAAACACGGTAATTCCGGGAAGCTCTTGGCCAGATGATTCAAACAGTTCTTTAAATTTTGGAATAACAAAGATCAAAATTGCAGAAACAACTAGTAGTGCAACAGCTAAAATCGCCACCGGATAAACGAGCGCACCCTTTACTTTACTTTGAATTTTGACGGACTTCTCAATGTAAACGGCGAGACGATTCAAAATTTGATCGAGTCCGCCCGATTCCTCGCCTGCTCGGATCATGTTTTGAAAGAACTTATCAAAGACATTTGAGTGCTCAGAGAGAGCATCTGCAAAACGCTTACCCTTTTGAACATTCAAC
Organism: uncultured Bdellovibrionales bacterium; assembly: GCA_964543475.1. Lineage (GTDB taxonomy): Bacteria > Bdellovibrionota > Bdellovibrionia > Bdellovibrionales > JAMPXM01 > JAYSYM01. Next base: position 298,911 of record CAZIYJ010000003.1, on the reverse strand, counting down.
ATGATATCCGCAACAGCAGCCTTCAGCACTGGCGCGCGAGTTCCGCGAGCAAGAGAATCGAGACTCTGAAGAATTGGAATACCCGCTTGAAGAAGAGTCGAAAGCTGTCGAGTAAAAATCTGCAGATCCTTAGCCTTTACCTTGCCGCCAGAGCGAGACTTTTTTCCGGATGGAGCTGAAGCTTTTGGAACTACCTTTAACGGAGTTAAGCGCTGCGCTCTAAGCTTCACTCTTGCTTCGGCTTCGTTAGCTGCCTCAATATCTCCATGATAATTTTGCCCGTTGTCTCCTCTAGCTTCAAAAGTAAATCTAGCCATAAATTACACTCCAGCTTTCTTAAACATTCCATCTAGCTGTTCTGGATCGGGGCTCGCTAGAAAAGCCGTCTTAGTATCAACTTTCTTTCTTAAAACGAGATTAAGAAGCGATTGGTTCATAGTCACCATTCCAGTCTTCTCTTGCCCGATTTGCATCATCCCAGGAATCTGATGCGATTTGTTTTCGCGGATTAAATTTCGAATTGCCGGTGTCATTAATAAAAATTCAATTGCAGCAACTCGGCCCCCTTGGATAGTGGGAAGAAGCTGCTGACTGACAATTCCTTGCAAAACAAAGCTTAAAATAATTCGAATACGCTCTTGGTGCTCAGGTGAAAACACACCGACAATACGATTGATCGTCTGAACCGCGCCATTGGTATGAAGTGTTGCAAATACTAAGTGGCCAGTCTCAGCTGTGGTGAGAGCCGTTTCAATTGTCTCAAGGTCTCGCATTTCTCCAAGCAAACAAACGTCGGGATCTTGTCGCAACAAGTGCTTGAGTGCATTTTTAAAAGCCATCGTGTCTGAGCCGACTTCACGTTGGTTGACGATGCTGCTTTTATGCTTGTGAACAAACTCGATCGGATCTTCGAGGGTAATAATGTGTCCGGCTTGTTCTTCGTTAATTTTATCGATAAGCGACGCGATCGTGGTCGACTTTCCTGAGCCAGTTGGTCCTGTCACGAGCACTAAGCCATTTGGCAAATGAGTAAGTTCAGCGAGAATCGGCGGCAGCCCCAATTCTTCAAATTTTGGAATGCTCGTCGGAACTTTCCGAAAAACTCCGGCAACAGAACCGCGCTGAAAGAAGTAGTTCGCACGGAAACGAGCCATGTTCTTGATATCGAAACTAAAATCAAGCTCTCGAGTTTCCTCGAGCTGACTTTTCTGATTATCACTTAGCACTGAGTAGCAAAGAGTTCTTGTGTCTTCTTTGCTCAAAGCACCAGCCTTCACTCGAACCATTCTGCCATTTACTCTTAGCACGGGTTGAGATTCGGCGGTGATGTGCAAGTCTGAAGCGCCTTGGTCAGAGGCAAACTTCAGAAGCTGCAAAAGGGAGATCATTAGGCCTCGCTGTCGTTCACTGTTGAGTTAATAACTTCTTCTAATGAGATTAATCCTGATTTTAATTTTACAAGTGCCGCTTGTCTAAGACTTCGCATTCCGCCCCTAATCGCAGCTTCTTTGAGCTCGACAGGGTTCGCATGCTTTAAGATCGCCGAGCGAAGTGTGTCGGTCATTGTCATCAATTCATAAATCGCCACTCGGCCTTTAATTCCGGTGCCGTTGCAAAACGAACAACCTTCGCCCTTCATCACACCGTATTCAGTGACCTCTTCGGATTTTACACCTAGCCGAATTAGAATATCAGGCTCCACACGCTGAGGTACTTTGCACTTCTCACAGTTTCTTCCGGCAAGACGCTGAGCAACGATCAGCGAAACGGTTGAAGTAATTAAGAACCCTTGCACGCCCATATCTAATAGTCGCGAAACAGTTGATGGCGCATCATTTGTGTGAAGTGTACTTAAAACTAAGTGACCCGTGCTTGCCGCCTTAAATGCAACTTCAGCAGTTTCTAAATCTCGAATTTCACCAACCAGAATTACATCTGGATCTTGGCGCAAGAAGCTTCGAAGGGCGTCAGCAAAATTGAATTTGATTTTTGAATTAATCTGAACTTGGTTAATTCCGTCCAAATTGAATTCTACCGGATCTTCGGCAGTTGATATATTCATCTGCGGATCGTTCACCGACCAAAGCGCCGAATAAAGTGTCGTAGTCTTACCCGATCCGGTTGGACCAGTGACAAGAACCATCCCTTGCGCCTGGCTGATCGCATTCTTAAAAACATCTAAGTCGCTTTGCTCAAAGCCTAGCTTGGTCATATCAAGCTTTAAGTTTGCCTTATCTAAAAGGCGCATAACAATCTTCTCACCAAAAAGCGTTGGCAAAACGCTCACCCGGAAATCAACTTCCATTCCGGTTGGCGTTTTCACTTTCAATCGACCATCTTGTGGCAGTCGGCGCTCAGAAATATCGAGTTTCGACATAATTTTTATTCGGCTAGAGAGAGCGTTGGCGACTCCACTTGGCGGCTGTACTTTTTCATGCAAACTTCCGTCAATCCGGAATCGCACTCTAAACCGTTTCTCATAGGGCTCAATATGAATATCTGAAGCCTTTAGCTTGATGGCCTCAGCGAGCATAATGTTTACGAATTTTACAAGTGGCCCGAGCTCCTCTTGAGCCGCACCATCAAGCATCTGCGCTTCGAGTGAAGCTGTGAAATTTAGATTTTGTACATCTTCAGATTCTTCAAGCTGTTGAGAAAGGCCGGCTAGGTTGTTTGTACCTTTTGAATAGTACTTCTCAATTGCTTTTTGAATTGAAAGCTCGGGAGAAACAACTACTTCAATCTTACATCGCGAAATAAAATTTAAATCATCGCGGATGAACATATTGCTCGGATCAGCGAATGCAACGACGAGAGTGTTTCCAGATCGGGATACCGGAATCACACAATGCTTTTCGCAAATTTCTTTAGGGAGTGCCTTCAATGCCTCAGCGTCGATTTCGAAATTGTCTAAATCGATCGGCGGCACACCGTACTGCTCTGCGAGGAACTCAGATAATTGAGAGTCTTTGATAAAACCAAGTCTGACAAGAGTTGAAGCAAGTCGACCACCGTGATTTTTCTGTTCTTTTTTTGCTTCTTCAAGCTGAACGAGATCAATTAACTTCTCACGAATTAATAACTCGCCAAGATTTTTTCTTGCGCCCATTTCTACCTAACTCCCGAATGATAGTTCTTCTATTGAGTTAGTGTAGCCCGCACGCACCTTTTAAGTGTACTGAACGAACGTCTGAGTTGAGACTTAAACACCTGATTTAGCTGTAAATTTAGATGCGCCTTTTTAAACTTGCCTTAAGTGATTCTTGGTAGCGCTGAACATCAATTTTTACTTTGAAACATCTTTCAGCCCAAGCTTCATCAACGTTAGATACGAGATGAAGTGCCGGCTCGACTTGAGTCCCAAGACTAAGGGCCTCGATCGTTAAAGCCGAATCATCAGCGTAGGGTTGTGTTTCGATCCAAATTCCATCGGGTCGCAAGAAGTTAAGGTACGACAAATCGGCAATTAGATTAGGAAACTCGACTAAAGACAGAACATTTATCGCGATTGAACTTGTCCCCGGCAATTGCGTAACCATCGAACGTTGGACGTACTGAAACGTGGAACCAAAATTTAATCTCTCGAGCTCTTTTACCATTGCTTGCCCGCGAACATCGTCGACATCACTCAAATGAATTTTATTAAATCCTGCTCGCGTGAGTGCTGCAACAATGACTCGAGACTCCCAAGTCGCACCCATAATAAAAACGCCACTTCCCAAATCAAGATCCTTGAGATCTCGGACGAGCGTTCGAATGACACCCTCAAAATAGAAACAACGCGGCCACCATGCGCCCGTATCAGGAACAAAAGCATCAACTGCTTTCAAACTTAAAAGATCAGCCGGTAAATCAGGAAAATATCTTAATGCGTGTTCTGCGTAATCACCGCCCACTCGAATCTGAGCAAAATTTTGTTTTGCTGATTCAATAGCAGAACCAAAGTCATCTGGAGCTGTCAGCATTGGCTCAAACTGATTTTGAAAACCACACTTTGTTAGCTCTTCGCTTAGCGCTTTAAAGCGCCACTCAGAGGGCTGAGCTGAAATTTCAGTCCACTTAATCATTAAAGAACTTCCTGTGCTAAAATATCTCGACCCCGAATAAAATCAGATTTAATTTGAGTCACTAACTCTGCAGCCGAAGAGAATTTCATTTCATCTCTGAGCCGATCAATGAACTCAAGTTTCAATGGCATTCCGTAAATATCTTCAGAAAAATCAAAAATGTGACACTCAACCGACATCGGAGCATCTTCAAAATTAAAAGTTGGGTTCCGTCCAATATTGCAAACACCTTTTAGGCGACGAACCGGTTCTCCAAGATCAACAATCACCGCGTAAACTCCAATACGAGGCAATGTTTCGGCATGAACCTGTAAGTTCGCAGTTGGTACACCAATCGTTCGCCCGCGACCTGCTCCGCGTTCAATTAAACCTTCGAGATAAAAACTTCGCCCTAGGTAACGACGAGCTTCGACCACTTCGCCTTCGGCTATGCACTCGCGAATTAATGTACTAGAAATAATTTTTCCCTCGTCTTGAAACGGTGGAATGATTTCTACTTCAAAACCATGCACCAACGCTTGCGCTTTCATAAGCTCGATTGAGCCTTTTCGATTCGCGCCGAAGCTGAAGTCGTAGCCAATAATTACTTTTGCAGGGTTAAAAGGTTTCACAATCCAGTCTTGAACAAACTGGGCTGCCTCGACTTGCGAAAACTCTCTCGAAAACGGCTCAACAACTAAATGAGAAATTCCAATTACTTCCAGTTGGCGTCTCTGATCATCGAATGAAAAAAGTCTTTTGAGTTGTTTTTCTGGATGCAAAACTTTGAGAGGATGAGGATCGAAAGTCATGACAACTGCAGCCCCACCGACTCGCTCCGCCTCAGACACCACTTTCTTTAAAAGTGCTCGATGCCCTTGATGAACACCATCAAAGTTCCCGATTGTAAGAACTGAACCGTTCAACGGGGTCCCGAGGCTATGAATTCCAGGTATAATTTGCACGCGCCCTCTTGTTTGCTCTAGCTACTCTCAAAATGGCTATATTCCCTTGAAAAATCAACAAGCTAAGCTAGCAGACTGCAGGCAAAGCTGCTACATTGCGTCACCGTTACCCCGAGAGCACCACAGAGGAAGTTTTGAAGACGATTTCAGTGCCGTTTCACATCAAACGACTGCTGGTTTCAGCACGCCAACTCATTCGCACAATTTGGGCGACCAAAGCATATTGGTTACGCGCATTCTTTTGCTGGATTGTTGGCGCAGCACTTCTCTTCAACGAAGAAAATACTAATTACGATACTCGCTTTCATCTTCGCGGAGAAAAATCCGCCGACTCGCGAATCGTCATCATCGATATACCCGAGCGCGAGTGGGTTGAATTACATAGCGAAACCCGCAACATGTTGCGACCACTTAAGGAAGTAACCAATCTTACAGACAGCTTCTTTTGGAACGAAGAAACTTGGACTCAACTTTTATCAGCAGTTTTGAAATACGAGCCTGCGGCAGTGGGCATCACCTTCTTTTTTGGCGATAACATCGCCTCCCCTGATCTAAGTGATTCGCAAAGAAAAATATTCGAAGACAGTCGAATGGTTTGGGCAGCTGAACTTGATGATGGCGGAAGAGTCCGAGTCCCAAGATTTGCTACCAGCTACAATCGAAACGTTGGTGTTAAAAACATTCACGCTGACAACGACGGACTGATCCGTCGAGTCTCTTCGCCTCTGGTTCAAATTCCACATTTCTCAGCGCGCTTGGCGCAAGTTTCTGGAATTGAAGAAGGAAATTCTAATTTCAAACTTTCTCGCGATCACTCAACTCGTTTGATCAATTACGCAGGTACGGGTCGATCATTCAAAGTCATTCCTTTTCAAGAAGTAATGATGAACCAAATCTCGCCTGAAGATTTGAAAGGGAAAATCGTCATCATCGGAACCGGCGTTCTAACGATGGGCTCAAGTGCTTCTGATCAGCTACTGACTCCACTCGGAAGAATGAGCCGCGCTGAAGTCTTGGCCAACATTACTGACAATACGATCGGCGGCAAATGGGTTGAGCGATTTCGTCACGGATTCTATTTAATTTTCTTAGGCATTGTAGTTCTGATTGCCCTCTACATCATTGCCTCTTATCCCCAACAAATTGCCCTGATGTTCTTTCTCTGGATCGCGACTCTCGTTGCCTCAATCTCGGCTTGGCTTTTTGACTCTGCCTATTACTGGTTTCCGGTTCTCTCTCCGCTTCTGGTGATGGCGTTAACCTACGTCGTCTTTCTAAGTTATCAAGTCGCATTCAATGAACGTAAAAGCTGGCGCCTAGAGCAAGAAGCGATTTATCATGCGCAAATCGAGCAATTGAAAAACAACTTCGTGAGCATGATGAGTCACGACTTAAAAACTCCGATCGCTAAAATTCAGGCAATTGTTGATCGACTCCTATCCCAGACTCCGGACGATAGCCTTTCGACTGACTTAAAAAACTTACGCCGCTCAAGCGACGATCTACACAAATACATTCAGTCGATCTTGCAAGTAACAAAGGTCGAAGCAAAAGAGTTTAAGATCAGAAAAGAAGTAACTGACTTAAATGAAAACATCGAGCGAGTTGTTGCGCACCTTGTCCCGCTTGCCCAGGAAAAACAAATTCGCATCGAGTCACACCTCGAACCGATGTTCTCTGTCGAGCTCGACACGACGCTTATTCAAGAAGTGATCTTGAACCTTGTTGAGAACGCGATTAAATACACGCCTCCTGGTGGCCAAGTGACGGTGACTTCGCAAGAGAAAGATGACAATGTCTTTTTCATCGTTCAAGACACTGGGCCCGGAATTCCGCCCGATGAACAAACTCAAATTTGGGGAAAGTTCACTCGCGGAAGCCAAGTGCTCACCGAAACAGGTGGCAGCGGCCTTGGACTTTATTTAGTTAAGTACTTTATTGAATTGCATGGCGGCCAGGTGTTTCTCGAGAGCACTTTGGGCCAAGGAACTAAAATCGGATTCTCAATACCGATTGCCGAGGAGGCAAGCACATGAAGCAACATTTTAATGCTCTCATCGTTGATGACGAACCAGAATTACGAAAGTCAGTCATTAGCGTTCTCATGAACTCAATGCCCGAATTTACTTTCAAAGTTGATGAAGCCAGCGACGGTAAAGAGGCATTTGAAAAGTTTAAGCAAGGTGATTGGGATATCGTTTTGATGGATGTTCGCATGCCAAACATGGATGGCCTTGAAGCCTTGAAAGCGATCAAGGAAGAAGATCCGCGTACATTCGTTGTTCTTATGACTGCTCACAGCAATTTAAAAGACGCTGTCACAGCCATCAAAGAAGGCGCTTACGACTACCTAGAGAAGCCTGTTCAGCCGCAAAAGCTTATCGAAATTGTTAACCGATCTATCGAAGCAAGAGAAATGATCTCAAGCATTGCTGTTAGCAATCCAATTTTTGATGACGATGTTGAGAGTGAATTTGTCGGTAGCTCCCAAAAAATGAAAGAAGTTTTCAATCTCATCTATCGCCTCTGCAAAGTTGATACGACGGTGTTGATTCGCGGCGAAAACGGCACAGGCAAAGAACTGGTTGCCAGAGCAATTCATTATAATTCTCCTCGTAAAACAGGATCGATGGTTGCTATCAACTGCGGTGCAATTCCCGAAAACCTCATGGAGAGCGAACTCTTCGGGCACGAAAAAGGCTCGTTCACTGGTGCGCACGAACGAAAAATCGGAAAATTTCAGTTAGCAAATAACGGAACTATTTTCTTAGATGAAATCGGTGAGCTTCGTCCTGACATGCAAGTGAAACTCCTTCGAGTGCTTCAAGAGCGAAAGTTCGTTCCTGTCGGCGGAAACCGCGAAGTAAAAACTGATGCGCGCATTATCGCAGCAACTAATCGCAATTTAGAAAAGATGATAGAGGAAGGCACTTTCCGCGAAGATCTATTCTACCGCTTAAACGTCATGCCAATCTTCTTGCCACCGCTTCGCGATCGTCTCGACGACCTTGAGCACCTAGTCAGCTTCTTCATCAAGAAGTTTTCTAAAGTCCATGGCCGAAGCTTAACTGGTATTTCTGAAGAAGCTTTGAAAGCTATGAAGAACTATCGATGGCCTGGCAATATTCGCGAACTCGAGAATATCGTCGAGCGCGCCTACATCGTCGAGAATGGCGATCGCATCAGCGTTCACGCTCTCCCGGATCAAATCAAAACGGCAAAAGGTCAAGTCGATCTACCATTGAACAAAGGTTACTCTGGCCCGCTTGATTTTGAAGCGTTCAAAGAGCAAGCCGAAAAAGATTTTATTATCAGCGCCTTAAAAGCGACTGGCGGCAAGATCAACAAAACTGTTGCCGAAGCGAACATCCCGAAGAACACGCTTCTTCGCAAGATCCGCAAGTACAACATCAACGTCCGCGACTACAGCAAGGAATAAGCAGGAGATCCAAATGCAGGCTTACTTTTTTGTTTTTCTATCAGTTATTTCAATGCCCTCAGCTTCTTGGTCATCATCTGGCACGAGCACTTTCGCGCCTTGCCAAGATCAGAAGCCTCTAACTATTTCTAGTCGAATACTTGATAACCGCGACTTACCGTTCCTCGAGCGAAGTGGTCCTGCTGATGTCCTTTTTGCCAACGCTTTGGCGATGAACGTTAGGTATGAACCTATTCAAAGCCTAAAGACTCAAATCGAAAATACATTGGAACTCAAAGAGCCACTCAAAATATTCACTGGCTGGAATTCTTCGGGCGAAGCACACGTCACAACGATTACACCAGTAGAATTCGACACAAAGTTTGTTCGCAATTCTAAACCAATTGTATCTCCGGCACGTATGAACGAAATCGCTCGCGACTTAAAGATTCAAGAATCAGATCTTGAAATTTTAGGTCTCGGGAGCGGCAGGGCGATAGTAAATGGAAAGACCGAAGAAACATTTTTTGTGATCGTTAGATCTGAAAACTTACTCCGCATTCGCCGAGCTATTCACGCTGAGTTTGTGCGTAACGGAGGCGATGCCGCTGCGTGGAATCCTGAGCACTTCTTCCCGCATATAACTATCGCATATACCAGTCGTGACCTTCACGAAAACGACGGCGTTATCAAAGATGCCGCTCACTCTCTCGATAGGCGATTCCAAATCGCAATCGAAAGCGAATAAGTTTACAGAAGCTTTCGCCGGAAGATCGCGAGTGGTGTTTGGCAACGCTCGAAAGGCTATGACAATTGCCGAATCCAGCTGCACTCATCAACTTAATTAATTAGTTCGTGCGAAGCCGCAACGACAGAGTCAGCGCTAACGAGCTTCATGCACTCGTGAGTGCCGATCGGACATTTCTGAGAACCGTGCTTGCCGCACGGTCGACAAGACAAAACCGAATGAACGACACGTGCGTTGGTTTGCCAAGGGCGATACCCTTGCTCAAGAACGGTCGGACCAAAAACGCTAACTGACGGAGTGCCAGCACAAGCCGCCATGTGCATCGCTCCACTGTCGTTGGTTACAACTAGTTCACTAGCCGCCATGATCTGTGCGGATTCCCAAAGCGATTTCGAACCAGCTAAGTTCGCAATTCGATCCGGCGGAGCCATTGATCCCGACATCGCCTGCACTCGAACGCGCTCGCAGATTTCTCGCTCGTCACTTGATCCGAGCAAATAAACTATTTTCCCCTGAGACAAGAACTGACGAGCTGCTTCAATGAAGCCTTCTTCAGTCCACTTCTTTGTTGCCCACACACTCCCCGGTGAAAGCACGACCGCTTTTTGCTTTGAAGATTTCAGGCTCGGAATTTCCATTGAAGCCCAATTCGGCACTGCCTTTAATGTTTCAATTCGTACTGTATTTTTTTTGTCTTCAAGCTTCGGGAGTCTTCGATAAATATTCTGATTTCGTTTCGACTCAAATTCGAAAACCTCATCAGTGCGCATTGAAGATAACAAAACCAATTGCCTTAGAGCTTCTGGCAGGTGCATTGGACGTTCAATCGCCTCGTTGAAAACAAATTTGCCGAGCAGACTTCGATAGCCTACTTTTCGAGGCGATCGTAACTTCCGCGTAAGCAACAGTGAGCGAGGTGATTGGTGAGCGCAGTAAATGACTTCCCAAGCTTGAGACGAAAGACGATTCTCGATCGCTTTCCATGCCGACTCTGAAGATTTATCTGCGTCGATGACTTCATCTGCTAGAGACGCTGATCGCATGAAATCACCTAAGCCCTTGCGACACAGTAGTGTCACGCGAGCATCTGGGTGCTCGCGCTTTAAGGCCCGCAGTGTCGGAATCGACAAAAGTAAGTCTCCGACAAAGGCAGTTTGAATGAAAAGGATTTGCTTCATCTAAGAGAAGTTATACGTCAGCTTCAAAAGAATCGCCATCTGAGTTTGCAGCTTCATCTTCGATAGCTTGACGCTCATTTTCGAAAGCTACTACTTGGCAACCATGCATAGCGGCCTCTTCGAGTTGCTCGAGAGATACCATGTCGTAGCACATTTGAGTTTTATTGCAGCTTCGCTTCCAGCAGGGCCCGCAACCCACTTGTGCTAAGATTTTTACTCCACGGTCATAAAGATCAATTTCTTGGGAACAAGTCGGGCCAAACCAAGCGACTGTCCACTTCTTGAGAGCAATCGACATATGCATCCCGAGCGAGTCACCGGTGACAACTACGTCACATGCCGCAACACTCACTAAGCCGTCACGTAGGCCGTTATGAGTTGCTGATTGTATGACATCAAAGCCCTCGCCGATTTGCTCATTGCGATCGGCGTCTTCCTTCCCACCCAACAGAACAACAGACACATTATCGTTTTCAAGAAGTCGCGCAATCAATTTGCGATGAGTTTCAATACTCAATTTTTTATAAGGAATCACACCCGCGCAACCAGTATTCAAACCGACTACGATTTTCCCGCCGGCAGAGAATGCAGCCTTGCGAATCACGAGATCAGCTTTCTCTGTTTCAGAAAACTCAACGGAGTATCCGTCACGCGAGTACGGAAGCTCTAGCGCCTCTGTCACTAATTGCGTTTCGGTTTTTTGATTCTCTTTAAACTTTTTGTAATCGTTTAAGCCGATTTCCCAAAGCTCTTCGGCAGCAGGTGTTGCCGGAACAATGGATCCGGTCGAAGGAACAACTGCAAAGCCGTAAACGAAGTCAGCATAAGTGCGCTTTAAGACTCCGGCGGCCTCTAATGATTTATCGACACAAAGTGCGATATCAAATTCTAAAGCAGACAAGCCAAGTAGATCTGCATTGTCAGTCGTGAAGATGCGATCAATCATTGAATTGTTTTTTAATAACTGGTCAGCGGGTTTCGAAGTCACCCAAGTGATATGGCAGTTTGGAAATCTTCGACGAATCGCCGGAAGCAATGCTGTCGAACGAAGAACTGCACCAAGTGCTCCCAAGTGAATAAGCAGGATTCTTGTTGAAGGAACATTCATTGACGGACAGAGCTCATCACAGATTTCGCTCTTCCCGCACGGCTTGTAGCCATTAAAATTTCGACAGTCGATTATTGCCACTCTCTATATTGTAGGTACGGCTAGATCGGTCTTCTAGAGGCGATGAATCAATCTAAACCTTGGTCAAGTGAGAGGGCAAAGAGATGCCTGGACCTTGTCTGCCATGTCTGCCCTGATTGCAGTGGCTAGGGCAATTCCTTGCCCTTATCGAGCTTCTTGATTTCGGCAATGACCTTGCCAATTTTGATTTTGCTCTCGATTCGAACGATAAATTTGCGATCGTCGTCCGTGAGCCAGAAGTTGATATCTCCCACCGGCTTAAAGACTCCATCAATCTCAACTCGAGGAGAAAGAACAAGGGTCTTCATCTTTCCGAGTCGAGTCTCAATGACTTCGCGACGTACGACAGTTCCGGTTACCAAGATATTCTTACCTTCGTGGCCAACGCGGAATTGAAGCTTCTTACCCGGCTCGATTTGAAAAGTCCGTAGATAGAATGCGGCGCTAAATAAGTTTTGAGACCAGTTGAGAATATTCCACTCAATTTTCTGCTCTTCAACGCCCTTCTCTTTGGTAATTCGCTTATCCCAGTAAAATCCTTTTAACTTATCCCAATCATAGTAAGATCGCGTTTCACGAAGCTGCTTTGATTCTTTAACTGACAAGCGGTAGTTAAACGGCAAAAGATTTTCAAAATCGACAAAAGTTTCAAACCAATCTTCGACCGCATAGAACATCGCGAACACCGAAGTCGACTCGGCTGTGCCTTTAAAGTGGTAAGCTTTACGTCCGTTAACTTCAACCGAAGGCTGAACGCTTAGAGCAATGTCGCCTGCGGCAACACCAAAATAGCTCGCCTCAAGAACAACTTTTTCTCCGACGCGAAACGGGTCCTTAATCGGACGACGCCCAATAAATCCTGCAGCATCTTCGAAGTCAGGTTCTTTTTTTCCGGGAATAGGAGGAGTGGCGGCGGCAGCAACTTTTGCTTTGAGCTTCGCTTCTTTCGCTGCTTTTACTGCAGCCTGTTTCTCTTTTTTCGAAGGCGCAACAGCTGCCTTAGGCTCTGGTCCTGGCAATAGAACATACTCTCCAGAAGTACCAATCGTGTGAACCTTCAAAATGTCTTCGTATTCTTTTTGCGCAAGAACTTCGCTCGCGTTTTCTGGTGCTTCTAAAGTTTTTGAGGCACAGCCAGACATAGCAATCGCCGCAAAAGCGAATGTTCCGCAAAATATGAACCTAAATGTCTTAGCCTTAATAAACTGCTGCACGCACTGCTATTCTAAACACCACACCACGCTCAGGTCTATTGGGCACTTTTAGTGGTCTAGTCATTAAAGGTTTTCCAGCGACGATGTATCCACATCCACTGCTCAGGGTACTTTCTTACGATTGACTCAATCTTATCTGTGTAAATCTGAGTCAAAAGTCGCACTTTTTTGTCTCGTAAATCGGAGTCAGTATCAGAGTCAAAAGAATCGGTCGGCAGCTCAGGTTCAAATACAATCTCAGTTAGGCCGTCAGCCCGACGAAATGTGTAGCACGGCACAACAGGAGAGCCCGTTCTCGCAGCCATTAACGCAAGACCGGCAGCCGTACCTGTTTCTACTCCAAAAAACGTAGTTCTCACACCAACAGGCGGCCCCATAAACTGATCAAGCACAAACACAACCGCACCATTTTTCTTGAGCGTTCTGAGAATATCAAATGAACTCTTCTCATGGGCGATGAAACGGGTGCCGTGTTTAGCGCGCATCCCGAACCACAAGTCGTTGAGCCACCGAGTTTTAAATTGTTTAGAAATCAAATTAATTGGAAAATTTAAGCGGGAGAGACAGGCGATCGCCAAGTCTCCATTACCCAAATGCAAAGTTAGCATTAGGACACCTTTGTTCTTCGCAAAGGCAGCTTGAAAATGTTCAATCCCAGTGATGATGACCGTTTTTTCGAAAGTCTCTCGATTTACAAACGGAAAATTTGTGAATTCTGCAACCGTTCGACCCATGTGCTTAAGTGACTGGCGCGCAATTCTAACGTGCTCACTCGAAGGTAGCTCCGGAAATGCGCGAGCTACATTCTCTATCGCAACATTTCTTCGAATTCGAAATACGTCAAACCACAGAAGACCTATCAAGTTGCCGATCGCAACTTGAAGCCCCTGAGGCAAAACATAAATGAGCGCACTAAACGCGCGAAAAAATAGTCCTGCGAATCGTTTCATATAACTCTTCTAATTGAACGCTGGCCAACTCAAGTCGCGACATAAAAACTGGCATCTCTGACTGCCACGCAGAAAATTTAACTGCATCTTTTTCGGTCGTTACAACTAAGTGAGCACCCAGCTTGGAAGCTAAGTCTTCGATGTCTGAGAAATCTTTACTCGAATACTGATGGTGATCCGGGAATACCTTGTGCCCGACTAACTCAATCTTGAATCCGCCAAACAAACGTTCAAATGCCTTGGGTCGACCAATGCCAGAGACGAGCAATACTTTTTGACCGCTCAACTCTGGCAACTCTAAACGCTCACTCGTTTTTAAGCTCTGAACTTCACGAATCACGTAATTTACTTCAAAAATCGGAATTTGCGGCCGAGCATGATCGCGTATCAGCATGCGAATTTTTCTGAGCCAAGCCTCTGACGCCAAATTTACTTTGTTAATTACAATTGCATGCGCACGAGACAGCGACGAGAAACTTTCCCGTCCTTGTCCCCAAGGAAGTGGAAAATAATGTTCAAGCGGCTCTGTCGCATCAATCACAACTAAATCAAAATCTCGAGCTAAGTAGCGATGTTGAAATGCGTCGTCTGCAATTAAAACATCCGCGGTCTCTTCAGCTTTTTTTGCAACAGCAACCTTGTTAGTGCCAACAAAAACTCGAGCAAGGCCCTTGAGTTCTCGTGCAAGCCAGAAAGGCTCATCTCCGTAACGAGTAACGTCTCCGTCGGTAGAAACCTCTTCGACACCGCGCACTTTGCCGCGATAGCCACGCGAAATAATTGTTACACGCCTTTGATCTTGTGAAAATCGCCGCGCAAGAAATGCCGTAAGAGGCGTCTTACCAGTGCCTCCCGCGGTGATATTACCAATGCTCACTACGGGAACTTTTACTTTTGTTACTTTCAAAAAGCCCTTGGCAAACGAGATTGTGCGAAGCTGAACACCCACGGCATAAAGTAAAGCTAGCGGAGCAAGATAAGTTCTCAAATCTTAGCTCCTCAAATATTCAGTTAAAATGTTCGCAACTTTTTCGGTTGCTCCCCGCGCCCCAAGTTTTTTCTTCACCTGCTTTAGCTTGGATTGAGTTGATTCACGATATTGTTGATCAGAAACATATCGCGAAAGCTCTCTTGCCATATCTTTTGGGTTGGCCTGCTCTTGAAAGAGCTCTGGGACGACCCGTTCATCCATAATCAAATTCACGAGTCCAAAAAACTTTGTGTGAGTGACTAACTTCTTTGCAAGCCAAGCTGTCACCGAATTCATTCGATACATGATCACCATTGGCTTTTCCATTAGGCCAACCATTAAAGTGGCTGTTCCTGACGCACAAAGAATCGCATCGGTGAGCTGAACCATTTTTACTGGGTCATCTTTTACGATCTGAATCGGAAGATCGACACCGGTGATCTGCCGAGCGATTTCATCGCGATCAATTGAAGGAGCCACTAACAAAAAAGGCCTGACCTTCGGGTGAGTTTTCAAAAGCTCACGAAGCGTGTCGAGTTGCACCTGTAAGTGGTGTTTGATTTCGGAACGTCGACTCCCGGGCATCAGCCCAATCACAAACTCATTGTCCTGCACGCCATAGCGCTGACGTCGTTCTCGGCGAACATTCTCATCAAACGATTCGCGGTGAAGCTCATCGAGCAACGGATGACCAACAAAGCTCACCTTCATCTCATTTTTTCGATAGAACTCTTCTTCAAACGGAAAGAGAACCAAAATGTGATCAACGACTTTTTTAATCAAGTTAACGCGACCGGTACGCCACGCCCAAACTTGCGGTGAGATGTAGTAGATCACCGGGATGCCGAGCTTTTTTAACTTCTTTGCAATTCGCAAATTAAAATCTGGGTAATCAAGCAGAAGCGCGAATTTTGGCTTTCGCTTTGCCGCCTCATCAACCAACGAGTGAAATGTTTTTCTGATAAGCGGAAAGTGTGCAATGACTTCCTGAAGACCTACGACTGCCAAATCTTCTGATCGACCCAGCACTTCAAAGCCAAGCTTCTCCATGCCTCTTGAGCCGATTCCGAACGCCCTGACGTTTTGATCTTGAGCTTTCCAATGCTCAAGAAGGCGCTGAGCATAGATGCTACTCGATGCCTCTGCAGCAATGATCAGTACTGATGGATCAGACTCACCCGCCATTTACACGAATCCATTACGAGACAATCGATCCCAGATTTCTTTTTGAATTGTCTCTGCAACCTTCATCGCAATCAAACCATCTTCGCCCGATACGATCGGTCGAGTCTTAGTTTGGATGGCATGAATAAATGCTTTCGTCTCTTCTAAAAGCGCATCGGCTTTTTCCATGCTCCAGCTGTCGAACTCAAGCGGAACATTCCCGTCTGTCCACTCACCTTTTTTTGTAGTGAGGTTGAGTTCACCACTTCCGAAATCCATCGAAAGGTATTGAGCCTGTTGAAAAACTCGAAATTTTCGCATTGAGTTTTGAGAAACTCGGCTCGCTGTCAAATTCGCGACCGTGCCAGACTCAAATTCTAATCGCACGTTTGCAATATCAATTGTTTTGGTAAGGACAGGTGTTCCAACTGCAGAAACTGAAGTCACATTCGACTTCACAAGAGACAGTACAACGTCGATATCATGAATCATTAAATCCATGATCACATCAACATCTGCGCCACGAGGTTTAAAAGCAGCTAAGCGGTGGCACTCGATGAAGAGCGGACGACCCAATTTTTCTTTTGCTGCAGACAATGCTGGATTAAATCGCTCAACGTGGCCAACTTGTAAACGCACATTTTTCTCGGCAGCAATTCGAACTAGATCTTCACCTTGAGCAACAGTTGCCGTCATTGGCTTTTCTACGTGAACGTGAATTCCCGCGCTCAGTAACATTTTTGCAACGTCATAATGAGCTTGGGTGCTTGTCGCAACCGTCACAGCGTCGACTTTTCCGATCAAATCTTTCGGATCAGTAAAGCTTTGAACACCAAGTTCAGTTGCAATTTCTTTTGATCGCTCCGGGCTAGCATCACAAACCCCTACGAATTCAATTTGTTCTGGAGACTGAGTTGCTAACGCTTTGTATTTCTGTGCATGAAAGCGTCCGAGATAACCGACACCGACAACTGCACAACGGATCCGAGATTGTAGAGACTGACTCATGAGAAACTCCCGAAGCCATTAGCCGATAAGAGCAAGGCCTCGTTCTGAGGAACGGATAAAGTTTAATAGGTAATCGAGAGCATCCGATTTTGGACACTCCTTTTCGATGCGCTCCATAGCCTCAGCTACTGTTGAGCTTCCCTTTGTTAAAATGCGAATCGCACGATTGACTGATTCGATGTCTTCTTTTTTATAGCCGGCACGCTCAAGACCAATACGGTTTGTCGCGCGAATAACTGCATATCGGCCCTGTGCCATAGAATAAGGAATAATGTCCTTATTAATCGCACTGTCACCAGCAACGAATGCAAATTTTCCGATGCGACAGAATTGATTGATTGCACACACTCCACCAATTCTAGCGAAGTCTTCGATGGTCACATGACCAGCAAGCTGAGTTGAGTTTGCGATCACTACGTTACTACCTAAAATGCAATCGTGCGCGATGTGTACGTAAGCCATGATCAAGCAGCCGTTGCCGAGTTGAGTAACGCCACCACCAGTAGGTGTGCCGATATTCAAGGTCGCCATCTCTCGGATCATGTTGTTGTCGCCGATGATGAGCTTTGTTGGTTCACCTTTATATTTCAAATCTTGCGGTGGGCCGCCGACAACACAACCTGCAGCGAACAAGTTGTTTTTACCGATTTCAACGACTCCAAATTCACTTCCGATACTTACATGCGAGATAAGCTTAGTGCCCGAGCCAATTTTTACTTTTCCGACGACGGCGCAAAATGGACCGATCTCAACGTCGTCTGCAACTTCTGCTTCTTTCGATACGATGCTACTTGGATGAATTTTCAAGGTGGCAACCCCTAGTTCGCTTGGATTGGGAACATCTTTGCAATTAGCTCGGCCTCAGCAACGACACTCCCGTCGACTGAAGCTGTACATGAAAACACAAGAATCTGTCCGCGATCTTTAATGATTTCAGCAGTGATCTCGATGACATCTCCCGGAGTAACTGGCTTTCGGAATCTAGCTTTGTCGACTGCGGCGATAGCTACGTCCATGGGCTGAGAGTTTGGATCAACACACATGAGGGCCGCAGCTTGGGCCATCGCTTCGATCTGCAAAACACCCGGCATAACCGGTCGATGCGGAAAGTGTCCCGGAAAATAAGGCTCGTTCATTGATACACATTTTCGAGCCTTGATTCTCCAGCCAGCGCGGTTCTTTCCCGCTGGTCGATGCAGCTCATCGACTCGATCAACAAGGAGAAACGGAAATCTGTGCGGAAGTAACCGCAAGATTTCTTCGATTTTGTACTGTATCGCTTGTTGATCTGCTTCTGTCGCTGGGCCTGACATAATCTACTTCATCGTATCGAAGGTTTTAACTACTTGCCCTGTGATGTCGTGATCAGGCGTCGCCCACACAACACTTTGGCTCTTTTCCAAAACCATTTGGAAGCCTTGGTCCTTCGCAACTTTTTCGATCGCCTTTTGAAGCTTGTCTAAGATTGGCTTTAAAGCCTCTTGTTCTTTTGCCTGCATAGACATTTGAGCCTGTCCTGCAGATTCTTGCCACTTCATCATTTCTTGCTGAAGCTCTGCTTGTTTTTTCTGGCGAACGTCGTCAGATAAAACTGCGCGCTTCTTCTCGAAGTCTTCGCCCATTTTCTTCAAGTCAGTTTGTTTTTTTGTAAGTTCGTCTTTCTTCGCTTTGAATTCTTTTTCAAGTTCAGCTTTTGCTTTTTTTCCTGCTGCTGTTTCTTGAAGAGCTTTATTCATGTCGACGAAAGCAATCTTTGTGTCTGCTGCGAATGCCGATGAGCCAACAAGCGAACCAACCATCATCAGTGCTGTTAATACTAGTTTCATCCTTAACCCCTTTTGTTACCTTAACTTTTACTCTCAACTTTTGCTTTCAACTTTAACTTATAACTCTTACTTCGACTTTTAACTTTTAGCTCTCAACTAGAATGGTGTGCCAATTGCGAACTGAAAATTAACCGCTCGGTCATCTTCACCCGGATTAATTGGGAAGCCCCACTCAAATCGCAGCGGACCAAGTGGCGAGAACCATCTAAACCCAAAACCCCAATCCATCTTAAAGCTCGAAAGCGATAATTCGTCTTCGGCCTGACCAACGTCGTAGAACACTACGCCTTTGATGCCGGCTTCAGAGATGAGTGGGAATTCGAATTCTAAGTTGTAGTAAATTTGCTGACGACCACCGAACGGACGAGTCGCTGCTTTTTTCTGAAGATCATTATTACCAGTACCGCCGGCACAGTTACCTGGCACTGTCGGGTCACCGCTGCCTGTGAACGTTCCACTTGAAGAAGTACAAAGCCTTCTGTGAATGGTCTCAGAGTATCTTGTGCGGCCAACGTTGTACCACTCATACCCTCTTAAAGTATTTGCGCCACCCAACAAGAAAAGTTCGTTGAAAGGAGGTGGCTCATTTTCTTTATGAGAAGCAATGAAGCCGTACGTTAAGTTATTTCGGAAGACGATGTCCCAAAGAACTTTTTTGTAGAATCGGCCAGTCGCAAAACCTTTAGTGTATTTTTTCTGTCCGCCAAGGCCCGCGTACTCAAGCGAGACGCTCGAGAAAACACCGTCTTGAGGAGCAAATCGGTCATCTCGACGATCATACTCGAGAGTTCCAGTAACAGAACTCGTATCACCATTGGCTGTATCTACCGGGAACAACTCGGGAGCATAATATTCACTGTTGATATCAGCGAGAGAGATTTTTGTGTTGTCAAATTTGTATCGAACGAAGCCGTTTAAGAATCTAGCGAGCGGATGACCAACGCGAACTGCTCCGCCTTTTTTTGTTTCAGTATACTGAACAGTTTTACGCTGCGTCCGGTACGCATCAAATCCAACCGACCATTTAGTGTCGTTGAAGTATGGCTCAGTGAAGTTAAAGTTATAAATGCTTTGGTTAGAGCTAAGCTCAACAGTTAAACCCAACTTCTGGCCACGTCCGAATAAGTTGATCTGATTAACTTGTCCGTTGAAGATGAACTTTGAATATGTCGAGTAACCTGCACCAACTTGAATTTGTCCGGTGTTACGTTCTTTCACAACGATATCTAAGTCCATCAAATCAGCGCCATCGCCCGGAGTACTTGAGTTAAATGCGACTTCATCAAAGAAGCCTAGCCGACGAACGTTCTCAAGCGATTCACGTCGGCGAGTCGCGTTGTACAACTCACCCTCTCGAATCACTAGTTCTCGACGAAGAACTTTGTCGCGTGTCTTAGAGTTCCCGGTCACATTAATGCGATTGAAGTAAACCTTGTTACCCTTATCGATTTCAAACGTGATGTAGACTTCTTTTTCACGCTCGTTTGTTCGAGTGCGCGGAATAATGTTGGCGTAAGCGTAACCTAAGTCTCCGTACTTATCTTGAAGGGTCTGGAGATCTTTCATCAACGTTTCGTGATTATACCAACCTGAACCATCGATATTGATCGCGTTAAAAAGCTCATCGCGATCAAAAAGAATATCTCCTGCGAAATCGACTGTTCCGACCTTGAAACGGTCACCTTCATCGATTCGGATCGTGATGTAGATGCCCTTTTTATCTGGCGTCACATAAACTTGTGGGCGATCAACTTTAACCTGTACGTAACCTTCATTGAAGTAGCGGTATTGAATGACCTGAACGTCTCGGTCGAACGTATCTTGCTTGTAAGCGCCAGAGCCTGACATGAAACTAAAGAAGCCACCTTCTTGAGTCTGCATGACAGCTTTAAGTTTTCCGTCCTCGAGGTTTCGGTTTCCCAAAAAAGTAACGCGCTTAACTTTTACTTTCTCGTTTTCTTGAATCTTAAAAGTCAGCTTTACTGATTCGCCTTCGGTGACGTTGTCGATAACCGGAGTAATCTTCGCAAGGAAGAAGCCCTTTTCTTCGTAAAGCTTTTGCAGCTTCTCAGACGCCTCACGAATTTTGTTCATATTCAAAATTTCGTAAGCTTTAAGAGATGAAGCTTCTCGAAGCTCATCAGTCTCTAATTCATCATTTCCTTCAAAATTAATTTCGACGACTGAAGGTTTTTCGGTGAGAGCGTAAGTTAGTTCAACCCCGGCCGGAGTGATGTCTTGGCCAACAACCACATCGTAGAAGTAACCAGTCTTAAAAAGAGCGTCGACATCTTCTCGAATGCGAGACGCATCGAATGCAGCACCTTCTTTTGTAAGGAGTCTTGTCGTGACCGCGTCGACTTCAATTTTTTTATTACCCTTAATAACAATTTTGGCAACTTTAGTTCCGGCAGCGACGGGCTTCGCGCCTTGTGTGCCAGTAGTTTTCTTTGTACGAGCTGCGCGTGCCGCTCGAGCCGAAGGCTTTGCAGGCTTGCGAGGAGTTTTCTTCGCTTGAGCGATATCGCGGTCAGATTCTAGTTGGTCAGCATCTTGTGCTAGCGACGATGATGGAAAAACAGAAGGTATTGATAAACCCAATAAAATCACAAGCGTCGTCAAAACCGGTTTTAGTTTGAACAATTGATGAATTCCCAAGTCGTTTTAATGGTTTAATCAATTCTGGAGCAGCCTAGCCCGAAACTAGATCGATGTCAAAAATCAGGTAGGCGAAAATGCCAAAAAAGCTCAAGGCTCGCAGCGCAGCAATTGATTCTCCTGACTACGCCCAGCGACCGTCGCGCATCTTTAAAACTCGAGGGAAACGGGCTGCAAAAGCAGTGTCATGGGTGACCGTCACGAGCGTGAGGTTCATTCGCTCTTTCAAATCGAAGAACAATTCCTGAATCTTAGCCGCATTTTCGGTGTCCAAATTCCCTGTCGGCTCATCTGCAAAAAGCACTTCTGGCTTACGCACTAATGCGCGAGCAATTGCTAACCTTTGCTGCTCACCACCCGACATCTCTGATGGAAAATGCTCAGCCCTTGATGACAAACCCATCTGATCGATGAGCTCTTGCGCTAACTTTCGACTCTCCTTGGGAGACTGACCTGCCAAACGACAAGGCATCATCACGTTTTCGATTGCTCGAAATTCTTGCAAAAGATGATGGAACTGAAAAACAAATCCCATGCTGTCGCCGCGGAATTTTGCCATCGCAGCGTCGTCTTTTCGAGTCAGATCTTGCCCTTTAAAAAAGACTTTTCCCAAGGTTGGCTGATCGAGGGTGCCAAGTATATGTAGCAGCGTACTTTTCCCCGCGCCCGATGAGCCAACAATACAAACAGCTTCGCCTTTTTGAACTTTGAGATCGACGCCTTTGAGTACTTCAAGACGTGAAGCACCCATAGGATACGACTTGGTGACACCTCTTGCTTCTAGAATTGGTTCATTCATATTTTGCCACCAAAATTCTTACTCATAGCGGAGCCCTTCTACTGGGTTTAATTTAGACCCACGAATTGCCGGCATCAACGATGAAACCAAACAAACAAACATCGCACTTCCAATAATAGCCGCAAGATCAACGAACCGAATATCGACGCCAATACTATCGAGTTTGTAAACGTCGACCGGCATCACCACAAAATACTTCTGAATCAAAAGAAAAATCCCGCAAAGTATAAATCCAAGAATGATTCCCAGCACGGTGCCGACAAAGCCGAAAAATAATCCGTTTAATGTAAAAATAACCCGGATATCTCGAGGAGTTGCACCGATCGCTTTTAAAATACTGATGTCAGAAAATCTTTGCAGAACTCCCACGAATAACTGGCTGCTAATATTAAATGCGGCAGCAACAACCATGACCAGTATAATAAAGAAAATAACAATTCGCTCGAGCTGAACTGCTTCGAACAGATTCTTATTCACTTCAGTCCAATCGTTGATCCAGTACGAGTTTCCAAGCTCCTGCGCCAGTTTTAGCGAAACAGATGGCGCTAAGTCTCGATCGCTGAGCTTAATTCTAATTCCCGAAAATGCGTCGCCAACTCCTAAAAATGTCTGTGCGGATTTAAGCGAAGTGACGATGAAACGTTCGTCATACTCATTTTTCCCTAGGTCAAGTACCCCAGAGAGAATAAATTTCTGAACACGAGGAGAAAAATTACTAGAAGTACTGTTTGGAGAAGGAAGCACCACTTGAAAAGTTTCGCCAACCTTAATTTTAAATCGCTTCTCTAACCCTTTGCCGATCAGTGCTTTAGGAAGCTCGCCATCTTTTTCCAAATCAAACGTTCCGCGAATAACTCGAGATTTTAAATTTAAAACTTTATCGACAGTTCCTGGATCAAGACCCTGCAACACGATTCCGGAAAGTTCAGAATTGTGTGCAATTACTCCTTCGATATTAATAAAAGGCGTGTACGTTTCAACTTCAGGCGCTGCTTTTTGAATTCGATCGACAATCGATTCAATGTTCTGCGGACTGCTCGCGCGATTGATCACCAACACATGGCCATAAACATCGGTAATTGTTTTTGCGAGCGTCGCTTCAAACCCGCTCACCACACCCATGGCTGCGGTTAAGCAAGCAACCCCAACTGACATTCCAACTAAACTGAGTATCGACGGAAGACTCAACGCCTGCTTTCGAGATAAAATAAATCGAAGAGTGATCCAGGCGTGAAACATTAGAGCTCTACTCCTGAATCATTACCCGAAGTATTTCCATCAGATCTTAGATAGGCGTAAATAAAATCGTCGAGATCGCCATCCATGACAGAATGAACTTGGCTGCTTTCAAACGACGTTCTGTGATCTTTGACAAGTTGATAAGGGTGCATGACGTACGATCGAATTTGCGATCCCCACTCATTAGCTTTTTTAGTCGAGTTCATTTCGTCTTTAAGGCGATTTCTTTCGGCAACTTCTTTTTCATAAAGAGCTGCCTTTAACATCTTCATCGCTTTATCACGGTTTTGATGTTGCGACCGACCCGATTGGCAAGCAACGATGATTCCAGATGGTGTATGCGTCAGTCGAACCGCTGATTCTGTTTTGTTTACGTGCTGACCGCCAGAGCCGCTCGCACGGAATGTATCCATCTTGATATCTTCAGATCGAATTTCAATTTTGATGTCGTCATCAATATCGGCCCATGCAAATACAGATGCAAAGCTTGTATGCCGACGAGCGTTTGAGTCGAACGGACTAATTCGCACAAGTCTATGAACGCCCGATTCAGCTTTTAAATAGCCATAAGCAAATGGGCCTTCAATTGAGATTGTTGCCGACTTAATTCCAGCTTCTTCGCCCGGAGAAATATCAATGACTTCAGATTTAAACCCGTGCTGCTCGGCATATCGAAGGTACATTCTAAACAACATCTCGGCCCAATCTTGCGATTCAGTTCCGCCAGCGCCAGCATGAATTGAGAGGAAGGTGTTGTTCGCATCGAGCTCTCCGCTCAACATCTTTTTGATTTCAAGATCGTGAGCGAGCGTTTCAAGTTTTACGACTTCTGCTTTTAATTCATCGAACGTGGCTTCGTCTTTTGCTTCGACGGCCATTTCCATCAACACTTGCGCATCTTCGCTTCGAGAATGAAGCTGCTGCCATTCGCCAACTGACTTTTCGAGAATTGATTTTTCTTTATTAATCTTCTGCATCTCGGAAGGATTGTTCCAGATCGCTGGATTCTCCGAGGACATAACGAGTTCTTCTAGGCGCTTTTTCTTTGCGGGAATGTCAAAGATACCCCCGGAGTTCGCTTGCACGCTCGCACAATGCTTTTACTTTGCCTTTTACTTCGAAGAGTTCTGTTTCGATGCTCATGATTAAAAGAACTTACTGAATTGATGCCATGAAGGCAAGAAGCCATGCAGGTTAAGGGCAAGGAAGGATGGGGTTATGAAGTTAAGGCGTCAAACACAGTGTCTTGAAGCTTGAACATGAGTTTTTCGTCGCGCTTTGATGTTTCGTGGTCAAAACCTAGCAAGTGCAGCATCCCGTGGAGAATCATGTATCCAAGTTCTTCATCAAAGCTTAGGCCATGATCTTTCGCCTGCTTCTTGACCACATCGGGACAAATTGCGAGCTCTCCAAGATTACCTTCCGCATCGTCACTAAAACTCAACACGTCAGTAGCGTAGTCGCGGCCGCGATACATTTTGTTCAGCTCTTTAGCCTGCTTGGTGTCGAGAAAAGCAATCGTGAGCTCAGCACCGCTCCACTTCAGATTTTTAAGCTTTGGGTGAGCAGCACTCTGAGCTTGAAGTTCAAGAGCAATGCGATTCACCCAATCGTTGAGAAATTTCTTCTGAGGCTTAAACGTTGATCGGCTAACGATCGTGAGCTCAACGAGTTCGCCGGCTTTCACTTTGCGAGAGATTTTTCTCGGCTGCTGCTTCGCAGCCGATTTACGCTGAGCCACGCTTAGGCCCCAATTTCATTGATGGTGGTGTCGGAGGAATTGGCGGTTGAGGCTTATTGGGATTCTCTGAAGCTCCGCCACCTGCGCGTTTCGGATAATCGATACGCTGGTGATAGATGCCATGAAGAATGCGAATGAACGACTCTTCAACAAGAGAGAGATCGCGAAGTGTTAAGTTACACTCATCAAGCTGACCGTCCATGAACTTTCGTTGAATAATATTCTTTACGATATTTCGTAGACGGACTGGCGTTGGCTCATCAAGAGATCGCGATGCCGCTTCAATCGAGTCAGCAAGCATAATAAGAGCTGCTTCTCTAAATTGAGGTTTCGGACCTGGATATCTAAAATCTTCTTCTGAAATCGGACTTAAATCTTCGTCTTGCTGCTCGATGGCGCGATTGTAGAAGAACGAAATCAAAGTTGTGCCGTGATGCTGAACAATGCCGTCAATAATTGGCTTACCCAAGTGATAATTCACACCAAGTTCAACACCATCTTTTACGTGAGCAATCAAAATTGTCTTACTCATGTGAGGAGATAAATGATCGTGCGGATTGTTTCCTGGCTTTTGATTTTCAATGAAGTAAGTTGAGTGCTCAACTTTTCCGATGTCGTGGTAATACGACATTACTTTTGCAAGTAACGGATTCGCACCAATTTCTTCGGCTGCAGCTTCAACCATCGAACCAACGACCAGCGAGTGATGGTAGGTTCCCGGAGCTTTCACAATCATCTCTTTTAAAAGAGGATGGTTGAGGTTGCTGAGCTCAAGTAGCTTAACGTCAGTCGTGCAATTAAAGAGAGATTCAAGCATTGGCACAGTCATCATCGCAACAAGTGCCGAGATTAATCCCGATAAGAACCCAGCAGGAACACTCCACAATAACTGCTTTGAATAATCTTCGGCGCTGAACTGCTGAGCCGTCAACACGAGCGCAATCATTAAGGCATTAACGGCACCTGTTCTCAGGCCCGCCATATAGATATCGTTGCGCTTCTTACAGCTAAACACTCCTGAAGCACCGGCAATTGAGCCTGCAACAGAAACTAAAAAGAATTGGAATTTAAAATCTTCAACCATGAACCCAACGACGATCGCTAGAACCATCGAGAAGATCCAAACCAATTCACCGGCAGTAATTAAAAGACCAACTAACATCGCTCCCGCGGCAACTGGCGCCAAGAAAACGAACGCAGTATCCGGAATCATTGTTCCGTACTTTGACGCAAACGCGGTATTCGTCATGAACATGAAAAGTTTTGTGACTGAAACAGTAAGAAGCATCACAAAACCCATGATGCCGATGTCTTTAGCTCCAACGATGACTCGATTTAATGTGAAGCGCTTTACGTAAGAGAAACAAACCAAAAGTATAACCACAAATAGCACAGCAGAAATGAGCGCAACAAAATTTCTGTGCTGCTGTGATCGCTGATTCTCAATTTCACGCATGATTGTGGCGTCAATGGGTCGAACCTTCGCGCCTTCATGAACAATCACCTGGTTCTTCTCAATTAATTTCTTTTCAGGGACAATGTCAGATCGCGCCTTTGCTTTTCGAGTGCCAGTTTCAGTTTTGTTGAGGGTGATGTTTGGAATCACCATCGAACGCGCAAGAATCGAAAGCATTGTTTGATCGTTGGTCGATAGGCCCTTCGGCATTAGACTTCGATCAATTAAAAAATCTTCTTCATGCGCAAGATCATGAATATCGCGCATAGAAATAACGTATTCATTTGAGTGCGAAGTGCCCTGTACATCACGAACGTTGAGTTCTTTAAGGCCAACCGGCATGCTCTTATCGAAACTGTCGATGATTCGATACTGAGACCAACGCTCAAGAACAGCAATCAAACCATTTTCGATTTGCGCGTTGAATTTTTTAGTCACCAACCACTCAAACTCGCGCTCACTCACCGGTCGCGCCAAAATCTCTTCGAAAACTGGCTTGTGAACAAAGAAGTCGCGAACTTGATCATCGAATGTGAACTCGTCTTTTGCCCACCGAACTTTTCTAGCTTCATCTCGCATTTTTCGGAACGCGCGATAAGTTCGATTAAACGTGTCTTCAAAAACGTTTCGATCAAAATCAAAAACCGGGATGATCTTTTTAGCGGCTTCTTCGCGAAGCTCTTCAGTTGCGACTTCATCGACGAATTGAAATCCGATCGGAGATTTCACATCAGTCACTGCGGTGTCGCCCGGTTCGAGCTGATAACTTAAGTCAAAATCGAAAGCTAAAAGGAATGATAATCCGAGTGAGAATAAAAAAAGCAGCAGGATACGACGGATGCGAAAGCGCTCGTCGAGTTCTTGAGCAATTCGCCCAAGGATTGTTCTCTCTAATCCAAGTCGGTTAACCCAATCGAGGAATTCGAGGGACGAATCGATGTACTTACTGCGCTGTTGTAATGCTTCCCTAGTGCCCGTTTTCGAAGCGTTCTTCGAGCCGTGACCTTTGGAAGAAGTTCCACGATTTTTCATGTTGTCTCTTGATATCATACTGGCTCTTTACTTGAAAAGAACACGAAAAGAAGTTGAATCCATGTTAAGGATTTTGTGTTCAGTCATTAGGACTAGCTCGACGAAGGAAGGGTATATGGTTAAGCCTCCAACAGATTTGAAAGCGTTCACTTCATTGCTCGAAGTCATGAAGGCATTAAGAGGACCAGACGGCTGCCCCTGGGATAAAGAACAGACCCATCGCACTCTTGTTCCCTACGCTATCGAAGAGGCCTTTGAGCTTGCCGAGGCTATTGAAGCTGGCGATCAAGCCGAAATCATGTCTGAACTAGGCGACGTACTGCTGCAAGTTGTTCTTCACTCGGAGATCGCTCGCCAAGAGAATCGGTTCGACATTTACGATGTCATCGCAACGCTCAACGAGAAAATGGTACGCAGACACCCACACGTTTTCAGTGATGTTGCCGTCGCCGGTATCGACGACGTTTGGGCGAACTGGAAAAAAATTAAAGAAGTCGAAAAGTCAGCGAAAACAAAAGTTGAGGCCTTTGATATTCCAAAAAACCTTCCCGCCCTTACTCGCTCTTCTAAAATAGGAACGAAAACGAAAGGCTTCCGTTTCGATTGGGAGAACGCCGAGCAAGTCTTGATGAAAGTAGAAGAAGAAATTGCTGAGCTCAAAGATGCCATTCGCTCAGGCAAAGCTAAAGAAAAAGAGCATGAGCTCGGCGACATTTTATTTTCGGTAGCTCAAGTCGCTCGCCACCTAAAAATCGAACCCGAACAAGCCCTACGTGTTGCAAACAATCGCTTCGAGAAACGCTTTTTCAAAATGAAAGAGATCGCCGAAGCACAAGGAAAAAACTTCTCGAACCTTTCGAGCGACGAACTCGAATCTCTATGGAAGCAAGTCAAAATCGCCCTGGGGTAGCTGCTACCAGAGTGTAGCAAGGGTGCGTCAAGACAGCTTTGCTTTTAGTCGAAGGAGTAAGTGGCGAAGCTCGGGGGCGCCGAAGAAGCCAGCGATCAAGACGTAGCCAGCGCCACCAGTGGCGACTGTCGTTATGATGACCATGCTTCGTTTAAAGTATGGGTTCGACCAGAATTGAAAATAGTTTTCGTACAGTGCGACCCACAAAAACAAAAAGGCGAATGCTGGCGCACATCGAATGAGCGTGCGGCCGAGCTGCTTAAAATCGATTTTCGCAATCCATTTTTGATAGGCAATAAATAACAAAGTTAAATTTACGAGAGAGCTAGCAGACGTCGCCATTGCTAAACCGTCGAGACCGAAGGCGCTCACGAAAGAGTAAGAAAAAATCAGATGCGCGATAAAAGAAATTACCGCAGCTAAGACAGGGAACCAAACAGTTCCGACTGCATAAAAACCTTGAGACAGCACTCGAACAGCCGAAACACTCAACAGCGTAAGAGTACAAATTCGCAAAACCGACGCTGTCTGAGTTGCATCTGCGACTGAGAACTGTCGACCCACAAAGAGTACTTCGCAAATTGGCTGAGCCATTAAAAACAGACCCAGTGCTGCGGGCAATGCTAACGAAGCAATTAGGCGAACGGCAGAGTTGACTGCATCGCTCAACTCTCGCTTTCGTCCAGCCGCCCAATGCGCAGAAATTTCAGGTAACAGCGCACTACCAACACTGATTACAAAAAGAGCCAGCGGTAATTCGAGCAGACGGTCCGCTAAATACAAATAGGTATGCGAGCCTTGCGGCAAATAACTGGCAAAATAAATATTTGCCACCATCGTAAGCTGCATAAGGCCGACGCCTAAAACTCCCGGCAATACTCCGCCCAGAACGCGCCAAACATCATCATCAACTTTGAAGCGAACCGAAGGAAGAAAGCCTTCCTTCCAAAGTGCGGGAAGCAAAACTAAAACTTGAAGCACGCTTCCGGCTACCAAAGCCCAAGCCAAGATAGATTCTTGTGGCCCCCATGGCGGCCTGAACCAAGCAACGAGAACGGCAACAATATTCAATAAGCATGGAGCGAGGGCTGCGAGCAAAAATCGTCGCAAAGAAGCCAGTACTGCGGTCATGTACGCAAAAATCGCAAACGAAACGACCGATAAAATCACGATGCGAGCTAAGAAAACTGTCGCATCAAATTTTCCGGGGACTGAAACGTAAGCCGCACCGGGAAGCAAAACACGCAAGATGTCGGGCATAAACGCAATGAAAACCGCACTCAGTAATACCGCGATCGAAGCCACAACCGTAAATACAGAGCTCCATAAGTCCTTAGCTTTACCTTTATCTGGCAAACTTTGAACAAACACAGGCGTAAAACTAACTGTGATGGCACCTTCTGCAAAAATCCGGCGAAAGAAATTAGGGATTCTGAACGCGACGACAAAGGCATCGCGAGTCTCGGGAACAAAATAACGGGCAATGAGCATATCCCGAAGGAGGCCAAGCAGCCGGCTTAAGCCTGTTCCGAGCGCTATTTTGGCTGCTGAGGCTACGAATGTTGAACCGCGCTTTTGATCTACCATGGGCCCTTTTGCTCTATCTGTGTTTAAATCGCTATGGCGCTTTTACACTCTGCTTGCGTCCCCTACCACCCCGTGGTAACCATTCGTCTTTGCTATTAAAAAAGTAATTCGGAGGTTCTCACTTGGCAACTCATAAGTCCGCTGAAAAACGCGCTCGCCAGTCAGTTAAACGTCAAGCTCGCAACAAAACTGCTCTTGGAACAGTTCGCACGACTGAGAAGAAGCTCAGAACTGCACTTGCTGCTGGCGACAAAAAAACAGCTCAAGATGTTTTGAAACTTTACATGAGCAAAGCTTCTAAAGCGGCAACTAAAGGCGTAATCAAAGCTCAACAAGCTTCACGCAAAATCGCTCAACTTTCAGCGCACGTTTCTCGTTTAGCTTCTAAGTAAGTTAAATTAGATTCTCGAAAATAAAAAAGCAGCGGCTCAAAAGGCCTGCTGCTTTTTTTATGTCTAAAGGTTTCTCGAACTTAGTTCGCTTTGAAATAATCAGGCTGGAGTAATTCTTCTTCAGCTTCTTTTTGAGTCTTTGCTGAAACGTAATTTCGAATAAATCGCTTCTGTGCAATCGGCACATTTTCAAACTTCAGTCCGTAGGCTTTTCCCTCGCCGCTATCGACACGGTACAAAACCACGGCTTGGACAAGCGCATACCCGCCACCAGGTATAAATACTGTAGCGACGACAGATGTTCCCGAAGCAATATCGGCATCAATGATCGCCATCATTCCACCCTCACCAAGCTGCAATGCTTTACAAACTTGATAATCACCGTGAACAAGAATTCCCACTGGTCTGCGAAACACGCGACGTGGACTTCTACGATTCTCGAGTGAGTGAATTTGCTTTGCTTCCATCAATTACGTATCGGAAGAAGACAGCAAGAATTGAAACTTATGTGTGCACTGGACGGAAGACCAGCTTCGCCGGGCTTCCCATAATTTCGGGAAAATCTAATTACTACATTGCTTAACCGGATTTTCGTCAAAAATTCCGTCTAGTCGCAGGAAGTATTCTTTTATTGGCTGAGTTCCTCTGACCAAGTAGTAGCGATAGCCTTTGGTTGTTTTTACTCTTTTGACTGGCAGTTGTTCACCAGAGATACCTTCCCTGTAGGGCCCACCGACATAGATCGGAATGTATCGAAGAGTATCAATTTTAAGAATAGTTTCTCCAACTTTGATGGTTCTCAAAACTGAATTTCCAACAGACTTAAAAGTAAACGAATCTGTTGTTTGGGAAATTACTGGCAACGGGTCGTATTTCGCTGGGTAAGAGACAAGTGGCTCAGTAGCTTTCTTTCTATCAAAGTTCAGCGCTGTGTATTCATTAAAGCAAAGATCGAAGTAACTGCCGCTTGGAGCGAAATTAAAAAGTATTTGTCCAGAAGGCGATTTAATAAAGCCTCCTCCAAAAACATCAGTTCCTCCTGGCACGCAAGGACCTACCGACGAGCCATGTCCCCCGATTCCGGTCCCTATGTCTTCGCAGCCTGCATAGTCAGGTTGACGATTGAAGATAAAAACTGATTTGTCAGTCCTAAGATCCACTAACTCGCCGACCGCAAACTCGAGACCTGGGCCGCCCTCGAATTGGGGCTCCGGTGCTTTGACTGCGAACAAACCATAATTACCTTCTTGGGCAATGAACTTAACTTCGCAGTTTTCAATTGGCCGGCATAATTTAAGTTTGCTCTCAAAAGCAAAAGACGTTTCGCTAATAGATAGTACCGCCGCCAAAGCGACAAAGAGAGCGATACTAGATTTACCTTTCGGAACACTGGCTTGGTTTTTCAGATTTTTGAGAGAAAATCTCTCTACAACATTTCTCATAATTTCTTCCTGTTCTTTATTTCAATTCACTTGCTTCGTCTTTGTGAGTATCGCAAGTTCGTTTACGGCAAAAGCTTCTTAGTGTTATTGGCATATAACCGGAGGCGAACGCTATCCAACGGAAGCTTAATACCTTAAGGAATCAGGGAGAGTGATCACAAATCAAATCGTTGTGGTCCAGAGACTGATCAGAATTATACATCGGTTTGAAACAGTCAGATAAAGTGTAACCAGGGTGCAGCACCCTTAGTTTTAGCTACAGGTGCGGACGATGAAGTTCTCGAGCCAAATGTGCGACGAGACAGGTGATGATTTTAATGCGCGGTCAGTGTCGAGAAGAGCGCCGAACGTTTGTTCGATTTTCGCGTCTGACCAGTGCCGAGCTTGCTCGAGATACTGCTTCATGAAGTAAGGTGAAACGCCGGCGCGTGCACTTAGTTTCGCACCCTGCAAGCCTTCACGCTGCCCTTCTCTTACCGTCTTAAGAATTCTCATGTGACGGCTGATCAAAGCTAAAACGCCAACTTCATTTTGGCCGTGATCTAAAAGATTTACGAGACAATCAAGTGCGCGAGCGCGGTCGTTATTCCCGATTGCATCTGTTAGATCGAAAACGGTATCAACGCGAGCGCGAGACATGACACTTAAAACATCTTCAACTGTCGGAGTATTTTTCTCGCCTAAGAATTGCGACAGCTTTAAAAGCTCGCTATTTACATCAGTCAAATTTGATCCGACAATTTGATGGATCACGCCGATGACTTCTTGAGAGAGTTTTAAGTTGTGGCGCTTACTAATATTGACAATCCATTCGGGAACTTGATTGTCATAAGGGCGCTTGTACTCAATCACACTTCCCTTTTCTTGGAAGCGCTTAATATACTTTTTTCTTTTATCAACTTTCGTCGCAACACAAATGACAACAGTCGAATCTACGGGAGAATCGATGATCGGCTCAAGCGCCGTCCACTCTTTTTCACTGAGCTCTTGCGCTTCTTTAATAACGACAAGGCGATTTGGCGCCATCATCGGAAGAGTTTCGATCGCATCTCGAATGGTCTCAGCAGCCGCATCACCGCCGTAGAACACATTTAAATTAAAATCACGAATGCTGTCGCCAAGAACTGCGTCTTGCAGATTCTTTAGTGCTTCATCGATAAGGAACTGTTCATCACCGTACAAGAAATAAAGGCGTTCGAACTTTGGATCAACTGACGCCATTTAAAAATTCTCCGTCAGACGATCGTGCGCCTCAGTCATCATGTCAGACGCTATCGCCTGCACGTTTTGGTATCGAGCGCTGTGGTTGTAAAGTGCATTCGCTGAATTCAAAGAACGAATACCAATTCGCGGAGCCGTGTATGATCGACGAGATTGAAACTCGCTCGTCCAAACGATCTTCTGATCTGAGTTTCGTTTTGCAACGAGGCCAACATCGACATTGACGTAATATTCAGTCGTGAGAACTGTTCCCTCGGGCAAGTATCGCGCATCGGCCGCGCGAGTTTGAGACGATGGAGTGTAGGTGATCGATTTAATTGTTCCTTCGATAGTCACTTGCGCCGCTGACTGATCGGCAACTGTCACAACGTTTGATCGCTCAAGCTCAGTAACCAACGCATTGGTAAAGTAAACTTCGGTGCCGGTCTCTTGTGTGAGATTTTTGAAAACCGGAACTGCTACGTACTCATAGCCACCCGGAAATTTGCGATCACGCACACCGAGATGGTAGGCACAGCTACTCAGTAGGCTACTCAAAATAATGCCGTAAATGATGGATGAGATAAGCTTGGTTTTCAACACAGCCTACCGTAGCTTTAGAGGCTTCCTTTTTCAAGCCGAGGTTGGTACCTTCGAGAGCATGTCTCCTAATACGTTTAAGGCTTCGATATTACTCACGCCTGGGCCCGTTCCTGTTCCGCCAGAAGTGCTAGAAATTCTGGCACAGCCAATGGAACATCATCGAACTCCTAACTTCGAGAAAGTATTTACTCGAGTTCGCCAAAATTTAAAGACCGTCTTTGGAACGAATCAGCCAGTTTTCATTCACACTTCGACCGGAAGTGGCGCGATGGAGTCTGCTCTGGTGAACACGCTTAGTCGCGGAGACGAAGTGCTTTCGATTGTGTCTGGCAAATTTGGTGAACGCTGGGCAGACATGGCTGAAACATTTGGCTTAAAAGTTCATCGCCTTAATGTAAAGTGGGGCGAATCCGTTGATCCGCGTGAAGTTGAAAAATTTCTTTCTTCGAACAAATCAATTCGGGCAGTTTTGACTCAAGCTTGCGAAACTTCGACCGGAGTTCTTCATCCGATCGCCGCAATCGCCAATATGACTTCAAAGACAGACGCGCTTTTAATCGTCGACGGAATCACAGCCGTGGGAGCACTGCCACTTCCGATGGACGAAATCGGAATCGACGTTTTAATTGCGGGCTCTCAAAAAGCGTTCATGCTTCCGACCGGAATTTCTTTTATCGCTTTATCGCAAAGAGCTTGGGTGCGAGCACAAACTGCGAATTTGCCGAGATATTATTTCGACCTTCGAAAAGAAAAAGACGCTAACGATAAGGGCGAATCTTATTATTCCACAGCCGTCGCTCATATCAAAGCACTTGATGTCATTCTTCAGTGGGTTGAAAAACGAGGCACAGAATTTTTATATAACCGAATTGGATCACTAGCAAAAGCAACTCGTGAAGCAGGTCATGCGATGGGGCTCGCAAGTTTTGCAAAAAACCCAAGCACTTCACTCACAGCTCTTGTATTACCCGAAGGAATCGACGGGCAAAAGTTAAGAGCAAGCATTGAATCAAAGTACGGAGTAACTCTTATGGGCGGACAAGATCAGCTCAAAGGAAAGATTCTTCGCATAGGTCACATGGGCTACATCTCTAACGAAGAGATGATCATTTGTTTTGAAAGTATTGCTCGCGCTTTGAATGAACAGAAGCCCAAAACAGTTTCAGACTCCCAGCTCAAAGACGCAATTGAAACATTAAAAAGAGAGCTGTCGTGAAGGTTCTCATCACTGATCGCTTTTCAATCGAAGCCCTCGCGAGGCTAAAAAGTCGAAGCAAACTTGAGGTCACTCAGTCGGCCACTCACCTGCCTACGGTCGAAGAACTTAAAGATACGACGGCATTAATTATTCGGAGCCGAACGAAGATTAACGCAGAAGTTTTAACGCTCGCGCCGCTGCTCAAAGTAATTGTGACTTCGACCAGCGGGTTTGATCACATCGACTTTTCGGCGACTCAAAAACACTCTGTCACAGTGATGCACACTCCAGAACCTAATGCACAAAGTGCAGCTGAATTGACTTGGCTCTTAGCACTTGCATGCGCTCGGAAATTTACCCAAAGCACGGCGCAACTAAAAAAAGGCGAATGGAAAAGAGATCTTCTCGCCGGCAACACTCTCTTCGGAAAAACTTATGGAATCGTTGGCCTCGGCCGAATTGGTTCGCGAGTCGCAAAATTTGCTAAAGCGTTCGGAATGGACGTGATTGCGTTTGATCCCTATATCGAGCCCGAGGATTTCGCAAAAGCTTCGGCCGAGCGTGTTTCTGTTGAAGAACTTTTTAGAAGAGCCGATTTTGTTAGCCTTCATGTGCCTGCCACCCCCGAAACTAAGAAGATGATCAACTTTCGGGCTCTTGAGGGCGCGAGTGCTGACTTGATTCTGGTTAATACATCCCGAGGTGACGTCATCAACGAGCCAGAACTTATTAAGGCGCTCGAACAAAAGCTCATCAAAGCCGTTGGCCTCGATGTTTTTGCGTCTGAACCGTTAGCTCCATCGTCGCCCCTGCTTAAAATGCCTCAAGTGGTCCTCTCGCCTCACATAGGTGCGACCACGGCCGAAGCTTTCGATGCGAGTTCGCTCGAGGCTGCTACTAAAATCATCGATTTTCTCGAGAACGGCCATTTGAGCGATGCTCTCCCCCCGAAAGCCCAATGGTTCTCTCACAATGGCTCCTTGAGTTAAAACTTGCTCCAGCAGCGCTTTCTGCGACACCATTTGTTGTTCCAAAAAATCAAAGAACATCTCAGTGCAAGGAGCTCTTCAAGTGCCTGGAATCATCGTTGTAGGATCTCAGTGGGGCGACGAGGGAAAAGGTAAAGTCGTAGACGTGTTCTCGGCTCAATCAGACATGGTCGTTCGCTATCAGGGCGGAGCGAATGCTGGTCACACCTTAATTGTTAACAACGTAAAAACAGTATTGCACTTAGTGCCGTCAGGAATTCTGCACCCGAAAACTACCTGTATCATTGGCGCAGGCGTTGTTCTTGATCTCGAAGAAGTAGCAAAAGAAATTAATGATTTAAAAACTGCGGGAATGATCACTGATCCGCAACAGCTTCGTATTTCTGATTCAGCGACGGTTGTGCTGAGCGTTCACCGACAACTCGATGTGGCTCGCGAAAAAGCTCTCGGCAACGAAAAAATCGGAACTACTGGCCGAGGCATTGGCCCTGCGTACGAAGATCGCGCTTCTCGCAAGGCAATTTTGTTCGGCGATCTTTTTGAAACGGCAACTTTAAAACAAAAACTAGAAGTTTGTTTGAAAGAGAAAAACTTCTTACTCGAAAAGTATTACAACGAAATACCAGTTGCGGTTGAGCCGCTTTACAAGCGAATGCTTGAACTCGCTGAGCAGCTTTCGGCATATCGTTGTAAAGATGCATCCCTCATGATTCACAAGGCACTTAAAGGCGGAAAGAAAGTTTTGTTCGAAGGAGCACAAGGCACCATGCTTGATCTTCTTCACGGAACTTATCCGTTTGTTACAAGTTCATCGACGATTTCAGGCTCTGCATGTATCGGTTCAGGCATTGGACCGAATGCCGTTCAAAAGATTGTTGGAATCACTAAAGCTTATGTTACACGCGTTGGTTCTGGGCCCTTCCCGACGGAACTTGATAACGAACTCGGCGAACGCATTCGAAAAGAAGGCGGAGAATTTGGCGCAACAACGGGCCGTGCTCGACGCTGTGGTTGGTTAGATTTAGTTGCGCTTAAATACGCAATTCGAGTTAACGGCATCACCAACCTTGCTCTGATGAAACTTGATGTCTTAAGCGGTCATGACAAAATCGATGTATGCGTTGCGTACAAGTTAGATGGTCAGGAAATTAAAGATCTTCCTACTTCACCAAATGATCTTGCGCGCGTCGAATGCGTTTACAAAACGCTTAATGGCTGGAGCGAAGACATCACTCAGGTACGTAGCATTCAAGACTTACCGACCGCTGCACGTGATTACGTGCAATTCATCGGTAACGAAGTTGCAACTCCGATCGATGTGGTTTCTGTTGGCCCGGGTCGCGAACAGACACTCTGGATCAAACCACTCTTTACTTAATCGTGAAGAAATACTTATCAACCCAGAACCTAAACCGTCTCTTCTACTTCCTGATGGCGGTTCTGGTTTTCGTATGTATTAAGCACACCGCAAAGCATGATCTCGATTTTCAAGTTTTCTATCGCACTGGTCAGCAGTTCCTCGCTGGCAATTATGACTTTTATAATCTCGAGCGCGATCTCAATTGGACCTATCGATATGGTCCACTCTTTCCACTCTTCATGGCTCCGTTTGCGTGGCTTGGGCGATGGGAAGCTCAGTTTGTTTTTGGTATTATCAATGCGCTAGCGTTTCCGCTGTCATGGTTTTTAATGGAGCGAGTGCTGGCAGCTCGCATTGGCGAAATCGTTCGCTCTCCCGGCGTTCGTATTCTTACTTTGTTTTTGGTTCTTGATTACGTTAACCGCAATGCCAATCAAGGGAACGTCAACGTCTTGATGTTTTTAGCGATGATGGCGGCCGTTGATTTAAGTGATCGCGGAAAATTCGTTTGGGCGGGAGTTGCAACCGGCTTAGGTGCAATGATCAAAGTTTACCCAGGCGCTGCTGCACTTTATTTCTTGTGTGCCCGACGCTGGAGTGAATTTGTTCTATCCATCTTTTTCACTCTGCTTTTCACCTTTGGTCTTCCGGCAATCATTTACGGACCTTCAACGCTAGTTTATCAAGTGGAGCAGTGGGCGCTGATTCTTCAAGATCGCAGCTACTACCCGTTCTTTAAGTACATAAATCAGGCCCCTGTGGCGGTGATGTGGCGTAGCGCTGACAGCGAGATGCTCGGCAAATCTTTCCACATGCTGTTTAACTTTATCGCGGCACTATCGCTTGGTTATCTAGTTGCCTTAAGCATCAAAACAAAAGAATCAATTGAGCGTTACAGACACATCGATCTGAGCATCTTGCTTCTGAGTCTCTGCATGCCACTCTTTGCGCTCACCTGTGTGTTCATTGAGTACCATGTGATTGCAACTCCCGTGATCATGGTAGCCAACGCGCTCTTGCTCCATAAAATGCTCGATCGAAAGTGGTTCACTGTTTATTGGCTCCGATTCGCATTGGTCCATTTGGCGGTGCTGGCGATATTAGGCCGCGAGTTGACTGTGCTTATCGGCTCATACGGAAATCATTTATTCGGGCTCGTTGCCCTACTGCTCATGATAGGTTTTACACTTCTCAAAACTCGAGCTAAGGTGACGAATGCCTAAAGTTAGTTTGGTCATTCCAGCCTACAACGAAGAGCGAAGACTTCCTGCTTCGCTTCAAAAGATGCTCGTGCATTTTAAAAATATTCCTTACGAGCTCGAAGTTTTAGCTATGATTGAGAAGTCCAAAGATCGCACGGTTGAAGCTTCACAGGCTGTCGTGAAGCACGATCCACGCTTTCAAGTGATTGATAATAAAGTTCAGCGTGGAAAAGGCTTTGCAGTTCGAAGTGGAATGACTCGTGCGACTGGTGATCTGATCATCTTTATGGATGCCGATCTTTCTACTCCGCTCGAAGAAGTAGACGCCTTCATTAAGTATTTTAGCGAGAACCCATTGGTTGACGTTGTGATCGGCAGTCGCGCGCATGCTAAAAGCCAAATCGTTAAATCGCAGCATCCACTTCGCAGAAATATGGGGCGAATTTTTAACAAGTTTGTTCAGCTTTTGGCCGGAGAAGGAATCACCGACACTCAGTGCGGATTTAAGGCCTTCAGGCGCGAAGCATGTACCGAAATTTTTTCGCGTCAGAAGCTCGATGGCTTTGCCTTCGACGTTGAAGTCCTCATGCTCGCTCGGCTTTTAGGCTTCAAGATCGATGTATTGCCCGTAAAATGGGTCAACGATGAGGATTCAAAGGTTCGAATCGTTCGGGATTCGTTAAAAATGCTCCGTGATCTCATCAAAACTCGGTGGCTGGTAGCTCGCTCATTACGTGAAAAACCTCCAGTCCTCAGGCTTAAATAGTCCAATCTTAGTGAGTTTTTTGGGCATCTAAGCCCTGCTTTTTTCGACCTCTCAAATGTGGCTAAAATTCTTTTGGGCTTCCTTGACATAGGGCCCAAATTCCATGAAATTGGCGCTTCTGTTCTTTTTGGTGTGAGGCGCTAGCTCAGTTGGTAGAGCACATCCCTTTTAAGGATGGGGTCCATGGTTCAAGTCCATGGCGCCTCACCATTTTTTAGAATAGATCACAGTTTTGGTTTAAAAGCTCAGATGCAAAATCAGCTGAGTTTTTAAAGCGAAACTGTCAGGGTCCCCATCGTCTAGTGGCCTAGGACACCTCCCTTTCACGGAGGATACAGGAGTTCGAATCTCCTTGGGGACGCCAAATAACCCCGCGATAAAATCGCGGTGATTCTAAGTTCTCAACAACAATAAACAAGATTCAATCGTCCTAATCGAACAAAGCTGATCTCGCTTCACGCGACATCACACCAAATCACGTGGCTCGGCTACAATCTGGCTACGTTTTGGCTACGAGCAAAAGTTTTTTCGGAAGTTCATCACGCCTCTGTCTAGGGACCCTAGCTAAACGAAATCATTTCTGAATTTGGTGAGCAGGGTTCTGCAAATTCAGAAGGAGGATTTGTGAGAAAGCGAAGTAACGAAAAGAAAATAACAGTACGATCAAAAGTGATCCGCTATATGCGGCTGATAAAAAGAATCAGTCAGCCTGTAGCAGCTCAAGCTGCCGGCTGTTCGCCCGCGGCCATTGGTCATTATGAGAACGGGAGAATGGATATTTCCGAAACCCGGGCTCGCAAGCTGATCGCTTGCTATGGTTTCGATTGGGAAGAGTTCGAAGCGTATTCATCAGGTAAGCCACTACCAATGCTGAACTTAAAAGATGAATGCTATGGACTACTCGCTCGCATCCAAAACGAAGAGAAATTGAAGGCCGTCCACACTATTCTTGCCAGCTTTATTGCATAACTAAGGAGTAAAACCATGTACCAGATATTGATTAAACTGATCGTCGGGGCATCTATACTGCAGCTTGGTCTTAACCTCACTGACTTACGCGAATGCACTTCTCGTGAATGCGTATCACGCATCGAGCACGCCTCTCGCAAGGTTCTTGAAATTGATTGGAAACCTATTTCAGTATTTCCAAAAGAAGCTCGCAGATTTAAATAAATATTTTAAGCAACCACTCTGACCTATTTTAATTCTAAATATCACCGGCACCCTTCATGGCGCCGGTCGTTTTGCCTTCAGCCTTCATTGGCCTTCAGCAGGCTTTGCGCCATTCTCTGGGTTCATGTCAGTCACTCTACCGCCTTAGAAACAAGAGATGGGTTCATATTGAACCGCAGAACACTCGCGCAAATAGATTGTATTCTTAAGGCCGAGTGCACACTCGTTATCGCGCTGTAGTTCTCTGGCTACTATCACATTTTGATAGTGATCTTGAAAATCAATAAAGTATTCGCGGACCCAAATTGGTGTATGCATATCTGAGCTCATACAACTTACTTTCTGAAGCCCCGACAGAGCTTTACCCTGAGAACAAATCGACAACAGTAATATAGCTGAAAAAACCATTCTAAACTTTCGCATAGCACTCCCGTAGTTACGCTGCACTATTGCAGCTACTTTAATGGAGTATGGCGAAAGACGTGCCATTGCTAATTAGAGATTCTCGGCTGCCGTCATCGATGTATTGATGTAGCGAGCAGATTAAGTTCTTAAACTGTCGCAAGTGAAGGGTACACGGACCCAATAACTGCCGCAAAGTTACGACATATTTTTTCCGAAACTCTAAGAGTACTGAATAACAGAATGGGTAGCCAATAGGCAAAAAAAGTAGAACCGAAAAATAAACCTAACCCTACCCCAATTACTCCTGCACCAACCGATCCGGTAATTTCTGCTAATTTTATTCTGCTTTGTAGGTCGCGCATCACTTAACTTTCCATTCATGAGTTTTGCAGCAATCTGGAAGCAAGCTTTGGATAATCTCAATTGCCTTAGTAGCTTTGGTTAGGAAATCATCTGTACTTTCAATTATATAATGCTTTGGATGATCACTCCACACATGAAGGAGTTTTTCATCAACTGTCTGTGCCTCGACATCAGATTCAATACGCACTGGATTGCTGTGATTATACCCTTGTGCACGAGAAGGGCTTCGCAAATGAATAACAGCTGCGTATCTTGCTAGCTCTTCTTCATGCGTAGTTCGCGTTAACTTCCAAAATTCATCTTCCTCGCCCGGCCAGTACGCTAACCCATCAATAGTTCCGCGGTCACACAAAGCCACAGCAGAATGTTTTTCTCCTACTACAACTTTCTCAAGTCCCCTTTGTACATGAAAAATTACCTCTTGAGCTGCTCGAAGGGAACCGTCTGATTTTAAGCGAGGGAAACCTCCACCAAAAACGATACTCGCAGCTTCTGGTAAGATTGAAATGTGCTCGCAGAGACTTCGCCTTGCGATTTCTAATACCGCTGTTTTGCCAGCGCCTGGGCCACCAGTAAGAACCACTAATTTGCAATCATGCAGAAGCTTTGTACACTCGCAATTCATCACAATTCGCTCTCTTGAAGCATTTTAGGAATCTCAGCGCTAAACCCTAATTCTTGCTCGATTCGCTCCTTTAATGCCGCTGCTGAATCAGGTTCTCCATGAGTAATAAAAATTTTTTTTGGCGGTGAAGGGATTTTCGCAAGCCATGCAATAAGTTCTTTTGCATCAGCATGCGCCGATAAACCATCCATATTTTCAACTCTCGCACGGATCGAAACGTCAGTGCCGAACATACGGAGAGTCTTTGCTCCGCGATAAAGCGCTTTGCCTCGAGTACCTTCTGCCTGGTAGCCAGGGAGAATTATTGTTGTTGATTCTAACGGCCCAAATTCAGCAATGTGATGTAGAATTCTCCCACCTGAAATCATTCCGTTGGCAGAAATTATGATCATTGGACCTTTTCGCATGTTTAACGCTTTCGATTCTTCCACCGATCGGACATACGAAGCAGTTCCGCAAACGTTATGGCAAACGTCTTGCGGTAATTTATGTTCGTCACGGTTATCGCAGAAGAGTTCTGTCACATTGATTGCCATTGGACTGTTTAAATAGACGGGGATATCCGGAATGCGCCCTGATTTTTTAAGCTCATAAATATAATAGAGAAGTATCTGAGCCCGCCCTACTGCGAATGCTGGAATAAGAACGACACCATTTTTTGCAGCAGTTTGATTAATAATTTCAGCAAGCTGGTCAGGAACAAAAGTACTCGGATGCAAGCGATTACCGTAAGTAGATTCAATGACAACGTAATCAGCCGAAGGCGGGCTTTCAGGATCTCGGAGAATCGGGTCATTTTCTCGACCAAGATCACCTGAGAAAAGAATTTTTTTGCCATTGGCCTCTAGAAGCACTGACGATGCCCCCAGAATATGTCCTGCACGACTAAACGTAGTTTTAATTCCTGGCGCAATCTCAATTGCTTTATTGAATTCGTACGATCGAAATTTGTTTAGCGAACGCTTTGCATCTTCAACCGTATAGAGCGGTAGCGCTGGATTATGCTTAGAATATTTCCTCTTATTAGCGTAACGAGCTTCTTCTTCCTGCAAATATCCGGAATCTTGCAAGATTATCGAACTCAATTCTCGAGTTGCTTTTGTACAATGAATACTTCCGCTAAAGCCATCGCGGACAAGAGCAGGAATGTAACCTGAATGATCGAGATGTGCATGCGTGAGTATCATTTCATCGATGTATTTTGGCTGAATGGGGAACGACTCACGATTTCGAAGTCTCAACTCCTTAAGACCTTGAAATAATCCGCAATCAATCAAAATCTTTTTGTTTCCAGTCTCAAGAAGATATTTGGAGCCCGTTACAGTTTCTGCTGCACCTAAAAATTTCAACTTCATTTTGATAGCTCCCGTTTACGTTTAAGTAGCTTGTATAATTCTAAGAATGTTACTGGCACCAATGTAAGTGCGAAAATTCCAAGGCACTCTTCCAGGCTAAGTGGCCGCACGTTGAAGACTTCTTGAAACAAAGTCGAGTGATGTAAGAAAAACTGAAATACTGCCGGAAAAAGCACGGCAGCTAAATGCAGTAGATTAGATCGCGCACCTAACTCGAAGAAAGTGAGGGTTTCACTACGACTTGCAAATGATCGGAAGAGCTCTGCGTAAACTAAGAAAGAGAAAGCAAGAGTCCTTGCTGTGCTTTCGTCCCATCGATTAAGCGAATAGATATAGACCGCAAGACACATAACACCTGTAACTGATCCAACCAAAAACGTTCTTAGCCAGAATGCCTTATTTGAAAAAGATCCATGTGTTGATAATTTTCTTTGATTCAGAATATCTTTAGGCACTGGCTCTGCCGCTAAAGCGAGCGACGGTAGGCCGTCTGTTACCAAATTTATCCACAGCAAATGTATCGGGGCCAACGGCACAGGCAAGCCCAGTAAAGCAGCTCCAACCATCACAAATATTTCAGCAAGATTTCCTGATAACAAATACTCGACGGTTCGTCGAATATTTCCAAAAACCGCACGCCCTTCTTCTACTGCTGAAACAATGGTTGCGAAATTATCGTCCGCGAGTACCATTGAAGAAGCTTGCCGAGCGACCTCCGTGCCACCCCG
This sequence comes from uncultured Bdellovibrionales bacterium, assembly GCA_964543475.1. Lineage (GTDB taxonomy): Bacteria > Bdellovibrionota > Bdellovibrionia > Bdellovibrionales > JAMPXM01 > JAYSYM01. The sequence goes on along the minus strand of CAZIYJ010000003.1, from coordinate 255,012 downwards.
ACCCATAGCAATTCCGATCGAGGCAGTCTTAAGTGCGGGAGCGTCGTTCACTCCATCACCAGTCATCGCGACCACTTTGCCTCGTGCTTTCCAGGCATTTACGATTCGAAGTTTATCTTGAGGAGAAACACGAGCATAAACGGCAGTAGCCGGAACACGGTCCTTAAGTTCACTATCAGATAGTCGACTTATCTCTTCTCCTGATAAAACTCCATCGTATTTTCCCGCTATGAAGATTCCCAATTCCGTTGCGATCGCTTGTGCTGTGACCGGATGGTCTCCAGTAATCATCACCACTTGAATTCCGGCGTCTTGGCAAGACTTCACAGCAGCAATTGACTCAACCCGAGGAGGATCAGCTATAGAGACCAAACCAAGGAATTTCAGATCGCGTTCGACGTCTTTATCGGCAAGCTTAGTAACGTCTTCAGAGAAGCCGAGTTTCTTTGTTGCAACTGCCAGAACTCGCCTGCCTTTAGAGGAGAGTTCGAAGACCTTTTTTCGCACCTCTTCTAATTCATCTTCGCTCAAGGTTGAGCAGCTTAAAATTGATTCTGGTGCACCTTTAGAGTGGACGGCAATGGATTCATTAGTTCTGACGGCGACACTCATACGTTTTCGATCGCTATCAAAACTCCACTCGAACTCTCGCTTATTTAGCTGCGCTAACTTTTGGAGATCTATTCCGGCGAGGACAGAGCCGCGCAGGAGTGCTACTTCAGTGGGATCTCCGGCCTGTTCACCTTTTAAGTTATAAGTGGCGTTTGAACATAGAGATGCTGACATTAAAATATTTAACAAAGATTCGTCTTCAGTTGCTTTAGCGACCGGAACGATTTCACTCTTTGCAGAAATTATCTCGCGCAGCTCCATCTGGCCTGTAGTCAACGTCCCAGTCTTGTCGGTGCAAATCACGTCAGCCGAGCCGAGTGTTTCTACTGCCGGTAAGTGCCTCACTATTGCGTTTCGTGTTACCATTCGCTTCACAGCAAGAGTAAGTGCAACAGTGACTACAGCCGGAAGCCCTTCAGGAATAGCAGCCACTGCCAGACTGATTGCGCTCATTAGCAATTCAATGGGTTCACGACCTTGAAAGATTCCAATGACACCAATCAGTGCGATCACACCGAAACTTGCGAATAGAAGTTTTTTCCCCACGTCATCTAAGCTTTTTTGAAGTGGGGTGCTCTCAGCTTTTGTCGATTTTAAAAGACCTGCGATTTTTCCCAACTCGGTATTCATACCAGTTTCGACTGCTATTGCCCTTCCAGATCCAGCAGCAATCGCAGTGCCCGTAAAAATCATCGATGACCGATTCCCGAGTACACTTTGTTCTGGAACATATTTTTCTGATTTTTCTACGGGGAGAGACTCTCCAGTTAACGCTGCCTCGACTACAGAAAGTTGTCTTGCTTCAACAAGCCTCGCATCGGCTGGAACAAAGTCTCCAGCCTCAAAAACCAGAACATCCCCTGGGCAAATTTCACTCGAGCTTATTAACTTAACTGATCCATCTCTAAAAACTCGAGCTTTAGGGGCTGAAAGCTTCTTTAGAATTTCAACTGCATTTTCTGCTTTAAATTCTTGGTAGAAAGAAACTGCGGCATTAATTATGACAATAATTAAAATTGCAAAAGCATCGATCCACTCTTGTAAAAACGCAGAGACTACGGTTGCAGCTAACAGCGCTAGTACGACTGGACTTTTGAATTGCTGCAGGAACTTTAATATCAGAGGCGTCTTTTTCTCAGCAACAAGGGTGTTAGGCCCCACTTGTTTAATTCTAGCTTCAGCCTCGGATTGGCTCAAACCACTTAGCAGGTCTACCTTTAGCTTTTCTGCAGCTTCCGATCCACTCATCGCCCACCACAGAACTTGGTTAGACATGAGCGTAACCTTTTAAGTATCGACGGCGCTCCGTCATCAAATACAAAATAGGAAGAATAATCAGAGTCAAAACCGCTAGAGTAATAAGACCACCAAACATTGGCGAAGATATTCTCTTCATAACGTCGGCGCCGAGACCAGTCGAGAGCATAACCGGCATAAGTCCAAAAATGTTCATACACACTGCCATCAGAACAGGGCGCAGACTTGCGCCAGCACCGTCAATCGTCGCACTTACTAAGTCAGAATCAGAAAGTGCTGTGCTTTTCGCTCTATAGGCAGCCCATGATTTGTCTAAGAAGACTATCATGATCGCCGCAGTTTCCACTGCGACACCAATGAGCGCTATAGCTCCGGCCCAGACAGCAACGCTAGTATTGTAATTTAATGCCCACATTAGAAGAATCCCTCCAATGAGGGACAAAGGAACAGAGATCATAATCAGTAATGTTTTAGAGAGAGAGCGAACTCCGAAGTATAAGAATGCAAAAATTAGTACGAGTGTGAGTGGTAAAATTAGTTTCATCCGCTCTTGCATGCGAGCTAAATTCTCGTACTGCCCTGTCCATTTGATAAAAGTTCCTTGCGGCAGTTTGATATTTTTTGCGACCGCATCTTTAGCTTCACTTACATAACCACCTGGATCACGACCTTCTAAATCTATGTACACATATCCCACAAGTGATCCGTTTTCGTTAAAGATCATCGGAGCACCAGACTGAGTTGAAAGCTTGCCAAGCTGACCTAACGGGATTTGCGCGCCGGACGGTGTGCCCACGAGAATGCGCCCCACTTTGTCGATCGTGTCGCGCAGTTCGCGAGGATAGCGAACATTGATGGTATATCGCTCTCGCCCTTCGATTGTTTGACTGATTTCCATTCCCCCAACTGCAGTCTCGATCACGTTAAGTGCATCACCAACATTTAAGCCATAACGCTGAAGTGCTTTGCGATCAGGATCGAAATCTAAATATGATCCCCCACCAAGCCTTTCAGCATAGACACTTCTGGTTCCTTTAATTCCGACTAGCGTTTGCTCAAGCTCTTTTCCGATCTCTTCGATCGTCGCTAAATCTTTGGCGAAAACTTTTATTCCCACTGGGGTGCGAATGCCAGTTGATAGCATATCGATTCGACCACGAATTGGTTTCGTCCAAGCACGATTTATTCCTGGAACTGCGACGGCCGAGTCTAACTCTGCTATCAATTCATCTTCGCTTAGTCCTTTTCGCCATTTGTCTCGAGGTTTCAATCGAATCGTATACTCGAACATTGAAAGTGGTGCTGGATCAGTGGGTGTTTCATATCTTCCCGCTTTACCGAAAACAGATTCTACCTCGGGAATTGAGCGAATCGCTTTCCCTTGCCGCTGCACTAAATCTGAAGCTGCTGTGATCGACATACCAGGAACAGTGATTGGCATGTAAAGTAGATCACCCTCCCAAAGTGGCGGCATGAACTCTGAACCTAATCTCGAGAATGCAGCTCCAGTAACGACGACTGATGCAACAAGTGCCGCCAGCACCCACGCCCGACGTCGAAGACTAAACGCCAAGACCGGCGCGTAAACTTTTGCGATCATTCTATTTACAGGGTTCTGCGCTTCAGATCTAATTTTTCCTTTAACGAAAAGAATAATTAAAGGTGCTGTGACTGTTATTGTAACAAGAGCTGCAGCGATCATCGCGAAGGTTTTTGTATAAGCTAAAGGATGAAAGAGCTTTCCCTCTTGTGCTTGCAAAGCAAAAATTGGCAGAAATGAAACCGCAATAATTAAAAGCGCACTAAAAATTGAAGGACCCATTTCCTTGCAAGCTTCAACTATTAACTCGGAGCGATTGCGATTTGGGAATTCGGCAATTTTCTTATGGCTGTTTTCGATGAACACGACAATGCCGTCGACGATGTCACCAATTGCTAAAATAATGCCGCCCATACTCATAATATTGAGACTGATGTCTAAGTAGTACATCGGGATTAACGAGATTAAGACCGCAAGTGGCATCGTTATAATTACGACTAGCGCACTTCGTACGTGGAACAAGAAAATTAAAATTACAATCGCAACTAAAATCATTTCCTCAATGATATTGTTTTGCAAAGTGGAGACTGCGTTCTTGATCAAATCGGATCTGTCATACACAGGACGCAACTCAAGACCTTTTGGAAAAGCGACCTGCACTTCTTTAAGTTTTTCTTTAACTGCCGCGATCGTTGTTGAAACGTCAGCGCCTTGGCGCATGACCACGACGCCGCCAACAGCGTCGCCTTCGCCATTGAAATCTGTGACGCCTCTTCTAATTTGTGGACCTATCGTTACTCTTCCGACATCTGAAATTCTAATTGGAACTGAACCATCGGCAACACTGATCGTTACGCTCGCTAAATCTTCGACGTTCTTTACATACCCTCTGCCGCGAACGTAAAATTCACGCTCACTAATTTCAAGAGTTCGGCCTCCGACATCTCGATTGCTTTCGCGAACTGCCGAGATCACACGCTCAATTGGAATTTTAAGTGCAGCTAACTTATTAGGATCGATTTCAATTTGGTATTGCTTCTCGAAGCCGCCGATCGAAGCGACTTCAGCTACTCCTGGAACGGAGGCTAACCAATATTTAAGATACCAATCTTGGAAAGTTCTGATCTGCTGGAGACTACTTTGGCCGGTCGGATCAACCAGCACATATTGATAAACCCAACCTACGCCTGATGCATCGGGCCCGATCGATGGGCTCGCACCTTGCGGAAGTTTTCCGGACAATTTTGATAACGACTCTAAAACTCTGGTTCGAGCCCAATAAAGATCCGTGCCATCTTCAAAAATTACATAGACAAAGGACATTCCAAACATAGATTGTCCGCGAACTAGCGAGACCTTTGGCGAAGCAAGCATTGAAGTAACAAGCGGATAAGTGACTTGCTCTTCAACCAGTTCCGGACTTCGACCCATCCATTCCGTAAAAATAATGACTTGGGTTTCAGAGAGATCTGGAATCGCATCGATTCGCATTTGCTTTAAACAAAATGCACCCCACACAGCAAACACAAACGCGAAGGCTATTGTGATTCGGTAGTTTCGGCTACAAATCTCAATAATTCTGCCAATCATTTTTTATCACCGTGCGAACCATGGCCGCCTTGTGGAGCACTCGCACCTTTTTGTAAAGCTGCTTGGACCTTGCTTTCAGCATCAATTAAGAAGTGCGCTGCAACAACAACTTCTTCGCCCTCTTTTAATCCCGAGAGGACTGAAACCTTGCCATCTGTGCGAGGCCCGATTTTTATTTCTCGTGGCTCAAAAGCTGTTCCTGATTTTTTTATAAAAACTAAACGTCTAAGACCTGTATCAATAATTGAATCTTCAGGGATAGTAACGGCTGTCCCTAAATCTTTTTTAATCTCTACATTCACGAACATTCCGGGCTTAAGTGATTGCGCTTTGTTGTCCAGCTCGATTCGTGCTTTAGAAGTTCGAGTTTCAACATCTAGTTCGGGATAGATGTAATTAATTGGAGATTGAAAGGTTCTAGATTCGTCATATGGAAGCCTAATTTCAGCATGGTCGCCAACCTTGATTGCATTTACGTCGGCTTCGTAGAGGGTAATTAAAACCCAAATCTTGCTAATGTCGGCGATATGGTAAAGCTCCATTTCCGGAGTAATGTACATGCCTTGGATCGCAGTCTTGTTGACCACGAAGCCATTAACAGGAGATTCGAACGCAAGGGTTCTTCGCGACCTATTTGTATTTCTAAGTTTTGCAATTTCGGAATCAGGAACATTCCATGATTTCAAACGATCAAGGGCTGCCCGTGCGATTTCTCTACCTGCTGCACCTGAGTTTCTCGCAGCTAAATACTCCTCTTGCGTGGCTACTAAGTCAGGACTGTAAAGTTCGAATAGCTTCTCGCCCTTTTTGACCTGCTTACCTACGGCATCAATGAAGATTCTCTCAATCCAACCATTTAAACGCGTGTGTACGTGTGCTTCACGAGATTGGTCTGCTGAGACAGAGCCAACTGTTCGAATCGTGAAGTTTATTGGGGATGTAACGGCTTTCGCTGTGCGAAGGCCGATTCTTCCTTGTTCATTTTGGGGAATTTGCACCGCAACTCTAGGGTCATCTTGCTTTACTGCAGAAGTTACTTGTTTTGGTGGAGCAGATGGTTTCTTAACCGCTCCGTGGTCAGCATGCTGTGCAAAACTAAAAGCAGAAAATAAAATCGAAAGAAAAATGTAAGTCACTTGTTACATGCCTTCCATGCCGCTACTAGCTGGTGAAGTTGAATTAGATTTCTTTTTTTGAATTACTGGTGATCGCATTCCAGAGCCCATGTTAACTGCTTCACCGCTATCACCCATTGTGCCCATTTCAGCCGAGCCGAATAAGGTTGGCCGCATCGGTGCGAGCCTAATTTGCGGTGCCCGACTCAATAAATTTATTTTTCGAAGTTTTGCTAAAGAGACGTCAATCTCTGCAGCAGTAAGTTCAAGTGACTGAGTTCGTTGCGCGCGAAGAATATCAATGAACTGACTTAGCGGCAGGCGTCTTGCGACATAGGCTGATCGTGCGGTGCGAGCGGCCAATTCGGTTTTAGGGACAACTTCTTTTTTATAGAGCCGTTCCAAGTCTTGAGCAGTTTCGAGCTGTGCTTCTGCCTCGATCCACTCGGTTTTAAGACGATTCTCAAGAGATCTTCTTTGTGCGGCGGCCGACTCACTAGCTAATTTTGCAGCGGCTGATAAATTTGCTTGCTTACCGAAAAAGAAAAGCGGAATGGATACACCGACCATCGCGCCCCATGAAGACGACTCAGGAGGAGCCATCGGATCCATCGGCATGCCTCTTGGTTTCATGTACATTCCCTGCAAAACAATATCTGGAAAGTAAGAAAGTTTAGCGCTGCGGACTTCGGCACGAGCAGCATCAGTACTCGCCGCACTAGCAATTAATTCTGGTTGTCCCTCAATTGCATTTTCATAACTTTTCGGTACGGGAGCGCTAATTTCAATATTCGAAAGCTCAATTGGAGAATCAGATGGCGAAGACTTTAGTTCATTCATTTTTGCTTTAAGTATTTTTAATTCACGATTCAATCGCAAATTGTCTGCCTCGAATGAAGAGGCCTCAACGTCAGCAAGAATTAACTCGTGATGTCCCCCAGTTCCGGATTTATAACGGGCTCGCGTACTGTTTAAAAGTTCACTCAAAAGTTTCTGTTGTGAGCGATTAACTGCAATCGCTTTTTCTGTATAAAACGCCCGAGCATATAATTGCGCTGCGATAACTGTAATTTCACGTTCGCTTGCCGCAGCCGCCGCACCAGTAGATTTCGCAAGCGCTTGCGCAGAATCTTTGCGAGCACCGAGTCTTCCCGGAAAAGGAATAGTTTGGCTTAATTGGTATCGGGTCATGCCGCCTGACGATTCGTTAGTTGGCACTTGGTCTGGACCAATTCCAAAGAATGGATCGTCCCAGTAGCCAGCAGCAGAAGCGCGGCGCTCGTCGCCTTGTGCTTCGCTTCTAATTGCATGGAGATCAGGATTGGATTGCTTTACCGCTTCAATGTATTCGCTTAGCGTTTCAGATACCGCTGTCGAAGGACTGAGAGCGGCAACAATAAAAAATAAGGCGAAAGTAAGTTTCATGTTCAATTCCCTCGCCGTATCCATACCTTTGCTTCACCAGGAAGTTTACAGTTTTTCGACGAAGCTACCTTCTTCAAACTCTACGCCTGGATCGAAGGTTACTTGCGAGTAGTGATCGTTAATGATCTTTGTGACCACACCATTTCCTACTGCAACCTTTTCACAAGAGCGATCTCCGCCCTCACCCTTGCCTCCGCCACCGACTTTTGTGCAGCGATTGCTGTAGAGTCGAACTGTATCTCCCGGCGCTACCTCGCCCTTGTTAAAACATACATGTGCATCGCGATCGCTTGTCTTCATCGCAACTGAGCCTCGCATCGTTTGATGGGCACAGCCGCTTAAAAGAAGTGCAAAGCTTGCGATCGATAAAATATAGATTTTCATATTGTCCCCTAGTGTTGATTCAACTCTCTTATTTCAAGGAGCGTGCCACGAGTCAAGGTGGCTCATGTGTTACTAGTGGGATTCTGCAGATATTTAAACAACGCAGTTGGGACAATTTCAAACGTGACTCAGCTAAATTGTCCCAACCAATTTCTCAATTATGTTCTTCAGGACTAAAGCCGCTGCTTCAGCATACCCTGCATTTGATCAATTTCCGATTTTTGGCTCTCTATAATTTCTTTACAGAGATTCTGTAATGCAGGGTCTGAGAGGTTCGCTTTTTCACACATCAGAATTGCTCCCGAGTGATGGGGAATCATCGAACGAAGGAATTGCTGATCTCCTACTGCAACTTGCGAACGGATTCCAACCCAGAATAGGATCAGGGCTGCCACGCTTGCGACTAAAATAATATTGTTGAGCGTTTTGCTTGGGTACATTGATCGCATCAGCAAAATTTCGATAATGGCCATTGGCGCTGCCATTAAGCCAGCCATGTAGAATTGATTGATATTCATGTAGACACTGGAGAACGCATCGACCATTGCATACATCAAGACGTACATCGCGACAAACGATAGGCCCACCATTATAGCAAATCGTTTGTAATGTCCCGCACCCGCAGCTATGTGGTCAGCATGTGCACCGGTGTGATTCAGCACGGAGTGATCGATTGTACGTGTAGTCATGCGCTCCCCTTATTCGAAATTACTGAGCTTTTGTTGTTCCGCTCGCAGTGCTTGCAGCTTTTGCATACTTTGAAAGCATCTGCTTTTCCTTAGTCTGGTTCTTTGCAGCAGTTTGAGCAAATTTCTTTACCTGCTTGTTCTCAATTTTCGGCGCAGCCTCTTTAGCCATCGCAATTCCATCTTCATGGTGTTTTGCCATCATGCTCGCAAATTGGCGATCAAACTCATTACCTTCAGCTTTTTCCAAAGGAGACATATCCATTTTTGGAACTGATGCGTCTGTCTCCTGTACAGAAGCGTATTGGTCTTTTCTCCACTTCTGCATTTGATCGATTTCTTTAGTTTGGTCCTTCAACATTTTTTCTGCCATCTTTTTCAGATCCGGATTTTGCGCTTTATCGACGGCCATTTCTGCCATCTTTATTCCGTCTTTATGATGCTGCGTAAACTTATCCAAAAACTGTGCATCATCCATTTGGCCTTGAGTATGACCCATTTTTGAATGGTCCATGTTCCCATGCTTGTGTGTTTCGTCTTTTGCACTCACACCAGTACTGAAACTTAGAACTGCTGCTAACACCGCGCTTGCGTACAATGACTTCATTTAGATTCTCCTGTTGAGTTCAGTTAAACTGTGAGTAGTTGATACTAGTGCTGAGCCGCCATTTTTGAGCAGCTATCGGCGCAAGCTCTGCAAACTTCGGCACACATTTTCATCATCTCGTCATCTGCCATTGCTTCGCACGATACTGCGCACGCAATGCATGCTTCAGCGCAAGCTGCACAAGTTCTTCCATGAAGATCAGAGCCTCTAATCATGAAATCTGCAGACGTCTGGCAAATCTCAGCACAATCTTGAAGTGTTTTGATGTGCTTAGGGTCCGCGTGAGCTCCGCCTTTACTTAAACAATGCTCAATCATCTGAAGGCAAACTTGGTGGCAGTTAGTACAGTGATCGATGCAATTCTGCATCTCGTCTGTGAAGCCCTTGAAAATTTGTTTGAACTGGTGAGTTGCTGATCCTAGTTTTGACTGCATATCCATCTTTCATCTCCTGTTATTCGTTAAATGTTTTCGAACAAATACTAAACAACAGAATATGAATTTAGAAGACGCAGCGTAGGAATGTGAACGTATTTTTATATTGGAGATTTCGAGTCTCAGTGAATAACTAAAACTTTTTTTTCAGTAAAGTAGCGATGAGCCGTCACCTCATCACATTTGATAGCTATGACACTTTTACTCTCTTAAATTGGCCTCTGTTTTTTACTTGGCGACTTGAACAACAATCGTGCAAGGCTGTCTACGACGTTCTAACGACAAACAATTTGCTCATATCCCACAGAGTGGCATTCCCCAAAGTAGATTGTGTTTTTCAAACCTAGGGAACACCCATTTTCGCGAATCAGTTCTCTAGCAACTATGAGATTCTGAAAATGATCCTGCAGCTCAATATAATACTCGCGAGTCCAAATAGGAGTGCGAAAATCTGAACTAAGGCAAGTGACCCTGTTGAGCCCGGTCTGAGCTTGCGCAACGCCGTTGGCGCCGACCAATAGTAATAACGGCAGACATCGTAAAACGTATTTCATCATTTTCCCCTTTGTTATGCACTCATGGCGTGCAGCTATTTTGCTAGGCTTAGAGGCGAAATTTGTTCCAATGAAAAGTGCGAAACTTACTGAGCTAAGTAGCTAATAGGACTTACCTCGAAATGAAGCGACTGTCGTACAGGAGTGTCGCAAGAGACCAAAAACTGTCTCAATACCGCGACACTCAACCGACAGCTACCAGCATTTTTAAAATCTTACGCTGCTAAATCTGCATACCGAATTTCTTCAAGACAAACATATAAATTGAGTATGCTGCGACGAGACCCACAATGCTCGAGAGCAGGCTCGGATAGAATGACCATCCGAACCTTAAGAGGACGGAAAACATTACGAAAAAAAGTATCGAAGGCACTACGATCAGCGCAATCTCAAACGACAACTTACTAAGTGCAGGCAGATCTGCGCTTTCATGATAGATCCATATGAAAGCTAAAATCGAAGTTAAAGGTAGCGAAGCGATTATCGCGGCAAAGCCTGATGACCGCCTGGCAATTTCCGAAACAATTCCAACGATTAAGCCTGACAGTAGGCACTTCAATACAAAATAGAACATCGGATTTCCTTAATGACTGTGTCCATGCGGCCCGTGATCATGGCCATGTCCCTGCGCTGGAGCTTCAACTGGTGGCGGAGCAGATTCGTGCGTGTGCGGAACGCTTTCGTCATGAGCCCCTCCTGGGTTTACTGCGTGCGCTTCTTCCCCTTCATGCTGATCATGGTGTCGATCTTCAGCGTATAGCGACAACTGATACACAAGCAACGCAGCCCCCGCTAGCATCAGCAAAACATTCGCAGCAATACTGAAACGCTTAAACGATGGAGACTTACGCCATCCAGCAAGTATTAGCAACATCACAGCTAAGGCTGCAATTTGTCCAAACTCGACGCCGGCATTAAATGAAATTATTTTTCCTAAGAGTCCATGATCTCCTAGCGGCAACTGCTGAAGTCTCGTGGATAAACCAAACCCGTGAATCAGACCAAAGATAAATACTAGCGCCAACAGATTCGGCGCGTTGATCTTTAGATATTTACGGAATCCATCGATGTTATCAAAACCCTTATAAATTACGGTTAGAGCAATAACAGCATCGACAAGATACTCGTTAGCCGTAATTCCAAGGAAGGTAGCAAAGATCAAAGTGATGCTGTGGCCGAGCGTAAACGCCGTAATAAATTTTACGATGTCTTTAAATTTTGTAAGGAAGAAAATTACTCCGAACAAAAATAGCAAATGATCGTAGCCAGTGACCATGTGCTTGGCACCCAAGACTAGGTAATCGAGGATTCCCCCGTCGACCATCCGTTGTTTGTCGCTCTCCGCCACACCGTGAGCGAAGGCAGTTGAACATAAAAGAAATGAATAGAACGAAATCAATAGTCGCATCTGTAACTCCTATGAGATGAATCGAAAAAAAATAAAGTTAGGAATAGAAGTGTTAAACTATTGGAGGACGGAAAAGCGGCGCTCGATCAGGCGAAACTAGCGCTTTAAAGTTATAAACGTTAACTCTTTCGCGACTGATATTAGTTAGATTAACTGTGACTTCCGATGTAACAACAGCTTGAAGTTGCACATTTAGCTGACCTGGCCGGCTTAAACCGGTCCAGATGATATGTTAGTCTGGGCCTTAAACGGAGGTCCTAAGTGCCAAGAAAGAAGCATTCCGCGGAAGAAATTATTCAACATTTACGAACTGTCGAGATCGAACAAGGCAAAGGCACAACGCTTGAAGAAGCTGCGCGCAAGATCGGTGTAACTCTTCAGACAGTGATCCGCTGGAAGAACGAATACGGTGGCTTGAAAGTTGATCAAGCAAAGCGATTAAAAGAACTCGAACAAGAAAATTCTCGCCTTAAAAAGATCGTAGCTAACCAAGCACTTGAAGTATCGATTTTGAAAGAAGTTGCCTCGGGAAACTTCTAAGCCCTGCACGCAGACGCGAAGCTGTTCAGCACGCAATGCGTGTGCTGAATGTATCTGAACGTTTAGCATGCAGGGTGATTGGGCAGCTTCGTACAACTCAGCGCTATCAGGCTATTGTTGATCCAGATAAAGAGCGACTTCGAGAGAGAATTGTTGAACTTGCGACTCAGTACGGAAGATATGGTTACAAAACGATTACATCAATGCTTCAGCTTGAAGGCTTTAGCGTCGGCAAAGATTGCGTGCATCGAGTTTGGCAGCGTGAAGGTTTGCAGGTGCCGCAGAAGCAGCCTAAGCGCGCAAGACTATGGCTTGGTGACGGCTCATGCATCAGACTTCGCCCCACTCATCGCAATCATGTATGGAGTTATGACTTTGTAAGTGAGCAAACTCATGACGGAAGAAAGTTTAGAATTTTGAACATCATCGATGAATTTACAAAAGAGTGTCTTGCGTCGTTCGTTGCAAGACGAATTCGTTCTCAAGATGTAACTTTCATTCTCGCTGATCTCTTCATCGAGCATGGAATACCCGAACACATAAGATCCGACAACGGTCCTGAGTTCGTGGCTAAAAAGTTACTCAAGTGGTTTAAAACTTTAAGTGTAAAGCCATTGTTTATTGCACCCGGTTCACCATGGGAAAACGGTTATTGCGAGTCGTTCAACGGAAAAATGCGCGATCAGTTTTTGAACGGAGAAATATTTTTCACACTTCTCGAAGCAAAGATTCTGATTGAACGTTGGCGCAGACATTATAACGAAGTTAGACCGCACTCATCGCTCGGTGGACGACCTCCACGAGCTCCAGAAACTGAAGGGATCAACATGGCGCTTGTCAGCTGAGAACTAACATTGTAAGTGGTAGCAATATTCCCGGCCGGTCAGATCATAAATAAGAACATGAAGAAGTTTCTCGTGAGAGACTTGGAGGGAGTTAGCGGACAGTGGCTGATTTGTCTGTGTGTCGATTAAGGTAAACTGTAAAGTCGCTTTACCGGCTTCAATCGTTGTTTCAGAAACTAGATTTAGCTTAACGCGGTTTGGATTAGCTAGACCTGAGGCTGGCAGAATGGACAGAAATACCAGTAAACTTAGAAAGCGCATTGATCCCCCACAAGCAATCTTAGCCTCTACTAGCATATAGCTGGCAAGTTAGATCGGCTGTCCTTAGAGCTTTAATCAGTCGTCCCCTTCTCGAAGTGTAGTATCGTCCCTGCATAGCCGTGAATCAAATCAGTTTCTAAAGGTAAGGGCTGGTACAAGCATCACTGAAACGAAAGAAGCCGGCTTTTTAAATTAAACAGGTCAGCAGATCTATCCTAACAACTTACATCGCCATGAAGCCGCCCTGAGTTCTTTTATTCTCAGGTAGAGCTACATCTCCGCAGACAAAGCTGTAATGACCTTTACTCGGAAGAGTAATCACCGCTGTAGCTGTCTTTCCCGGAGCTGCAACCATGTGTAGGTTCAGTAAAGCCGAGTGGAGCATAAAGGTTTTATCCTTTGTCCCCTTCAGCTGAATAGTTACCGGTACTTTTGGTTTCACCGCTGGCATTTCTGGTGCACATTTACCTTTTTTAGTTCCAGTGATTACCGTCGTACCAGCCTCTGCAGATGTCGCTCCAACAGTTGAAACAGTTAGAAGTGTGAGTAGTAATAATTTGTAATTCATGTTTACCCCTTTGTTAATTCTCACCAGGTAATCTCTGCATCAAGTGTGCCGGCCAAATTGATACCAGCAATTTTTAAAATTACGAGACAATACTTCTCGAAATTATCGAGAGAGCATTGATTTCATCTGTTCGATTTCTGCTGCTTGGCCCTTCATAATTCCACTGCAAAGATCTTTTATCGACGGATCTGTGAGATTTGCTTTTCCGCACATGAGGATGGCGCCAGAGTGATGGGGAATCATTGAGCGCAGAAATTGTTGGTCGCCGACAGCAATCTGCGATCGAATGCCGAACCAAAAAAGACCTAAGGCTGCAACACTTCCTACAAGAATTAAATTATTGAGATTTTTGTTTGGATACATCGATCGCATTACCAAAATTTCTATCACTGCCATCGGAGCTGCCATTAGCCCCGCCATATAGAACTGATTGATATTCATGTACACACTGGAGAACGCATCGACCATCGCGTACATCAAGATGTACATCGCGATAAACGATAGACCCACCATCATAGCGAATCGCTTATAATGTCCTGCGCCCGTCACTGCGTGGTTTGGGTGAGCGGTCGAGTGATCCATCGCTGAATGATCCATAGTACGTGTAGCCATGTGTCCTCCTTAAAAAAAGCAATGCTACTCGGCTTTTGATGAACCGCTTGATGTTCCGCCAATTTTTGAGTGCAACTTCGTCAAATGCTGCTTCTCTTTAGTTTGGTTTTTGACAACGTTCTGCGCGAACTTCTTAACTTCTTTGTTTGTAAGCTTTGGTGCGGCAGCATTTGCCATTTTGATTCCGTCTTGGTGGTGCTGCGACATCATTTTCGAAAATGCTTTATCAAACTCCGCTCCTTTCGCGTCGTTCATCGAAGACATATCCATTTTTGGCATTGCATGATCCATTGCCGGCACTGATGCAAACTGATCTGTTCTCCACTTCTGCATCTGCTCTACTTCTTTTGTCTGATCCTTTACCATTTTTTCAGCCATCTTTTTTAGTTCAGCATTTTGCGATTTATCGACAGCCATTTGCGACATCTCGATTCCATCTTTATGATGCTGAGTCATCATATCTAAAAAATGTGCATCAGCAGTTGGGCCCGACATGTTTTTCATCATTTGACTGTGATCCATAGTTCCGTGATCTGAGTGTTTATGCTCATCATCTGCAAAAGAGTTGGGAGCAACAAGACAAATTGCCAAAGCGGCTAGTAGTGATTTCATTTATGACCTCCATAAAATAGATTTAAAGAAGCATATCAATCACGGAATCTGACGCTAGTTACATTAAGTTGTATGAAAAGATTTTTACAATGATGGTTAACTGCCTCAGTAATCTGAACCCTCTAACAAGTTGACTTGTTGCTCGGTGATCTGCTTTTTCAAAACGAAAGTGACAACACCCTTTTAAAAGTCTGTTAGACCTTCGTCTGCATTTTCTTATCGGCGGCAAACTCTTCAGACTAAAAACTGCATTGACCCCCGCAGGGCCTTATTGTCTCGAAAGTTAGTTGAAATACACGCCTGAGCTGTCATGATCGGTCATCCATGAAAAAAATATTGTTTGCACTCACAACTACCCTATTCGCATCTACGGCGTTCGCTATTTCCGATTTGCCGTCGAATTATCGAAATCAAATTTACAGTAGCGCAAATCCATTGGTGCTTGAATACCGCTTTAGTACTCGCTCCGATGGATTAGTAAAATTGAAAGTTATTAATTACCCCAGGCTAAAAACCGATCTTTTCTTCTTTCACATGCATGAAAACGAGGTGACAGCGAGAACGACTGGCAGCGAGGCGGTCCGAAAGAACGGTGGCACTTTAATGTATCTTGATCACGCAGGTGCAGGCCGCAACATGAGAGTTAAGATCGACAGCGTGACTTACGAATTCGACCCGAATCGAATTTTCACGGACAAAGGATTGCGCGAAAGGACAAAGCCCACTCCTACCCCTGCGCACTTTCAAAAACTCAAGAACTTCGTTAACTGGATTGTGCGAAACATCCAGCTTGCTCAGAAGCAAAGAAAATACGGCTCGCTTGTAGCTCTTCACAACAACACTGATGATCATTCACACCGCGACCAGTTATCGATCCTGACTGAGAAAGAATTGATCGATATCGACAATCGCTATGTCAACGTCAACCCACAGTGGGATATCGACAACTTTTTTATCGCTACTTTGAAGCCTACTTACGATCGCTTTATTCAAGCCAACAATCCAAACATGAGTTTGATCCTAGAGCGGCCAAGAGACATTGGCTATTTATCTGATTGGGCCGTTAATAAGAAAATTGATTTTATCACTGTCGAAACACAAATTTCAGACTCTGTTTCAAACCGCAGAATGATCGAGCTTGTACAAAGTCTGTATCGCTAGGCCCGCGAACAGAACGGACTATTACAGGAAAACAGAGATTGAGAGTCGATAGCTCCGCAAAACGGTAGCAAATGGATAATTAGGAATAGCCATTCAAGACTTTCGGACAATAAGACCATGGGATATTTTGGTTATGCATTAAGGCCTTACGCTTCGTAACCGTAAGGTTTCCTTCAGCGGGAGTTCTAGAGCGGACTCCCGCTTTTTTTTAATCGCTTGCACCGTTATTGATCCATTCTCTAATCACTTGCTTTTCGTCATCTGACAAACTTTTGCCGACATTAGGTGGCGGCATTCTCTTGTCATCATCACGTTCAATCGCAAGCACGAGGCCGCTCTCATCAGCATTACCAGGAATTACAATTTCTCTCGGTGAATTTACTAGAGCGTCGACCGTATCGATCGGGATGTGTTTAGCTTGCCCACTTCCACTGTGGCAGTAGATACACTTGTTAGTTAAAACATTCTGCTTAATTGATTCAAACGTTGCCTTTAGAGGCTCAGGTACCGGAGTCGGAGTAGGCTCAGGTGTTGGTTCCGGAGTCGCAGTTGGATCGGGAGTAGGTGCTGGAGTTCCCTGCCCAGGTTTTTCTGGGGCACCCATTTCAATCCAAGCTTTCAAAATAGCTTCTTGATCTCGTGTTAAAGAAAAACCCTTCGGCATTGTCTTGGTTTGAAAAACGGCTCGCTCAACTAATGCTAGGTTTTGTATTACAGAATCGTACGACTCTAAATTAACGCCACCTAACGACCCGTGACAGCCAGTACAACTCTGGGTAAAGACCGCCGTTCGCACAGTTTCGTAAGAGAGACTGGCTTTTTGCTGTGGGGTGAGAACTGATTGAGTGAGCGTTGGTGAACTCGGACCAAAGTAACCGCAACTGACGACTGACGCTCCGGCTAAAATCAGAAGGAAGAGATTTTTGATTTCGTCCATGGCGAGTCTCTCCCCTTCTTCTTCCAAAGTTCTATTCAACTACTTGGGCTTGAATTAACTTACCTTGGCCATCAAGAAGCATAACTAAGCGGCCTTTGATTCCGTTCGCCAAAATTTCTAATTCTGCGTTCTGCCCGACCTGAGTAATTCGCACAGCTTTTAACGGCTGAATAAACTGCGCAATTTTCTTGTCGCCGGTTCCTGCCAGATGCTCAACGTGGTGAAGCGCCAACTCAGTTAGTGCCATCGGATCTTTTTCCGACCATACGGTTGCTTTCGACGCCGCAACTCCATTTACTACAGAAGGAATACCAAGAGCCTTTCCTTTGTCATCGAGAGTTAATTCAACTTTATTTGCTACTTTCCCTGAATCAACTTCTTGCGAGATGATCACTTTAAAAGTCGGCTTCCCTGCTCCGCCACCTTGCAAGTTTACGACTTCAATGCCACGTAATTTTGCTTGAAATGCTGAGTCGATCTTTTTGAGAACGATTAGCTTGCCAACTTTATGCGATGAAAGCTCAGCCGCAGTTAAATTGGGAACTGCCGCCTGAGCGCTTGCGCTCAAGGCCACCGCTATGATCGCTGCTCCAGACGCTAATAGTTTTTTCATAAGTTCTCCATTCCTGGGTTTCCCCGTTTAATTAACTACTTCAATCGCTCTAATTCTTTAAGTGCACCAATTGTGCCGGCCAAAATGCTACTGGCCATTATGTCCCTTTAAGTCTGTGCTCGCATTAAGCCGAGTAGCTCTTCAATCTTTTCATTCGACTCTTTAATATTTTTAGAATCGAAAGCTTTTCTCACACAACCTTGCAGGTGAGTTTCTAAAATTCCAAGCTCGAGACCTTTAAGTGCTGAGCGAACTGCTTTGATCTGCTGAATAATCTCTGGGCAATAACGACCGTCATCGATCATCCGCTCGATTCCTTCGAACTGACCCTTGATACGTGCCATTCGCTTTTTTTGTGACGAGTGATCGTGGTTTATTTTTGCAGATGGAATCAATTTAGAAATTTTACTTAGATTTGCTTGGGCCATTTTCACTCCGGGCAGTTCGAAAATTAGGCTTTGACATATACTATGGGGGAGTATAGTTCAATCGAAAGCTTTAAGTCATTAGAGCTAAAAAGCGAGGCGTGATGATTATTAGAATTATTTTCTCAATTGCAGCTTTAATTACTTTTCAAACGGACGCTTTCGCGACTGAAGTTGGGCGCTGCACCAGTGTCGCTAACGATGCAGAAATAATTATCAATACACTCAGCGGCTCAACAGGAACAACTCACGAGGTCATTCTGCAAAGACCGTCTCTCCCTAGTCTCTTTAGCCGCACTAGACAAATTAATCTGAACGGCGAGCTGGACTTTTTTGCAGACATCACTCCGGCTGGCTATGTTCCCTTAAAACTTGCGATTCCTGGCTATTCAAAAAATAAAACTGCTTACAGCGATGTTAATTTAATTCTGAACAATTATGAAGTCGTGCCGACTGGCGAGGCCCCAAAGTATTCTACTGTTGAATATAAACTTAATTGCAGAATCAGCAGTCCTCTTTCGTACTCTAATCCTTGTAAAGGAAAATCTCAGGCGAACGAATTGCTTTTGACTGCCTCAAGACAATCCAATGCCCTACTAGCAGAACAGGCACTTTCTTGTGGCGCCGACATAAATCACCAAGATAAAAACGGCTGCAGTTCTCTGATTTCGTCGATCGAAATTGCTGGGGGCGTTTGCAGAAAAAGCACTGCGCCTTATGATTCAGATGTTTTCAACAGACAAACTTACATTGCAAATCGCTTGCTCGATCTTGGTGCCTATTACGACACAGCTGACAAGGTAAGTGGCCAGACTGCATTACATCGCGCTGTTAGCTTTTTTAATAACGGCGACTACAACGTTTTGAAACTTCTAATCGCAGTCGATGCTGATGTGAATGCGCAAGACAATCAGGGGCTTTCGCCGATTATGTTAGCTGCGAAGAGCGGTTTGCGTTGGTCAGTTGAAGCGTTGCTTGAAGCTGATCCAGATCTTTCGCTCGTCGATGCTAATGGCAAGACCGCTTATGATCTAGGTTTATATTTGGATTCAAATACTAGAGATAAATTAGCTGCCGTTAGCGAGGAAGTAGTAATCGAGGGACTTGCTAATGGCAGTTGCTCGCCACTTTCAGTTGAGCTTCCGTTAAACAAACGAGTACGAGTTACAATGAAGACTGCAGCCAACAACATGTATATGCTGACTGCAGCTTCGCTTGATATAAATTTAATGGCCAGCGACTCTAATGGCGCATCTAAAGTTATCGAAGTGAAGTCTCCGGGGACCTACCCATTCGAGTGTGGAGTTCACGGCGGCACGCAAAATAAAGGTCAGTTCATAGTAAAATGAGTCTCTTTACTCTTTGAAAATCAGTGCCCCTCTCCACCGCACGCCGCGTAATTGCGGTGGTAGCTTCTTCTGTGCACCAACCTTGGCTCAGAAGAAGCTGTTAATATTTTACGGACAAATTAAATCACGTTCATCTTTAGTGATCGGAAGATTTTTAAGCGGGACAAAGTCTCTGACACGTTTTCTAATTGAATCATAGCCCACAGAATTTCCATCTGTGTTCTTCACCCAGTAAGCATCAGCTTCAGACGCATTCCATCCACAAAATTGTTTGAGAGTAATCGCAGCAACATATCCAGATGCATGCCATCCATTCCAGCAATGAGCATACATTGGCCCCTTGCGCGCACCTTTGATGTGCTGGTGCACTAAAGTAAGATGCTTTTCTTCATTGCCACGGGTCAGACCCGTGATCTGTTTATACGCCAGTGTTGCGTCTTGGTTTTCCTGATTTCGACAACTGACAGACGTAGGGGCAGACGCATAGTTTTCGCTATACAGATAAATCGAGTCGCTGAAGCCCTGCTGGCACATGTTGGTTAATCCCATGGTCTGCAAGGGGTTTGAATTACTCCGCACTGAGTACTTGTTGTATTTATTGTTAGCGCCGCCACGATAGTAAACGCCGTGAAGAACTACTCTTACGTTTCTCGTGCCATAAAGTTCAGTGAAGCCGTCACCTTGATTATCGACGAGCTTCGTGTATGGGTCTCGTAAACCGTAGCGCTGTTTGTAACCTTCAACTTGTGCTTTTAAATCAAAGCTCGCTACTGGGGGCTGGTTCGATGAAGGTGTAGGCGAAGGTTTTGAAGGCGTTCCATCCTTGTTGGATACTGGCGGCGCCGACGCGTTTTCAGCCTTCGGTGTATCCGATAAACAAGCTGTCAGGAGAAGACTCGACGCAAGAAAAGAAACCGACTTAAATTTTTTCATGTGTATTTGCATGAGTAAATTTTAAGTCGCTCAACTGACTTTCAAAAGTCTTGCGGCCCGACCTTCCTCTGGTTGAGCCTACAATACCTAACTACAAGCGGCTTACTTGCTCCACATGTCGCGCCAGTCGCGCATCATATTCACTTCACGAATCTGATCGCGAGCAATTTTCGCTCCGAGTTTTCGCAACTCCCGATGCGTTCCCCGCCGACTTGCTTCTGCGCCAAGAAAAATTGCACCTGGATGATGCATGATCATTGAGTCCAAGAAAGCGAGATCGAATTCGTTTCCGGAAGTAGATTCAAGACGAGACATATCCATTTCCATACCTTTGTATTCCCAGGCTTTTACATTTGGATACCACTTTGCTCTCCACCCCTGCAGCATCTCGAGTTCGGCCATTTGCGCTGCCACCATCTCCTTAGCCATCTGTTTTAGCTCGGGATGAAAGGCTTTTTCGACAGCCATTTCAGACATCATGATTCCATCTTTGTGGTGCCGACTAAGTTCATCGATGAAGCGAACATCGTAAGGTCTCATTTTGTTAACTTCGCCGCTCATTTCTCCTTCACCGCCGCCGGTAACTGGCGTAATAGCTGAAGCACTGAGTGCGCTTAGTAAAAACAAACTAAATAGAGTCGAGCGAACAACCGAAAGCAAACTCATAAAGATCCTCCGTAAACAGTTTTCCAGATCGTCTGGATTGATGAAATGGTAAGGAGCGTTCGATGAGCGAGCAATGCTACTGACCAAAGGTGTTCGAAACTAAATGCGAGAAAACTTTAGAGAGGGAGATGTGGTTACAAATCCCACCGCGCGCCGTTTAATTAGGATGGCGAGCCGATTGCACTAATCAGCTAGTACAAACTTTTTGAACCTAAAGGGGGTCATCATGATACTAGTTCGCTCTCTGATTCTTGCGTCTGCACTTTTTGTTGGCAGTTTTTCGTTTGCAAATGACATCGCTTCTGATGTTGCGCCGATGAACGATCGCTACTGGCAATGCCAAGCTCACTCAGTCCGCAGCGACTGGAGAGTCTATACGGGGGAAATTTCTAACAACAGGTACGACGCTCAAGAGTCGGCTCTTTATACCTGTGAATCAGCCGAAGGCCACCGATGTAAACCGCATCGATGCCGTCGCGTTTCGTACAACAGAGGAACTAACTACTAATTTGACTGTTAAAGGCCGTGAAAGATCGGCCTTTAATTTTTTATGGTCGCGATGGATAGTATTTTTCACCGAGCGAATTAACGAAAGCATTTAAGCCCTCTGATGCCTGTTTGTTCCCGCGATAGCATAGCTGATCTGGAAAATGTCGATAAACGGTTCGCTTCGTTCCTTCAACCGTGAGGCTCGTTGAACTGCCAACAAACGCTTCACCTTGAGAACATTTATTTTCTGAAAGATTTGAAGCGCCGACTTCGTCAATCATCTCGTTTAATTGGCTAAGTTCATTGTTTGTAATATGCCCAGTTTTAGTATCGACTCCTCCGCTGGTACAAGGACCGGCAACGTATGAACCATTTTGACCAACTTTAATTTTGAAAGGCATGTCACAGGTTTGCGGGCTAACCATATCGATATAATACTCGTGCTCAACTTCATTCCAGTTAAGGGACGACGCGGTTGGTGGCGGCTGGTTATCAACTGGGTTCGCATTGGGAGAATCATCCCCGCAAGCAGCTAAACTCATAAGCACAAAACCGGTAGAGAGAATCGTAAAAAATTTCGCCATGAGGCCTCCCGCTTAGATAGTAGTACGAGTGAGCGACCTTCTTCGAGTGGAGAAATATTGAATTATCGCTAGTGACCGACGTGCTTGGAGTGACCGGCTGGCTTAGAAGTTAGCGAGGCATTCTTGAGCTTCTCTAAACTTTGATCGATCCAATCTGTCACAGCTTTCTTTTCGTCATCCCCTAAACGACTAGAGGGGTGCATCATCCAATAACGAAATGGCGGCATATCCGAATTTACGACAGCGTCGCGAATTGCCTGAAGGTCATCTGCAGGACCATCACCGTGACCGCCGAATGGAAAGTCATTTGTGATGTCGAGATGCTCTTTAGACTCCCGAATGTCTTTTTCAATCAGCTGCTTGGCGCCTGGCAATTTCGCATACCACGGATATTCAGTTTGTGAGCTGTGGCAGTTAAAGCAGCTAACTTTGAAAATTGGCTTTACTGACTGTAAGTAACTCGCATTGATTTCAGAGAGCACTGTAGCGGCCGATTCTTTTTCAATAGTTGGAACTGCTACTTTAGCCTCCGGCTTATGCGGTTTATCTTTGTGCGCATAAACCGCAACGCTCAGCAAAGCGGTTGCGACGAATAAAGTTACGGTTCGCATTAGAACTGCACCTGAGCCCCGACACCCACACTTTTTTCAGTCAGCATCAGGCCTGCTGCCCAATACCAGCTTGGCCCATACATGAGCGACACTTCGTACTCGAAGTCGCGCTCGCCGCCCCAATCAGGACGCCAAGTAACTTCAGCGTCTGATAAAACATTCTTAGTCCACTGAAAACGCTTTTCTAAATCGAAACGGAATTTACCTTCGTGGTTAACGAAAACCGACGACTCAAACAACATTGGCAGAATGTAACCAACACCGAGGATCCCGTAAATTTCTTCATCGTAATAGTCAGCTCCGCCTTGGACGTTGAAGAAGTTGGTAAACCATCTGCGATACAAAAGACTACCTTCTGTTTCCCAAGGTTTTTTGAAAGAAAAATTCTTTCCGTCGATATCTGCTGATTCAATTTCAAGATCTAACTCATCCCATGTGCGCATTAGGTGAAACTTCCCTCGCGCGTGATTGCTCGATGCCTCCAGCGAAGAGTACTTGTAAAAGTGTTCGCGGAGGTGAGGATCTTTCGGTGTATTTACAGCCATTTCAGGAGTGAGTTTAAAGTCGTTGTAACGCACAATCCGAGCCATGCCTGTCTTCATGTGATAAAGGTTGTGACAGTGGAGCATCCACTGCCCAGGCTCATTCGAGAAGAATTCGATCGTGCGTGACATGTGAGGGGGTACATCGACTGTGTGTTTAAGTGGTGATCGCTCACCTTTGTCATTTATGACTCGGAAGAAGTGTCCGTGAAAGTGCATCGGGTGATGCATCATGGTTTTATTATCAAAAGTAAATCTAACGACTTCACCTTTATTTATAAACAGCAATTGGTCTTGCTGAATCGTTTTGCCATTGATGTGCCAAACGTATCGCTCCATATCACCGCCGAGCGTAAGCTTTACATCGTGAACCTTGGCGTCTTTTGGAAGTGTCGTTGGCTGAAGCGCCGTAATCGAATCGACAGTCAAGGTTTCAACGGGATCGGAACCCTGCGGATTTAAATTTCGCGACGCCTGATTTTGTCTGAGCATCGCATCTGATTGTGTACTCCAGTCAATAGCGCCAGAGGGTTTCGATTGCATAGAATGACCTGCATGCGGATCAGGTTTCGCAACCGGCGCCGGGG
>CAZIYJ010000003.1:0-230965 GCA_964543475.1 uncultured Bdellovibrionales bacterium | reverse complement strand
CCATCTTTGAATGATCCATCCCTGCCATCTTTGAATGATCCATCCCTGCCATCTTTGAATGATCCATCCCTGCCATCTTCGAATGATCCATCCCCTGCATCTTCGAATGATCCATCCCTGCCATGTTCGAATGGTCCATCGTTGCGTACATATCAGGAAGTGGCTTGTTAGGTGCCGAAACTTTTTCTCCCATACCAATCCAAGCCGACGCGTAACCTGTCACATCTTGAACTGTTGCTCTGATTTCATAATTCTTGTGCTCAGGAACAGTGAACAAGACGTCATAAGTCTCAGCCATTCCCATTAGCATTTCTTTAGCCTGCACGGGCTCAATGTCGACCCCGTCAGCGGCAACGACAGTCATCGGAATTCCCATTGAGACGTAGAAATAACTTGAGGCCCCGGCGTTGATGATCCGAAGTCGGATTTTTTGGCCTGGATGAGCCGTCAGCAATTGGGAATCACGCTTGCCGTTAATCAAAAACGCGTCGTAGCCGACGTCTGACAAATCCATGCCGCCCATTCGGCTCCACTCGTTAGATAAGTGGTTTTTTAAACCTTTTGCCTTAATTGCACCAAAGTATGATCGAATCGAATCTTTTTTGTAGAGATAAAAGTCTCCATCCTTACGAAGATTGCGAATGATTTGATCAGAATTTTCGTCAGACCAGTCACTCAACACCAAGACAGCATCTTTATCGTAAGCAAATGCCTTTTTCTTCGGATGAATGATGAACGCACCATACACACCCTTTTGCTCTTGAACTGCTGTATGCGAGTGATACCAGTAGGTACCGTTCTGACGAATTTTAAATTTAAATAAGCGAGATGTTCCAGGAATAATTGTGGGAGTGTTTACGTACGGTACGCCATCTTCCTCAGGCGGAAGCAAAATGCCGTGCCAGTGAATTGAAACTTCTTCTTTCGGGACTTTGTTGATGACGTTGATCTCGGCATCATCGCCTTCAGTAAATTCTAAAGTTGGAGCAGGAATACCGCCGTTAACTGTCAAAGCAAAATTGACGGTTTTCTTGCCGCTCATGTTCATCGGCTTGTTTTCAATAACAAGCTCGTAACGAACCGTTTTAGCGAATGCAGATGATGAACTTAAAAAGAAAACCGCTAAAGAAGAAATCAAAGCCAACAATTTCATTAAAGACTCCAAAAGATGAATACTTTCTTACTATCTAATTTCTAAATTCGCTGAAGACGCTGCATGCGAGTATACTTTAACTTCCATACCGTTTCCGTCGCAAGGTAACCTCCAATTAGCGCACCTAACAACCACAATCCCGCAAAAGTTAAAGCGAGCTGTGCGCCGAAGGTTGCAAATAGCAAAAGCGAAACCGCACCTAATGCAAACGATTGCGGAAAACCGGTTCTTCTCAACGACCGAGTCTCTTCTAGTGTTAAGAAATATCCAGACGCAAGTACACTAATACTTAAGAACAAAATTCCACAGCCAACCATGCAAACACTATGGCCCCCGATTGACATGAACCAATTATCGAGTGAGCGCGAAGTACCGAATGGGTTGAGGTCAAACTGATGGCAAACTGCTAGCGACAAAAATCCTACGACCGAATGTATTGCAAGAATCTTTAGAAACACTATGTATGCGCTAGGATTAAGAAGCTTTTTCATTCGCGCCAAAACTTTTTCGTTAAGCTCGGGTGGGATATAAGTCATTTCACTCTCCGCAAAACTGTTGAATTCTTTCAACCAATCGTCATTTTTTCGGCCGTTCATGGCTTTCCCCTTCAAAAACGAGTTCACGTAATCGTGCTACACCCCTACTAATCAGCTTTCGTGCATTCACAGACGAGGTGCCTAGTATTGTTGCTATTTCATCAAACGTTTTGTCATCGACGTACCTCAATTGAACCGCAGCACTTTGAGCATCAGTTAGGTGAGCTAAGTGCGAATCTAAATCTATCAAACCCGAAGCTGCTTCCTCTTTTGGAAAATGATCGAAATCTCCCACTAGTTCTTCGCCTAACTTTCGCCTGCTCGATCGATAAGAATCGATCAACACAGAGCGAGAAACAGAAAACAGCCAGGGTAGAAATGGCAAACTTTTATTGTAGAGCTGCTTTGACTTATGCATCTTTACGAATACTTCCTGAAACAATTCGCCGATAGCCTCATCATTTTTAGCTCTTTTTCGCAAATACCCCAGTACTTTCGAAGCATGACGCTCATACAGCACAGCAAAAGCCTGCTCTGAGCCCAGCTGATAGTTAGCCATTAGCTCTTCATCTGTCGCATTGCGGTCGTACATGCTGCTCCTATCTATCTAGGTATACGTTTGGAATCCCGGTTTTGTGACTCTGACTTAAATTTTATTGAAAACTCAGTGGTTTTCAACAAATCAAGCGTTGTAAGGTCACAAATAGCAACCCGAAGACGTATTGAAGGTAAGTATGTTGATACTTTTATTGGCTCGAATCTTAGCTTTAACCTTAATCTTCACAAGCCAGTTTGGTTATGCCGACCAAGCAAAAGTCTCAATTGAAGACTACATGGCAGCTGTTCGAGAACAAAGTCCTTCAATTGCTGTCTCAAAATCAGAAACTGCAGCCGTATCAGCGCGCGCAGTTGGAATCAGACTAGAAGCACCGATGGTTGGCTATATGCAGATGAGAGATGGAGCTATTCGTCGAAATGGCTTTGAACTTTCGCAACAAATTCCATTCCCATCAAAGATAACGAAAGAACGGCAGCTGCGCTCCCTCCAAGCGCAAAGCCAAAATCTGCAGAATGAGAGTGTGACGGCAACAATACTTGCAGATGCTCGTCTTGCGTTTGTTTCATATTGGGCTTCAGCCGAGCGCGTGTCTGTTATTGAAAGTAAAAAGTCTTGGCTTCAACGCCACTCTAAGATCGCGAAGTCGAGCGGCAGGTACAACACTGAAGGCCAGATCTATGCAATTGAAACGCAAGCTCAAGAAGACGAAACTGAAAATGAATTGTTAAAAGCCCAATCTGATTTGATTGCAGCGCGAAACGAACTAAAACTTTTTGCACCTGAATTTAATTTAGCAGGTAAAGAAGTTTTGCCGCCTCCACTTTCAAGTTTTGAATTGCAAGCAACTACTTCTCCAGCAATCGAGACATTAAAAAAGCAGACAGAAGAAAAAAAGGCGAGCGAAAGCCTAGCAAAAATTGCTTACGCTCCAGATCTATTTGTCAGGTACCGCACTTTTGAAGAGGTTGGTTCTACTATACCAAGAAATGAAGAATTAATGGTTGGATTAACGCTTCCTTTTTTATATTTCTGGCAACATAAAGCAGAGATAAGCGCAGCAAGTGCTGATCGCTTGAGAGGAGAGGCGCTGCTGCGGCAAGCGCAAGTTAACTATACGTCGAGCTCAGAAAGTCTGCTGCGCACAGAGCAATCGATCCGGCGACAACTAGAAAATTTAAATAGTAAGATCCTTCCGCGCTCAGAACAGCGAGTACGTTTGGTGAAAAATATCTCGCAAAGAACTATGCAAGGTTTAGCTCAAACAAATTCAGTGATGCTATCTCACTATAACTTGAAACTCTCAGCTATAGAGACAAGGCTTCAGCACGAACGAACCATCCGAGATCTTTCAGTACTGACTGGCGAAACTGCCAAGACTGGCAAATTATGAAAATTATTTTGTGTTCACTTTTTAGCTTACTACTGATCTCTTGCACTAAGAGTGAGTCTCCGAGCCAAAAGTCGCCTGATGCTAAAGAGACCGCTGGTGCAAAGACACATGAAGATCCTAATGGATATTTCACATGCGCGATGCATCCCCAAATACATAATCATGAGCCTGGTCCTTGTCCTATTTGTGGGATGACTCTTATAAAAGTGCGATCGAAAGAAAACACGAACAATTCTGCCGCTAAATCTGATTCAAGTGGTATTAACGCAACAGACACACAACTTGCTCTCGCCGGAATCAGTAAGCAACAAGTGAATAGGAAAGATCTTGAAGTTCTGATTCCAGCTTCCGGAAGATTTTTAACAGGCAGCGAAATTGCTTTTGAAATTTATGAGTCTGACCTTGGAGTCTTAAAAACCGGAGTGTCTTTCAGTGGCCTAGCTACGTCAGCTCCGACGACACGTTTAACTGGCAATATTGTGTTCGTGGATCGCTTTATTGATCCAAGCAGCAGGACTTCTCGCGTGGTTGGAAAATTGTCGAAACCTCTTAGCAGCGCAACTGTTGACGGCGCGTTTCACGGGGAAATTAAAATTTTACTTAAGGGTCAAATTGCTATTCCAGAAGATGCAGTTCTACACACAGGCTTAAGTGATCTTGTATATGTCATCGACAAGGATAACAAATTGCAACCAAGGCTAGTCACTCTCGGAAAAAAAGCAGGCGCCGAGTACCAGGTACTTACCGGACTTACTGAAGGTGAAACGATCACTCGTGGTTCAAATTTTCTTATCGACTCAGAAGCTAAAATAAAAAGCCCTAGGTCCGTAAATGATTAAGAAGATCATTGAATTCTCAGCTACGAATCGCCTACTCGTCATATTTGTGACGGCACTTTTCGTTGGGCTGGGCATTCTTGCGATGAAGACAATTCCAGTCGATGCGATCCCCGATCTGTCTGACACACAGGTTATCATCTATTCAAAATGGGATCGCTCGCCAGGTATTATCGAACAGCAAGTAACCTACCCAATCGTGGCCGCGCTTCTCGGGGCGCCACAGATAAAGACCGTGCGAGGATTTTCAGATTACGGCTATTCGTACGTCTACGTGATCTTTGAAGACGGTACCGATCTTTACTGGGCACGAAGCCGAGTGGTTGAATATTTGAGTCGCATCACTGCTCAGCTTCCCGAAGGTGTCCAGACGGAGCTCGGGCCTGATGCAACAAGCGTTGGATGGGTTTACCAATATGCTTTAGTTGATGAATCAAAAAAACTTTCGTCTGCTGATCTGCGGTCTCTGCAGGATTGGACGATACGTTATAAGCTTCAAGCTGTGCCCGGAGTTGCGGAAGTCGCGAGCGTTGGTGGATACGTTAAACAGTTCCAAGTGAAAGTCGACCCGCGCAAACTTGAGACCTTTCGGGTTTCTCTATCCGCTGTGATGGAGGCAGTTAGAAATTCGAATCAAGAAGCTGGGGGAAGAGTCATTGAGTTTTCGGGAACAGAAGCTATGGTTCGAAGCCAAGGACTTATCTCGAGTATCGAAGAAATTGAGAATGCCGTCGTCGCCTACCCGCTCAGTGCTAGGGCGCCCGTCTTAGTAAAGCAAGTTGCTACAGTCTCAATTGGTCCTGAAATGCGACGAGGCATTACTGATTACAATGGGGAAGGTGATGCTGTCGGCGGCATCATTGTCATGCGCCAAGGAGAAGATGCTCCATCGGTCATCGGGCGAGTGAAAAAAGCTCTATCAGAGTTGCAGCGCTCACTTCCCGAAGGTGTGAAAATTAAAACAGTTTATGATCGCTCTGATCTTATCGAGCGAGCTGTCGACACCTTAAAAGGCACATTGATCGAAGAGTTAATCATTGTGAGTTTAGTAATTTTATTATTTTTATGGCACATACCTTCTGCGGTTGTTCCAATTGTTACGATTCCAATTGCGGTGATCATTTCGTTTATTCCGCTCGTGTTACTTGGCCAAAGTTCAAATATCATGTCGCTTGCTGGTATTGCGATTTCGATAGGCGTTTTAGTTGATGGCGCGATCGTCGAAGTTGAAAATGCTTATCGCAAAATCCAGCTTTGGGACGAAGGCGGAAGAAAAGAGAGCTTTTTTAAAGTACGACTTGAAGCTCTGATGGAGGTAGGTCCATCAGTCTTCTTCTCACTTTTAGTAATTGCAGTTGCGTTCTTGCCAATTTTTACTCTGATCGATCAAGAAGGCAGACTTTTTAGGCCGCTGGCTCTCTCAAAAAACCTTACAATGTTCATCGCAGCCATTCTCGCTATAACACTCGACCCCGCAATGCGGATGCTCTTCGCTCGGCCAGATAATTTCAGAGGACCATGGCAGTGGTTAAACTCTGTCGGCAATACAGTCTTAGTCGGAAAATATTATTCTGAGCACAATCATCCAATCAGCAAAAGACTTTTTGCGATTTATGAGCCAGTTCTGCATTGGGCTTTAAAACGAAAAAAAGTTGTTCTCGCATTTGCAATGGCAGCAATTCTTTCGATTTTCCCTGGATTTGCAATGCTCGGTTCTGAATTCATGCCAACACTCCACGAGGGTAGTTTACTCTATATGCCCACTGCCCTTCCCGGCCTTTCAGTTTCAGAGGCGCAACGAATCCTCACGGTTCAAGACCGCATTTTAAAAAGCTTTCCTGAAGTAGAAAGTGTTTTCGGAAAAGCAGGACGTGCTGAAACGTCGACTGATACTGCTCCGCTTTCAATGATCGAAACTACTATCGTGCTCAAACAAAAGTCAGAATGGCGAAAATTGGACCGATGGCATTCTTCTTTGCCAAATTTAGTGCGCGCCCCTCTAACAAGAATCTGGCCCGAAACAATCTCTGAAGAAGACCTAGTTAGTGAGATGAGTGAAAAATTAAACTTTCTCGGAATGCCGAATATCTGGACGATGCCAATTAAAAATCGCATCGATATGCTCTCAACCGGAATTAGAAGTCCAATTGGGGTTAAAATATTCGGTGCTGACCTAAAAACGATAGAGTCTGTCGCTAAAGATATCGAACGCGAACTTAAAGCAGTGCACGGCACGCGAACTATCGTTGCTGAGCGAATCGCTAGCGGTTATTTTTTAGATGTCGATTTTAATCGGCAGAAGCTCCAAGTTTACGGCCTTTCTCTAAAAGAAGCGCAAGATCAAGCAATGGCTTCAATTGGCGGGGCGAATGTTTCAACTGCGTTAATTGGGCGCGAGAGATATCCGATCCAAGTGAGGCTTGCGCCAGATTTCAGGCAGGACATTTCGCGAATTAATAGAGTATTAATTTCTACACCAACTGGTGCTCAAATTCCTCTAAGTGAAATAGCAACTGTAAAAGTGAATGAAGGCGCCTCGATGATTCGAGACGAGAGTGCATCACTCGTGGGTTACGTTTACATCGACGTTGACCCACAACTAACTGACATTGGCAGCTACGTTGAAAAAGCGAAAGATGTCGTAAGGAACAAGATCCAACTTCCGCTGGGATATACGGTTTCGTGGAGCGGCCAATTTGAAAATATGGCGCGAGTAAAGGAACGTTTAAAAATCGTAATCCCACTTACTTTGTTTTTAATTGTACTTCTGCTTCACTTCAACACCAAGTCATGGATTAAAACCGGCATTGTTATGTTAGCAGTTCCTTTTTCGCTAATCGGAGCTGTATGGCTGTTAGTAGCTCTTGGCTACAATCTGTCAATTGCCGCATGGGTCGGTATGATTGCGCTGTTAGGCCTTGATGCAGAGACAGGTGTCTTCATGCTCATGTATCTAGATTTATCTTACCATGATCGCGAAAAGCGTGGGCTCATGCGAAATCGCCAAGATCTTCACGATGCTGTGATCGAAGGGGCTGTGCACCGGGTGCGCCCAAAACTTATGACAGTACTCGCGCTGTTTATGGGGCTAATACCGATAATGTGGTCGATCGGCGCTGGCGCTGACGTTATGAAGCGGATTGCCGCACCAATGATTGGCGGCCTCTTTACATCGTTTCTTTTAGAGCTTTTGATTTATCCGGTTATTTTTTATATTTGGAAAGAAAGAGAACTGAAACTACCAAGGGAGATAAAATGAAGAAACAAATGATTTTAGCACTGATCGTTATCAGCAGCGTTAGCGTAACTGCATTTGGAAAATCTGGAGCCAAGCAGACTCTCGAGCTTACTGTTACAGAAAAAGGGTTTGACCCAAAGTCTATTGATGTCGAAGCCGGAAGTGATGTCACGTTAAATGTTACCCGCACAACTGACGACACGTGCGCAAAGCAAATTCAAATTCCATCAAAAAAAATTAAGGTCGATCTTCCACTTAACAAGCCTGCGAAGATTGCGTTGGGGAAAGTTGCAAAAGGAGAAATTCGTTTTGCGTGCGGGATGGATATGGATGGCGGCCTGATTATTGCGAAATAAGGAAGTTAAAAAATTAAGTACACCAGGCCAATTAGTATAGGCTGGTGAATTAAATAAATTACGAGCGAATGTCTTCCAAGATAATCTAAAAACGGCAGCGGTATTTTTCTGCTGCCGTGAATAGGCTGGCGAAGTTTTTCAGGTAAGCCGTAACCAAGTAACATTATTCCCGTAAATGGCATCACGGGGTAATAATCAGACACCATGGGCGATGGCTTAGTACGAAAGCCGAGCCAGTTGAGCCATGAAAAAGATAACGGTTCGGTAAACTCCAAAAGAATTCCGCCAGCTATTAACAAGATCGCAAGTGACAAGATCAATCTCGGTGAGACTTTACGTAGGATTAAGATCAGCAGCGAACCAAAAGCAATACAATGAAGAATTCCAAAATATATCGGAGCTGTCGGGATATAGATCAGAGTGAGGATCGTAATTAGGAGTGCAAAGCAAATTAGCTTTGCCAGTCTCGAGAGATCTTTTTGACGTACAGTATTTTGGTCTTTTGCGCCGGCTAATCGAAGCGACAGGCCTGATAAGAAGAGGAAAGTTGATCCGATTGTAGCTGGAACCCAAAACCAAAACCATTTTGGGAAACCCAGAACAAATTCTGAAGGCGGATTGGCAAAAGTTTTAAGATCGTAAGTAAAATGAAATAGAACCATGAAAACGACGGCAACGCCCCGGAGTTGATCAACAATTAAACTCCTCGCGCTGATTTGCAATTTCACTTAATAGACTTAGCGTACTTTTCGAAATTTGCTTTGTTCTCAAAATAAATCACTGAATTGTCAGCTCGAGCAGCAATCACTGCCTTAGCTTTGTCGACTGGTTTTCCGGATACTGGGTCAACTGCGGTTCTAGCTTTAGCGTCTTTAGAAAGAGTAGCTTTACAATTCTGGCAGCAGCCGTAGTAAGTTTTCTTTTCTACCTCTACTGGAATCTGAGTTTTTGCAAAATGCATATCAGTCACCATACAAACTTTCTCGTTTTCTACAATCTTAAATGACTCGGCTGCAACTGCAGCTGAGCTAAAGAGTAAACACATAGAGATGAGAGAGAATAGAGCTTTAAAGTTTTTCATGAGTCCCCTTTTTTCAGGCATAAGTTCAACACTTGTTCTACGAAGAAATATACTCGTTTGTGACCGCCGATAGAAATATAATTACAAAGCTAGACCATATATCCTCGGCAACTAGAGAGTCACCGTGATTACCCGAATGATTGTGATGTGAGTGATCGTGACCGTTAGCCATAAACCCTCCAGCTCTGGAAGGCTGGACTAGTTGTTCCAATGGTTGGAAGGTCAAGACTATTTTTCTTTACGATTAGTACTCGAGCTCGTACGTTGTCACGCTCTCAGCAGGCAAATCGAATATAGCATTGTTACCGCGGGCGCATCCTCCTGCTAGAGGACTCATGTTTTGAGTCACAGAAGTTGCTACTGCAGAGTAAAAACTTTTAAAAGAACGCCCAGCTACTGCCAGTTCAACCTTCTTAGAAGTTCCGGGGTTTACAGCAATAACGACCGTCTTGTTGCCAACGATATATGAAGTGATTTTCACTCCACCTACATCCGCGTAAGTTACACCTGTACGAACAGCCCCTTGCGGTAGAAATTTAGCAAACTGGCCCATAGTGTACAAAGATTTCTGGGGAGTAAAACCAGTATAAGTTGATCCCGAGTTATTAATTTGGATCAGCATTGAACGATCGCCGTCCCACTGACCGAAAAATCCCCACATGTACATAATAGCACTGACGTTGTAGTTTGAAATCAGATCATGCATGAGCTGCCCCCATGCTACGTAATTTCCACCCATAGCAATAAGCGAAAACTCAGTCATCCAAACTGGAAGATTATATTGTTCAGCAAGTGTTTTAAGTGGACCCATGTTTGAAACAGGTTCGTCATATAAGTGAGTAGCGATAGCGCCTACGAATTGGCGGGCTTCTGCGTCTTCTAAAATAATTTTGCTCTTGGCGACAGTGTCAGATGCGCGCACGTCGTCAGTTATAACGAGTTTTGTTTTTAACCCTGCTAGACGCATTTTTGGCCCGAGGATTTTAATTACATCTCTCATGTATTGGCCTGAGCGAATACCGCTGCGCGGATAGCTTGGCTCATTGATGATCGAATAGTACGGCAGCTCAACGCCTTGATTTTTCCAGCGCATAAGAACTGCCATTGACCACTCTGCATGCTCTGCGGGAGTTGATTCACTCATCCAACTCTCGAGATATACCGGAGAGAGCCAGTAGTTTTTCACACCCATCGGTGACACTTGCTTAATGTAATCAATGTAGACGTCGTTAGCTTTCCAAGAGAAATCGAATTTTGATAAGTCTGTCAGATCTGGATTCGCGTTGTCATTTACCGGCTCCATAGCTCCTTCATTTATTGGCCGAACCATGTTGAAACCCATGTCCTGATACAAAAGCTTATTGATTTTCGCCTGATCTTCTACACTAGGAATCGCAGCTGCACGTTTAGTTGCCGGATTGAAAGTCTCAGTCACATGTGGATCATCGAACGATCTTTGACTATGTCCGAAACCATCAATAGTTTGGAAACGCTGAGTAAGATCAACAGTTACAGCTAAATTTGAAACGACTGACTGAGGACAAACATTCAGCGAGGCTCCAGAAACTGGATTAGGAGTCGGTGTGGGAGTCGGAGTGGGAGTCACTATTGGTGTCGCAGTCGGAGTCGGAGTTGGCGTCGCTGCAACTGGAGTCGCAGTCGGTGTCGGAGTCGGATTGCCACCTAAATCCTGATTTGAACTAAGGTTGATATACTCTTGGGCCTTAAAGCCAGAGCCACAGTTCTGAAAACTGCTAATCAACAACGCCGAACAGATCAAAAGTAAGAGCGATCTACCAACTCGTATTTTGGGTTTGTGCATGAATACGTATCGGCGAAATCACGCTCTAACAACATTAGATTTTAAGGATAATAACGTCTCGTTATGAGACTTTTCGAGCTGTAAAAATCTAAAGTAACTTTGCTTGTGAACCCCGAGCTCCATTGTCTTGCCGCAAGCAAGACAAACTGGGTACTGAGGTATTTTCAGAGTCCAACATTTAGTAAGCGGCTCAATTTCAAGATCGAGCGAGCAGTTCAGAAGCAACGGCTTTTCGCTATCGCAGCGTTCACAGTAGAATACGACGTAAAATGACTCTACTAACGCATTGCTAGGGAGGAGATTCTCAACAATATTAAATTGATCCACTATGCTTTTAGGACAGTTGCGAAATATAATTTTCACTTCTTGCGAAAACTGATTAAACCAAATTATCCAGGAACGAATACCAATTGAATTAATTCGAGTGACTTTTTGAAGATCGAAAATAAGTAGCTTTGAGTCACCAATTTCTAGAGTTCCAAAATCTGCTTCTTCATCAATCGTCCCGGCCAACGCAAAAATAGTACCGTTCTCGATTCTCGTGAGCTGCGCAGTGAGTCCTTTCATAAATTTATCACCAAACCCTCATGGGCAAACGACCAGTCGACCTGAAAAGCTGAACGCTTTGCGCGCCGCTCAGCTTCCATAAAAGACTGGTAGTACGCTCGAGTCTGGGCTTCGGCATGAGCGATTTCTTGATCTGAGAGTGATGGGTCGTGGTGAACAAAATAAACTTTTTTAATTTGCTCTCGAATTGCTAGGTCCAATCCTATTGTAGCGGCTGCATGGCCCCACGATACTCTTTTAGCGGCCTCACTAAGGGTGAACTGAGCATCAAAAATCATCGCATCGAGATTTTGATAGAGTGGAAGATCGGGTCCAAGGGCTTCCCGTGAAACTCTCACGCACTCAGTATCCACACAAAGCGCGAGAGCCTTTCCGTTTTTCTCAACCCGGTATCCCCAGCACGGATCAGGATGATCGAGCAAATATGGAGTTAATAAAATTCCATTAACTAGGACAGGTTTCCGTGCGTCCAACTGGTGAAAGAAAATTGTTGCGCCGAGCGACTCATATGGAACTGGAAAAAAAGGCTTTCGAAAAAGTGTGCGAATCACCATTTCAAGCTCGGGCTGGACAGCATAAAAGTGCACTTCCA
Organism: uncultured Bdellovibrionales bacterium; assembly: GCA_964543475.1. Taxonomy (GTDB): domain Bacteria; phylum Bdellovibrionota; class Bdellovibrionia; order Bdellovibrionales; family JAMPXM01; genus JAYSYM01. The sequence goes on along the minus strand of CAZIYJ010000003.1, from coordinate 218,835 downwards.
CACCCGGAGTAAAGATCGGCATAAAAAAGCACAGACCGATAAGATGATCCCAGTGAAAGTGAGTTAGAAAAATATGAAACACCCTACACTGGTTTCCCGGCGCACTAAAGGTAACTTCATGACCTAACGCTCTCAGGCCGCTACCGGCGTCAATAATTACACTTTGATCGCCGGAAGTAATCTCATAGCAGGCGGTGTTTCCACCAAACCCGCCGAGTTTTGAGACAGGCAGACTATCGAAATAATTATTCAATTCTACTTCACCTGAAAGATTGCGCTTTAAAGCTTCAGATAATACTAATCTCGCTTGAGACTTAACAGCGTCTGGAGCTAAAGGGGCTGGCAGAGACCCACGAACTCCCCATAGTTTGATTTGCATGAAAAATTGTAAACTCTAACGCACTAAGTTTGCAAATTTTAGATCCGGCGCTTTGCAGTTTTCCACTCACGTTCAGCAATTCTGATATATGAGGACTTATGGCCAGCAATGGCGATTACACTAGTTTCATTTCCAACAGTAGCGACACATAGAATACTTACTGCGCCAGACCATCAATAATTGGACAATCAGGACGGCTATCACCATGACAATTGCGAGCCAGATGCCTCAATGTTTTGACCATGGCTTGCAGTTCATCAATTTTCTGCTCCATCTCCCGAACATGCTCTAAAGCTAAAGGCTTTACATCAGAGCTTGCTCGGGAACGGTTTCTCCAGAGACTAACCAACTTCTTTATTTCTTTCATCGAAAAGCCTAGCCCTCTTGCTCGCTTTACGAAGGCGAGTATGTTTACCTCTGCATCAGAGTAAGTTCGGTAGCCCGACTCAGTCCTTGAGGCTTTTGGGATTATGCCAATCGATTCATAGTGCCGAATAAGTTTCGCATTTACTCCTGATGCTTTCGCAGCTTCTCCGATATTCATTCCAGTCCCCTAGATCTTCTTTTGATTCAGTCGCAGCGAATTTCCAATTACCGATACCGAACTTAGACTCATAGCAAGGCTTGCTATCATTGGACTGAGAAGTAAGCCGAAGAACGGATACAAAACTCCCGCTGCCAGTGGCACACCAAGAACATTGTACCCAAATGCAAAAACTAGATTCTGCCTAATGTTCTTCATAGTAGCTTGGCTGAGTTTGTGCGCGCGCACGATTCCTAACAAATCACCTTTAACGAGCGTCACACCTGCGCTCTCCATTGCTACGTCAGTACCTGTTCCCATCGCAATCCCAATATCAGCTTGCGCAAGAGCTGGCGCATCGTTGATACCATCTCCTGCCATTGCCACTTTTTTACCTTCAGCTTGGAACTTACGAACTATTTCGTTTTTCTGCTGAGGGAGAACTTCGGCTTCTACGAGGTCGATGCCGACTTCTTTTGCGACAGCTTCTGCAGTAGCTTTGTTATCTCCAGTAAGCATCACAACTTCGATTCCTTTTGCATGGAAGTACTTAATTGCTTCTTTGGCGGATTCCTTTACAGGATCTTTTACAGCAATAATTCCAGCGGGTATTTTGTCGATTGCCACTAGCATCACTCCACTACCAAGTTTTTGAAGCTCAAGAGCTTTCTCAACTAGTGAAGCTGAATCAATGCCAAACTTCTGAAGCAGCTTCTTGTTCCCTACTAAGATTTCTTTACCATCGACAAGCCCTCTAACACCCATACCAGTGATCGACTCAAAGTCCTTCACTGCGGGAATGCTAATTCCTTTTTCCTTCGCGCCCTCGACAATCGCCTCTGCTAGCGGATGTTCACTAATTTTTTCAATAGCCGAAACTAGACGCAGCAACTCAGCTTCATCTTGCGATCCTTCGGTAAGAACTTTGAAAAGCTTTGGCTTACCTAATGTCAGCGTTCCAGTTTTATCAACTACGAGTGTTGTGATCTTCTCCATTGTCTCAAGTGCGGAAGCATCCTTTATTAAAACACCGAGGCTTGCACCTTTCCCTGTACCAACCATAATTGACATTGGAGTAGCTAAGCCTAGCGCACACGGACACGCGATAATCAAAACCGCAACTGCATTCACAATCGCGAACGTGAATGCTGGATCTGGCCCAAAGAAGAACCACACAATCGCAGTTAATATGGAGACTGCAACTACAGCTGGGACGAAGTAACCTGAAACTGTATCGGCTAACTTTTGAATCGGCGCACGACTTCTCTGCGCTTGCGACACCATCTTTACAATCTGTGAAAGTAGAGTGTCTGAACCGATGCGAGTTGCCTCCATCACAAAACTTCCTGCACCATTGACAGTTGCGCCCGTGACCGAGGAGCCGACTTGCTTTTCAACTGCCACTGGCTCACCGGAAATCATTGATTCATCAACTAAACTCTTTCCTTCAACGACTTTGCCATCTACCGGAACTTTTTCTCCAGGCCGAACTCTAAATCGATTCCCAAGATGAATGTGCTCTAAAGGAATATCTTCTTCAGTACCGTCGTCTTTGATTCGTCTCGCAGTTTTCGGCGCTAGACCCAGGAGTGCTCGAATTGCATTCCCTGTTTTACTTCGCGCACGAAGCTCCAGAACTTGGCCTAGAAGAACTAAAGTTGTGATTACAGCAGCTGCCTCAAAGTAAAGTGGAACCATTCCGCCGTGAACTCTCAACGTTTCTGGGAATACTGAGGGAAAGAACGTTCCAACAAGACTGAACAAGTAGGCAACACCCGTACCAAGTGCGATGAGTGTGAACATGTTGAAGTTATGAGTTTTAACCGAAGCCCAACCTCTTTCAAAAAATGGCAGGCCTCCCCATAAAACAACCGGCGTTGCTAGAACAAACTGAATGCCTGCGTTTAACCAAAACGGAATTGCATGCTGCACCGGTTGACCCGGAATCAAATCTGACATTGCAAGGATGAGAAGTGGGAGCGTAAGTGGGATACTCACCTTTAATCTTTTAGTGAAATCGATTAACTCAGGATTTTCTTCTTCTTCGAGACTTATTTCTTCAGGCTCTAAAGCCATTCCGCAAATGGGGCAATTACCCGGTCCCTTTTGTTTGATCTCGGGGTGCATTGGACAAGTGTAGACTTTCTGCTGATCCGCCGTACTTACAGGAACAACTGGCTTTTCTTTAAGGTAAGCATTCGGATCTGCGTCGAACTTCGTTTTGCACTTAGGATTGCAGAAAAAGTATTCCTCTCCTTGATGGCTGCTCTTCCCGCCTTTTGCTGACAGAGGATCGATCATCATTCCACATACCGGATCTTTAACTTTTCCCGGCGCCGCATGTGTATGATTGTGCGCACTATGGTCATGGTGATTTGTGTGTCCACTTGAAGCCTTCATCTAATACCTCCGAAACAAGTTTAATGTACACCTTCCAATTGTTGGAAGGTCAAGCGACTATATCCAAATACCTTTAACGAGTGGCACCAATCCCATAGCAATGAACTGCAACGACAAGGCTGCTAGGAGTAGGCCCATAATTCTCTGAATAACTGTGAGACCTGATCTCCCGAGCTTTCTCTTAATGTGAACGGATGAACCTAAAACGAAATACGAGATCAAAAACGTAAGCAGAATTGCTGCTAACAGAATGGCAAAATTTAAGACGTGCTCAGACGTATGGTCAGTCGAAAACACCACTACAGATGTGATTGCCCCAGGCCCCGCAAGCATCGGAAGTGCAACGGGCACCAGGCTTATGTCCTCCCGCTCGTTTGGCGCATTCATCTCTTCAATTGAACATCTGCTGCAGTCTTGGTTTTTTGCTCTCAACATATCAAGTGCTGTTAGAAGCAAAAGCAACCCGCCCGCTGCTCTAAAAGCATTCATGTCCAATTGCAGAAACTTAAAAACCCAAATCCCGAATAGAGAGAAGAAGATGAGCACTGCAGGCCCAAACAAACTTGCCCGCAGAACAACTCGCTTCACTTCTGATTCGCTATAATCCTTAGTGAGAGTAATAAACGTTGGAACAGAGCCGAACGGCTCGACAATCACGAATAGACTCGAGAAGACTAAAATAAATCGTGATAGTACCTCTGATTCCATACGCTACCTCTTAGAGCCGCCAAGCTATTGCGACAGTAAAAAAAATCACCAACACAAATTGGTAAATTGCTTCGGCTTGCTTCCTTAGTTTTTCATCTTTGATTTCCATATCATTAGTCCTTAATTCGGGATGGAAGCAGCAAAGGCCTCCACCCCGCGGAGGGGCAAAAATCAGGCGATCTCACGACTAGCTAAAACCGGATATCCGGATTCCTCAATCAAAGCAGTGATCGTTCCCCTATCCTTAGTGCTCTTAACCAAGATCGTTTGTTTTTGTATGTTCACTTCGACCTCTGCCTTCGAGTCAATTGCCTGAAGGGTGTCACCGATGGTGTCCGCACAACTAGCGCATGTCATACCTGATACTTTAAGTTCGTACATAAGCTCTCCCTTGTTGGTTGATTGCTTCTGTACAAAGTATCGACGTTCCAATGATTGGAAGGTCAAGCGCTAATAAAATAAAAAAAGGCCGGTGTTACCCGGCCCTAATTAACTACTGATTTGTATCGTTTTGAATCTCAGGATTAGTGCGAATGATCTGCGAGAGTAACTGATGCAGAGTCGAATCCGCCTGAGCAGCTCTTACCCCATGTGTTTGCAGCTTTATCGCCAATACCTAAGTGCAACCCAGTACCTGAGTAATAACCGACTGCGCGAATTCTGCCTTGTGCTCTCATTTTACAAAGCTGTGTGTGCGCTTTGTTTTGTTCTGTCTTTGAAGGGAAGCGAACATCAACTGATGTTCCGAATGGATGTCTCGTCGGAGAGCCACCAACGTTTTGGTTGTATGGTTCCGGTCTCCACCAGTTGTAGATGCGTTCAACTTTAATTCCCTTAGCTTCTAGTTCTGTGACGATTTTCACAGCCTCAATCGCGTTCTTCCATGTTTTCTCGTCAGGATGAACAAACACGTGAGCCTGCGATCTTGAATATGTGCAATCAAAAGATCTGTGGCTGTCAGGGTTAGGTCGAGCGATTTGCTGACAGTATTTCAACGACTTTGTCTCAGCTAAGCATCGTTCAACAAAGGTACGGTGCTTAGGAACACCTAAGTTCACTTGCGCTATCTGCGATAAAGACGCACGGGCACAACTACCAAGACTTCCTGAGACCGGCGCGAAATCGGGACCCAAACTGATCTTTGAATCGGGATCGTTCAGCCCGGGCTCTGACTCACCGTCGTCTTCGATGTAAGGCGAATGTCCATCGGCTGCAGCAGAAGTTTTATTGAACTCTTCTTTCGAGCAACCGAGCTGGACTAAAGCCGCGACTATCATTAGCGTGAAAAGTCCTAAGCGGCGGTTTGCGCACATAAGTGCGTTTCGTGAAATCATCAAGTGCTCCTCTTTTCATCAAGTATGTAGAAAAGGTCACACTCACTGACAGTCCTGCCTCCCGGCTTCTCTGCTTTGGTCGCGAATAATAAAGGAATTACCTAATCGTTTGGACCGAAGTCGCGTCGAGAATTTTTAAGAATTGGAGTTGAGCACGTTATCCAAAAGTGCGAAGACAAGTGATGGAAACTCTAATCGCAATCATCTCAGTGGTAGGAATTGTTTCGGCAATTTTGGGAAGCAAGTTTGCTTTTCAAAAGATAAAAGGAAGAAAAAAGAAATCACCTGCTTGCTGCAAGTGATGCATATTTTTGATGATCAGCCGGAATCTGGAAATTCGTCTAAAGCTCTAGATCAAGACCATCACAGTAAATCACGCGGGGTTCAAAGCCATCTATTTTTGGCTTTACCTCAATCCAGCTATTTGATTTTTCAGGCTATTGACCAGTGACGCCATCTTCCTAATACCGGTACCCCGGTATACCAGTTAACCCGTATACCTGAATCCCAGTTAGCTTTTGAATTCTAGTGTTTTAATCTCCGATTTTAACAAATTAAAGATGTAAGCACCGAGTTTGTCCGCCGCATCGGACGTAGTATCTTCAATACGAGCAAGCTTAAATATTGTCTTACATTCTTGAACGGATGCATATGCCATCTGGTAGTAACGCTTCTTTTCTTTTACCGTTCTCTTCGCATTGCCCTCCGAAAGGTTGAGAGATATCGAAGATGAAGCTCTAAGTAATTGGTCTTTCAGCTTACCAGTGAGCTTGGTCTGCTCGGCTTTATTATAAAATTCGATTGCTAGATCAAGTGTTCTAAATGTCTTCATGCCTTCTCCTTTTGGTTTTACAGTGGCTTTCAGCAAAGTTGAAGCCGCGGTGAAAACAAACGGTTCGCACTGAGGCATAAACTGACGACGAAAAACGGAAATTGAAAATCACAAAGCAGGAATTGAGCAAAATGATTTGTTTAAAACGGATGTCTGAAGAAACCTTTGAGGTATTCAAAAAAGATTCACAAATTGGCTTCGCGAAAAATCTTGCTTCATCAGAAGATATTTCTTTCGAAGAGGCATTGAAACACGCAGATCAACAATTTCAGAGGCTTGTCTCAAAAGGCATTGAAACTCAAGGGCAACTGTTCTTCGACGTTTTCGAAAATCAGAAAAATCAACCGATAGGCTATCTTTGGTTGGGGTTGCAAGAGCGTTTTGGAAAGAAGGTTGCTTCTGTGAACGACATAAAAATCGAAGTTGGCTATCGCGGCAAAGGCTATGGCAAAGCATTGATGAAGCTTGTCGACGATGAAGCACGAAGCGCTCGCGCAACTCGCGTACGTTTACACGTATTCAATCACAACGAAGTGGCCAAGCAACTTTACCTGTCGATGGGATTTATACAAACAAGTTTGGACATGAAAAAAGATCTTTAGATCGCAGAGGCCTTTTCTCTTTCTGAGGCTATTGCAAAATTGCTTCATTCTTTTAATAATCGCACAATCATCAGTAGGAGCTTTGGGATGAAGACCAACCGGAAAAGAGTTCAATTAAAAAAAATTAAATCTGGTGGAGTTGATAATTACATTGCTGAATGTCCAAAGGAAGCTCAAGACACCTTAAGAGCCATGAGAACTGCGATACGAGAAGTTGTTCCAGATGCCGTTGAAACTGTAAGTTATTTCGGTATGCCAGGATACTCATACGAAGGTTATGATTATAATGGAATGTTTGCCTGGTTTAGCTTCAAAGCGCCTTTTGTGCGCCTGCATATTCGCCCACAGGCGTTGACAGAATACGCAGAAGAACTTGCTCGCTTCGCCAAAACCAAAGCTATTGTAAATTTTGATATAAATAAAAAGATCCCAAAGATTTTAATCAAGAAACTCGTGAGAGCCAGCTTGAAAGACATGAAGGCGACGTGAACGCCGGGAACAGCCGAAGATTTCTAAGACTGAACCTAAGTCGAAATTGTTAGAACTACGCTACCCATCTTATGTTTTGATTCAACTAATCTATGTGCCTCTACGATTTTTTCGAATGGAAGCGTAGTTCCTATTAAGGGGCGAAACTTTTTTTGTTCACAAAGAGACAATAGAAACTGCAGATCACTTTGATTTTCGCCGATCGAGCCAGAGACAACTTTTTGTGATTGAGTGAGTGATATCCAAATACTTCTTAGGTTCGTCGGTAAGTCAGCAACGACGAGCCCCAATCTCCCTTTTGCAGTCAGCTTATGTTTAATTGTTTCAAATGTAATAGCGCCTACGGTATCAAGTATCGCATCGTATTTGTCCGTTTCGGTTAGCCATGATCGCTCTTTGTAATCAATAACATCTTTGATGCCCAGCTCTCTGACTGCCGAAACTTTTTCTGTGCTGCAGACCGCAGTGACATTTGCGCCCATCACTTGACCGATTTGAATGGCAGAACTACCTACTGCCCCACCAGCGCCAATTACAAGGAGGCGTTCGTTTTTCTGAAGCTTAATTTTATCTCTTAAAAAAATAAGTGCTGTAACTCCGCCAAAGACTAATGCCACGGCCTGTTCATAACTGAAATCTGCCGGAATTTTAGATGTGACACTGCTTTCATCAAGCACTCGATATTGTGCGTGTCCACCGAGCTTCATACCTAAATTTGAAACAACACGATCACCTATTTTAAACTTATTTACTCCTTCTCCCAAACCTACAACTTCACCAGCCAGATCAGTTCCCAACGCCTGATATTTGGGAGTATTGAATCCAAACAACAGCCCCATAATGATTCCAAATCCCTTCGGAACGTTTTTGCTACGAAGCCGCCAGTCTCCAGTAGAAACAGTGGCCGCATGTATGCGAACTAACATTTGACCCTTTTTTGGAATAGGTATTGGAACCTGTTCAATAGAAACAACATCAGGCGAACCAAAAGTGCGATTTCGAGCGATCAGCATTAGTTGAGGCGTACTCATTGTTTATGTCCTCTTGAAACATTGAATGGTGCACTTCTAAGTACATGAATTTCAATGGAGATAATCAATCAATATCGACAAGTTTTCAATGCGCCATACCTAACGCTCCATAGAACTACTCAACTGTGACTAACTGATTAATCGCCTGCGAGCCGCTTGAACGAACGTGAAGTAAATAGCGACCGGTGGCGAGTGGACCAATATCGATCGTTCCCGACACAGGATAATCGCCATTTCTACAAGTCAGGCGCTCGACAACTTTTGCGATCGGAAGAATGACAATAACATTTTCCTGTTTTTCGACACGGATTTCATCTAGCTGAACACAGCGAGTTTTAAATTCCATGCGCACAGTTAGAGTGTTCTGTGAATTTAGTTCGAGCGCTATTCCCTGAACTGGAGCATAGAAATAATCATCGGGTCGGTTTGAGGTCGCCTGTTTTACGTCTACCTTGCCGAGAGCTTTACCATCAGGAGATATAATTGAATACTCTCCTGGAGTCTGAATAATTCCTAAATTCACCTCTTGTTGAAATGGAATCTCAAATTCTTCACAGCCTCCATTATAGCTGTACGCTTGAGGATCTAACAGAATGGTTAGATTAACTTCATCAATCTGAACATTCGGCTGGGAGATCTTAAAACAACTCGACGGAAATGTTCCTTCACCCATAAGTTGGACATTGTCATTCGTATCAAAACCCTTCGGAATATAAACAGCCTCGTAAGAAGTTGAAATTATAACCGGACCGTCGGAAGCAGCAGCTATACAACTGATAAATCCAAAGGCAAGAAACACAATACATTTGTTCATTAAACTTCCCCCATGAAGTGTCGAAGCATTCTGGCTCGATATTCCTTTTCCAAAAGTTGTGCCAGACGGAGAGCGAGCAGGACCGCACTCATCGCCCCCAAGGGATTATTTTACCGCTGACCTATTGAGCAATCAGACTTTTTGTCTCGACGAAACCTAAAACTGATTAATTGACGTTTAAGTCTCGAAGCTCTCAAATAGATAAGTCAGATCTTGGAAAGTAAAATAAATTAAGGAAGTTTATGAAAGCATTATTCTTGTTGATGAGTGTGTTTCTAGTAAGTGCATGCGCGCACAAATCAGCTTGTGAGAAAAAATCGACTGGAGAGCAGCAGGCTACCTCGTCACCTTCAATTGCTCAATCAGCTATCTCGACGTTTCTAAATGTTCCGGGACTCAACGATGAGCAGAGACAAAAGCTAATGGAAATTTACAGAAACACTTACGTTTCAGCGAATGAAATTCGCACTCAAATCGCTGAACATAAGACAACGCTATTTAAGCTAGCGGCAACACAAGCTTATGAGTCTAAGCAACTGAAAAACCTGCGGGACAAGATTACTGCCCTTGACCAAAGACGATTGGTGATCATGTATCGCGCACTTGAAGACGTACAAAAAGTAGTTGGATATGGACCAGGCAAAGAGGATTTATATAAACACCTGAGAGATTACGATAGTCGTCGTCAAGTCTCTCAAGCTGAGTAAATGGAATTTTTCGAAGCAGTCAGACGAAGAAGAAGCTGTCGTAACTACTCGTCTACTCCGGTGCCTGCCGAAGTTGTTAATCGGGCAATTGATGCGGCTTTAATTGCGCCGAATTCATCGAACATGCAAACGTGGCGAATTTATTGGGTGAAGTCGGATGATAAGCGAAAGAAACTTATCGAAGCCTGCCTTAACCAAGGTGCTGCGCGAACGGCGAAAGAACTTGTCGTGTTTACTTGCGACCCTCGCAATTGGAAAGTTAGCGCTCCAATCCTTTTCAATTCTGTTAAAGAAGGTGAAAGGCAAGACCTTAAGGACTATTATGGCAAACTCATGCCTCTCATTTACGGATATCGCTGGCTGGCACCGGTCAAATGGTTGAGCTTAAATCTGATTGGATTTTTTCGCCCAATTGTACGCGAAGTTGCAACCAGTAGAGACCTACAAGAGGTTTCAGTAAAGTCGACCGCGCTTGCCTGCGAAAACTTTATGCTAGCGATTGCGGCCCAAGGTTTTGATTCGTGCCCTATGGAAGGCTTTGATTCACTACGTGTCAGACGCGCACTAAAACTCACGCGCACCGAAACGATTGTGATGGTCATATCAGTGGGAGAACGCACCGATCGTGGAATTTGGGGCGAGCAATTTCGAGTTCCAAGAGAAACCGTTGTAAAAGAACTCTGACTGCCGACTCACTAACTCCCGGTCAGCATTTAACCAGCATGCGTTTCAATCAATCCGCTTCTCATTGCGTACTGAATTAAGTCGGCATTCGTTAGCAACTGCATCTTTTTAAGTATTCGCGATCGATAGGTACTTACAGTTTTAACACTTATGTTGAACTGCATGCCGATTTTCACTAATGGCATCCCTTTGCAAATCATCATTAAAATTTGATGCTCACGATCTGAGAGCTTTGAGCAAAGTGAACTTGGACCTGATCTATTCTGAAGTTCAGCTGCTATTCCTGCTGATCCTCTCGAGGTTAGATAGATCTTCCCCATCTGTGCAGAGTGAATCGCATTAATTAGCTCATCTGTATTGCAATTAATATTTAAGTAGCTCGAGCAGCCCGCGCCCATTGCGCGGCCTGCAAATGTCTCCTCTGCTACCGAACCCAATACAATAATTGGAAGTTGTGGAAAGCGCTTACTGAGATCTGCAACTACTTTTAACCCATTACCTTTATCTATGAGTAAGTTCATTACTAGGACGCGAGGTCGATCATTGGAACTCAATTCATCAGTTAGATCTTCTAGGCTTCCTATTTCAATAAACGACGAAATTCCGGCTAAATTAGATAGAGTAGAAATCACTCCTCGGCGGAACAAGATGTTTTCGTCTGCTATCAAAATCTCGAATTGGATCATTTAACATCCTTAAAATTTGTTTATTTACCACTTAAGAAGTTTGCAAAGCTGGGACCGCAAGAAAAATGCTTCTCGTTAAACACAAATGATTTGAGCAAGTGGATGGGCTTTATAATCCCAAATCACATCATTTAATCGGGCTGAGTTGTCCCGTGAGTTGGCAGGTCTAGTCTTGCCGCAAATCTTCGTCAAAGTTCATTGAAAAAGTCAGTGACATAGAAAAAATTGAGCAAAGACATCTTCTCGCAAGAAAGTGGAGTGCCACCATCTAAAGTGACTGTTCAGTTTGTAAATAGCCTACTCCGAAAAACAATTGCCTCTGTAGAATTGATCAATCAATTTGATTCAAGCCACTATTCAGAGATTATATTGAGCTGCCGCAGTCTTTCGCTGTTTCTCGTCAAGCACGGCGATTACCATTCTCTCAGTTATTTATTCGAAGACCCTTCTGAAGAGAGTTTTGAATTAACCTGGGACAAACAAATGAAGCTACCCAAAATCAGGCAAATTCGAAAAACCAACTCTCTTGCATCCCTCTCTCAACCCAACATTTCTACAAACAAGCTGAAAGAAATTCATGCATCGTTGGATTCTGGTCGAGCCATTTGCCACACTTTTGAGAATGAATAAAGGTTGTTTAATTTGCTTGAGGAGTCTGGCTTAGATCGTTACTATTTTGGAATGGAAACAACCTTCAAAATTAAAGCAACCCACGATCGCTTAGACCAGTTCGTCAGATCGCTTGATTCTATTTTTCATCTCCTCAAAGAATCGGGAGCCGAAAACCAAGTACTAAATGATCGGGCTATTTCCTTTTTTAATGAGTCAGAGGAGAGCTTGCAAATAGCGGCGATTGCTAGAGCAAATAGATACCTCACTCTTCTTCAAGACATCAAATCACAAGGTGTATCGATAGATGATACACCTGGTAGTTTGTGGCGAATCTTTGCGAAAAACGGCTGGTTGCTTGAGAGTGATCTGTTGTCGCTTATTAAAGATTCCGACGTTGTAGAAATATATTTACCCGACAACACCCAGCTTTACAGAAATTCTAATTTCTTTAAGTGCACAAGCTATTCAATTTCTGATCTTTTAGTATTTCCGTGGAGCGAATTAGTTGAGCACGGCCAGAAGCCGAGCCAAGAGATTTTCGAAATAGGTAAGAAGATTTTTATTGATCAAGCTCCACCCGGGAGCAAGTTCAAAATCGAACCCTACTATGCAAAAGAGCGCTATTCTAAAAGACAATATACAGCGAGACTTGAATCTAAATTTCTTTCGCCAATTAAATCTAAATTAACCAGGCAGAATGAGGCAGCACTCGTAGTCTGGAACATCGAAGTTATCGACTCAGCTCAAAAACGAGGCGCTCTCGAAATGGAGACAGGCTTATGAAAGTAAAAGCAAGCATGGAAGAGCAAGCAGCCAAGGAAGCATTTGATGCAGCACTTGGCGAATATTTAAGAGACGCACGGATTAGAGCAAAGAAGAGCCAACCTGAAATAGCAAAAGCCGCAAACCTATCGAGCGCCCAGTTCATCTCCAATATCGAACGCGGACTTTGCGCAGTTCCGCCTTATATTCTAAGAGTAATGATAAGAGAGTATGGAATTAACATGAGCACATTTCTAGAATTTTTAGCTGATTCAAAAATGGCTTATTATAAAAAAGTTCTTTCGTCCCCTCGAAAGTCAGCATCAAGCCGCAACAGGTAGACTTCTCTTTTTTGCCTCTTTTGTTACTCTGTCGATCATATTGCAATAAAGAACAGAAGAGACGTCGATCATCTCTACAACGAGCTTCAGTTTTTCTGGCGGAAGGCTCTCGAGAAGATCAATTCCCTCTCTAAAATGACCTGCATCTAGATGTGCATGAACCTTTAAAAAGGTTGCAGCTTCTTCACGGTGAGTTCCAATAACACGACCGTAAAGCTTTTCTGAGCCTACTGCTCCTAAGCCTTCAAGTGTTACGAAATAGCCCAGAAGCGCGAACGGTCCATGGTAGTCAATGGCATGATAAAGCGTTTGATAGTAAGCAGATGTTTCAGGATATTCGTAAAAATCAGAAATCTCATGACCGCAAAGATTCATATCACTCGTGGCCATTGTCTCATGATTTTTTTCTTCGTTAATTCCATGAAGAAGTTTTTTATGTAAGCCTTCTTCCTCAAGACGACACTTATAGGCAGCCTTCGCAAGTACTCGGGTGGCGTGACGGACGTAGAAAAATGTCTGCGCAAGCCAATCAGAATAAGCAGTTCGATCTTCCCACGGGAGCGCTAAACAGTGCTTTTCCATTTTGGCAATAGACTCTCTTACGTGCTTTTCGATAGGACTCATAAATACCTCTAGGCTGCAATTGCGCCACTGTTTTGTGTTTTCTCGTGCATCCAAGCTTGAGCGATAATGTTTTGAACCGCATTCGGGAATTTAGGAAGTTTACGTGCTTCAAATAGTACGAGATCACTAAGTTCAGATTTGCAATCTATTGTCTGAAGAAGCTCAGCTCCAAACTTGTAAACCACATGATTGGCGCCACGTGAGTTGCGCATGTTTCCGACCATTAACTTAAAATCGGTATGTTTATAATATTGAATGCTTGCTGCAGCCAATAGGTCGGCTATAGAAACTTCAGAGATTCTTTGCTTGCGATATTTTTTTGCAACTGTAAATGCGCTGCAAACCAAAACAGATGAAGACTTTTGGCAAATCTGTTCTATTACTTGCTCTGGCCAAACGGCAAAGTAGGAATCTTTTCGCCAGAGATCCAAAGACAAATCAACTTCATGAAAGTACGTTATCGCTGCGCACTCCCCATTTAGTTTTATCGAGAGGACATAGTCTTGTCTCGTAAAGTTGTCCGACGAAAGCTTAAAATCTTGATCAAATGCAGAGTATTCTTCCTGCCAGGTTTCAAACCACACTTGGTAAGCTTGTAGATAGTTGTGCGAAGGAGCTTGTCGCTCTGAAGCAGAGTCCAAGATTTCAATTTCAATAGAAACTGTGTCACCGTTTGCCATGCTCCCCACTCATCGGAGAACTGACTCAGAGATTAAACAAAATATATGTTGATAAACAAATTCTAGCTATTCCTCTAGAAATTTTATTTATCTCCTTTTTAAAAACTGGTTCTTTGACGCAGGACCAGGCAGCGTGGTTTGACAATTGTCTGGCCGACAACTGATGGGCCTGAAAGGTCTCAGTTTTCAGGCCTGTGCAGGAAGTTTCTAATTTAAACAGATCTTTTCTAACAACCTTCGCCGTGGGGTTAGTTACCTTAGTAAAAACTTAGGAGCAGAATACTATGACATTCAGAATTGCAGTCTTGATCGGATCGGCCATCTTACTTTCAACTTCTGCTAACGCAGCAACTGCAAAACTAGTCACTGCGCCCGGGCAAAAGATAAAGGGCGAAATTCAGTTTAAAGACACAAGCACCGGAATCGAGGTTTCAGCAAATGTTCGAGGTTTGCAGCCCGGGGCCGTTCACGCAATACACATTCATGAGAACGGAAAATGCGATGGGCCAAGTTTTGAAAGTGCCGGTAACCATTTTAATCCGACCAAAGAGCCACACGCACATCTTGCGGCCAAGCAACATCACCTCGGCGATCTAGGGAATATTGTCGCGGACAAAAATGGAACTGCAAAATTGGACTTAGTCATGTCTCGAGCCAAATTTTCTGACGAGACCTCACCACTGAACAAGGCCGTTGTCGTCCACGCAAAGCCAGACGATCTAAGATCTCAACCAAGCGGAGAAGCTGGCGATCGAATCGCTTGCGGCATTATTACTGCTACAAAGTGAAGTTGCTGTTCTTGAGAGACGTTTCGCTAAACGGAATTCTCCCTGCGGCTAAACCGAAAACAATCGCAAGCGAAATGATCATCGCATGGACCACTGCTCCCATCATAAAATCAGTGCCGACAGAAGTACTAAGAGATTTTGTAGTATATCCGAAACTTGAAAACGCGAGCATTCCAGGAACGAGAATTAAAACACTCGGCATCGAATAGATTTGGCTTGGGTGCTTGTAGCGACGCCCGAGCCAAAAGCTGATCGCCCCGATCACAAATGCACCACAAAAGGAAGACAGCACAAGATAGGAGTATTGGGATACTAAGAAGTAAGTGACTGCGCCCGACATCCCACAAATCAAAATTCTGATGATCGATCGACGATGGGCGCGGAATTCAAGACTCGAACTTAGAACAATGAGTGCTGATCCGATGAGTTGAGAAATTAAAGGATATTCAGTGGCGTCAACAAACTCTTGCGAGCTTAAGCTTAGATTCAAACCCTTAGCCAAGTCTTGTGCAAGGAAGTAAGCCAAAGCCATCGACATAAAAGTATAGAACGCTTTAAGAAGTCGAATTGTTCCAGAAAGATAATTTTGATCAACGATCTCACTGATCGCAGTTGTCATAAGAAGACCTGGCACAAAATAAACTAAAGTTCCGAGTGACAAAAGTTGCGGCGGCACTTCTAAGACATGTGCGAGCGGTGCCGAAAGAAAAATAGCCAAGAAGCAACCAATGAAATCTTTCATAACGAAATGAAAATTTAAAAGTTTTCGAAGTGCCACGACGAGCAGCTGAACAATGAAAGTAAAGAATGCCGCAAGAACTGCTTGCTGAAGTGTCGCCCCCGTAATTAGAACTGCGCCCGCTCCGATTCCGAAAATCGAAAGCCCATAGGTGGGCAAATCTTCTTTATTCTGAGCGCGGCGTAAGCGATTTGTACGAGTGAGTGCCAAATTCGGCGAGATTTTTCCCAACGCAAATTGAGAAAGAATTTTATTTGTGAACTTAAGTTGACCCAGATCGATATTAAAAGAAGTAATGCGTTGGCTTCGGCTGTAGCTTTTGCCTTCTGCTCGATCAAAACAGTACACCGAAATTGTACTCGGCATGGCGTTGACAGTCGTTTGAATTCCGAGAGCATCGCCTGCCGCTGACAACTGAGATTCAAGTCTTGTGACGGGTCCGCCGCACTCCAAAAAGCGACAACCCAGAACAATTGCTGCATTCATAAACGCTTCTACTTTCGTAGGAGCTGGACCCGGCGTAATCATAGATACATTGTTGTCGTTCATCTAGAGAATGACTTCAAGTCAAGAGCTTGCCTAAGCTTCGTCAGTTTTCAGTTTTGAACTATCGTCCAGCTCTGCGCCTAGCTTAAAAAAGACTGACAGAGTCAGATAGGGTCCGCTTGGTAAGCGCTGGTGGTATGTAATCTTCGTGTGCATAACCAAGCGCTAAAATCATATACGGTTGATAGCTCTCGTCGAGGCCGAAAATCGAGTTTAGAAACTTCATTGGTCGTGGAGTATGCGTGAGTGTATCGACTCCACTGACCGCAAGTGCAGAAAGCAATAGACCCACAGCAATGCCTGCAGACTCTTTTACATAGTAGTTTGCAATCTTCTTTGTGCCCACCCGTGAGTGTGACAAAGAGAATACGACAACGAGATGGGAGGCTTCAGTCAGATGCGGTTTTTCCCAGTTAGTTCCAATCGGTTTGAGTGCCTCAAGAAAACTTTCACTGGCTCGACTTGAATAGAGTTCTTTTTCTTCAATCTCTGATAGGTCACGAATTTTTGCTTTCAGATCTGGATTCGAAACCACTACAAAGTGCCAAGGCTGACGATTCGCGCCACTTGGTCCGCTGTGTGCGATTTCGATTGCGCTAGTAATTACACTTAATGGAACAGC
Source organism: uncultured Bdellovibrionales bacterium (assembly GCA_964543475.1). Lineage (GTDB taxonomy): Bacteria > Bdellovibrionota > Bdellovibrionia > Bdellovibrionales > JAMPXM01 > JAYSYM01. The sequence goes on along the minus strand of CAZIYJ010000003.1, from coordinate 201,932 downwards.
GAGATCACTATTGAATCTGCGAGTTGATCGACGCTTCAACAGACGGTTTCTAAAATGCGCAAATAGTTCATCTGTCATCGGAGCTCACATAACCTTTTTTCTTAGATGCAGCATATTTAGCTCAGGCCACTTGATCTGACCACACCTTTATCGTTATATAGGGTTAACCAGAGGTTATATGAGTTTAGCAGATCATTTAGAAAAGCTTCGGCACTTTCACAAACTTACGCAGTACCGTTCGATCAATGAAGGCGCGCAAAAAATGGGAATTTCTCAGGCGGGCTTGTCAAAAAGCATTGCAAACCTAGAGTCAGTTCTCGACACTCCCCTTTTTGTTCGATCGAGAGATGGACTCACATTGACCAAAGAAGGCGAGCTACTTTTAGCTTCGACTAAGAGAATCTTAGACGAGGCTTCTCAGTTTGAAGCCAACCTGAGATCTCTTCAGGCTGTTGATATTCCTCAGCGAATCGTTGTCGGCATGTATGACAGTATCGCGATTTATTTCTTCCCCGACCTCGAACGCTATCTGAAGTCCATTTACCCAAGTGTCGAACTGCAACTTGTTGTCGACAAAAGTTCAAGTTTAGCTGAAATGGTCGAAGCAGGTGAAATCGACCTGGCTGTCGGAGTTAACTTAGCCAAAAAGAAAAAGAAGACCGAGTTCTATTTGCTCTTTGAGGATCACTATTCGTTCTACGTCGTTCCGAGCATAAAAGTAAATCCCCGCGTACCACTTCTTTATCATCCGCATGCGACCGACGAAAACGATACCGATCTTTCGCGAATGCTCCAGTCACTCATTAAGAGTCGTCTTTGCCATCAGGTCTATAATTTTGAAACGCTCAAAATGTTAACCAGTCTTGGTTCAGGAATTGGGGTGCTACCTACTCGTGTTGCTCAACCTTTAGTAAATCAGAAACAGATTGTTCAGACTACAATTGCGAAAATTCCGAATCTATTTGGTAAACATACGATTGGATTTTTGGTTTCAGATACTTTCCTAAAGCAACACAGAGCATTCACTGAAGATATTTATCGCTTGGGTGAGCGATGGGCTAAAACTTAATCCGGAAGTTCTAATTCGATCCACTTTAGTAGCTTGCTGACTTCGTCATCAGTGAGTCGAGGAATCTTTGACCACGTCGGAGGCATCGGCTCAACATCATCAGTAACAATTTCAATTAAATAGCTTTCAGATGGAACTTCGCTGTTGATGAATTTTCTGCCACTTCCAAAAATCTGGTCGCGCATTCCATAGACAGACTCTTTGGTAGAAAGATCTAGAAACTTTGCCTGTCCATTTGGACTGTGACAAATCACGCATCTTGGAACAAAAAGATTTTTAGAAAGTGAGCTCCATTTAGGTTCAAGCTTTTCTATATCATCTTCATTATCATTGGAGTTCGGACTTCCAAGAGCAATCCACTTCACCAAAATTTCTTTGAGTTCATTGGATAGTGGCGGCGCACTCTTGGGCATTCTATTTTGAAAAACCGCATCCTCAATCAAACTGATATCGCGCTTAATACCTGAGTATGTTGAGTACTGGGAATGACACGAGACACAGTGAGGAACAAAAATATTGGTCCTCACACTTTCAAAACTGACCTTACCTTGCCCTTTAGACTTGAAGCTATCAAGAACAACTCCACCATCAGTGTTTGAAAGGTACCCGCATGAAGAGAGGAAAAAAAAGGACGAGTAGAGAAATGCATTTCGAATATTTTTCATGACTCTATCCTCCCGTTCTGAAATTTTACTGACGAGGCTCTTCTCCTGAAATTTGCATCCAGTTGCGATCAGCTCTATTTTCGTAATTTAAAATATCGCGATCAAAATTTTGTTTTGCTCGAGCTGCTACAAAATAGTGGGCGCGATTTCCGTGAATCGTAAATAGATGAGGCTGAATATCAACTTTCGATCCAGAGGCCATAGCGAATGCACACCATCCGCCGTACGTTGGTTCATATTTTAGTGGGTTCTGCAGGAACAATTGCAGATTTTCCGCCGAAGAGAATCGATAAACAACTCCTGAGTAGTTGTGACTAAGTTCAGCTTTTCCCTGAATGGCGACTCCGCCACCCTCAGGAAAAATGGCAACTGGATCAAAACCCTTTAGCCCGACTGAGTCTGAAAGATTATACTCAGCCGAGTTTCGACCTACTTGAGCAGAAGCATGAAATGAACTGGCGAGAATTGCGATTACAACGAAAATTGAGCGAATTAGCATAGGAACTCCTTTTCTAGAATTTCTACCTGTAAACGCCAATACCTTCAAAACTATAAGAGTTATACCTTAATAGCCATAAGTTATAGGTAAAAACTCGATCAACATGATGTTTTGAGGCCATCCAAAGTTGAATTCCAAGACTAAATTGCTTGAGACCGTCGGAGACGTTTAGTATCCTCTGAGGCATGAATTACAAGCCTGGGCAAAAAGTAGAACTCAAAATTCACCGCGAAACTCCGCTCGGCTTTGTTGCAATTATCAATGGGGTCGATAAAGGGCTCCTTTACCGGAATGAAATTTTTGAGCGGCTGCACATCGGTCAAGAGTTGCCAGGCTATATCAATCGTCTTCGTGAAAAAGGCGAGATAGATCTTCTGCTTCATCCTCTAGGAAATTTTGGTTCCGCTGAACTCGGCGAACAAATTCTTGAGCAAATTGAACGGCACGGCGGATTTTTGGGAGTCAACTCAAGCACTCCGGCTGAAAACATTTACAACTTGTTTGGTGTTAGTAAAAAGAAATTCAAAATGGCCCTCGGCGGACTTTATAAAAAACGCCTAATTACAATTACCGATGAGGGCGTTGAACTGGTTGACCGCAAGCCTTAGCTAATCAGCGATCATCATGTCGGCGATACACTGTGTCTCGCTACCATATTCAAAAAATGGAGTGCTTCCAACGCGAGTTAAAACTTCGGTGTCTGTCACACCGATTTTAGCAGGGTTATATGAAAGCTTTTCGATTGAGTATCCTGCAACTGTAGTCGCAGTATTAATTGCAGTCGAAACATAAATCACGCTATCAACAGGGTCATAGACCATCTCTGAAATTCCATAAAGTAGAAATGGATAAGTCGCCGGATAAAGACTTGCATCGTAAATCTTATTTGCCGCACCAACTGTAATCGTCGTGCTCGTTTCAGTTATTGCATAGGCATAAATTGAATTAATGTTCACGGTCGTCGCATTACCTGCGTAAGCCACTATCAACTTCGAATTCACAGAGTCATACACTGCTGCCACCGGAAACGCGGTAGCAATAGGCGCAGACTGCTGAACTGTGCAATCACCCGCAATGCTGAAACCACTCGGACGAACGAATCCAATTCTGTTTTGCCCTGTTGCTGCATGCAAAAACATAATGAACTCGTTATTCATTGTAAGAGTCTTTGAAATTAGCGTTGTCGACGTTGCGCACGGAGCAGTTGGTGCACTGACATAAGGGTTTGCTCCGTTTTGAACTCTAACATTCGCTGATGAGATCTTTTCAATTGCTGTAGATTTACTAATCAGCAAATCACCATTTGATAACATGTGAAAAGCGCGAAGTTGCGCACTAAGTGCCGTGATGTTGTTACTGAATGTCGATCGAGTACTATCTGTAGTTTTGGCAACTCGTTCAATCCGACGAGCACCGGCTGTAGTCGTATTCTCTACGAGCACGTACATATTCTCAGAATCTATATTAACTAAACCAACTGGACTATCGCCCACTTGTGCCGGCGAGGCGTTGTAATCAGCTATCGTTATATCTTTTGCACCAGTTGTCGTGTTGATCCGATAAACTAAATTAGATGCTGTAAGATTGGTATACGAGGTGTTACCACCGCCAGAGTAGCAAGTACCAGAAGCCACGTAGAGATAGCGGCTGTTAGCAGCTACTGCTTCTTCTTCATTAGCCTGCACACATGATAATGTAACTAGACCAACGGCTGCGATCGCAAAAATTGAGCTAAGTTTTTTTAGAGTCTTCAAATTAACATCCATGTTACTCCTCAGATCGGCAGCTAATATTGATTCATTTAGAGACTGCCCTGTTTTTGCGACATAGGTAGGGTTTATCCGACAAAAGATGGATAATTCTCACAAACTAATTCGAAATATAGATAGATGGCTCTATCTCAACTTAAGTTCTTATTTCTAATTTCGATTCTTCTGGGCTCACTGAATGTCGAGGCCCAAGATTATTCAATTTTTCCGAGAACTCGAATTCACATTCATCAAAATCTCTATTCAGGCGATAAAGGCAAATCTTTTGCGGAGTCCGGAGCTGGCTTTGGCGGCGGAATAACTGTGACTAGAGACGGAGTCTACTTCGTTCCTTTTTTCGGTTTCGGAGTTTCAACGCTTTCGAATCGACAGGTGTTTTTAGACGGATCAACCCAAGTGACAAGCTCATTTACTTATTACAGCGCTTATACTGATATCGGTTTGCAACTTTTCCCGATCGCAAGAAGAAAAAGTGGTTTCAATTTGTATGTAAAGGGCGGCGGAACTTTAGGCTATAGCTTTCTTGCACTCAATAAGAGTACAACTCTAGCTTCTATCCCCTACAGCGACCAGGCATTCGCATTCGGCTATCTAGCTGGGGTCGGCACTGAACTAATTTTAGGAAGTGCGAGCCCAAAAAAATGGTCGCTCTACGCCGAAGTTCTTTTTAGAGAAGAGAGTGCAAGCTTACTAGAAAGACGATTCGATCTCAGCAGCCTACAGCTCGCATTGGGTTTAGGCTGGTAGCACCTTTCTCCTCATTAATTTTCGCAGCTCAATTAAAGTAATTGGAGTGAGCGCAAACGGCAAAATGAAAAGTATGTCTTCAATTGAAAGTGGCGTTAGTCCAAAAACTGTTTGCGATAACGGAATGTAGTGAAGACTTAGCTGAAGCGAACCGGTTAGCAATACAACACCCAACAGCCAGAGATTGCTGAGCGCTCCTACTTCCCAGAAAATAAGCTGAGTAGATCGTGCTCCAAACGAGCGAAAGAGCTGACTGAAAACAATCGCCGTAAATACAAAGTTTCTAGCGTTCGTTTCGTCACTTGTGTCGATGAGATACCAATAGAGTCCAAGCGCAACCGCTGCTTCCAAAATTCCGATGACGACCACCTGAGTCCATTCACTTCGCCCTAGAATCTCTTCAGTGATCGATCGTGGCGCTCTCTTCATTAGATCAGGGGATAAAGGATCTGCAATGAGAGTGAGAGCAGGCAGCGCGTCTGTGACAAGATTAATCCAAAGAAGATGAGCCGCAAGCAGCGGAAGAGGTAGGCCAATCAAGATTGCACCGAGCACAAGAACTATCTCGGCAAAGTTTCCTATTAAAAGATAAGTAATGGCTTTACGAATATTCTCGAAGATCCCGCGGCCCTCGCGCACTGCAGCCACAATAGTTGCAAAGTTATCGTCTGCGAGTATGAGATCTGCTGACTGTCTGGTGACTTCAGTACCTGCGATACCCATTGCGATGCCAATGTGTGCTTCGCGCAAAGCAGGCGCATCGTTGACACCATCGCCGGTCATCGCAACAATCGCTCCTTGGTTTTTCCAATAACGTACAAGCTTTAATTTTTCCTCTGGAGTCGCTCGCGCATGAACTCGATTCTTTAGCGACTCCCCCTCAAGAACTAAGCCGAGCTCACGAGCAATAGCTGCTGCTGTTTGGGGATGATCTCCAGTGATCATAATCGGCATGATGCCGGCACTTCTTGCTTCGCGAATTGCATCCATTGCTTCGCTTCTGGGTGGATCGGCTAAACCGAGAAGGCCAATCAATGTAATCTCTTTTTCTTTTGCACTTGATGACTGGGCAACAGCTAAAACCCGTAAGCCTCGCTCTGACATTTCACTTGCGGCTGTCATTGCCCTTAGAGCGAATGGATCATCTTTCTGACATAGACTCACTAAACTTTCGACGGCACCCTTGAGATAGTTTCGACCATCTTTTCGAAAAATCGACATTCTCTTTCGATCGGAGTCAAACGGTTCAGAAGAAATTCTCGGATTGTGAGCTTCAATTTCTTCTTTACGGATATCCCTTTCTAAGGCCGAAATTAAAATCGCAATTTCAGTGGGGTCTCCCGTTCCGGTCACACCGTCACTATTTAATTCGGCATCACAACAAGAAGCCGCCGTGCGAATCAACTCGGCATGGTCCTCTCCCCAAAGTTCTCTTACTCTCATTTTGCCTGTCGTGAGTGTGCCCGTCTTGTCGGTACAAATGACAGACACGCTTCCCAGGGTTTCTACACTCGGCAGCTTTCTGATTAGAGCATTTCTCGCAGCCATGCGCTGCACTCCAAGTGCAAGAGCGACGGTAACAATGGCAGGCATTCCTTCTGGTACAGCAGCTACGGCTAAAGAAACTGAAAAGATCATGATCTCTATCCACGAATAACCTTGCAGTGCTCCGATCACTGCGACAAGAGCCACGACCGCAAGACATATCATCAGCAGCGATCTACCAACACGAGCCAACTGAGTCTGTAGCGGAGTTAGTTCGGTTTGCGCAGTTGCAATTAAGTGAGCGATTTTTCCAAGCTCAGTCCTCATTCCCGTAGCGATGACTCGGGCTTCGGCGGTGCCGGTGGCGACTGAGGTCCCCATAAAAAGTCTCGCAGCTAAATCAGCTGACGACTTCGTAACGGGCATGCTTTCACCAGTGAGAATGGATTCGTTAACCTGAAGTCTCGATGCAGATAATATTTCAGCATCGGCCGCAACTATGTCGCCAGCCTCAAGCAGGAGCACATCTCCGGGCACGATGTCGTGCGCCAGAATCAAAGCCTGATGACCATTGCGCATCACTCGCGCTCGAGGCGCCGTCATCTCCTGCAGTGCTGCAATTGCATTTTCGGCTCTATACTCTTGAAAAAAACCAATGAGCGAATTGATGATGAGAATTGTACCAATTGCTATGGCTTCAATTTCTTCACCCAAAATGAGCGAAACTAGACAGGCAAAAATCAAAATGATGACGAGCGGACTTTTAAATTGTTCAGCAAAAAGCAGCCATGCAGACCGAGCTTTCTCCTTTTCAATTTCATTTAATCCGTGCTCTTCAAGAAGTCGATTTACCTCTGTATCAGATAACCCTGTTAGCAAATTATTATTTGTCATTAAGGAGTAATGGCTACTTTCAACACTCCATCACGTTGATTCGAGAAAAGATCGTAGGCTTCAAGAATCTGACCAAATTTAAATCGGTGGGTCACCAGAGGTTTTAAATCTACCCGCCGAGTGCTAATGACTTCCATCAATCTTCGCATTCGCTCTTTCCCTCCAGGGCAAAGAGTCGTCACGATTTTCTGATCGCCGAGTCCCGCATAAAAAGCACTGAGCGGAATTTGAACATCTTTTGAATAAACCCCAAGACTTGAAAGAGTGCCGCCAGGCTTGAGTACTCGCATGCATGACTGAAAAGTTCCTTCTGTTCCTAACGCTTCGATCGCTACATCAACTCCGCGCCCTTTAGTAGCTTCGAGAATCGCTTGAACTGGATCTTTCTCTTTGAAATTGATGATCACATCTGCGCCAACTTGTTTTGCCATTTTCAAACGTGCTTCGTGGCTATCGACAACAAGGATCAAACTTGCACCACTGAGTTTAGCTCCGACAGTTGCGCAAAGTCCGATAGGACCTTGTGCAAAGATCGCCACAGTATCACCGATCTTCACTTTGCCACTTTCAGCACCGCCAAAACCTGTGCTCATAATATCAGGACACATCAAAACTTCTTCATCTGTTAGGTGATCAGGAACAGGTGCAAGATTTGCCATTGCATTTGGAACTAATAGAAACTCAGCTTGAGCACCGTCGATTGTGTTCCCAAATCTCCAGCCACCCAACGGCTTCCCTCCGCATTGAGAATGCGTGCCCTCAAGACAAGGATGACATTGTCCGCAAGGAGTGATCGCACCGGCAATGACTCTTTGGCCCAGATGATAGCCTTGAACCGCAGTTCCCAGCTCCTCGATGACCCCAACTGGCTCGTGCCCAATTGTAAGACCTGGTCGAACCGGATATTCGCCCTTCACGATATGAACGTCTGTTCCGCAAATTGTGGTTGTGGTGATTCGAATCAAAGCGTCAGTCGGTCCAACTTTCGGAATTGGCTTTTCCACCAGTTCGATTTTTCCCGGTGAAACAAAGACCAATGCCTTCATGTTTAAGCTTTTCATAGTGCTCTCCAGTGACGATTCTAAAGTAGTGGTGGCGCGAGACGTTCGCTAGGCTTAGAGGATCCAGCAGAATTCGATGAGTCAACCTGCCTTAAGATATTTTCTTCAGCGTCACGCATGACCAAGACTGGAGTCTTAGATTTTGCTAGCAACTGACGCGTAATACTTCCCAGAATGATTGATGCATATTTACCAGTTTGAGCGACAACCACAATCAAATCAGCTTTTTTTAGTTTTGCGATACGCAAAATATTATCGGTCACAGTTCCCGATTTGCGAGTGAATTCAAAATCGACTTTAACTTGCTTCAAATCAGCAATCTTCTGCCATTGTTGAGCCTCACGTTCGGCTGCGGCTTCTTCTTGCGCAAGCATCGGCTCGTAAGCAAGCATTGCTGGGGTAAAGAGAGTCGAAGCGACACTTGAATACTCAAATGAAGTATAAAGTTTGCTTACAACTATGATTCGAGCTCCCCACTCTTTAGCGAAGTCGAGAGTTTTAATATATGCTTTCTTGCAATCATCGCTATAGTCGCTAGCGAAAACGATAATTTTCACTTTAGATACCACTGGGCCTTTTGCATTAACTGCAAGCACGGGTGTGTTACTAGTACTGACTAGTGAACTTACAAACCCAAAAGCTGATTGGTTCGTCTTTACATTAGTAAGTACAGCGATCACATCTGCATTTGAAGCGTTCGCAAAATTTCTCACCGCCTGCATCGTTCCTCTTGTTGAACGGAAAACCTGCATGATGGTTTCAGGTGATTCATCAAATTTAACCTTTAACTGCTTCTGCCGCTTACGAATCAACTCTACCGCTGCTTTATCGACGAGTTCAGCGACTGGTTCAGTAAAATCACGGGGCCAATCTAAAAGCTCAGGGCTTACAACCGCCACAGACTGCAACTTTGCGTGGGATTGGCTCGCTAACGATCGAATTGTCTTCATCGCTCTTAGTGTCGGAACAGACGGTTTTGAAAATGGATCAATTGCTACTACAAACTTTTTCATGATGAATACCTCACTTCAGAGTAGGTTCTTGCATTCCCGGTGCCAAAACTCTTTTGGTTTAGATTGTTTTCTATTGAAGTGCTTGAGACATAAATGATTTATGGCCAACCAAAAAGTCCCAAACTTTTTAGTTCCAGCGACGGTGATGCCAAGACTGGAGTAAGGACTCACGATCATCTGGGTGGGCAATTTCGATAAGAGCCATAGCGCGCTCTTTTAATGTTCGACCATACAATTCTGCGGTGCCATATTCAGTAATCACAATGTGAACATGTCCTCTGGTCGTCACAACACCCGCGCCGGGCTTAATTTCCGCCACAATTCGTGGCTCCCCGCGCTTAGTGCGACTTGGCAGGGCTATGATCGGCTGCCCACCTTTCGAAAGTGAGGCGCCACGGATAAAATCGAGCTGTCCCCCGATTCCAGAAATAATTCTTGAACCAATCGAATCAGCACACACTTGGCCAGTCAGATCAACTTCGACGGCCGAGTTGATAGCAACGACATCCGGATTCTGAGCAATGATATCAAAGCGATTTACCTCATCTGCTTCTAACTGCAAAACCGATTCATTTTCATTTACAAAATCATAAAGACGTTTTGAGCCCATCAAGAACGTCGAAACAGACTTCCCCGGGTAAATTGTCTTGCGAGAGTTGTCGATGGCGCCCGAAAGAATTAAGTCAAGTGCACCATCCGACCACATTTCAGTATGAAGACCCAGATGCTTTCGTCCATGAAGAGCCTTAAGAACAGCATTTGGGATCGAGCCAATTCCAACTTGAAGTGTCGAGCCATCCTTTACTCGTTCTGCAACTCGTTTCCCGATTTCAATTTCCGCATCAGAAGGATCCTTCGGAAATACCTCAGGAAGAGGAATATTTACTTCGATCCACTCATCAATTTCAGAAATGTGAATAAGTCCTTTACCAAGCACTCGAGGCATCTGTTCATTGACTTGAGCAATCACTATTGACGCAACCTCGACCGCTGCTCGAGCAACATCAACACTAATTCCTAGCGAACAATAACCATTACGATCGGGCGGAGAAACTTGAATGAGGGCAACATCTATAGGTCGAATACGTGAGCGAAAGAGCTGTGGAATTTCAGATAGGAAGGCTGGCAAATAGTCGACTCGGTCTCCGTCAAAGTACGGACGAATGTTTTCACCTACGAATAAATTAACTACACGAAAGCTGCTGGAGTACTCGGGCGACGCATAAGGCGCGGGTCCGTTGGTGTGTAGATGAATGAACTCCACGTTGGTGAGCTCTCCTGCTCTTTCTGTGAGAGCACGAGTTAATTCGTGCGGAGTTGCCGAGGCACCGTGTACAAAAACCCGATGCCCACTTTTAACAACTGATACTGCTTCGCTCGCTGACGACCTTAGTGGCAAGACTCACACCTTTATTAAACGAAACAAAATACTATTCTATACGAAATTAGCCTGAGACTCATCAACGAGTAAGTCGTTTACCTTAACCTGATAGTAGATGGGCACTGCTTTTGAAACCATCGCACTCACGCTGCAATACTTAGTCATTGATAGACGTACGGCCTCGCTTGCTTTTTCACCCTCAGCGTCTCCACTGATCAGGTACACTAGGTTGACTCGCGTGAAAACCGCAGGATGTCCTGGCGAAACTTCAGCAGTAGCTTCGATCTTAAGACTAGCAATTTCTTGTTTATATTTTTTCAGAAGGGAGACGACGTCCATAGCGGAGCATCCCGCAATCGACATTAACAATAGTTGTTTCGGTGAAGCACCTTGATCTGCCCCCATCGGAGCTTTTGTGTCCATCACCACTGAATGCTTGTCTGCTGCACCAACAAAAGTTAACTTTTCGCGCCACTCACAGGTAATTTGCATAAAAGCTCTCAATGTAAAATATGGAACATTTCTATCGCAATTGATCTACATCCACTTCAAATTTTTCTTCTTGGTTTCGATATTTCAAATTTAATTCAAGTTTCGCCGCATCAGCTTCTGGTAACTTCTCAATGATGAAACTCTTCGCTCCACGCTTCGGCGTAAGGGTTGTGACTTTGTTACCGATTTTTACCCTAGCCACCAATCCAATTTCAGAGAATTGCATATCGGCCATCTTGTTGCCGGTGACGAACAATTCTGCTTTTTTGCTAGCTGGTGTAATAACTAAATTAAATATCTGACCCTCTTTTAAATAAGGGTCGCGAACATTCGTATTTACGGTTTGACCTATCAATGGACGCGCTAAAAATAGCAGAATTAAAAAAGAGACCAACCATAAGAGGTAAAGCGCTCGCTTTTTCAAATGGGGCTTTGAGAAATTTCTGATTTGACGGCTATTCATTTTATTCTCCCTAAATATTTAGCAGTGATTACTCACTAGATGCGTGTGATCTAGATTTTCCCCAAATTGATGGGCATTGAGAATCCGCTCAACAACTTTTACAACAAGGTCCGCTTTTTTCTGAAAGTCTAAACCATTCGGCAAAGTGATGAGACGAGGATGCAGTCGCCATGCGTGCCGCACTCGTTCGTTCAATTTGAGCGCCTCGTCTGCAGTCTCAGTCAGTATTTCACTCGCACCTAGTTCAAAAGGTGGAAGGCTATCTATATTTATAATCCAGTCATATCGAGCTTTATCAGCTGACATTGAGCTCTTGACCGAATCAAAGAACTCTAGCTCGTCGCCTGGCCAGTAGGCGAGCGAATCAAGAGAGCCATGATCACAAAGAGCGCCGATCTTTTCTTGCTCAAGCTCCGCAAGATTTTCAAACTCTTGTCGAAGATGATAAATTGCGCGCTCTTGGCATTTCTTTCCTTCAACAGTGGTCTGCCTCGGAAAGCCTGCCTTAAAAAGAAAAGCTGCAGCATCTTCGACCAGTGCTAACTCACGGTGAAAATTCATTCCCAAAATTTTAATCAGCGCAGTTTTTCCTGAGCAAGGTCCGCCAGTAATAACGATTCTAACTTTAGAATGAGCCGATGCGTTTGAACGAAAGAAATTCATTTCTGCCTCCCCACTAATCTATTGCTTTAATCTCGAAGAAAGAAGCGTATTAAATGCGTTTAAAGCATCAACCCATGTGAAAATTCCAACTAGCTTTTTATTATCAAGCACAAGTGCACAGCCATATTTACGGGCTGCCATTTGAGAACAAACATCACCAAGGTTAGATTCAGGAGAAACAATAAATGGGTCAGGCGTATATGCCTCTTCGACACTTACTTTTTCTGGGTCAACGTCTTTGAATCCCTCAACTAAGCGAATGTCTCGCTCAGATAGAATTCCAACGAGATGCCCGCCTTGGAGCACCGGAAGATGACGAACGCGATATTCTGTCATCATTTTTAGAGCTTTTGAAAGAGGTTGCTCTGCACCGACTGTGTGCGGAAGTGTCGTCATGTATTTAGAAACGGTGGGAACGGATTTCATATTTTATCCTTTTGAAGTGAAACAAAAAGCGTTTAGCTTTACTGTCTTATCCAAAAGGCGTGCCACGGCGCTGCCAGTAGAGAGCGACGCTCACGTCATGAGCGAGCCAATTTGACCCCTAAATTTCGAGCAGTCAGACTAATTGTCTCTCTTGATATCAAAGGCTACAGACCACGCCGGTAGCTGAGAGTCCGATAACGTACTTCCCTGCTGGGCACGCGCCATCAAACGATTGACACTGTGGAACACCGTTCACAAAGCCAGTTAAAAACTCGTTTGCCGATGAGCAACCCGTAAGATTAAACGGCAACTGACAAGCTGGATCTTGATTTACGTCATACACTCCGCCCAGCGACGCGCAAGTCACTGTTGATGGTTCGCTAAAGTAGCAACGTAAGAAATTTCCAGAAGCGTCGGTCTCAAGCATCACTGCCGCTAGCACCCTTGGTCGAAGGCCTTTTCCCCCGGCAACATTTTCTGTTTTCTCTGCCGTCAGTTTCAAAAGGCCTGAATACTTTCGCGGAAGAGATGCAATATCAACCGGAACTATATTAGAAAGTTTAAGCGAAAGAACATTTAAACCATAAACATTTGAAGCACCCTGAACCAACGCAACTGGAGGAGTGTCTTCAAGCAGGAGTCTACTATCAATTCCATTTGCATCAGAAATCGAAAATGGTTCTGTAAAACTTAAGCTCGCGCCAGATCCGCTGCAAGTATCTGGAAACCTAACTTTTTGCCGCGCAATTTTTGAAATTGCCTCAAGTGCGAGATTTACCTCTGCAGATTTATTTTGCTCAAGACCCATTCTGTAAAGTTCAAGCCCTAGCAAAAAAACGACGCCAAGAATTGCAACCGAGATGAGGATCTCGGTAATTGTATAGCCTCCCTGACTACGCTTCGTCATATTCACCATTTAGGAACACCAATCAATATATTGACCACAGGAGTGATCGATCCAGACTGCTCAGCAACTGCGATTTCGAAACTCCGCATAAAACATTTTTCATAGAGAACTGGCACTCCGCACTCTGGCATTCCGAGCCGGCTTGAAATTACTGAAGGGCTATTGAAATCCATGCAGGGACTCAAGTGACTGCACTTAGAGTCTTGTGTTAAATATCGTAATTCTAATTCGATATCGCCAAGATTCGGCGCGGCTGGAATTGGTGCGGCTACGTGAGGCGGCGGTAAGCTTGCGCATTGAAGCACCCCATTCACTATTCCGGTTACGACTTGGCCAGCTGGACAAGAGGAAATGAGTGCCCTGCATTGAACAGTGCCGTTTAGATATCCTGAAATAATTGAGCCCGGAGCACACGACTGTGTAGGTAGTCCGGAGCCTAGACACATTCCCGTCGTAGAATCTACAACACATCCCGCGGACGGAACTTGAATATCCCCGTGGCAAGATGTGATTTGCCCACCGCCGACGCCGACGATGGCAGATCCAATCAAACGGTTTCTAATTTCTTTTCCGCCCAGTTCTGAATTCGCTTTTTGAGCACGAAGACGAAGAATCCCCTGATACATCGGGTCTCCAGCTGCATTCATCGCGCCTAGTGCCTTAAGGTTCGAGATTCTAAGTTCAGAGTCCACCAGCCCGTAGCGAGGCTGATCTGCAGTTCCATCAATAGTTTCATTATCTACTTTCAAATTTACTTTTTGCCCAACATTGCCACTTGCTTGCGAAAGATTCAGTGAGCTTCCGGTCGGAAATGCAAGTTCAAATTCGTTACAGAGTTGAGTTGACCGAGAGGCAGACGCGATCCGATTTGCAAGTTCAATAAAGCCTTGCTTCTCCTGCAGATCAACTTTCATTTTTACTGAACTTAACAAGAAGCTTGATGCTCCAACCGCAACAATCGAGAAAAGACCTACGGCAATAACAATTTCAATAAGAGTCAAACCTTTCGAATTTTCTATCGGCATGACAACACCTTGTATTGATTGCCACCAACATTTCTCCAGCAAATGTCATTCGGCTTTGAGTGACAAACAAGTCCCTCTTGGCTGAACGGATTAAACGATGTCATTCCAATCGACCAATCACAGTCCTCAAGACCTGTCGCCTGTTTCATGCACCAATTGCCGCCAAGCCCATACGGGTCGTTAGGATCAGTTGCTGGCGTACAAGTAGTAACTATTGTGCCGGACCGAGTGTAGACCATGTGACCTAGTGATGCGACTGGATCATAGTTTTCACATCGAAGTTTCATCCCTTGCAAACCGCTTGAGCCCGGGACCCAACACTCATTTCCTGCTGCAGTACAAACAAAGTCTGGATAACAATACGGAAGTTCCGGAAAACTTCCGGTCGCAACAATAGAACCACTTATTCTAAGTAGCCGCGACGGAACAATTCGGGTCGGTCCTTTGGTAGGAGTGCCAGGACTACATTCGAGCTGCTTGTCAGTGATTTTGGTTAGCCCGCCGCAAGTAAAGCCGAACAAGACGTCGCTGAAATACCCGCCTACTGCTCCATTTGAAAAACAAATTGTTTCGCGACACTTAAACCCCTCGGAGTAGCATGCCGTCCCTTCAATTCCGTCTTGAAGATACTCTCCTGGCTTAACAAATACTGTACTGTCACGACTAATGATTTTTGGACACGCCATTTGATTGGAATGGGCAGCGACCTTCCAAACATTTATTGTCGGCGTCAATGGCGACCCCGGAGCGACGGCTGCTGGAGTTGGTTGCGGTTTTGATCCAGTGCCTGTACTAGGTGTTGGAGTCGGAAGACATTTCGGTGATCCATTTGCTTCAAGGCCGGCGAAGTAATTTCCTGAAGGACACGTCACTAGATAGCTTTGACAATTTGGCGTTCCATCTGGATTCACACCAGTGAGAACGCTATCTGCAGGACACGAAATGTTTACTGGAGCTCTTGTGCATTGCGGAGTTCCGGTCTCGTTGTAAATTCCGCCGTAACGAGAACACATCGCTTGAGGCCGCTCGTCTTCAAAACAACGAGTAGCCGTACCACTAGCATTCACATCAATTGAAATATTGACTGCAGGTTTTCCGCTAAGTGATCGTGCGAAGTAGCCTTCAGACTTGGTCTGAACTATTAAAGTACCATGATAAGTTTTTATTCCGCCGCCTTCACCCAGAAGGCGAACATTCGCGAGTCGAATTGCATTTACTGTTAAATTAAGTGGAGCAATGGTGGTGCCCGCGCCGATGGGTCCCGAAGGTGAAACTTCACTCGCCTCAAACTGCGGAATTTTTACTTTTACTTCTTGGCCAGCTGCTGATGTCGCTTCAGAAAGGTTCAACGTTTTAGTTCCGCTATCGTAGATGAATTCTAAATTCTGATTACACGAAACTTCTGACTTCAAATTAGTTGAAATAATTTGTCCCAAGGCGTCCTGGTTAATGGCCGCACTATTTGAATTGCCCAGTGGGTTGATCGCAAATGCGAACATCGAAAGCAAAATTCCGGAAATGGTAATCACATAAATTAGCATCAGATCTCCACTAATACTTTTCGGCTCAAAATCAGCCAATCTATAGGACCTTAGCCCTGCAATTTATATTTGAATTCTCATTTTGAGACTAGGGAGAGCGCTCAGCCTCAACCACCGACAGATTGTGTTTCGCCTGCTGCGAGTCAGGGTAAAGCTTTACCGCTCGCTTGAGGTGAGTAACAGAGCGATTATAGTCCTTCAATTTGTAGGCGACATTGCCAATCCCAATCAGCGCACCCAAGTGATCAGGCCATCGCTCTAATATCTTCTTGTAAGCTAAGTCAGCCTCGACATTACGATCGACTTGCTCAAGACCTGCGGCCGCCCGAAGGTGATCAACCGCATTGCCCGTTGCTGATAATTTTTCAGGTGGCAAAACTACAAGGCCCCAGTAGTCAGCAAGTTTTGATCCGCGTTCGAATCGATTAAGATACTGCCTTGTATTCGCTTTACTTCCCGAATGCCGAATCAGCTCTTGTGACTGAAGGTCATAACCGTAAACAACTGAATAGTGCCAACGAGGGAGCCAGCTGAACCCTTGATTCTCTAGAACGATCACTGGATGCCCTGCCGCGACCTCTTCAAGTAATCGACGCATTCCCTCAATAGGAATCGCGAGCATTCCACTTCTGCGGCTTGCTCCAATCAAATCATTTTGCAGTGAGCCTTTGCCACCTTCAGTAAAAACTAATTTTGCAAGCTCATCGACAGAGACGGCTTTGCCAGACCACTGCATGACCATTGTTAGCGCAGCAGGCCCGCAATAATTTTTTGTCTGATTAACAAATGGGACAGATTTAACTTCGGCTGACCGCGGAAGTGTTTCACTGGGCAGATCGAGAACTTCACGAGTTTGCCGCCCAGCGATCGCGCAACCCGATACAGTTAGCGCGACAAGAAATAAAATTAAGGTCCGAATCATTAAATACGTTTAGCGAGGAATATAATCAACAATACGAGAACGACCAAAACAAGAACACCGCCGACTGCGTCTCCGCCGTATCGTGCTTGATCTAATTGTTTTGTCAGATCTCGAATTTCAGAATCAGAAAGACTCGCTAGCCGCTTAGTCACTTCGTCTTTTGAAAGCCCGGCTTTTTCGAGCTCAATTTGCACTTCATCGCGAGAGATCAACTCAGTGATAGTCTTAACACTTTCTGAGCGACTCATTTCTTCGACCAGGTTCATTGTCGGAATCATTTTAGGTGTAGCAGTTTCGGCCACTGCAACTTGGATATTGGTCAACAAAACTGCCATTACGATACAAATTAATGCTCTCATTTGTTCTCCTTCGAACGCATCAGTGAGGTGAGGCTACGGATAATTTCTTATGTGAGCAACGCAAATTGTGTATTCAATAACGAACTAACGCAATACCCTGAAAAAGGTGTAGGTTTCTATAAATTTACTACCACCTATGTCTAGAGGTAAATGATGTCAGATCTTGTTATCGGTGGACTCTACGTTCATTACAAAAATAAGAAGTACAAACTTATCGGGGTTGCTCGCCACTCAGAAACGCTCGAAGAGTTAGTAGTCTACGAAGCACTATACCCGAATGACCTAGGAAAACTTTGGGTGAGACCAAAACAAATGTTTTGCGAAAATGTGACTGTCGGAGATTACACAGGACCAAGATTTAAATTCGTTGAATCCTGAAGCGCTAAAGATCTACTTCGTCCAACGAACGATTGCTGGACGCTGCGAAGTACATGCCGAAGGGCTACCTGTTGCCCAAGCTAAGACTTCAAGATCACTTCGCACGATTTCAGACAAATCGATATCATTGCCGTAATGAAATGAAATTGTTGAAGAGTCGGCTCCAGGAATCTTTGCAGGATCAAGAGTCACACTGTACTGAGCTCCAGTGTTGTTATCGATTTGGTAATCAGTTCCGCCGCACGATACGCTCGTTCCATTGTCGATGTATTTTAAACCTGTTAGTTCCTCGAGACTGAAGCCACTGCCACGAGTCAGGTCATCACCCTGTATCACTACTGCACCAGCAAATCCTAAAAGCGCGTCTCGAGTTCCGACTTGGCTCATCTGATGGCCAGGATTATTAAACCAAATTAAATCGTAACCTTGAAAATCTGCCGCTGCCAATCCACCAGAAGGTTCTTGAATAAACGTCACATTGTAACGAGAAAGAAGTCCTTCAATGTATTGAGTATCTTCCGGATCTTCTCCGCCAGTGTTGTAGTCCCGCACCAAAAGAATTTTCGGATTGCTTTGCGGAGAGGTATAACGAATCACCGTTTCAGCGATCAACTGAGAAGATGCGCCGTTAACGACAAGCTGACTATTAGCTTCATCACCGAGTGCAATAAGAATAGTTGTTACAGCTGGCTTATCTGTCAAAGGCTCAAGGTCGCAAGAGATTCCGGCACAGACATCAAGTGAACCGAATTTTGCTTCATCCGCTTCGAATCTTACCGGACTCCCGCAGTTTTGGAACAAGAGGCCCACAACTAGTAAACATGAAAACGCGATTGCTAATTGTCTCATAATAAGAAATCCCCCAGACACTCACTTTAATTTAGTACAAAATGAGTGCCTGCCCAATCGTATTATAGACCTAGCAGGACATGCAAAGGTGTTTAAGGCGAGGAAATCGACCTATTGTTTGACGAATAAAAACGGTACGCTAGGTAGCTGAGCGCTCCACCGATCGAGAGACCAAATGCAATTTTTCCGAAGGTGAACATCGTATCTGGAGTAATGGAACTTTCCTGCTGTTGACTCTCAGAAGCCGCACCTGAATTTTCAAAGCTACCGTCACTTGGAGAATAACTTTCATAATTCGACATCAACACTCGTGCCCTTTGTTCCGCGGCAGAATAATCGTGGTGTCGCTTTTCTTTTCTGAATCTTGGCATTGTAGGTCCTCCTATAAACCCTCAGTGTAGCGTTAAACCACACCCTCGTCGGTTTAGTTTTAGAGAACTTTATCTAGCGATATGAACAAATCTGGCGATTTATTTTTTGAGAGGCAACTCAACGTTCACCATAACTTCGTCGTCAACTCCGACGCCCATATATTTGATGCCTTTGATATTGAAGTCCGAAAGCTTCATAGGGAATTTGGCATTTAATTCATTGCCTTTAATTGAATAAGTACCCACGACATCTTTT
Organism: uncultured Bdellovibrionales bacterium; assembly: GCA_964543475.1. Classification (GTDB taxonomy): domain Bacteria; phylum Bdellovibrionota; class Bdellovibrionia; order Bdellovibrionales; family JAMPXM01; genus JAYSYM01. The sequence continues at coordinate 182,697 of CAZIYJ010000003.1, read as the reverse complement.
TCAACTCCTCGATACTTAATTCGTCCTTTGCCTTTTCCGCCTTTGCCTTCTGCGTTCACAAGGATCATTTCTGGATACTTGTTCACCTCAAGATATTTATCGCGCGCATGCTTATCGCGAAGCGAGAGGCCCGTTGTTAAATTTTTCAAGTTAACAACTACGTTTGTCGCCGTAACAGTATCGCCCTTCAGTGTGGCATGGCCTTTAATGTCTTGAGTCTTTGCCTTAAAGTCGCCGGCTGGCGTGAGTGCAACATCAACCACTGCGCCTTTCGCGTTTGCGAAGGTCGGAACTAAGATTGCAATTAAAATGACGATTAGAGTTTTCAAGGCAGTCTCCAGTTTTAGAAGCTACTTTTATTGTCGCAGCATAAGCGAGTTAGTCAATCTTACCATAACTAAAGGCTATAGCTGCCAGACCAACGCCAGATCGTGTTTCCCCTCAAATCAGGGCTAGCGATCGACTGAACCAATGTTATTTTTCGGGTGAGCACAAAACGCATTAAGAACTCAGGGGCGTAGAAAACCTTATTCAACTGCTTAGTTTGAATAAGTGGGTTAGCTTCGCTCTTCCAGTCTGCAGATCTGTTACCGGCCACCATTCCTCCGCCGACACTAATCCTCGAATTCAAACGATAAAGAGCAGCGAATTCCAAAAAGGTAACAGTCCAAGTTCGTCGGCCACCATCAGAATAGGTGATCGTAGTGAACCCACCTGCCGAAGCTTTGCCAGAACCAAATCCCCCACCAAATTGATAGATCAATCTGTTTTTAGTAACAGTGTAATCCAATAAAGCGACAAGGCCTGCGTAATTGGCGAATCCTACATCTTTTACATTCGACTCTGTCAGCTGAAGCGACTCACTAAAATTCATGAAGCCTAAGCCGAATGAAAACTTTTTTACCGCTTTCATCTCTCGCGCGCCTTGTGAATAGACGTTTCCAGAAAAGCAAAACAGTAAGACAAAAGTAGCAATCGATTTACCAAGAGACATGCACTTGTCCTTGTAGTTGAGTCGAGTCCGAGATCGCTGAGACCGGTGAATAGAATTTTGTTTGAACCATGTTCAATCGAACTTCGGTTCGCTGGAGCGGGAACATCAAAAACCCCAATGTCCACTTACTTACTTCATCGCCAGTCGACTTCAGTTCAATTTGGTATCTCTCAATTGAAGACTGAAGATTATATCCGCGAGTAAGTCTCACGATTGATTGCACCATTGCATACATCCCTTGAGTCTTCGCTGTTCCCAAAACGATGTTTTGATCGTCTCGCAAGCCAAGCTCAGCAAGGATTGATGAGCCGTGGACGTTAGGAATTCCAAGTCGATTATGAATGGCAACTCTTCGAGATTTTGCTTGGTCACTGTTCGCTTGCATGACCGAGAAGCCAAGTTTATTTGTTTCGCTAGTCAGATACTCGCCAATGAATGAAGCGCCTTGGCGCTGTCTCTCGTCTGGCTCAAACATGTTTCCGAGATAGGCGTGAATGGTCGCATCCCACTTCTCTTCAAACCATTGCGCCATCACTCCGTGTACTTGATCATCCTGGCCAAGACCCATTCCACGAAAGTCTCTTGAAACCGAAGTGTGATCGCTGGTTCTTAGCCCATAAGCAACATCCATCAGCCCAGCCGCGATCAAAAGTTTTTTAACAGGGAAAAATCGGAAGTAGTGCTCTCGGGTCACCGCATTTACTGGCTCACCACTTTGATAATAGTCGTATTGCTTTTCGTGGGTGAAACCATAATTCAAAACAAAAATCATGCGTGCGCTGTCGTCAGTAGCAAAAACTAAATTGAGATCACGCTGCATCTTAATCCATCGCTCACGCGAGTTACTACTGCCGGGATTGGCCTCGGCATAGATTCCACGATATTTAATGCTCGGGCGAATCCAGTACGGAAGATCAACTCCTGGAATGAACTGTGACTTCTCAGCAATCTCTTCGTCAGTTTTTGATTTTTTAGTCCAAAAGTTTCGAGCTGCAATTTCTTGTGAAAAAAGCGCTCGTCCATAATCAGTCAGAGGTCCGTTTCCATGACTGTTGTAGTGGCAGCTTATACAGGTGTTGTAGCCGTAACTTATGAAGTCAGGGTATGCGAGAGCCGTGCTCGAGATGAAGAACGCAAGTAAGCTAAACAATTTTGCCATTGGCAAAATTGGAACATTAGGTCGCCTTAAGTTGAACTACTTTTGTATGTTTAATGCGGAGCATGGAGTAGAAGCGTTTCCCGAGGGACGAAGGCCAATCCGTTTTCGAGCATAAACGAAAGATCGAGTGCATTCTCAGTCGCATGACCGAAGGAAGTATTGTCGAAGACACACCAGACCGTACCACCTAACATGTAAGTCTTGCTTATCTGTTGAGCGATACGATCGATCATCTGCGGTGAATAGCTACTTTTGTACATCTCAGGCGTTCCGTGAAGGCGAAAGTAAGTAATGAACTCAACTTGTCGCCTAAGCGACTTTGGCATTCGACATGGCTCGGGGTCCGCAAGAACTTTATTGATTGAGAAGCCAGTCAGCAGATCAGCCGATTCCCGAGACGCCCAACTTTTGTGTCTAGGCTCAAGAACAACTTCCCCGTCATAAAAATGTCGAAGTTCGGTAAAAAAGTGATCCGCAAGTGAGCGACTAAATTCAAGCGAGGGAGGCAACTGTATTAATAGCGTTCCAAATTTTTCTTCTAATCCCATCATCGGCTCTAGCGATTGCTTCAACTTCTTTCCTGTTTCGCCGAGCCGCTGATCGTGAGTGAAGTACCTATTTAGCTTTACTGAAAACCGAAAGTCAGATGGAACCATATCGGCCCACTTGCGATAGGTCTCAGCGCTATGCTCACGATAAAATGATGAATTTATCTCAGCGGCATTAAGTAATCTTGAGTATCTCTCAAGGTGACTACCCTCACCGACAAATCGATTTTTTGCGCGAGCAGGAAGAGTCCAACCTGCTGTTCCGATATAAATCTTATGTTGCGTCACTGTCACCTCGTCCGAACCGCGACCGAAGCTGGTCGCACCTTTCAAATTAGCACACTTCAAAGCTGGCCAACCTTATGCAACGAAAAATTCAAAAGGAGAACTGCATCATGCAAATTCAATGTGAACAGAGTAACCCAGTCCTGCATCTTCGACTTACCGAAATGGAAACTCGCGAAAGTATTCTTGAGCATCTAAAAGATATTTCAGAGGGAAAACTCTGGAAGAAGGCCGGTCACGCTTCACTTCAAAAGTATTGCGAAAGAGAACTGGGCTACTCAACGGCCGAAGCACGAGAATTATTGACTCAAATTGGAGAAATTCTTCCCGCCTCGCAAATGATCTCATCAAATCCTGCGATTCAATTTCGAATTGATGTTTTGAAAACTTGGCGAAAGCAAAAAGCGAAAGCTCTCGAGACGCCTGCTTATCAAATTATATCCAATCGAACTTTAATGGAACTCGCTGAGCGGGCCCCAAAAACTGAACTTGATTTAATAGCAATCTACGGAATTGGCGAAAAGAAACTCGCAGCCTATGGGTTCGAAATTCTTTCGGCGATACGAAATACTTAAAATGTTTTTTGCTGCCTGCAATCATTGAAAAGTGGGCGGCATTTTTATTGAGTTACTATTCAGTTACGCTGCCGCTGCTATATTTACCAAGGAGCTGTCGAAGTTTGCTTTTGTAAGTACTCACTGCAGCTTCGCTACCTCGATAGCAGCTAGTATCTGGATCAAAGTTTCGATCAAACTCGTCGTTCATTGCATCAATGGAGACATAGAATTTATCAAATCTGAAAATTTCAGCACAGACAGCGCCTTCTGTTTTTTGATACGCAGCCGTCGCTGCTCTATCAAGCTCAACAAACTCGCTTGTGGTTAACTGACCGGTCTTCGTTACCTCACATTCGTTTACCGAGAAGACTCCGTTTTGAGCCATCACACGAAAGTCGACCTGAGCGCAGTCTTGCACCTGATCATCACTTTCAATCATGAAGATTCTGGCTTCGATCCATTCACCAGTAGCTTTCGGAAATTCGACCGTAGCTTCCTGTGCAGACGGGCTTCTGTTTCCGATTTCCTCTCGGTCATCGCTTGAACAACTTACTGCCATCAAAGAGAAAGCAACCAGAACCAAAAAATTTGCCGATCTCATGCGTCCCCCTACCATGTGAGGATAGTCAGAAATTGTGTGAAGCTATTCTAATAATCGTTGTCTTCGAATGAACTCTTGTTCACAACTTGGACAGCTGAAATCGTTTGGCAGAATCATCACTTACGAACCGAACTTTAAGATTGATCAATGTTCTTACGATTACCCTCTTGTCGAGACCAAAGCGTCTCAGTTTGTGGCGATGACTTCGTTTATAGCTGAGCTAATTGTCTCGCAATACAACGCAAGACTGGTATTTCGTTTGCAGTTCTTAAGACTAACGGGACTTTGATTGGGGGAAATAAATGACTCACTTCTTAAAGCGGATACGACAAGATCGAAGTTTACGATTGGGCGCTCACCCAGGACTCTACAGCTGCTCAGTTCGTTATACAGCTGTTGGCGAAAACCATAATCCTCGCTGGGCTCAGTTCGGTGACATTTCTGAAACAGGAATGAAACTAATTTCTGCTAAGCCTCACCAAACAGAAGTTGGAACGATTGTTGATGTGAATTTTGCATTAGTTGGCGGCGCGCGCGAAGTGACTCGCAAAGCTCGCGTCGTAAGACACGACAATGAATTCGTTTTAGGTTTACAATTTCTGCAAACCTCAGAAGACTTTAAATATATATTTTGGCAACACGCTCGCTTTATTCAGCGTTTACCGTGGGCATGGCCACTCAAGCGATCACAAAAATGGCTTACCGAGCACAAAATCGGCCTTCGAATTGCCGTAACAGCAATTACATTTTTTATACTTACAGCTTCTGTTGTTTATGTTTTCTCTGATGAGCAAGGACCTAAAAGAAGTTGGGGCAAGCTCTATCCAGTTGAAGTCCACTTAAACTACGTTAAGCATTACAATCAATAATGATTGCAGATCACTTGTACGGCGAACCTTGGTATGACCAAATTCGATTTTTGAGTGCTGCAGGCGTTAGCATTGCAACAAAGCGAGCATAGCGCCTCATCGCAGTAAAGCTTTTCATCCCCCATGGATAGTGACTCAACAGAATTTCGCTATCTAGCTTATTAAAGAAGTAATCAAGAATAAGTGCGATGATAACAAGATCATCGAGCTGACCCAAGATCGGAATCCAGTCTGGGATTATATCAAACGGCGAAATCACCAAGGCGATGAGTGCCAAAAGGACTGTTTTATCTCTTGGAGGAATTCGCTCGTCATTTGCAACATCCTTCAAAAACTGAAGGATGTTTTTACCAAACTGAATCAATGATTATCCTTTTGCAGAGCTAGCTAGGCTTACCCTTGAGCCGAACTCATTTTGGCTTTGCCGTAAAGTGGGCAATAGCCGCTCACTCCGCGGTTGACCAATCCTAGCGCAGTGCTGCCAGAAAGCAATGATCCCCAGCGACGATTTTTGATTGAGCGGTAAAGTAAAAACGCTCCAAGAGCAATCGAGGCGTATCTCTCGTATTTACCTACATTAACCAGCGATGCACCTGCGATATTATTGACTACTTTATGAGGCATAGCTTGAGCGCTGAGCGGATTAAAACCAGTTTCAATTCCCATCAAATTCATTGTGCATACTCCATTTGAGAAAGTTTTGGCGCCCACTTCGAATAGCGGACGCATCATTTTCAACGCCCGTGTTATATGACGAACGCATCCTGGAGAGAAATTTAAGCCATGAGGCTGTTTGTAACCTCAAGTGACAGTGAAGCCTGTATGCAGTTCATTACACATATTCGCTTGCGATTGTGTGCGTTGGTTTTCCGCTCGTGTGCGCTCGTTGGCGAACGACTGTTGCTACGGAACTCGACTAGTAGTGCCAAGGAAATTTTGAAAAATCTCGGTCTCGTTTTTCGACAAACGAATCGCGACCTTCTTTTGCTTCTTCTGTTCCATAGGCCAGACGAGTGGCTTCGCCAGCAAAAATCTGCTGACCGACAAGTCCATCATCGAGAAGGTTAAAGCCAAATTTTAACATACGCATAGCAGTTGGACTTTTTGAATTCATTTCTTTTGCCCACTCAAGTGCTACACGCTCAAGATCTTTATGTGGAACAGCCGCATTGACCATTCCCATTTCAAAGGCCTCTTGCGCCGAATAATTTCGACCAAGAAAGAAAATTTCTCGCGCACGTTTCTGCCCGACCATTCTCGCAAGGTAAGCTGAGCCATAGCCAGAATCGAAACTTGCAACATCTGGATCTGTTTGCTTGAACACCGCATGTTCTTTACTCGCGAGTGTAAGATCACAAACTACATGCAGAGAATGCCCGCCGCCGACTGCCCAGCCAGGAACAACCGCAACAACAATCTTTGGCATGAATCGAATGAGCCGCTGAACTTCTAGAATATGAAGCCGGCCCAAACGTCCTTGATCAGCTTTGCTTAAACCTTGATTGTCTTTTGCAGACCCTTGACTGTCTTTACTTGAACCATTGTCGTGAGCTGAATCGCTTTCGTATTTGTATCCATCTTTTCCGCGAATGCGCTGGTCACCGCCCGAACTAAACGCCCAACCACCATCTTTAGGCGAAGGACCATTCCCAGTGATGAGCACAACTCCAACATCTGTCGTCTCGCGCGCATGCTCAAGAGCCGTGTAAAGCTCATCAACAGTTTTCGGACGAAACGCATTTCGAACTTCAGGACGATTAAAAGCAATTCGAACCGTGCCCTGATCTTTTGCGCGATGATAGGTGATATCTTGAAACTCAAAGCCTTTAACTTCATTCCACAACGACGGCTCAAAAATCTCGGATACCATTTCTATTCCCCTATCTGCTTTTTCTCTGGTCTTGCTCTGCAGCGCTTCTGCTCTGCCGTGTTTCTGCTCTGCCGTGTTTCTGCTGCTTAGTTGCCACACGCTACATAGACGTGGCTTCTGCCGCATCTGTCGCATCTCTCGCGCCGCAATTAAATCAGCACTCGCGCATCCTAGTCAGCCGCCCGATTTACAATCCGCTGCTCGGGTGCTCGGCTCCTTAGATGAACTGCACTACTCGCGCATCCTACTCAGGAGCAAGTGCCTCTGTCTAGCTTTTCAGGCTTTCGCTTACCGCCAATCTCTGCCCATAAACGCAAATAATCGATGAAATTCTCGATTTTGGCCTCGACTACACAGCATCAGGAGCGGCTCCCGTAAGAAAAGTGCATTCGCGGATTTTATCTCACCCTCCACTGCTGATTCTCTTTTTTGATTCTCTCTCTCTCTCTCACTCACTCACTCACTCACTTATAAACATTTTTTGTTGTGCTGTGCATTTTTGATTGCGTGTTTTGCGAGGAGAAATTATATTGCCCCTCGATGCGATCAACTCAGCGAAATCTTTTTGACCAACTTCAAAGTCCCTCTGAAAAACGCGAACAGAAGCGAAGAGTGACTCATGGCGGAGAAATTTCTAGAGGTAAAAGAAAGTTGAAGCGCCCGCTTTCGACTAAGCAATGGATTCATCTTGTTTTGAAGTCTGATAAAGCGAACGGCAAGCTTTCGCTCCTCGCTGCACGAAATGCTAAGTGGATCGATCGCCTAATAAATACCAAAGCGAGGAAGTTTGGTGTCGAGGTCAAAGATTTCGTGAACATGGGAAACCATATTCACTTTGAAATCCGGATCATTAACAGAATGGGTTTTCAGAATTTTCTCCGCTCGGTCACAACTATGATTGCGAGGCATGTTACCGGTGCACGTAAAGGAAAAAAGTTTGGCAAGTTTTGGAAGGATTTGGCATTTACGCGAGTGATCACTAGCTATTTGGAGTTAAGCCATTTACAGAAATATTTTACGGGGAATCGAATTCAGCTTCGCCGTGGCTATCGCGCAAGGACTCGATATTTAGATAGTGCAGATGAGTGGATTGCATCTCTAAGGCGCGGGTCAGAGAACACTGGTTAGCAAAGCATCTCTGATGCTGATTGTCGCCGAAGTGTACTCGAATGCGCAGTTGATGTGGCTACAGCCACGCCACACCAACCGATCAAGTCAGTCGACTCAGCGTGATCAACTCAGCCACCTTACTCAAGCCATTCAATTTAATCAGTGCGGTCTGTGTATTTGCGGCCGACTGGGTTTTGGTAGGCCATGTCGCCAAAGTGTTCTTTGGCTGCTTTGTTGTATGCGAGAGCGGCGTCGTCTTCACTTTTATAGGTGCCAAGGGCAATTGTTTTGCCCTTTACCTTGATGCCGGCGCGCCAGGTTTTAGATTTAGCGGAAAATGAAACTCCGCGGTAGCGAGATGAACTTTCAGAGCGAGTTTTTGGGAGGAGCTGCTGACGCTCTTGCATTGTGCAAACGATGAGGTTGTTTTTTCGGTAGTCAAAACCCTCGTTGAAGCGTCGCGGATAAACGAGTTTGCCCTTTGGCGGATTCATCAAGAAGGCGCCGAGAGTAAGACTTCGAGGTCCTTTTGCAGTCGATACTGAAGTCACGATTCTCAATCGACCAGTTGTCGATTTAGTCGCGCGCCATTTCTTTGCGCTTACGCGATCGAGATCTTCTTTGTCGATTTTAACTTTTACGTCGTTGCGAATCGTGAAGTAACACCAAGGTTTATCAGCCATACAAGAAGTTTACGCGAGCTACGTTAATAGCTGCAACTTTTACGACTTCTCCTCGTCTTTATTCTTGGCCTGATCCGATTTTTCATCTTGCATGCGGCCAAGAAGGTCTGGACCAGAGGCTTGTGTTCCTCGGTGAGAATCTTGCGCTTCAAGTGCTTTCTTACCTGTGATTCCGACCCACTCTGGGAGGAAGATCATAAACATCACGTAAGCCACGACGCCAAAAAAGAAAACTCCGCCTGCAAGTAATACGACCGTTAGATTCATAAGAATAATCTAGCACGACCTTAACGATGTCGCTAGACTTAAGACATGGACCGAAAATCAGCGATCATTCTCCTAGCAGTCACCGCTGCCCTCTGGAGTATTGGCGGACTCTTTATCAAGTCGATTAGCCTCTCTCCTCTCGCAATAGCAGGAGTTCGTAGTGCCATCTCTGGCATCGTGCTCGCTATTTATCTCCGCAAGTTTCAGTTTAAGTTTGGCGTACCGCAAATCGGTGCCGCAGTTTGTTTTGCTCTAACTGTAATCATGTTTGTCACTGCGACAAAACTTACGACAGCGGCAAATGCAATTCTTCTTCAGTACACGGCGCCCATTTACGCCGCAGTATTAAGCGGACCGCTACTTGGTGAAAAAACAAAGCCCCGCGATTGGATTACTCTCGGCGTCGTTGTGGTCGGCATGCTTCTATTTTTCGTTGAAGAGGTCGAAGTCCGATACTTCTGGGGAAACATTATTGCACTCCTCAGTGGCGTTAGCTTTGCCGGCATCGCTTTATTTTTACGAATGGGAAAAGACTCTTCACCGTTTGAACCGTTATTGATGGGCCACATTCTCACAGCGGTTATCGGTGTTCCATTTCTACTGATGGGTCATGCGCCGACAAACATGGATTGGGTTTACCTTTTGATCCTTGGTGTTGTTCAGCTCGGCATCCCCTACATACTTTACGGTCTTGCAATCCGACACGTCAGCGCCATCGAAGCGACGCTTATTCCAGTGATCGAACCGATCCTTAATCCAATTTGGGTGATGATTTTCTTTAACGAGATTCCGAGCAAATTTGCATTTGCAGGCGGAGCTGTGGTCTTAGGCGGAGTACTCACTCATAGCGTTTTGAGTGCACGCGATAAGAGATTGATCGCATAGTTTGAAAAACTTGATCGCATAGTTTAACAAATTAGACGTACTGCCTTTGCGAGCTGCTTAATCAGATCATCTTCTTCATATGACTTTCGTTTCACTATGAAAACATCTGATTTACAAACTCGTCCTTCATAAGGAGATTTGCGGCGCTCCAAATGAAATTGCGACGCCATTCTTTTATTATGTTCTTCTGCGACAAACGCAGGGAAGTACCCTGCAACGCGCCCCTGTCGACACAACTCAAGTGCTGACTCCATTAAAGTCACCCTGTGCATAACTTTTCTTTGATAGGCATCGTCCGGCCACCCATCAAGACCGCGAACCTTAGTGGGAACACTCTGAAGCGGCATGACAGGTATCACAAACGGAAGGTCAGGTTGAGCTACTCCCTTAAATGAACCCTTGCGCGCAAATACTCCCATTTCAATCGCGCCGACTTTCAAAAAATCAACGCCACTTTCAGCAATCGGCATATAAGTAAGTCCAAGATCGATTTGCCCTGAAGCAACATATCGCTCGATTTCTCCTGGCAGCAGTTCATGTAGCTCTAGAGAGTGATGATCCCATTTCAGTTTTTCGAGAAACGATAAGAAGTAAGTCGAGAATACTTCAAATGTTCCGATGCGAACTGGTTTTGTGCGCTGAACTTCAGAGTTCAAGCTCTCTTTAAGATTTTTAAGGTCTTCGATTAAAGCAGGCGCTTGCTTGAGTAACGACTTGCCTGAGTCAGTGAGAATAATGTTTCGTCCATCGCGGACCCATAAAGTCGCTTCTAACTCAGCTTCGAGAACCTTCATTGCCTTCGATAATGCTGGAGCGCTCACATTCAGAAGCTCACTAGCCCTCCGAAGGTTAGCAGTCTGAGCGAGTGTTAAAAAGTATTCTAGGCGACGAAAATTCATAAACCTTTAGTTAACAGATTCTACCTTTTATTCAATTTATTTATTCATGAGTCTGTCCTAAAAGTTCAATTACGAAAGGAGGCCCCATGAGGTCTTATATATTGTTCACTGTCCTGACTGTTTTTTTGAATGTTACTAATGCTGAAGCGAAATTCGAGGTCCATGAATGGGGCACCTTCACATCGCTCGTCGGGTCCGACGGACGGACTCAACATGGAATGTACCACGAGGATGAAAAACTCCCGGACTTTGTACATCCATTTGGAGCGACTCAAGACTTTCCGGTAGTGCGTGCAACTCCGCCGCCACAACCACCTAAGTTTCCGCTTCCTCAGCCTGACCCGTGTCCCGTGATAAGCAAGTCGTGCTTTTCGCACCAATTCTTTGAGGTAAATCAAATTACTCAAAAAATGGAAACACCGGTGATCTACTTCTACACAGATCAGAGACGAGATGTAGAAGTGAATGTGAAGTTTCCAGAAGGCATCATCACCGATACCTTCCCTGCTCCGGTGAAGACTTATCCGAAGTTTTCAGACAATCCAGAGCTAGGAAATGGAGACACCACATTTCAAGTGCAAGTGCTGCCAACTGAATTTGGCAAACTTCCCGGATCTGGTCTCGGAAACATTTACTTTCACGCGCGAAATGCAAAAAGTAGCGTCGTAAAGAGTGGGAACAACGAGTACGAAAAGTTTATCTTTTACAGAGGTCTTGGAAGGTTTCAGCCAAAGATTTCGATTCGTTCTCGAAACGGAAATCTGAAGTTGAGTTCCGATGCACTGTCGAAATTGCCGCAGGCGTCTTATCTCGTTCATGTCGACGAGAAAGGACACGGTCAGATGATGCTTGTTAGTCGCTTTGGCACTCAAAGCGATCCGCAAAACTTGAGTGCGACCGTCATGAACTACCAGCTTCGTCGCTTGAGTGATCATCGATCGCCTCTTTCAGACCCGAACATCTTGAGCGGAGGAAATGCAAAAGCAGCACTTGTGAGATCACTTGTTAAGGCTGGTCTTTATCAGGATGAGGCTGCCGCGATGGTCACCACTTGGGAGAATGGATACTTAAAGGTTCCGGGCTTACGACTTCTTTATATTCTTCCTCGAGGAGAGGCCGACGAGATCCTTCCACTCACAATCACTCCAGCTCCTGAAAAGCTTGAGCGAGCGTTTGTCGGACGAATCGAAATCATGCTCGACACTGAGGAGAATGCATTGTTAGACGATTTCATCCGCACAAAGACATTAAACTTAGCAAAGTTGGGTCGTTTCGCAGAATCCATGATCCATCGACTACGCGAAGTTTATTTGAAGCGCATGTTTGATCTGAACCAAATGCCTGAACTACTAAATGTGTTCGACGAATATATTGATGAGTCTCGGAGAGGCGCAAACGCAACAACAACAGAAGTAGGAACTTAAAATGAAAACACCATTAATTCTTTTAGTGGCAACGGTTTCTTTGACCTATTCAGCTACTACCGAGGCAAGCAATCCTTTTTACGTCGAATGCAGAACGCAAGTTCTGTCTTCATTATGCAGCTCAGGTCGAATCTCAGTACAATTCAAGAAGAGCGACGCAAATCAGCGCTTTGTGATTTCAAATGGCGACATGGGCTGCATTGCGTATCCAATGCCGACTCAGGACATGAAGTACGGTGGAGATTTCACTGTGAGCCAACCCGCCGAGGTTTACAACGGGGTTGGTCACATGCAGTTCAACTTTGCTGATTCAAATGGTCGAATGAAAGGCTCGGTAATTTTGAGTCCCAGTGAAAAAGTGGCTCAGCTTCGAATGAACACACGAACACCTAGCGACGCTGAAGCCGTCTACAATCTGACGTGCAGCATTTTGGGAGAGATAAAATGAACAAACTACTTTTTCTCTCCTTTTGTTTGCTCGTCAGCGTCGACGCTACAGCAGCACTTTGCAAACCCGATCCTTCATGTGCGAGCGGACAAACTTGTCTTGTCGATATGTTAACGGGCGAATATCAGTGCAAAGTCGTGAATGATCCGAACGAAGAATACGTTACCGTCAGAACTTGTTACGGCCATGAACACTTCCCGCTTCGTATTGACCTTCAAGAGTCGCTACTTCCGAACGGATTTGATCGAGTGGTCGTGTCACATGCAACGAGATCTCACTACTTTATTGCGCTGGGGTTTCCGAACGGAATTCGCGAGATCCTTGCCGCGAGTGCAAACAACACTCTTCGATTGGTTCCGCAAGTCGTTAACAATGATGCGTTACTTACGATCGGAGATCGCAACTTAGGAAATGCTTCTCGCTACAAAGTGACCTGTCACTCTATTCCAAACCAATCGCTTTTCTCCACTCCGGAGATGCCGCGATAATTTTTCGAGCTTTCGTATCAAAGAAAGCAATGGTGAAGCTAGCCTCGCAGGCTACTTCACCATTTTCTTTTACCATCTCCTGTTTGAGTGTAGCGATCTTGCCATTTTCAACCGGAGGAAATGTCTTGATGATGATCTTCTCACGAAGCTTCACTTCACGCTTGAAGCGGAGAGAGGCCTCGAGGACTACCGGACCAGTGCCAGAATTTTGAATTTCAGTAAGACCAAAACCTCGCTCGGTAATGACCTGCCAACGAGCTTCTTCAAATAGTGCCAGGTATTGAGCGTTATTGACGTGATTGAATGTGTCTAAGTGTGATTCGCGGATGAGAAGAGAATATTCATGAACCAGAGAGCTTGCCATCGATCAACAATGACAAACCATTTTGGACTAAGCAATTAGCATCGCAGTGCCCAAACAAACACTGCGACCACAGTTGACCCAAAACTAATTTTTTAGGTACCGAGTGCAGATCGCTTGCTCAGCAATTAAACCAGCGCCCTGTTTCAATAGAGTCATTGTTCCAGAGAGTGCCGAACCGTGCACTACAGGTCTACGGTAAGAAAAATCAACGTAGAGTTTAATTTGATCAACGCCCTCAAGCTTCGAACCAACCAGTGCATCTTGTTGACGATTCTTTCGCAAATCAACTTTTGCTAAGTAGCTATCTTCTTCAACTAAAAGTTGTGCATCTGCGTGTCTGAATACACCAAGAGTTTTGTGGCCAACTTGAACAGTTGAATCAGACACCACCATTACTGCAGGTGTGCGAGTTCCATGCGCCGGAGCAAGATGATTAAAGACTTTTAAGCGAAGACCACTTTGCGTTTCGCATAAGAAGCCGTCAGCTTTTGCGATTGATGAAGCTATCAGAACGAGTGCGATTAAAGCGTATTTCATAAGTGTTCCTGTCTATCATTCGGCTGATGAATACCATCAGTTACGAGTGGAACAGCTTATAACCTTAAAAAACTGCGAAGATTAAATGCATCTCACGACACTTAGTATGCACTTCACACATACTGAAAAGGTACCCGATTCCCTAGAAGATGATTTTGATTATTAAAAGGGCAACCACGAGGACGAGCACCGGTTTAATTACAGCCTGAGTCTTTTTTGAGGCGAGGCGTGAGCCAACTAGTGAGCCAACAATGATGACTCCGCCGAGCCACAGACCCTTACTCCAAACCACATCTCCCGCGATTGCGTAGGTGGTAAGACTTCCAACCGCCGAAAGGGTGTTAGCCAATTTTGAACTGGCCAGAGCCTCCAGCATTGGCATTCGCGCTACTACGGCAAGCGACATGAACATCAAAGTTCCACCACCCGGCCCGAACGCGCCATCGTAAAAGCCGCAAAAAATACCAATTGTGATCAACAGCGGGACCGACACCTCCCGCACAGCGGTTTGCTCTTTGGTGAGTGTCTCTCTTTTTAAAATCAGAATGAGCATCGCAGGAAAAACGATCGCAACGAGCCATCGAAAAATTTCGGGTGTTAAGTAGTGACCAGCCTTCGCTCCGAGAATACTTGCAAGCCCAACACTTATGACAAAAATCAAACTTCGCTTGAGGCGAACATGTCCATGAAGCCAGTAAACGATCAATGCAGTCGAAGCAGAAGTAACCGCAAGAATTTTGTTTGTCGCAACAGCGGCAACACCCTCTCCCACCAGCACACTGACAGCAGGAAGAGTGATGAGTCCACCTCCGCCGGCAATCGCATCGATGAAGCCAGCAAGTAGAACCAAAAATCCTATGACGAGGTCATCGATCGACATCTGGTTTAAACTTTCCTTAAAGTGAGAAGTGTTATCTCTGGAGTAGTTCCGAGGCGAACCGGCGGCCCCCAAAATCCTGTTCCCGGGCTGACATAAATCCACATACGCTCAGCAACGCGAAACAAACCCTCATGATATTTATGAACCTTGCGCACAACGAGTGTCCACGGAAAAAACTGACCTCCGTGGGTGTGCCCCGATAGCTGTAAATCGAAACCTTCTTTCGCCGCCATCTCGGCAATCTGCGGCTGATGCGCAAGCAGCAACTTAAAGTCAGCTGTTCCCTGAGCTGCTTTTGCGACATCGGGCTTTTCGCCAATCATCTGTGCTGCCGGATCAACGATTCCGCCAATTAAAATCTTACCGCCGTTAATGTCGACGATTTGATTTTCATTTCGAAGCAAATTCATTTTCATCTGAGTAACCAGCGCAAACCACTTTGATGACTCCCAATAATATTCGTGGTTTCCGCTTACAAAAAATACTTTCGAAAAATCTGCGAGAGCAGCAAGCGGAAGCGCTTGTCGGTTAAAGTGATCGTAGTCTGAATCGAAAATGTCGCCCGTCAATGCGACTATTGAAGGCGACAGCTCACGAATTTTATCGACAACTTTTTTCGAGTAGCTCGCACCAATGAAAGGACCGATGTGAAGATCGCTAATCTGCGCGATCTTTAATCCCGACAGCTCAGGCTTCAGATTTGCGACAGGAACATCGACAAATTTTACGTGAGGGCCTCTTAGTGCAGGAATTATTCCCGCGATTAAAGTCACTATCGAAAGAACTAAAGCTGTGGTCGCACCCTGCTCACTAAAAATGAGATAACTTAATTCTAAATTGATGTAGTGCGCGATCACTCCGGCAATATCTCTCAGCACTGTAAAGAGAAAGAGAAAACTTACCCATCCCATGCAGATAAAATTTAACCGTTGAAAGAAAAGCTCGGAGGGTGTCGGAGATTTTCGCCCTTTACGCCTACCTGAGACCATCTTTATGAAGCCGAAGGCGACATACGAGAATGGAAGAGCATAAAACAGCGACCATCCCAAATTAAACGCCATGCGAAGATTCACGTATAGCCCGCTCATAAAAAGAATCGAGCAGAACAACGCAAGGAAAATGAGGTATCGACGATTCATTTTAGTAGTTTAACAGAAGTTTCAAGTAATTGAAGACATTCGTCATTTTCGTAAACTATCATTTTGATCAACAGGAGATAGAAGATGACTCAACTCAAATCGCTAATCGTTCTTGGTTCGCTAGCTCTTTCTTTATTTTCCGTAACCGCTTGCTCATCAGAGAAAAAAGCTGAAGATAAAACGGCCGTGAATAATTCTTCTGGCGCAGCTGAAACTATGGAAAAGTCGAAAGATCGCATGACCACTATCGAAGGCCAAATTACATTCACCAATCCGACATTTGATCCTTCAACCGGAATTCAAAATGTAAAGCTGCTAAGAAATGGCAAAGTTATTTCTCAAAGCAGCTCTAATCCAGACGGAACTTTTGTTTTCAAAGGAAAATTCGACAACGGCGACTATCAAATCAAAGTTGATTCGCAAACCTTGGTCGGATCAGCGCCACTTAAACTAAATGGGTATGAAGTAAAAGATTTCGTACTTCCAGCAACGCTCACTGCTCCAAAAGGGAACTAACTCCAAGGCAACAGCTAACTTGTTAGCATGTTGCCTTGATAGGTTGTTGCCACGATCTACGCATTCACTTCAGGTCGTCTCACTGTCTTGTCTGCTTTGTCGTGACCGTTTGTGAGCACGGCATCTTCTTCTCCGACTGCGCGCTTCACTCTCGCCAAACTCCAGCGTCTAAAGCGCTCGAAGTAAGAGAATGCGGCTGGCACGACTAGCAAAGTAAGTAGAGTTGAGCTGATCAATCCACCAACAACCGCTACACCCATCGCAGTACGCTGCTTAGATGCTTCGTTCAAACCGATCGCTAACGGCAACATACCTGCGATTAATGCGAATGTTGTCATCAAGATTGGGCGCAGACGAACTTTGCCGGCGCGGATAACAGCGTCTCTCATCGACATTCCTTCGCCAATTAGCTGATTGCTATAATCAACTAACAAGATTGAGTTCTTCGTCGCAACACCCATCAACATGATACATCCGATCATCGAGAAAATGTTGAGCGACTCTTGTGTGATCGCTAAAGCAAAGAACGCTCCGATCGCAGCAAGCGGAAGAACTAACAAAATCGTCAGCGGAGTAATAAACGACTCGTACAAACTTGCGAGAACTAGGTAGATGAACAAAATTCCGAGAATTGCGGCCATTACCATATTGGTCATCAACTCTTGAAAGTTTTCAGCTTGGCCCATAAATGCGTAGCGCATTCCCTCTGGCAACTTCACATCAGTTTTGAACATCGTATCGATATCAGCCATCACTCCGCCCATACCAGGACCGTTGGGTGCTACGTCGGCTTGAATCTGAATGTACCGGCCGCGATCTTGACGAGTGATCGTCGCTGGTCCCGTTGTCTCGATTGGCTGAGCAACATCAGCTAACCTGATGAGTGACTGATTCACGTTAGGAACATACGACTGCGCGAAAGCTTGCTGAATATCTCGCTGATCTTCTTTGAGTCGAACGCGAATATCATATTCTTCGCCGCCTTCTCTAAAGACCGCCGGAATTGTTCCTTCAACTTGTGTTCTTAACTCTTGGCCCAACATATTTGTCGCAACGCCAAGGCGCTCTGCTCGCAATTTATCAGGAACAACCTGGAATTCTGGCTTACCCGGCCGATGAGTCATATCAACATCAAGAAGGCCCGGATGACTTCTCAGTTTCTCGGCGACAACAAGGGCTACCTTCTCGAGTTCAACCATGTCGTTTCCGATAATGTTTAAGTTAAAGGCTCGCTGTCCTCCTGCGACCATATCGATATCTTTAACGATCGGATTAGCTTCCTTATAAGGCTTTAGCTGTTCGCGAATTTTTGCTTTGAAGTCAGAAGTATTAATATCTCGATCCGCACCTGGAACCATATTCACGAAGAAGGTTGCTTTGTTTGCTGCCCCGATCGAACTTCCGATGAACATGATTGTTTGATCGATCTCTTTATTTGCTCGAAGAGTTTCATCAACTTTCTTTGAAACTTCGGTCATCTGGTCTAAATTTGTTCCCGGAGGCATATCCAGTGCAATCGAGAATTCGCCAGTGTCTTGAGGCGGCAAGAATGTTTTCGGAATGTACTTAGTCGACATCAAACTCACAACAAAGATCAAGAATGCGCCAACGAGAACTTTCATTGGGTGCTCAACCGTCCAACCTAATACCCGCTCATAGCGATCTTCGAGGCGAGTTTGAAAACGATCAAAGCCTTTGAGTGCTCGACCCATGGTCGCTTCCCATGCGTTTCCGATCGGAGCAAAGAGACCTTTACGTGGACCAGATTTCACGCCGTGCTTTGCTCCAGCAAAATAAGCTGACAACATTGGCGCCATCGTCATCGCATCAAACAAGCTAATCAACATAGCGAAGCAAATTGTAAGACCAAACTCTTTAAAGAACTGGCCCACAACCCCTTGCAAGAATGCAATCGGACCAAACACAGCAACAACCGCTAAGGTTGTAGCGATCACCGCAAGGGTGACTTCCTTGGTACCCTCAGAGGCAGCTTGAATGGCTGATTTACCCATCTCGAGATGTCTGAAAATATTCTCTCGCACCACAATCGCATCATCAATTAATAGACCGACTGCTAAACTCAGAGCGAGAAGAGTCATAATATTAATTGAGAATCCGCATACCCACATCAGGAAGAATGCACCGATGAGTGAGTTCGGGAGTGCAAGTCCTGTAATGAAAGTCGAGCGACCGCTACCTAAGAAGAAATAAACAACGATGATCGTAAGGATAATCCCGATCAAGATCGCCTCTTTTACGTCGTCAACGTTTGCGCGAATGGGCTTAGCACCATCGCGAACGACTGCAACTTTCGCCGAAGCGACTTTGCTTTTCATTTCTGCATCGATTTTAAGTACGCGCGCCTTCACAGAATCGGCAACTGCAATGGTATTGGCACCCGACTGACGGAAAACCAAAAGGTAAATAGATTTTTCGCCATTGTAGTAAGCTCGAGAGTTTTCGTCTTTCACGGTATCAATAACTTGGCCTACGTCGTTCACTGTTACCGGTACATCGTTTCCGAAGAAGCTAACAATGACATTACCAATGTCCTGGACCGTTTTAAATTCACCAAGCGTACGAATAACCGTTTCTGATTTTGCCTGGTCAACTTTGCCAGCAGGAATATTTGCTCCTGCAGCTCCAATTCTCGCATTCACACCAGTCGCTGAAAGCTCGTAAGTTTTTAACTTTGCGCGATCTAACGCAACATGAATTTCTCGCTCACGGCCGCCGATGACTTCGACTAAACCAACTTGCGGTACTTGTTCAATTTTCGGTCGCAACTCTTTATCAGCCAAATCAAAAAGCTCACCCTCTTTTAAGTCAGCTGTAACTGACAAAATAAGAATCGGCTGATCGGCAGGATCGATTCGGCGAATGATCGGCTCTTCAACATCGTCCGGTAGCTTTCGCTTAGCAGAAGTTACGCGGTCGCGAATTTGTTGCTCAGCATATTTAATGTCGGTTTCAAGAGTGAACTCGGCGATAACCGTACTGACACCTTCATTATTTGTTGAACTAAGGCGCTTAATACCATTCACAGTCGAGAATTCATCTTCATAGATCTTCGAAACGAGAGTTTCAACTTCCGCCGGCCCCGCGCCTGGATAGATCGTCGTTACAGTGACCACCGGGAAGGTAATGTTTGGAAACAAATCCACCGGAAGTTTTGAAATCGACATCAATCCAAGAACGAGAATGACAAAAACTAAAGAAGTAACAAAGACAGGTCGCTTAATTGATAAATCTGCCAGTCTCACTAATTACCTCCCGCAAAAGTTCTAAGTTTTGCGTATTGGTTTAAAATCTCAAACTGTGTACGAATTCGATTTAGCTGAGCTGTCGCGTAGTCCGTTTCAAACTGTATGACTTGAAAAGTTGTCGTGCGGCCTCTGCCGTGACGAACTCGCTCGTAGTCCATTTTCTCGCGCGACGCTTTTTCAATTTCTGCAGCAAGTTTGTAACGAGCAAGGCTGTCTTGTAGACCAATCGAAAGATCTTTCCACAAGCGCTCGGACTCAAATTTTCTGTAGTCAAAAGTTAACTGGGCTGCTCGCGCTTCGCCTTTATAACCCTTAACGGTGTCACTCATCGTCCCAAGATCGAGAGGGATTTCTAATTTTACACCGACAGCGTAATTCGGATGATCGTTACCCAAAGATTCTTTGGTAGCAGGATATTTAGCCGAATCTCTTCCGTTATGAGCAAGACTTGCGTAGACGTCGACGAGTGGTCGATTCTTTTCGGCGCCCAAATTGGCTTGCGCTTCAGCGATTCGAGCTTCTTGTTCAGCCGCTCTTACGTCATCGCGAAGTCCCGCGCGTTCAGGCAGTCGCATGCGCGCATCAATCACATCACCGGTAAATACCATCAAGTTCTCAGTCACAACATCAGAATCAAGTCCGCGCATTGTATTGAACGCACGTGAAGCTGCTTTCTCTTCATCGACGGCAGCTCTTAATTCTAGCTCGCGAGCGAGATAAGCTGTACCGGCTTGCAAAAAGTCAGATCGATCTCCTAAACCAGAACGCTGACGTCCCGAGCTCCAGCCACGAAGCCGCTCAGCACGCTGAAGATTTTCTTTCGAAAGCTCAACTGCTTCTCGCGCAAGAGCCAATCTCCAGTAAGTGGCCTCTGCTCCAGACACCATTTCTTTTTGCGCAAAACTGTTTCCATACTTAGTTGCTAGCGACTGTGCCGACTGAAGTTGTTTTGCAGCTCGAGTTTGCCGACCGAAACCATTTCTCCAGAGAGACTGATTAAGTTCTAGAACTGGGCTCCCGGTATAAAAGCTTTTCGGGTTAACGAAACCAGCGTTTGCGTCAGGCACAGAGGCCCATCCGAATTTATAGCTGAGAGTCCCCGCCAAACCGAAATCTGTAATTTGTCGAATTCCCAAACTGTAGTTGTAACCAACTTGCCGATCTCCGAGAAGGGCGTTTCCGGTTTCGGTTCGATCGTCTCGGTATCCCGCATCGCCGACCAAAGTGGGCCGAGTTATCAACTTGTACTCATCGGCTCTTAAGCTTGCGCCTTCAGCAGCGAGCTCTGTTCCTTTGAAAGCACTGTTTCCCTCGCGCACCTGTCCTATGTAAGAATCGAGTGCGAGCTCAGGAGCCTTCTGAGTTTTTTTGGTTTGAGCCTGAACTGCATCAAGCAAACCTACCTGAATCAATGCACCCATTAAAACTGCAAACCACAATTTGCAAACTACCGACTTCATATTGATCGCGAAGTTCATACTTTTTCCCTTAATAAACCGTTCACGTTAATCGTTACAACTTGTTCAACAACTTTTTTTCTATATTTTTCGTCTTGGAGGGTAACTCCAAACATTTCTTTTCCGAGGTGATCCATCTTGCACATGTGGACAATCGCTCCATGTAAATTAGAGGCTGCGATGAGAGGCTCGACGTCTGCCCGAATGATTTTTTCTTTTTTTGCAGCAGCAAGAAAATGATGAAGCTTTTCGAATATTTTTAAGAACGTATTGGCAAAAATGTCTTTGCAAATTGGAAGTCCAGAGTCGATTTCTCGCTGAATGATGCTGCAAAAATCTGGTTTATCCGTCATGAAGTGAAACACTTCTTCGACAAACATATTCAAGCGAACTTTGAATTCTTCAACAGATGAAGGCGGCACTAAAATTCGTTCAGCGACAGAGAGCCGATCGCTTCCGAATTGCTGAAGCACGGCTCTGTACAAACCTTCTTTACCCTGGAAGTGATAGCTAACAAGGCTTACGTTCACACCAGCTCGCTCAGAAATATCTTTTACCGTAGTGCCGTCGTAACCCACGTTAGCGAACAAGCGAGTCCCCGCTTGGATCAATGCTTCTTTTGTATTTTCTGGAGATGGAGCTGACTCCACCTTTTTTTCGACCTTTTTACGATTTCCCATGCTCAGAAGATTAACCGGCATGGGGCATTTCGTCAAATGAACGTTTGAATTAGTTGAATAAGCGTTACAAAATGATAAACCCGCATTTAAATCAAATATATGCTTATTGGGATTTTAGTTCTGTCCAGAGCCGGTCGTAAGCCGCGGTGTGTTCACCAAGATCTTTAAGTCCTTCAAATTTTTTCAGGACCTCGCTTGATGGGAAAAGTGTTTTGCTGTTTTTAAGTTCCGGAGGAAGTTTGCTCGCCGTCTCTTTCAATACAGGTCCGCCCATCACGACTTTCACAAATGGAACATTCGATTCAGTTGTAAGTAAGAAGTTAATTAAGGCGTGCGCGGCTTCAATGTTTTGCGCGCTCGAAAGAATAACCATGTTATCTATTGCGCGAGTTCCGCCCTCTTCTGGAAGTATGTACTCAATCTTTCCCTTACTGTCGCGCTCCGCCTGAAGTCCATCACTCGAGAATACCTGTGCCACTGCGACCTCTTTATTTAAAAGAGAATCTTTCATATCAGAGCGGAACATTTTCACTCGCGGGCGAAGCTCCTTCAAAGATGCCGCAGCTTTTTTAAGTTGCTCTGGATCAACGCTGTTGACGCTGAAACCGTTATACTTAAGCGCAGCTGCAGTGACTTCGCGAACGTCATCAAGTAATGAAATTTTTCCGGCTAGCTCTTTGTTTTCGAAAAGATCTTTCCAGCTCTTGATCTCCCCTTTCCAAAGCTCACGATGAACTGCGATGCCACAAGTGCTCCACTGATACGGGAGAGAGTACTTATTTTCGCGATCATATTCCTGAGCCAAGAAGTCCGGACTAATTGCTGACTTGTTTGGAACTTTGCTCATATCAATTTCTTTTAAGAGCTTGAGTTGAGTCATGATGCTGACCATGTAGTCGCTCGGGAAGGCAACATCGATCCCACTTGCTCCCGCTTGCACCTTCGCTAATAGCTCCTCGTTAGAAGCATAGTAAGAAACATTGAGCTTAATACCAGTCGCCTTTGTAAACTGCTCACGGACGTCAGGAGAGATGAAGTTGGTCCAAGTCGCGACGTTAAGAACCTTCGAGTCAGTCGGAGCATCGCTCTTCTTCGTACATCCAGCCAAAATGAGAGTAAAAATCAGTGCTGAAACAAACGGAATTCTCGACATCATTGGTTCTTTCCTTCTAGTATGAGCGCGTGCTTGAAATACGCGATATCGAGAAACGATTTGGCAGTCAAATAGCGTTAGCAGGAATGAACCTTTCTATTAAGGAGGGAGAGTTCGTGTCATTGCTAGGGCCAAGTGGTTGCGGGAAGACGACGCTGCTTAGAATTATAGCAGGTCTTGAGACGGCCGATGCCGGCGATGTCCTGTGGAAAGGTCAGTCGCTCTCAAAGCTCCCGGCTCGCGAAAGACCGTTCAATATGGTTTTTCAGCGATACGCACTTTTCCCACATCTCAACGTCTTCGATAACGTCGCTTTTGGACTTCGACTTAAAAAAACTCCCGAATCAGAAATTAAAAGTCGTGTCGACGAAGCTTTGTCGTTAGTTGATTTGCAAACGTTTGGCGAGAGAGGGAGCGAACAGCTCTCTGGCGGCCAGCAACAGCGAGTGGCTTTAGCTCGCGCACTTGTCAATCGTCCGCAAGTTCTCTTGTTAGATGAGCCCCTCTCAGCCCTAGATCAACAGTTGCGACTACGTGTTCAGGCCGAGCTTCGTTTGTTGCAAAAGAAACTTGGTCTAACTTTTATTCTTGTCACTCATGATCAAGACGAAGCAATGGCGGTATCTGATCGAATTGCGGTTTTAAATCATGGGGTGCTCGAGCAATTTGCATCACCAAAAGAAATTTACGATCGGCCGGCATCGGCATTCTGCGCTTCGTTTATCGGTCGTGCAAATCAGTTCAGTGGCACCGGAAAAAAGCAGGCAAACGGAATGATCACGTTCAGCTTAGACGGCCAGCCGATTCAAGGAGTTTCTCAGTGCAATCGCCTCAGTCAGTCGTCGCAGTCTTCTCCGGTCGAAGTTTTTGTTCGGCCCGATAAAGTTCAGATTAATGAAGGCTCGAGCGGACAAAATGTAATCTCAGTAAAAGTTGTGCAATCTGTTTTTCGAGGAACACATCACGAAGTCTTCGCTCAGGCCAGTGACGGGACGATGATCCATGTTGCTAGCCCTCAAGCTCTTTCGGCGGATCAAAAAATTACGATCTCTTTTTCTCCAGAAGATACGTTTATCTTTATGAGTGAAAGTCGAAACAAATGAAGCACCGCCTAAGCGCTTCTTTAGCGGCGGCAGCTCGCCTTCCCCTTGCTTGGTACTTTTTATTTTTCGTAGGTCCTCTCATACTCGTCGCAGTAACAAGCTTCCTTACTCGTGGAACCTATGGCGGCGTGCAATGGCAACTTACGTTAGTCAACTTCGCACGACTCTTCGATTCGCTTTATTTGATGATCTTTTTAAAGAGTGTTGCGCTTGCCAGTTTGACGGCAGTGCTTTGCATGCTGATTGGCTTTCCAATAGTTTGGGCAGCAACAGCTGCGCCTCCAAGAAAACGATCGCTTCTACTTTTTTTACTTTCGCTTCCGTTCTTTACCAATCTAGTCATTCGCATTTATGCACTGAAACTTTTTACAGCTCACGATGGCCCGCTTGCCTATGTGCTAACTACTCTGCAAGTAGATTTTGATCCTTTTTCGCTTTCGCAAAATTTGCCTCTAGTGATCTTTGGGATGGTCACGTCTTATTTGCCGTTTATGATTCTCCCGCTCTTTACTGCCTTTGAGAGATTTGATGATTCGCTCATTGAGGCTGCTCACGATCTCGGAGCAAATCACTGGCAAACAGCTTGGAATGTTTTGATTCCAGTCCTTCGAGTCCCTTTAATATCTGGTTTTTTGATGGTCTTTATTCCTGCGCTTGGCGAATTTGTTATTCCTGATCTTTTAGGAGGCGCAAAGACAATGCTGATCGGGAATCTGATTACTGAGCAGTTCTTAAAGGCGCGAGATTGGCCATTTGGCGCAGCACTGACGATGTTCTTAATTTTGATTATCGGAACATCGGTTTTAATTTCTCGACGTACACCAAAAGATGCGGCGAGTGGCGCGGTGACCACATGAACTTAGAACGCACTCGACCCGCTCCGCCCCTCATCACTCGAGTCGTTTTGCGGGGAACTCTCACTATACTTTTCTTACCGCTCATTGCGCTCTTCGTATTTTCCATAATCGTTCGCGGAAGCGAGGGAGAAATTAATTTTTCACTGAGTTGGTACCAAGCCGCACTTGAAGATGAGCTTTTGTGGGGAGCTGTCTCGAGAAGTATTATTGTAGCATCAACTTCGTCAGCGGTCTCAAGTGTACTTGGATTGTTTGCGGCTTTAGCGCTTAGCAAGTGGAAGATTCGCGGCCGCACGATCCTTATGCTGCTATCGAGCCTCTCTCTAACTTTACCTGAACTTGTTTTGGCGCTTTCACTCTTGTCTTGGTTTGCATTGATTGGCGTGCAGCTCAGTCTTGTTACGGTGATAATTGCTCACATCACGATGACTCTTCCATTTTCGATTTTAGTTGTTGGCGCGAGATTGCGTGTTTTAGAAAATCAGTTTGATGATGCCGCACGAGACCTAGGCGCGACCGAAACGCAAATCTTTACGCGAGTTCTTTTCCCGCTTCTCAAGCCCGCGCTACTCAACTCTTTCTTGCTATGCTTTCTTCTTTCGTTCGATGACTTCTTAATTACATTTTTTAACAGCGGTGTCGGCTCTGACACTCTTCCCGTTACTCTTTACGCTTCAATGAAATCGGGGTTGAGCCCGAAGCTGCATGCGATGTCAGTGATGATCCTTTCGATTTCTGCGTCTCTTTGTTTTGCACTTCTTTATTTGCGAAAGCCTCAACAGTTAAAACGCAGCTAGATCAACGTCTAGTGCTGACGTAAATATTTTTCAAAACGTCCACACAATCTCCCCAAGCACTTGAGGTATTAAGCGCAAAGGTTTTTCATGCTTAACCTATGAATGTACAACAGCAAAAAATCTGCCCTCAGCCTCTAACTGCAAAAGTTCTGCGCCTCCATCCAGTGGGTGAAATGTTAAACCGTATTCGCGAAGCGACTGAGGAACTTCCGAAGGCGATGCTCTTTGAGCTTCGTGATCTCGGCTGTGACTCTTTATTCGAACAAGCGTGCGCGAGTATCGTTTCAGTTCGAACATTTGACGAAGTCAGCCTGCCGGCTTCCTTGCGGCTGTTAAAGAAAGCTCAGAATGCGTTCGAGATGAACCGTCTTACAGAAAACGAAATCTGCGACCTCATTCGGCCGGCAAGTTTCAGCCGAGAGAAGGCAAAAGCAATTAAAGCAATTGCCGTGATCGCAGTTGAACAATTCGATGGAGAACTTCCTGCTGACTACGAAACATTGGCAGCTCTTCCAGGGCTTGGACCAAAATCAGCAAACCTTGTTCTAGGAATCGGGGGAAAAGTTCCCGCACTTGGAGTTGATACTCACGTTCATCGAATTACAAATCGCTGGGGCTACATAAAAACTGGTCGTGCCGAGCAAACACTATTAGCGCTGGCTAACAAACTTCCAAAAAAATATTGGATTGAAATTATTGAGCTCTTAGTTCCGTTTGGAAATTACATTTGTAAGAAAGAGCGCCCAAGTTGCTCGATATGTCCGGTACTTCAGTTCTGCGAAAGAAATGGAGTGAAGGGTTCGGTCTAGAGGGCCATCTTCATTGCTTGATTGAGCTCAGCCTCACTCGGCTTTACAACAAATTCGTAGACCGCAGGATCAGAGCTCACTCGATTTGGCGACTGAGAAGTCACTTCAATTTTATAGGCCCCTGGCTTTAACTTTTCAAACTGCAAATCAGTCGACTCTTGCTTCGCTATCTCTTTTACTTGAGTCCACTCTTCTTCGTCGAGTGCTCTGCGCAAAAATTTTACTTTAAAACTTTTTGCAGCTTGAGAAGCTTTCCACTTAATCATTTGATTTGCGATTTGAGATTTAGGGTCGGCGTCGGCAGGGAGAAGTTTTTCTGTAATTAATGGTTTCATCAGTTGTTTTCCGAGAACAGTGAAATTTCCGATTTGCGGCGCAGCTAAGTATCCGATCGATCGATCAGTTAAAAAAGTGACCTGCCAAGCGTAGGTCTTAGCCGTGGGAAGAGTGAGAAGCTTTTTTGCCGACTTACTTTTAAATTCTCGAGCATTCTTCTCTTCATCAAACCAGATGCGAAGCGTGTATTCTTTCGCGCCAACCACCGGGCTCCATTGAAATTCTACTTGGGTGCGTTTTTCTTTCGGTTCAGATATTTCGATACCTTGCGCAGGCGCAATCAGCTGTACAGCCTTCGGCGTCACTTCGACTTCTGTTTCTTCACTCCAAGGGCCAAAATAGCCGCTCGTTCTTTCTCGAGAGCGAATCTGAAATTTATAGGAACCTTGCGGCAGCTTCTGAGTGAGCCGAGTGTCGCTACTCAAAAACTTCAATACTTCTCCGCCCGTTGAGGGAGTGAGTCTTATTTCGTAGGAAGTTGCATCTTCAATTTTCTCCCACTCGATATCGAGCGTAGCTTCGGCATTTGCTGCTTCAATTGAAGCTTGTTGTGCGGCTGCCGACAAACTTGGCGTTGACGCAGGAGTTGGGCTAGGTGCCTGCCCCCAGGCATAACCGCCAAATATGAGTAACAGAGATAAGACTCGCGACATTAAAGACTTTTTTCTAAATTGAATTGAAGAATCGGAGGTTTCTCACCCAAGTAAGATCGGTCCGCAAGCTGCAAGCCAAACGTGAGAGCCTGTGCACGATTGAATTCTAAATCTTTCATTGCAAACTCGTACGCTGCAAAAAAGTTATCTTTTGCCTTGGGACCACTTTGCAAAATGCGCGGCGCAATTTCCATCGCCTTCTTTACGTCAAAAGTCATGTCTTTACGAAATCGAAGCTGTTCGTAAAGTGTTGTGAACTCCGTCGCAATTCCTTTTTCATGAAATTGGCTAAGCTTTGCCACCATGACGGCATACGAAGCACATTGGCTTAGCGGAAGATCTAAACCCTTCTTCTCTTTACAGTACTTCACTAGCGAAATAAAATCGGCTCGAAGGATTGCTGGGTCACCTTCATAGTCCTTCGATAGCTCTAACGCCAACTTCATAGCTTTAGGAAATTCATAATCAAAGAACTCTGATAGAAATGACTTCGAAAAGACTTCAATGAAATTCTTTTGCACATCCGGAGAAGAGAACACGAATTCGAGTGCGACCTCGAGTGACTTCTTTTCTGAAAGGCCCACTGTCTTAAGCAGAACTAGAACTTGAGAGAATCGCTCAGCACTACCTGTGCATCCTTTAGAAACTTGCTCGGCAATTTTACGATTGGCTTCTTCGTTAAAGTGAAAATCTTTTGTTTCACGTAAGAATTTTAGAGTTTTTGTGTATGCCTCTGTCGAATTACAGAGCTTTGCTTTAGCGATTTTTCGCTGAGTGGCAAAGTTGTCGACGGCTTGATCATAGACATCGGCATTCGCAATGCTAGCAAAGGCTAAAACTACTAAGACGAATAATCTCATCTAGAAATTCCATGTAAGTGTAGTTGTAGGCACCAGACGTTGACTCGCACGATCGATGCCGAACCCTGTCGAAGAAACAGGTCCGTAGATTTTGCGTTTGTATTCTTGATGCTTCTCCCAGGTGTAGACCGTTGGATCATCGTAGATAAGCGGAACAAAGGCGAGCGCTGCCGACCCTGCTGCGATAATTCGACCTTCATCACTTAAGTAGTTCGCCATTAATAATGAAACTGCAAAATTGGTAACAACTGAAGCGATACGAAGAGGCTTCACAAGTTTTGCTGGAGACTCAAGAGACTCCTCAGCTAAACGCTCTCTCATTAAATTAGATCGGACATCTTTGCCTTGAATTTTTGAGATCTCGTTTAATCCTTTGCGATAAGGTTTTCGCAAACCCCACACCACTCCGCCAAGAAGCCAGCCTGCTCCTACTAGTTGACCGACCATAAGGACTCGTCCCGCTTGCTGCTCGAACGAAGCATTTTCTGCTGCGTCTGAAGATGGAGTGCGGATTTCGCTCTTACCGTAAGTCGCGGTTGCAAGTGTAGCTAGACCAGACAATTGAATTGGCCAATGTTGATAAAACCAACCTCGGCCCTCATCTCTTGCTTCCATTCTGAGACGATCACTCGCTCGAGGCACGACCTGAAGTTCAGGATAGTCTAGGTCTTTGACGAGATCGGCAATTTCTTGTGCCGTTTTATTTTCTAACTTCTTGTCATCTCGATCAGAGCGATCTTCTTTGTCTACCAACTTCTCTGCTTGTCTCACAGCTTGCTTCTCTGCTTGTTTATCTGAAGCTTTAACTGCAGGAGCTTTCTCAGCGGGCTTTTGCTGAGAGTACGCTGGAGATGCGATAAGTGAAAAAATTAGGACCGATACGATGGCTGTGCGAATTTGCATATGTAGATTCCCCGATCTTTTCTTGGGCTCGTCCTATGCTACCTAAGCAAAGACGTAGTTTCAATTCAGCTGAGGTCTATGGTTCGACCTAGGTCGAACAGTTGTTTTAACCTCTCATGACTCTGCACCTGAAAACCGATGAAACACCGTGCGTACAGGTATAAAAATATCAATATCGGCAAAGCTCGTTGCAGGCACACTCGCCTTAATTTTGGCGGTGGTACTTCCCATCGCCTATCGCAACTCACAACTCTTCGAACAGAAATTTCGAGAGAACCAGCAGCAAGCCAATGCGGACCTTGTAAATGCAAAATCAGTCGAGGTGGAGTCGCTGATTTTAAACAACTTAGAAAAAATCAGAACAACAACTGACCTTCTCCTCCAAGACTTTGCTGACGAGCAACAGCGACGCCGCGCGCTCGATCTAGTTTTTGGTAAAGACTTAGACCTTGTGAATCTTGATCTTTATGTCCTTGAAGAAGGCCGTCCAAAGCTTCATCGGCGCGAAACTAACTTACCTTACTTAGAACAATATCAGCTCACTGCTTCACACATAGATGAAGTTAGAAGAGAACGTCCGTTTCCGATCTTGAGTGTTTTCTCAAGTGCACAGAAAGTACTGATTCGCACAGCGACCATTCACAAGAAAGCGCCGATGTTTAGCATAGCGGTGCCATTTGCCGACTCTTCAGGTGTCGTACGACATGTCGCGATTGCGGATATTCGTCTAGATCGCCTTCAATCATCATTTGCAGTTTCGGGCGCAAGAAAACTCTATCTCGTCGATTCAGAAGGCTACGTGTTAGCTCACAAAGATGATGAGCCTGTGCTTGAAGGAAAAAATTTGGCCAACGTGCCGATCGTGAGTGAAGCAATTGCCAATTCAGAAGCAACCGCGAAGGTGCAAATTCCGCGGTTCTTCGACCCAGAAACGCAAAAATGGTTCACTGGTGCTTACAGTCGCACAGCTTTTGGTTTAATTGCTGTCGCACAAGCGCCAGAAGACGTTATCTTAGAACCAGCCCGTGAAATGCGAAATGAGTCTTATTCAATTGCGGGTTACGCGTTTTCAGGCGCACTGTTCTTAGTAATTTTGTTCGCGCTCTCAATCACCTTCCCAATTGAAAAACTTCACGAAGCTGCCACCTATCTTGCGCAAGGAAATTTTAATATTACGGCGAAAGTTCGAAGTAGCGATGAAATTGGTCAACTCGCTCAGGCATTTAACGAGATGATTGTTGGACTGAGAGAACGCGACCGAGTGAAAAATATTTTAAACAAATTCCACGGCTCGTCGGTTGCAAACGATATGCTTAAAGGCGACTTGAATCTTGGCGGAACTCGAAAAGAAGTCACGGTACTCTTTAGTGACATCAGAGACTTTACTAAATTTAGCGAAGGCCACACGCCAGAAGAAGTTGTCGAAATGCTCAATGAGTATTTTGAAATCATGGTTAGTATCATCACTCGTAACCATGGGATCGTAGATAAATTTGTTGGCGACGCCATCATGGCAATCTGGGGCGCACCTAACAGTACCGGCGAAGATAATCGGTATGCTCTTCAAGCCTGTTTAGAAATGCGTACGGCACTCTCTGCTCTCAATGAAAAACGAGCTGCTCGCGAACAAACTGTGATTAGAATTGGTATCGGTCTCCACTCAGGGCCCGCAATTTCTGGCACGATCGGCTCTACCGAGCGTATGGAATATACGGCCATCGGCGATACGGTCAATATGGCATCTCGAGTTGAATCTTCAACGAAGGCGTTTGGTGCCGATCTACTCGTAAGCGATGCGGTTGCAGCAAGCTTAACTGATCGCTTTATATTCGAATTTGCAGGCGCCGCAGAAGTAAAAGGCAAGAGCGAGCCAATTAATATGTTCAAGGTACGAGGATATTTCGAAAATGGTGCGCAAGTGATCGTATCAACACCATACTCTGATTTTGAGCCAGCAGACGCAGATAAAGTTAAGATCAGTGATTCTTCCGACGACTCAGCCTCGGTCGCATAAGCTCTACTTTACAGTCATGCTTTTAATTTTTGGCGCGCGCACTGAACTGTATTCCGGAATTTTAAGTAAGATCTCACGGCTTGCCGACCCAACTTCCCCGGCCCTGTCGATTGAATTCAAAGTCACTTTGTAGTCGCCTGTCTTTAAGTTACTTAAATTGACTGAAGTCGTTCCGACTTTTGTGGTCTGAATAACTTGTCCTTGTGAATCCAAAACCTGCACTTGATATTGCTTCGCCTCGGCCACAGGCTTCCAGTTAACTTTTGCAGTCCCGTCGTTTTTACCGACGATTCCCTCTTTTTCAACTGCTTCATCTACAAGTGGGGCCGCTATTTTTGGTTTGGCCGTCGGCGCTGGTTGGGCAACTTGCGGGGTAGCACTCGGCGAAGGAGAAGGTGATGGTGATGCTTGGGCAACCGGAGTAGGACTTGGCGTTGATACCGGAGTCGGCGCTGGCGTTGCTACCGCGATTGGTGGTGCGATGACCACTCCTGTTTGTAATGAAAACTTAGTAATCTTACTTGAAACCGTATCTCTAGTACCGGGCACAACACCGCTGACTCGCCAGAATATTTCACCATTATTCCATCGAATTGGAATCCGACTCGAGAGTTCATTTTTTAATCGTAAACTTCCGTGATCGACTCGCAAGTCTGGTGAGCGAGCATATTCAACCACCAAATTCTCAAGTTGACCTGGATTTGCCCATCGAAATTCGATTTCTGATTTGTCTGAAGCCACTTGCACTTTAGATCCATTTGCTGGCTCTAAAGTGATTGGCGAAAGCTTAGGTCGAAGTTCAATTCTTCGAGTGAAACTAGCTAGCGGAGGTAATTTGCCGTCGACATCAACCGCTGAAATCTTAAAATAATATCGGCCCGTCTTCAGCGGCAAATTTATCGTGCGTTGGTTCTCAACGATTTGAACGTCAGTCACCTTACTCAGTCGCTGCGGCGACTCCCCGAGTTCAATTGAAACTATATAGCTTCGTGGTATCTCTTTCCACTCAATTGCGACAGAACGATTCTCACCGGGATTCACGTACAGTACTTGTCGAGGTACCGGATTTACAATTTCAATTCTTTGTTGTTCTTGCTCAGTTCCTTTGACTTCACCTTTGCTCACTTCAACTTGAATATTCGAATTTACATCGGCCTTTGAAACAGACAGTTCAGCATTTTGAATTGCAAGAGTCTTTCCGCCTGAACTTAAAGTCAGTGTGTCTTTGGCCGCCTCTGATCGAATAAAAAGATTTCCTTTTAGAAAATCTAAATTTACGTTGCCGCCATTGCGCTCGATTTGAACGACCGTTTCTGGATCAAGCTGCACAATAGTTTTTTGCGCAAGGAACTCAAGAGTAGCTGTTGAACTAACGGCGGTTCGGATCGCTTCACCTGCGTAGAGATATTGGTTATCAAAAATTTTTCGCCAAACTAGGCGCTCAGAGAGCCTTCGCTGAACTTCGTTCTCTGACGAAATGATCAATGCCACCGGCTCTTCGTTCGGAGATCTCTCTAAAGTATTTTTTGATGAGGTGGTAAGAGCGTAGGTAACCAGGCAACCAGATATCGAGAGAAATGCTGCAATAAGAATCCGTTGCCAAACTTCAGACATAAATAAAAGAATAAGTCTCGACAGTCGCTACGTCTATTGACGTGAGGTCTATGACAAGCCATTAGCCCAGTCATCAGTGACCCAAATAAAAAAGGAGGCAGTTGAGCCTCCTTTATAAATCACGACTATTCTAGTTAGTTTCTAGTCTTCCAGTTTTGCCTGTTGAATCGATTGAACTCGCTTGAATTTCACAAACTTCCATTTCGACGCATGAGCTGAAATCATTAAACGATCTGGGTTACCTTCTACCGAACGTATATACATAATTTTGTTATTTGGATCTAAAGGATTAATGACCTCAAGTTTCAAAGTTTGCTGATCTTCACCCGCACAAACACTGATCTGGCTTGGAGCATCTTTATTATAGGTAGTCCAAAAACTGGTTTCCATATTTTCGAATTTAACTTTCGCCTGAACGAAACTACCAGCAAGTCCGCTTAACTTCCAATAACCTTGGAGATTTTCATGCCCACCAAATGAAACTAAAATACGTTGTATTTCTGGTGCAGTGTTAATTTCTGCCATGTTGGCTGCGCATTGTTCTGCAGCAGTCGCCTTTGTTGCAGTTAAAACCAAAGCTGCTGTCAATATTAGAGCACGAACTGTCTTCATTATTTTTCCTCCCAAAAGTCGCGTAAACTTCATGTCGCGTTGGAGAAACAGGTTTAAGGTATCGTCTTAAAATTCTCCACTTCCAAAAACTCAGTTGATTTTTTTACGAGAAATTTGACACCAGTGCCATTTTGCGGAGGCAATCTTGCTCTCAAGTCGGAATAAAAGGCCGCACACAAAATGTGTCACCGAAATCGCGCTACTGAGAAATAACTGCAATTTGATTTCTTATTCCTGTCTTTAGTGACGATTTTAAGAAGCTCGCACATTGACTCTCAATGCGCACCTCCCTACGCTTATGAGGTGAGGTTCAAATGCAAGAAAACGTCTGGCGTCCATGCAGTTCGTGCAAAAAATCAATCAACTTCAATTCCTCTTACTATATTTGCAGTGTTTCGACATGCAATGGCCAGCGCACTGGCTACGTGTTTTGCTCGGTTCCCTGTTTTGAACGTCATCTCCCGGTAGCACGCCACAAAGATGCCGGAGCAATTGAAAAGAAAGCCCCAGCTTCGGCAGCTGCAGAAACAGCGCAGCCTGCAAACCGAGTCTACGCAACTGCTGCCACTTCAAAGCCTCAATCATCAAACACGCAAATTCCTAGAGACGTGCTAGTGGTCGCAAGTCGTTTGAAGGAATATGTTTTTGCTCGGTCTGAATACAACACTTCGCAAGCTGTGATGGATGTTCTTTCTGATCACTTACGAATCGTCTGTGATCGTGCAATCGACAATGCGAGAGCCGAAGGTCGGAAGACAGTCATGGATCGCGACTTCGAATTTTTAAAGAAATAGTTTATGAAAAGTCCCGCAAGTGGCGGCGTAAGATTCGCCCCTTCTCCTACCGGAAGGTTTCATGTCGGCAATCTGAGAACGGCCTGGATTTCGCATAAATTTGCAAAACTGTTAAATACACCTTGGATTGTTCGGTTTGAAGATATTGACCTACCACGAGTTCAAAAAGATGCTCGAGCGCTTCAATTAAAAGATCTCTCAGAACTTCAACTCACCGCTGATTTAGAACTTCTGCAAAGCGAATTTAAAGAACGGCATTGGCAATGTTTTGTTGAGGGAGTTAGAGAAGGAAAAATCTATCCTTGCGACTGTTCAAGAAAAGAAGTTCAGCTAGCGCTTTCGACGATGGCCTCTGCTCCTCACACGAGCTCAATAGTCTATTCGGGCCACTGCCGAACGATGAGTCGCAGAACATTCGACGCTTCTGAAACTCTAGCATGGCGCTTTAAAATGGACGATGAGTCCGGGCGAGATGATTTTATTGTCGCTCGAACCTCTAAAACAGTTGATGGCAATGGAATCCCTGACTTCAGCTCTTTTGCCCCAAGCTATCACTTCGCATGCGCGATTGATGACCACGACGGCAACTATGACTTGCTCGTTCGAAGCTCTGATCTTCGCGAATCACTTCTTCCGCAACGTGCGATTCACAAATGGCTTGGTCGTAGTCGACCTATTCCAGTTTTTCATACTTCTTTGGTCACTCAAGATGACGGCAACAGACTTGAAAAAAGAACTTCAGGTGTGACGCTTGAGGAACTGAATTCAAAGAACATCACTCCCATGCGTCTTCTTGAAATTTTTGAAAAGAGCTTCGAGCTTCCAGACAAAAATCTCTCAATCGATCGAAACTTTGGCGAAAAGTTACAGGCAATAACATTGTCAAATCTAGGGATATAAAGAAGACGCCCCAAATCGACACGTAGTGATCACTGATTTCAGCCATCTAGAAGTACCAAACCTTCGACAGTTTGACCTCGACTAAGGGCGAGACAGAATATTCCTTCATTTACCCTCGAAACACTCAAAATGAATTCGTTTTCTCCCGATGAACAAAGGTAGAGATACGTTCAGGAGGCCTGATTGAAACAGTGGGTACAAAAGCTAGTTGAGCAACTCCAATACGATTCGGTGAGTAGCGGTCGTGAGAGTGATGATATTAGTGAAGATCGAGCAACTCTGCTTTTTCTAATCGACGTTTATAACAAGCATCTTTTTGAAATCGACGCACAACCGGTTCGCCGCGTTCGTGAATATCTCGATGAATTTGCACGAGAGCTGATGAACCCAGATAAAACTCATTCAGAGAAAACTCTTTTCCGGTTTCGTCAGTTCTTCTCTGGATACCGAGTCAACGAATACACTTATATTCAAAAGAGCTTCGATGATTTCAGAGGAATACTTTGGGACCTCATCGATCAACTCGGTGAAGATTTCCGATCAGAGCAAGTCGAAGATAAAGAAATTGGAATCAGTCTCCATAGTTTGAAAGAGGCCGTCGAAGCCAATTCAATCAACGACGTAAAATTTAAGGCCCGTGAATTCATTGATACCTATGTTGAGCATCAGTCGCGCCGTGAGCGCCGTAGATCAAAACGCATCAAAGGCATCAAAAAGAATCTCGATGTCGTCAAGCAGCAGCTCAACGAAGCCAATCGCAGCATGCGAGTAGACCACTTGACTGAGGCTTACAATCGCAAGAGCTTTGATGAAAAAGTGAAGCAAGAGTGGCAACTACATGAAATTGGCAAAACGCCGGTTACAATTCTTACTC
This sequence comes from uncultured Bdellovibrionales bacterium, assembly GCA_964543475.1. Taxonomy (GTDB): domain Bacteria; phylum Bdellovibrionota; class Bdellovibrionia; order Bdellovibrionales; family JAMPXM01; genus JAYSYM01. Next base: position 146,492 of record CAZIYJ010000003.1, on the reverse strand, counting down.
TCGATATCGATCACTTTAAAAAGATCAACGATACCTATGGACACGATGTTGGCGACTTCATTCTAAAGGAGTGCGTGGGTACTCTTAAAAGTCTCTTCCATCGCTCGACAGACTTCGTCGCACGAGTTGGCGGCGAAGAGTTCTCAGTAGTTCTGCCCGATTACGCCCTTGAGCACGCTGTCATCAAAGCTGAAGAAGCCTTGAACCGAATTCGTAAAGAAGTCTACATCACAGGCGAACATAAGCTTAGCTTCACAGTCTCAATGGGAATCGCTCAGCTTCTCGATGGCGAATCAGTTGAGTCATGGACTAAGAGAGCTGACCAAGCCCTCTATTCATCTAAGCAGAACGGTCGTAATCGCTTTACAGTGGCTCCTCACACCGGTGTGGTCCCTAAAGCCGCTTAATCCTCATATAACAAAGCCTTAACTCCGGGAGTGTCAAAAGTTTTGACACTCCTTTTTTATTCGCACACCTGTAACTTTCAATCAATTGGTGAGGAACTTGCGACTGATTGATAAGCGATTATCTATGTCAATCAACGAGGCTACACATGCACGGTTAAAGACAATCAAAGTGGCACTAGGTTGCTTGCGAGACGGCCCCAAGCTTGCTCTAGGGGTTAGTCACAATGAAAAACAAATTCGCAATCAAACTTATTGCAGCTTCTACTACCACTCTTCTTCATACCTCAGCATTTGCTGAAGTTGATTTGAGTCAGGGAAGCTTTATCTATAGCGATAAATCAACTTCTCTTGCTATGATCTATAACAGTCGCTCGCTTCACCGAGGTCTTCTCGGCGCGGGATGGTGCACTCCCTTCGAAGACTCTTTAGATATACTGAATGCAACTACACTTCGACTCCGCAAATGTAGAGTCGGAAAAATCGTTACCTATAAACTAACGCCTAATACCTTACGAGCACCGAGCTCTTCAACTAAGAGCTTTGTCAGAACATATGAAAGCGGCAAAGAGAAGATCGTGTCGTCGAATTCAAAGTTTCATTTAATTAATGAAGGACAAACAATTCAAACCTTCGATCAACAAGGAAAGTTGCTTGAAGTAAAAGATGAGCGAGGCAAGGTAGCCAATCTCATTTATGACAAAAATGGATTTTTAAAGGATGTCAGAAGCGGGAGAACGGAATCTCTTAAGTTGAAGGTCGACCCTCGCAGTGGGCGACTTGTGGAACTAGTTGATGCTATGGGCGATCATCAGGGCGCAAGGACGCGCCTGACCTTTTTAAAGGGAAATCTGATTTCGCTTGCGGGGCCAAGGAAGGCTCTATATTTCAATTACGATTCTGTTGGCAACCTAACTGAAGTCTCAGATGTGAAAAAGACAACATCCATCACTTATGATTCACGCGATCAAGTGGCGAGTGTTCGGATTTCTCCCGATTGCAATGAGACTTATACGTACACTCAATCTGAAGTTAAAAATCAGACTGAGGTAATTACTAATTGTCGAGGAATCAACAACAAGAGACTGGTTGATTTCTTTTACTCTAAGGGAAGTAGCGGAGAGAAATTTCTCGAGCAAGTTTCCATCCGGTCTTCACGCTTACCCGCTACACAATTGATGGGGTCGCAGTAATGAAAAGAAGTTTACGAGTTCTTCTCCTACTATTACTAGCTACAACGCTGATGGGCTTTGTTTCAAAGGCCTACGCATCAGAACTTGAAGAGGTAATAGTAGCTGTGATCGACACGGGTGCCGATCTTCAGCATCCAGACATCAAAAACAATTTATGGATTAATAAGGGTGAAATTCCCGGTAACGGTATTGACGATGATGCCAATGGATTGGCCGATGATTTCCATGGATGGAATTTTTCTCATCACAATAGCCGTTTGAAAGATGAAAATGGTCACGGCACTCATATTGCCGGAATCATTGTCGGCTTAGACGATAAACGAGAGCAAAAGATCAAGCTCATGATCCTTAAGTACTACGACTCAAGCGCACCCGGCATGAGTAATCTTTTGAGCAGCGTACAAGCTATCCGATATGCAATTAAGATGGGCGCAAAAATTATTAATTACTCTGGCGGAGGTCCATTCGCAGTGCCCGAGGAGCGATTAGCAATTGCAGAAGCTGAAAAGGCAGGAGTTCTTTTTATTGCTGCAGCTGGAAACGAGCGTTCAAACTCCGACGTGTTTCAATATTACCCAGCAGCCTACCCGTTTGCGAATATTCTATCAGTCACAGCACATGACAAAGATGGACAGATATTGCCTTCAAGTAATTACGGTGGACGCACAGTTGATACAGCGGCGTTAGGAAAAGAAGTCTTGTCGGCACTTCCTGGTGGTCGCCGAGGCCGCATGACGGGTACCTCTCAAGCCACTGCGAATGCTTCATCTCTTGCGGCAAAACTTATGTTAACTCGTGCAGACCTTAAAACTCCGAAAGAGGTGATTGATCTGATCAGTTTAACGGGTACATATAGCGATGATTTAGTTGGCAAAACTCGTTTTAGCTCGATGCTCAATGTTGAACGCGCTATGCAGATGTACGATCTACCCGTTATCGCGCAGGTATCACAAATTAAGTCGAGCCTTTACACCAGCAGTTTAGGTGAGTAGTCTACCGACATGGCTGAAAACATTTATTCAATTCCTGTTCAAGACATCAAACGTCACGAAACCACTCTCGCCTCTTACAAGAATAAAGTTCTTTTGGTGGTGAACGTCGCAAGCAAATGTGGCTTCACTCCGCAATACACCGGCCTTGAGGGTCTCTATCGCAAATACAGAGAGCGTGGCTTAGAAATTTTAGGATTTCCGTGCAATCAGTTTGGGGCACAAGAACCTGGCGATGAGCAAGAGATTCAGAATTTCTGTAAAATGAATTACGACGTAAGCTTTCCGCTTTTTGCCAAAGTAAATGTAAATGGCGGCGAAACAGCACCCATCTTTGATTTTCTAAAAAGCTCACAGCCCGGAATTTTAGGCACCGAAGCTATCAAATGGAATTTTACAAAATTCTTAGTTGATCGATCCGGAAAAGTTGTCGCGAGATTTGCGCCCAACACTAAGCCAGAAGATTTAGAAAAAGAAATCGAAAAACTTCTTTAGGCTAGTCTGACGACTTTTTTACTCTCGAAGCTTTTGAGACAAACATCTCTTCGTAATCGAGCATTGCCGCGCGAATAACTTTCTCTGCGTGTTTGACGTTATAAAATGTGCCGAGCTTGACTGGCGATTCTTTACCGCCGGGAATCATTTTGTAAGTCATAAAATAGTGAAACAGCCGAGACTTAATCACCTCAGAGAGGTCACTAAGATCTTTAATGTCATCCCAATAAGGATCACTTTCGAGAACGGCAATGATCTTGTCGTCGGCTTCTCCGCGGTCAATCATGCGAAGCCCTCCGATCACGCGAGCTGGAACTAAAACTTCGTTTCGGGTGATGGGTCTTTCGCTTAAGACACAGATATCTAATGGATCTCCGTCGCCGCTTTTTGCTGTTGGAGCCAGGCGTTTTACGCGGTCACCGCAATAGGTTTGCGGAATGAAGCCGTAAAGTGCGGGAGGAAGTGAGGAAGTTCGTTGAGGTCGATCGACTTTTAAGTAGCCTGTTTCTTTGTCGATCTCGTATTTCATCCCGTCAGCGGGAGTGATCTCGATGTAGGCCGTGACATCACGTGGAGGATTTCTTCCGCTTGAAATCCCGTGCCAGGGATGTGGTCGCCATTGGAAAAAATCTTTTGCGCGCTTCATCGGCCTCACCTCTTTCAAAAGAAATTAAGTTCTTTTCTTTTGTTTAATAAGACGCTTCTTACGAAGAAGTCTTTTTTTATGGTGTTTATTCTTAGAACGTTTCTTCTTAGTCGCTTTTTTCTTTGCCATTATGGCCCCCTGTTATCGTCTTGGTTTTCGTTTTGGCTACAGTACCTAAAGTACTGGGTTAAGTCGCTCGCTTTTTTAAGCCCACAAGAAAAATTTCTTTGCTGATCTTTCGAGTGCTATCGGGTTTAACCGCATTAAACTGCTCAAAATCTTTCTTTATTGCATCTCTGAGGGTCTGAAATTCATCGCTATGGAACAGCTTGCAGACAAAGTGCCCACCTGGCTTTAAGAAACGGCGAGCGACATCGAGAGCTAATTCACAAAGCTCCATTGATCGGGCTTGGTCAGTAAACCGAATACCCGTTGTTTTGGGGGCCATATCTGAGAGCACTAGATCAAACGGATCATTAAAACCATGCTCAGCAAAGATCTGCTCAAGATTTAAATCGCGAAGATCAGCTTGAATGAACTCAGCGTTCTTTAGTTTCACATTCACTGGCGAAAGATCAACTCCGAGGATTCGCCCCTTCTCCCCGATCTTCTTTGAAGCAAACTGTGACCAGCTGCCGGGCGCGGCGCCAAGATCTAAAACTTTCTGACCTGATCTGAACAACTTATGTTTTGCATCGATCTCTTCAAGTTTAAAGACCGAGCGAGCCGCATAGTTTTGCTCTTTGGCTTTGTGATAGTAATGATCTTTTGGATTGTAACCCATTTAGCTAGTTGCCCTCTATGGCGACTTTATAGCGAACGGCTTTAGAAAAGTCGACCGACTCTCAACACAACCGGCCATCGAACTTCGAGCGATTGGTTCGGATCACCCCAGGCAGCGTCTAAGCGCGAGCTAAACTCTTCAACTGGGTTCTTACCTGTTTTTCTTATCGCACTTTGTGTTGCAGACCAGGTAAAAAGGTAACCCTTTAGTTGCTCAAGAGTCCACGTACCACTCATTTCGAATGATGGCGGAGTAATTTCCTGAATAGGTAGACTCATTTTTTGAAAGTTTGCTTTGAAGGTTTTTAATTCATTCTCGCCAAATTTTCCAACGACGTCTGCGTGAAAATCTCTCATCACTTCATCAACACTTACATTGATGACAGTCTGTTCATACATCCAGATTGCGAGAAGTCCGCCGTCGGGTCGAATCACTCTTCTTGCTTCTCTGAAAAACAATCGATGGTCGAACCAATGAAACGCTTGAGCAACTGTAATCAGATCAATGCTTCCGGGAGGAAGACCCGACTGCTCGGCTCGACCCTGGCTGTACCGAATTTGCGGATGTTTTCGAGCCGAAAGAATTTGTTTTTGACTGAGATCAGTCGCATACACAGTTTGAAAAAACTTTGCGAGTTCAAACGCAGATTGCCCACTACCAGTTGCGCAATCCCATGCAACACGTCTGTGTGGTGATAAGTTAGTTAGGAAAGTGAAAAGTGCCGACGGATATGTTGGACGATACTTCGCATAATCTGCGGCCTGAACTGAGAATAGATCTTTTGCAGCTGACACAACTTGACCCTCTCTCGGATGACTCTGAAAGTCATCTCACGACACCTCGTATTCGGACTAGACAGTGCCTCGCTCGTTTGTTGCTATCTCAAGATGAAAAATCGCCTAATACTTTTCGCAATCTCGTTTTTACTTATTAACTGTTCATCGGCTTCAAAAGAGTCAAAGCCTGGTGGCAATGGGTATTCCGGCCACGGATCAGAGAGCCTCAGCACTGATACGATTCAAAAGTACTCTGCCCCTGCGCTCCCTCCCGAAGTCAGTCGCCGGATCCAGTCAATGCTCGATATCAAATCGCCGGGAATGGGGATGCTGGCGCCTGACGCGAGCGAAATGTTCTTTGGCTGGCGCGTAACCGGTACCGCTCAAGTTTGGAAGCTAACTGGACCTCAGAAGTTTCCGACTCAGATGACCGGAGGCAGTGATCAAACTCAGGTCGTAGGAATACTTCCGAACGGAAAGTGGATCGTGTTGTCGCGCGATCGAAATGGCGAAGAAAATCCTGGACTCTACTTGCAATCCCGCTCTGGCGGCGCTCTCATTGAAATTCAGCATAAGGCAAAAGTTCAAACGGGTCTTAACTGGATTGATGCCGATAGCGAAAATCTTTACTTCTCATCAAACGATATCAAACCTGATTCTTATGCGCTCTATAGATATTCTCTAAAATCAAAAGCAAAAGAGTTGATTTTCGATCAGCCCGGGATTTGGTACATCGCTGATAAGCGTGACGACGGATTACTCCTTCTCGGAAAAGCAACCGGCTCACTGAGTCGCGAATTCTTTACTTACGATGAGCGAACAAAAAAGCTAACTCCGGTATTGGGCCTGGATGAAAAAGTCGAATACGACATGCTCTTTAGCTCAAAGGCTAATGAGTTCATTGTCCGCACAAACAAACTCGGCGATTTCCATCGTGTCTATCGTTATGCAAATAAAACATTCACTCCAATTACAGAGGAGCGGAAGGCTGACGTCACTAGCATTGCTATGGATCGACCGCGCACAAAGCTTGTGATGCATTGGAATGTAGGAGGCTTTACACGCCTTGAGGTTCTCGATACTTCAAACTTCAAATCTCTCGATCTTCCGAAATTTGAAAAGGCCGATCATATTTATGCCGGTGGGTTCACTCCAAACGGTCAGTACATGACAATAGGAATTGAAACCGCAAAAGCACCTCGCACCAGTTACGTTTACAATTGGCGAACGCAAAAAGCGACTCAATGGGTTCTTCCGAGCGCGCCCGAAATCGACACATCATCTTTCTCTACAACCAAAATAGAAGAATATCCGGCTCGCGATGGAACAATGATTCCGATGCTTGTTCGAAGACCCGCTCAGTGTAAACAAACATGCCCCGTCATTGTTCACTTTCACGGTGGTCCTGAAGGACAAAGTCAGCCGGGCTTTAAACCCATTTGGCAGTTGTTCATCGATGCAGGTTTCATTGTGATTGAACCGAACGTTCGCGGAAGTGATGGTTACGGTAAATCGTGGATGAGCTCTGATGATGGCCCTAAGCGCCTCGCCGTCATTACTGATATCGAAGATGCTTCGACTTACATTCGAAAGTCCTTCGTTCAAAATGGCAAAGTCCCAAAGATTGGAATCATGGGCTGGAGCTACGGCGGCTACGCGACACTTATCGGAATGAGTATGTACGCCGGAAGCTATGATGCAGGCGCAGCCCTTGTTGGAATGAGCAACTTAGTCACTTTCCTCCAAAACACTGCTCCTTACCGCCGAATTCTTCGAATATCAGAATACGGTGACCCAGATAAAGATCGCGAAGCACTTTTAAAACTTTCACCTGTTACTTACGTTGATAAAATTAAAAATCCGCTTTTGATCATTCAAGGCGTGAGTGATCCACGAGTACCAGCAGGCGAAGCGCTGCAAATGCACCAAATTCTTCAGAGCAAAGGCATTCCATCAAGCTTGATCCTTTTTGCTGATGAAGGACATGGCTCGCAGAAGCGAGAGAATCAAGTGCTGGAGTATGGACACATTCTCTCTTTCTTCGAAAAGCATCTAAAGTAAAACTTAAAAAGTTAGATTGAAGGCTGTCTAAAGATTTGACGGCCTGAAACAAATCCCGGCACGAACCAGGCTCGCTCGAAACTAATCGGTGCGATAAGTTTCTCTAATCGCGTATTCGCGTTCTACTCAATAACGCCATGAAAACATTATAGGAACTCTCCTCCACTGAACTGGCACCATCTTTGTACAAGTGTCCGGTAGCTAGTTGATTTTGAGGAGACATGCTCATGACGATTTTTAATGGCCGAACTCTATCTCTATATTTGGTTGCTGCACTTTCGATACAATCGTTTGCGCTCACCACAGCTCACGCTAAAAGCGTTGCTGCAAAAAATCTCACGGCCTCAGTTGCCGCATCCGGAGTTAATTCCTCAGCAATAGCATCAGCGCTTTCAAGTGCTAACTATATAAATCTTCGCAATTCTGTCATCAGCAATTCGCTCATTGCTCCGCTTTACAAAGTGCGTGGCAATCAACCGATCTTCGTTGAAGGAAACACAGCAACCGCTAATCTTGGGAAGTTAAAATCATTAATCAATCGCGTTCATCTTTTAGGTTTAGACAAAGAAGATTACTCAAATGGTGATTTAGATGCTTTAAGCTCTCAGCTCTCTAATTCGCAATCCGCAATTGAAACAGAACTATTGGCTACACAAGCTCTCGTTAACATCGCTTCTGATTTAGCGGTGGGAAGAGCTGCATTGCGCGCAATTGATCAGGAAACTGATTTTACTAAAGCAAAGTTCGACGGCTATCAGACTTTAAATTCAATTTTAGGTTCAGCAGACTTACTTTCAGCACTTCAGCAATTAGAACCTCGACACGAACAGTATGCACAGCTTAAACAATCACTTGAGAAGCTTCATACAATTAAAGCTAATGGTGGCTGGAAATCACTTTCTGGTGCGGCGGCATTAAAGCCAGGCGCTTCAAGCGCAGATGTGCCGGGAATTCGTCAGCGTTTAGCAGATCTTAATTACTTAAATAGTTTTGAACGCGACAACACCAGCTCTTCATATGACAGCAGCCTTGTTGAGGCCGTTAAGCTTTTCCAAAAAGGTTTAAAGCTTGATCCAGATGGAATCTGCGGAAAGATGTGCTTTGGCGCCTTAAGTACTTCAATTGATAAACGCATTGCTCAAATCAATGTGAACCTTGAGCGCTGGAGATGGTTGCCAAAAACTCTCGGCAGCAAATTCATTTTCGTAAACCTTGCACGTCAAGAACTTCGCGTAAATGAAAATGGTGTTGATGTCATTTCAATGAAGACCGTTAATGGTCGTTTACTCCGCCGAACACCAACAATGGTCGACAGAGTTTACGAAGTAATTCTCAATCCGTACTGGACATCGCCAAACAGCATTGCACTTAAAGATTTAATTCCGGCTCAGAAGAAAAATCCTCTTTATATGGCCAACGCGGGCATTCGCGTTTTTGATTCAAAGAAGAATGAAATTGATCCGCAAAGTGTTGACTGGGTTGCACTCGGGAACAAGATGCCTTACACACTTCGCCAAGATCCAGGTCCACAGAATTCACTGGGCACAGTTCGATTTAGTCTCACAAACTCTCGCGCAATCTATCTTCACGATACTCCGCACCCTGAAGACTTCCCGCTCACAACTCGTCTTAAGAGTTCAGGCTGTATTCGCGTAGAGCGCCCACATGAATTGGCTGAATACTTATTGCAAGGCACTCAATACAACAGCTTCGAGATTCAGAATATTATTGCTCAGTACCCTACTTATCCGGCTCATTCAGTTCGACTTAAAACGGCTGTTGCGACTTACCTTACCTATTTAACAGCTTCGGTCGGCGAGATGGGCGAAATTCAGTTTACACCTGATTATTACGGACAAGACGAACGCATGATTAACGTTTCGAAAAATCGAGAAGGCTTCTAAGAGGATTTTATGTTGAAAAAAATGTCTTTCACAATTGCTGCCGTTGTCACAGTTCTTCTAACTCTCAGCCAGAGCGCAATCGCTCAGCCAGAATTGCTAGCTGAAGAAGTCGAAGCTTATTACGCAGGTCTTGCCAAGAAGAAGACTCAGCGTCTTGGTCTCGTGCAAGAGTTTGGCGCTGGCGTCACTGCAAATGGAACCATCGTTGTTTCAGGAACTGCTAGTGAGTTTCAGATTTTTAATCGAGTTAAAGCAGTTCGTTGCGAGCCTTCTGTAGTTAATGGAAACGTGATTGCAAACAGAAAATCTTGCAAAGAAACTTCTTACTTCGGAATAAACGAGACACGTGCACTGACTCCAGGCTACTACATCCTTGGTTTTGAGAACTCAATCTACCCAGGGTTCGTTAAAATTGCTGCAGGCGAACAGGTTTCAATTCAGTTACAACAAATCACAATTCCCGGAGACGGATCAGCAAAAATCTATCGCAACCTGACTTCTCAAATCGAGCAAAAGAAACTTTTCTTCACGCAGTACCAGCTTGGTAAATCGATGTTCTCTCTTGCAAACTATGACTTCGGCGATTTGTATTTGAGAAAATTTCCGCTTGAAGACGTGATGCCAAATATCGAGTACTCGTTTTGTGATCTTGGTTTCAGTGGCGAACTTGATCCGCAGGCAAAAAGCCTTTGCAGCTGGTATCAATCAAAGTCTTTCAGCGGGATGAAAGCATTTTTTGAATTCAACGCAGATTCTTCTCACAACCAATACGTTCCGAGAATTCCGGGTGATGCTTTCAGATATTCGTTTGAACGCTTGCTCGTGAGTGCTCCTACTTCTGGCGCGGGCTCATTTGTTAACGTTTTCCCTGGCGAGTACACAATTGAAACGCAGTCTGGTTCAAAAGCATCAAAGTCGAATGTTTCTGTTAAAGCGACGACAAGTTTCGGTATCGAATAATCAAGACTATTCAGAATAAGAGACGCTTTGTCCAAGCGTCTCTTCGACTGTCACAGAGACAGTTCCCACAGGAAGTTTTCCGCTAATCGATTTCTTTAATTGCCGACAAAAATATCGCGCAAGCTCTTCGCTCGTAATGTTAACAAGCGGAAGATTCTTTATGTCTTCGTTCGGGAATACATATTCTTTCGAATTGAAGACTACACGTAACTGTTCTGAAGGAAGAGTTGAGATTTCAAGATAGGGCGACTCATTCGGAATTAAAATTCGTTCGTCTAAACTATCGCAGAGTTCCTTGATGACGGGCTTTACCACATTGAAATCGAATGCCATTCCTAATTTTGGATCAAGTTGATTAACTTCAATTGAGCATCGAACTTGATAGTTATGCCCGTGCAGGCGTTCTCCTGCATTCGGCCCGAATATCGTGAAGTGGGTGCAGGAAAATTTAAAACTCTCTTTACCGAGATGAATAACGAAGCCCATGGCGAAGACCTTAAACTAAAGGTCCAGGTCGAGTCGAGCTAATTAAGACGAGCTATTTAACAGGTAACGAGGCTTTGACCGCATCGATCAGGACATCCTCGTCCTTCCGATCAAGCCCCGAAAACCATTTACCTTGTGGGTAAAGCACCGCCACGATTCCCTCTTCGCAACGGCCCAAGCAGCCCGAAGAATTGATTCGAACCTGACCCTTCCATTCTGGATGTTCTTTTGAAAGCTCTTTTACGCGCGCGCGAAGCTGAGCTCCGCCTTTTTCGCCGCAGCACTCGCCTTTTTTCTCGTTGGTGCAGACGAACAAATGCGCTGTTAACTTCTTATCTACTTTTGCCATTTCGAACTCCTGATTGACCTCCCTAAACTAGCACGTTTCTAGACCAACGGTCGTCATCTTTTGAGACACCTCAGCCGATGAGTCACTTATGATAAATGTGACTTTTCAGAATCGTTTTAACTTGGCCGCCGAACTCTTCACAAATAGTCAAACTCAAGAAGCGCTTGAAGCCTATCAGTCGATTTTTGCACCTGAATCGAATGGCGAAGCAGTGAATGAAATCGAAACCCCCTCTGAGGCATTCTGTTTAGAAATTCGTATGCGGATTGCGTTTTGTTTTATCGAGTTAGGTGAACTAAGTGATGCACGATGTGAACTTGAAGCTGAATCGACGCGCACTTTGTTAACGTTCGCAGGCCCTGCTCAAATGGAAGCCTATTTCTTTGCTTATGGAAATCTTCTAGCTAAAACAGGTAATTACGCCGCTGCTGACAAAGTCTTAGCCCGAGCACAAACTATTGCCGCTACTGAACTTGAATGCGCTCAAGCCCTTGACCGTATTTGTCGCTTCCGCCTTCATTGGGCGAACCACTATGGCGAATGGTCAACACTCCTTGAGCTGGCTCAAGAGTTCCGTAACATTGCTCAAAAACAGGGTCTCTTTGGGTTAATGCACTGGAGCAGCGAAGCCGTTTGCTTTGCGCTACGCGGCCTTCATCAATATGCCGAAGCCAAACAAGGTGCCGAGCTGATTTTTAGCCGATTGCAAAAAGGCGGAGCCCGTCCCGAGCACTTAGCCGTTTGGGAAAATTTCGTCCGTGAGATTGCCGCTTAAAAATTGCCTTCCAAACAATTTGGGTCTACAAGTTTATCGCTATGAGAGTTGCCAAAAACCGCGAGCGAATCCTCGAAGCCAGCATCTTGCTCTTTAATGAAATGGGTGTCGTGGCGATCACGACAAATCATATTGCCGATAACTTAAAAATTTCGCCTGGTAATTTGTATTTCCATTTTCGCAATAAAGAAGAAATCGTTCGCGAGCTTTTTGATCGCATGTGCGATGCAACTTACAATTTGTGGAAGGACGAATCGAACTCAACCTTCACTCCTTTGCAACTGCTGCAAAAGTCTTTTGAACTTTTTTGGGAGTATCGCTTCTTCCATCGAGAAATGTATCACTTACGTCGAAAAGATCCACTTCTGGCAAGACGTTGGCGTAAACACATACTCAAAACAGTTCGCCTGCTTCAGGCGAGATACCTTGCGTGGGTAAAAGCTGGAGTGATGAAAAAGCTCACTGATCCAGATGAAATGCAGATGATTGCCGATGTGGTATTGATCACATCGAGTTCGTTTCTTCAGTTTTACGAAAGCCGCGAGAGGCCTGCCTCAAACAAGGCGACAAAAACAGGTGTACGTCACATTGCGCGACTGCTTTTGCCGTACCACTCAGAGTCTTCGCAAAAAGAAATCACCGAATTTCTGAAGTCGAAGTAGCAACTCACAAAACATCTTCGAAAAAGGCACCGATTTTACGGTTAGGATCAACTAAATGGATCTCTAAAATCCATCGGTTGGGCGTTGGAACAAGTTCGAAGCCTTTTAGTTTGCCACGAAAGTGCGCCGCATGAGGAAATTCAGAAATTCGATGACCACTAGCACCCTCTAGTGCAAGCGCCCAACCCTTTTCGGTCGCGAGCTTCGAAGCAAATTGATAAAGCTCCTCGCCGTTAACTCCCGTCTTCTCCCAATGAAGTTTCACTTGGTTAAAAACGTCCTTTGAATCACTGATTAGTTTTTTGGTGTGGAGATCGGAACCTAACTGAAACGTTTCGCCAATATCAGACTCGTAACCGCCAAAGACCGGGCCGATATCTAAAAAGAACAAATCATCTTCATCGAGCACATGATCCGCTAGCTGAGGTTTTCCAAATGGCAAAACAGTATTCACTCCGAATCGCACTTGTGGCGGATGCCAAATTTTTTTAGCCGCGTAATCTTCTAGAACGATTTTTAGCAGCTTCTTTGCGTCTGCCTCTACCATCCCGGGCTTAACCATTCGAGCAACTTGATAAAGGGCGTCCCAGCCGCGTTTTTGAGCTTTTAGAAAGTCGTTCTCGTCGAAACTATTGCCGACTTTCTCTCTCGGATCAGAATTTTCAAAATTTGAATTGTTCATTTCTTTAGCTCTCAGGTAGGCTCTTGTATAACATTCTTCCAAAGGCCGGAGTAGAGATGTTCCTCGAAAAGCTGCGCCACGCATGGAAAACAAATCAGTCTCTTCTTTGCGTCGGTCTTGATCCCGACTTCGCAAAATTTCCTGATTACATAAAGGCGAATCCTGAGCCCTACTTTGCATTTGCAAAAGACATCATCGACGCAACTGCCGATCTTGTCTGCGCTTACAAACCACAGATTGCCTATTACGCTGCTGTTGGTGCCGAGCATGAGCTCACAAAAACGATCGCTTATATAAAAGATCGCTACCCTACGGTGCCGGTGATTTTAGATTCAAAGCGCGGAGATATTGGCAGCACCGCAGAAATGTACGCGAAAGAATCTTTTGATCGCTATAAAGCAGATGCAGTTACAGTTAATCCCTATCTAGGAACTGATTCTCTTGAGCCTTTTTATCGCCGTAAAGATAAAGGGACAATTATACTTTGCCGCACATCGAACTCTGGTGCTGTCGATTTACAAAATTTAATTGTTGATGGAAAGCCTCTTTATCAGCGCGTTGCCGAGAAAGCCTCGCGTGACTGGAATTCGAATAAAAATCTTCTTTTAGTCTTGGGTGCAACTTATCCGAAAGAGATTTCTGAGGTCCGGGCCATTGCCACTGATATTCCATTTTTAGTTCCAGGAATTGGCGCGCAAGGAGGCGACATCAAAGCTGTCGTCGAAGCTGGTCGAACAAAAGATGGCGCAGGGTTAGTAATTAACTCTTCGCGCGCGATTCTCTACGCTTCGCAAGAAGATGATTTCGCTCAAGCAGCTCGCAAAGTTGCACTTGCTACTCGAGACGAAATCAATCGTTACCGCTAATTACTGTTTTCCGATTACATTTAGCTTTACATCGATATTACCGCGAGTGGCATTCGAGTAAGGACAAACTTGATGAGCCTGATCTACGAGTGCTTTAGCAGTTTGTTGATCGAGCTCTGGTGTATTCACATTAAGTTGCGCACCGATCTTAAATCCACCTTCAGGAGTCTTATAAAGCATAACTTCTGAATCGATCCAGAATCGTCCGAGACTAACTTTCTGATTTTTTGCAACGACTCCCATTGCTCCCTCAAAACATGCGGCATAGCCGACAGCAAAAAGTTGCTCCGGATTAGTTCCGGTACCGTTTCCGCCAAGCTCTTTTGGGTAGCTCAATTTCACTTTCAAATTGCCATCTGAGCTCTCTCCAGTGCCTTCTGCACGCCCGCCACTTACTTTTGCTTTTGCCGTGTACGCTAATTCCATTGATTTCTCCCTTTTTCGAGAGCCTAACCCTGCGGCCCAGATAGTTAAAGGCGCGGCCGCGTCGAAAAACGGGGCAAATTGCTATTTTTTTGCAACTAAACCTGTCTTTCCCGACAATCTCTTTGTATGGGAACTGAGGACTGGGATTCGGTCGTAGACCATCTAGGTCCGCGACTTTATCGATATTTTAAATTTAAAGGTGCCCAAGCATCTGCCTCTGATCTGACCCAAGAGACATTTATTCGCCTAATTCAAAAGCGATCAAGTTTCGATATTGCTCGCGGCCCTCTAGTCGCTTTTGCTTTAGGCATTGCGCAAAATGTTTGGCGAGAAAGCACGCGGGCGCATCGCCTAGAAATTCTTGAAGACCCACCCGACTTAGCTAGCGACATTGATCTGCATCAACAAATCGAACGACTAGATGAAGCTGAAAAGCTAAAGGCGATCGTTGCGAAACTTCCTAAAGTGCAACAAGAAGTGTTGTACTTGTTTTTTGACGAAGAGATTACGACGCGTGAAATTTCTGAAGTTCTTTCGCTTCCAGAAGGAACAGTAAAAAGTCACTTACACAGAGCAAAAGAACAAATTCGAATTGTTTTATCAAAGGAGTGGTCATGAACGATCAAGACCTAAAGAAGTTATTCAAATCAATGAAACACGAGGAACCGTCGAAGCATGAATTGAGTCGATGGAAAAAAGTAGTTCGTCGTGAACTCGATCGCACACCCGGCGAATGGGCTCGGCTCGCAGCTGCCTGCCTCGTGGGAATATTGATCGGAGCAACGGCGTTCACAGGCGGAAAGTATTCGTCAGAAGAAAAAGTAAATGAGAATGCAACTATTGAGCGAGTTCACATCAATCTTGAGTAGAACCTCGATTACCAAACAAGATTTATGAAGGATAAACTAATGAAAAAATTGTTTTCGATTTTAGTCTTAATGCTAACGATGTCCTCGATCTCTGAGGCCAAAGATAATCAATCTAATAGCTTTAGTCGCGCAACCGATGAACTGAAGCAAATCTCGGTAAGCGAACTCTCGTGGCGCCTTCACCTATCAGGTGAAGTTTTTATCGTGAGCTCTGACGGAGAAAAACTTATCTCTGACGCGAATGAATCTCGGGAATGGGAATTCAACGGCCAAAGTGACACTCCAATCGTATCGAACTGGTCCTTCACTCAGGCGGGGCTCCCACAAATGGCAATTCGTCACGAGTGGAAGCTTGAGAAAGACGGGAAGATAAACGTCTTGATTCAGCAATATGACGGCATGGAACGCGATAACGATGAAAAAGTTACGCTCGGCAAGTTGCTAAAAGAGGATCGATTTATTTTGAAAGACTTTGCTCCAATCAACTGGGTTATTCCACATGGTAATAAGAAGATCGTCGTACGATTTACTCCCGGAATTTGGCCAAATGACTCTGCAATAGATATTAAAACTCTACCGATGAGTTTTAAGCGGGCTATCCTTTACGATGGAGCTGGAAAAGTGTGGGCTGACCAATTTGATGCGTCGGCAACATTCTTAGCTATTCGCACTCACCTCGGCACTGCTTACTTAAGTTTTACACCATTCAAAGGAGCCAAATTGATCGGCGAAGCAAAAGGATTTCGAATAAAATTTAAGGATCGAGGTTCGAAATTTTTCGTCCAAAGCGAAACAGCGATTGTTCCCCATGGCGCCAAGGTGAATGTCTACGGATTTACTGATTTGAACAAGAAGACTCCGCGGTTTCAGAGTGTTCATACGATCACTAGCGACAAAGAAGATGAATTCGTGAAACGTTTTTAATCTCGATGGCCATTTCACAACAAGACAGGACCTAAAGAACTATTATGTTGCCCAAGCCTCTTTGAGCGGTCTAATAGTTAGGGCTGAACCAGATAACGCGGAGGTAAGTTATGCCGAAGTTGATGTTAGCAGCCGTCCTGTCTTTAGTTGGCTTAAACGCACAAGCTGGGCTGGTTGAAATTAAATGTAAACCAAACGCAGACGCTAAAATTTCTCAATTCATTATGGTGGCAAATTTAACCATCGCAGATGACAAGACAGTTTCTGGCAGTGTTCAGTATGCAACCCGAGCGTCTGCAACTGCACAAACTTCTGACGTGCAAACGATCAGCATCTCTGGTCATCAAACAACTTTCGCTGCCGGAGAAATTGCGACTCACGCAGTGACGACTTACCACTTGGTTGACGAAGCTAATGATTTTGTTCGAATGATTTTGAACCCAGACATTACCGGACCACAGAGCTCAAGTTTAATCGTCGACCAAAAATATCGCTACTCATCTCAATGCGTACAGGTCGTTAAGTAGCTGAATCAGTCACTGACCTATTCAGCAGTACAACCCGGAATTTGTTTTGCAGATCTCTTTGTTCCATCGAGGATCGGGCTTCTGTACGAATTTTCAATAAGCGCAGTCGCTTGAGTTTTCACATTAAACGCATTCCAATTTGTACAAAGAACCGAATTTGCATTTCGAATTGAGCGATTAAATGAACTATTCACGTTCGCTGAATCGTAAAGTTTGAACCGAGCTTCCTCGCCCAACAATCGACGAGCAATACCTTGCGCAAATGGACTCTCGGCCCCTTTGCGAGTTACGTAAATAACATCTGAGCAGCCCGCAGCTTTTAAAACATCGACCGGATGTAAATCAGACCAGCCACCTGCCGACGCATACACCTTGCCAGATTGATTGCGGAATTCTTTGATTGGAGAAAGCCCTGGCTCGGCAGGAGAAAGCGCTAACACTTGCTTCCAGGTCGCTGGGCCGAGCGCTAAGAATCGACGCGCCTTCTCATCTGAAGGATCAAGCTTGGACTGAATCTCTTTCAGACGCTCCGTCTTTCCCCAGTAACCAAACCGAATATCTTCTGGATTAGAAAATCTAAAGTTTTTCCCGAAGTGTGGATCCATGCTTGATCGATACATTGCTTTAGCTTTTTTGAAATCTGCGACAGCGCTATCAACCAAGACTGAAGTTGATGGATAAATTTCGAAGCGTCGTCCAACAATTCTTTCTTCGGCTTTAAAGTTTGAAGCATTACTCATGAAGTAACTTTTGAACATAGCCTGAAACTGAGTCGAACATTGAGGGTTCTGCGCAACGATTTCTTGCCAAAGTTTACCTTCAGAGTCTGCTGAGCAAGTTTTAAGAAGTTCACTCCATGCCTCAGCAAGTGGGCGTGAGCCTTCCGCTGAGTAGAAGCCAGATATTCTTCCGAAGAGTTCGGCGGCTTTTTCGAAATTTACGATTCCCGGTCGAAAAAATAAATTGTCGTCCGTCTCTGCGTTGAACTTTCCAAACACTCGAGCCGTTTCGATTAACTGACTCATCAAAAAATTAGCTCGCGGAAGATCGGACTCAACCAATGCTTTCTTGAGAGCATCTGTAGTATCTGGATCAACTACGGCACTTGAGACCGCTTGGTTGTAAAGCTTCATCGCTGTCTGAAACTGACCTGCGGCAATTGCTTTTTGCAAACTTTCGAGCAAGGTGCTCTTTGAAAAATCTTTGGCGGCGCCAATTAATTTTTCGACATCAGAGTAGAGAGGAGTTTGCCGAAGCTCGCTAAAAAAGCCGACCAAGCTTTTGAGCATAAATGCATATGATGTCTTTTGAACAGTTTCAGATTGCGCTTCGACAGCTCGATTAAACGCAATTGATTCTAGCAAGAACATCGAAATGCTTGCAGAACTCCCGCCTGACATTGCAGAAGGGATCCCAAATTTTTCAATCGTCTGAGCAAGTGCACCCCAGTGAGCGGGTTGCAGCTCTCCGTTCCCGCGAAGCGCAATACAGTAGTTCGGTTGCGTTTGTGCGACCGATCTCAGCTGAGGCTCAGATTTTTCGCCCCCGACACAACCAACCAATCCAAACACAAAAAGAATTAAGGCGAAATTTTTTGTCATAGTTCCCTTTAACGAATTATTTTTTACAACCGGCAGTGCCCTCGAGGCTCACAACTAGCGGAGATACATTTGGTTGGGTCACGTGCTGAACGACCCGCGCAATGTGCCTTTGAAGAATACAGATTTTAAATTGTGACCATGAAGCCGAATTCCCATCGAGATCGCTAAATTCAACTTTACCCGACTTAGGATTGAATGTTCCTACGTTATAGATCGAAGCAATTAAATCTTGAGGCGTAAATCCAACAAATGTGTCTTTATCGGCTACGTCTTTTTTCGACCAGCGACGAGTGTATGCCATTGCGTCTTGAACCTTAGGTCCGGCATTGTACGCACCCACTGCAACAAGCCAACCCGTTTGCACCGGATAAACTTTTGAGTTCTGCGGTCGCAAACAACTCTTATTGAACTTCTCTTTTGATTTATAAACTTCGTGTTGCTTTAAGCCTTCCGGAACAAACAGTGTGTAAAGCTTTTTTAGCTGAAACGCTTTCGCCGGAATTGCATCTTCGTTTTTCATGCATGATTTCAAAAACGCAGTGGCAAGCTCATATCGACGCTTTTGCACGGATGGAGAAACATCTTTCCACGCCCCAGCCACAGAGCTAAGACTGATTTTTTCGAGGTGTTTTGAAGTCATTCGATACGTTGGCAGCTTCCCGAGACGCTTCACTGCAATTTCATAAAATGGCTGCGCAAAAGTTTTTGAAGCTTCTGTTGCACAATTGACTCCGTCTGTAGGCCAATTCATTGATTTCTTTTTTGAGCTCGATTGATTTTCAGCCCAATCACACCACTCGGTCATGTTGATCTGGCCAACGCCGCACGAGAAGTTTCCCCCATCATCGGCGACGCCGAGCGGAGCAAAAATACTTTCTTGCATGAAGGCACCCGTAAGAATGTGAGGTGGAACGTCGTTAGCGGCCGAAGCATCGTAAACTGCTTTTACTTTTTGATCTCGATCGATCACCGCGTTGATTCGCATCCATGACAATTCAATTGCTCCAGCTGTCTGACTCCCTGGAGATTCTTTCTCGCGACGGAATACTTCGGCAGATCGGCAATAGTTAAGACCAAATTTTTGATTCTTCCACCACGCAAGCTCATTTTCCGGAAGCGTCGGCTCATCTTTTAAGGGATTAACCAAGTCCGATAGGTCTGGACAAGGCTTCGAGGGAACGGCCGGTATCACATCTTCAACACAAAGAAGTGGCGGCTGGGCCCAGTCAATTTTTTCGGTATCGGCCAAAGATAAAAACGGCGTAATTAATACGAGGGCAAGCGTCAGTATTCTCATGCGAATACTAGATCAAACGCCCCCTAAGAGATCAAATACATTTCACGACTTGCAATCGAAGCACTGCCCCATGAATAGAAGTCCGCGAACTTGCTGATTTTGCTGTTAGCACCTGGCTTAGGTTCGTCCGCAAGATTCCATCTTCGCCACATGCAGTCGCAATGCTACCTAGACGTAAAAGGCTTAACTGATTTTTTGGTCCATTGTCAGTTGCCGCAGCTCGCGCCCCTTGCGTGCCAGCAGTGAAAACTTCTGCATTTGATCGGACAACATCTCCACGCTTTAATTTAAGCGCGACGTTCACCCGTCCAGCGCTAATTACCATCTTTTGGTTCTTCTTAAGCTTAAATGGAATTGCCACTGAACAGGCTTTTCGAGAAATTAGCGAACCTTGCGAACTATCCAAAGCAAGACCCGGCGTTTTGATTTGAAGGATATCCCCACTCAGTGCCTTTACGGATGCTCCACTGCATCCCGTACCCGCGAGCACAGCTTGCTTGAGGTCCAAGATCGGGCTTGCCGCACTGACTTGTTGAACGAGTAAGAGTGCCGATAGAGCTAGAACGATTTGACCCATAACTTCCCCCTTGGTGTCGCAATCACCCTTCTTGGTGATTAACATCCTTATCTTTTGCAAGGCCCACGCCAGGCGAAGTGGCACCACACAGATAGATTGGATTAACTCCCTTGCATTGCCTAACGAATGAGAATTTTTTGTGTAGTTCAGCAAAGCAGTTGCTTAGCCCTGAAAATCATAGTGTTTTACGGCCGTTCAACTAAACAAAATCGGAGGATCCCCCCATGCGCGCACTAATTCTCATTCTCGCTCTTTCAGTTTCCAATTTCGCTCAAGCCTCAACTCAATTTTCTGACCTGAGCACAAAGCAACAAGCCGGAATTTTAAAAGGACTAAAAAAGTTTTTGCCATTGTACAAACATGCACTCGACATTGCTATTTACAACATCGAGCTTAAGGCAGTTGGCACAATGAACGAAAATGGTCCGATGTCTAAAATTGTTTTAGAAGAAGGAACGGTACAAAGCTTGTTTTCTAATGTTGGACGTATCGTAAGCAGAAAAGTTTCAATGCAGAATTTTGGAGACAAGCGTGGCCAACAAACTTTCACTCAAGTAAATAAAGAAGCGGCGCAAGCAGACTCGCTTAGCTTCCACGTCCATCACTTTCACACCTACAACGACCTTGGATACAATGCGAAGGCGTGGATGAAGCACATGAACTCACAAGTAGAGGTGATCTCAGCTGACGACGACGCTGCTGCCGTTCGTCTGCTTCACTTCCCACGAAAGTGCACGATCACGGCTAACTCAAACGCTCAAGTTTATCAGCACTGCAATTAATTGTAAGGGCACCAAAAGCCTGAGCGGCAGTATGGATAAGTGTCGCGAACTCCTTGCGGAGGAAGCGGCGGTGGCGTTGGATTAGGTGAAGGCAACCATTGCGGCGGATACTGCGGCACCGGAGTCGGCGTTGGTTTCGGAGTAGCAGTTGGAGTCGGCTTCGGAGTCGCTTTCGGCATTGGCTGCGGAGTCGCCTTCGCCACTGGCCTAGGCGTAGCGATTGGCATTGGCTTTGGTGTCGACATCGGCAATCCACCGTCATCGTACATCACATCATTCCAAGAATTTGCTATTGGGTGCTTTTGCTCTGAACCATCAAACACGATCACTTTAGTTTCTTTTGAACCAATATTGCCAACTAAATCCCAGAGCATTTCTGCATCTCTCGGGAGAAGACGAGCGCAGCCGCCTGAATCACGACGACCAAGCTCATTAAAGTGACTTTCTGTTGTTGCATGGATTGCAATTCCACCGTTGAAGAATTGCGCGAAGTTCATTTCGGCGCCACTCCATTTGTTCGATTTGTGGTGGCGATTGCGATAGTAGATGCGGTATTCGCCAACTGGTGTTGTCGCAAAATAGGTTTCGCCCTTTGGAGTCGTTACCCGTTTTTCTTTTCCAGTGGAAGTTTTAAAAGAAGCAATTGATTGTCCATCAAGAAAAAGTTCAATTGTTTGTGCTGTCTGAGAAAATCCTCTTTCAGCGCGGTCGATAACTATCACTAATCGTGGATTTTGAAAGCTCGCTTGCCAAAGAGTAAATGGCTCATACACTCCAACTTCTTGCATCAGCTGAGCTGGTGTCATGTAATCTGCAAGATCGCCATTTTCGACCATTAGGTCTTGCGCAAAAGAAATTGATCCAACCATTAAAACTAAAGCAGTCATTAAATTGCGTAATAGAATCATAGGGCTCTCCGCTGGTGGCTTACACAGAAAGTCATGCAAGAGGGATACTAACCTCGCGAGCCCTCTAGTGATTCTTGTCTGTCTAGGCTCTAAACAGTCTGCGAAATTTGGCCTCGATTGACTCCTGTTCGCCGCAATAACTTTGCAATTTCTAAATGTTCCACCAAGCCACAGGCACTATGATTTCAGAGTCTGAAGGCATTTTAATTTCAATGGAGGTCCTATGCATCCGCGAAGATTTGCAATGGTTGGCGGCGCGATCATGCTGCTCATCGGTATTGCCGCATTTATTCCTGCGTTCTCAACTTACTCAACTGACTTGTTGAGACCACTTGAACTCAACACGAGTCACGGTTTATTTCTCGGTTTCTTACCGATGAACATCATCAATAAACTCGCGTTGGTTGTTTTTGGTATTGCAGGGATCTGGGCATCTAGCGGTGACACTGTGAGCTTACCTCGATCAATTAGTTGGGCACGCGCAGTAGCGATCGTTATGGGCTTAGGAGCCGTGCTTGGTTTAATTCCAGCCACTAGCACCTTCTTTGGCTACTGGCCGCTTTACGGTTATGAAGTCGTCGCACACGCAGCGTTTGCGTTACTCGGCGGATACTTTGGCTACGCACTTACGAGCAAAGTACCTGATAAAGGGCCGACTCGCGCCGAAGCAAAGCGCGAAATTTACGGCGGTTAATTACTTACGCGAATAGTTTGTTGGACTACAGCCGTCTGCGCCCTCGAGACTCTCAACTAAGGGGCCTTCGCCAGGGCGTGTGACGTGCTGAACAACTCGAGCCATGTGGCGCTGGAGAATACATTGTTTAAACCAGTTCCACTCCATTGGTGCACCACTTAGGTTCTGCATCTGAACTTTTTTAACATCGCTATTGTAGCGTCCAGCTTTATACACAGCTGCCACTAAATCTTTTGGCGTGAATCCGTTTTTTCCATCCACAGAATCAAATTCTGCAAACGTGGCAATGTTCGAAACATCTTCTCTTGTCCAACCGTGAGTCGATGCCATTGCATCTTGAACTCTTCCTCCGGCATTGTAGGCACCAACCGCAAGCACCCAAGCTGTTTGCACAGGGTAAACAGCGTTGTTAAGTGGGCGCTGACACTTGAGTTCAAATTTTTCGCCTGGAGCATATGTCTCGTGCACTTTAAGGCCCGCCGGAACCGCTCGAGTATAAAGAGTCTTAAGTTGAAAAGCTTTTGCGTGAATTGCATCGACTGCAGAACCACAATTGTTCAGGAAAGAGTTAGTGACTTCATAGCGACGAGCTTTTTCTTTATCGTCAACATCAGACCAAGCGTAAGCAACTTCATTCAGTGGAATGTTTTGAGTGTGAGTTGTTTCAAGTCTGTAAGCAGGAAGTCCTTTTAGACGTTGATATCCAACTTCGAAAAATGGTCTAACGTAATCACGAGCAACAGATTTATTACAATCAACTCCACCGGTAGGCCAGCCCATCGAAGCTTTTTTGCTGGCTGATTGAGTTTCAGCCCATACGCACCACTCAACTAAATTAATTTGTGCGATCCCGCACGAGAAATTTCCGCCATCATCAGCAATCCCGAGGTTCGAGAAAATGCTTTCTTGCATAATCGCGCCAGTCAAAACGTGAGGCGGAACACCATATTTTTCAGACGAGTCGTAAATTGCATTTACTTTTAAGTCGTGATCTTTTGCTGCCATCATTCGCATCCAAGATATTTGAATCAATCCTGGCGTCATGCTCCCGGGCTTTTCACTCTCGCGACGAAGAATTTCCTTTGATCGGCAGTAGCCATAAGCAAACTTGTGATTCTTCCACCACTCTAGTTCTTGAGATGAAACATTTGGATCATCTTTTGCGATATTCTCAACGTCTGAAAAATCGATACATGGTCTTGTGGGTGCTGCGGGAACCACGTTTTCTATACACTGAAGCGGCGGCTGTGCCCAATTGGTCGCGGTAAACCCAGTCACTGGGAGTGTAAAAGCAAGTATGGCAATTAATTGTTTCATCAGGCACTCCAACGGTTAATTCGACCTGAATGTTCAAGTAATGTGCCTGTTTCCCGCAGTTTAAGCGCCGTACCAGGCCAAAAAACTGTCTAATGATTTTGCTTGGCCCCAAAAGCGTCACTGTGCCATCGTAGCGAGAAGTCATTTCGGGGAGAAAAACCATGAAGTTCTTTTGCACGATTTTCTGTTTGTTCGGCAGTTCACTTAGCTTTGCTGGTCAGCTCTCGGTGACCGGGCAATGTCAAAAAGAAGTGACTCCTGATCGAGTGAGCGTCACGCTAACTTCGCGTGTCCTCGAGAAAGACCCTAAAACTGCATCATCACTAGCATCGTCACAGTATGAAAAAGCACGTAGCGAACTTAAAAAGCTAAACTTAAAAGACTCACGCGTTAGCACAAGTGGCTTCAACGTCAGCCAAGAGTGGGACTATAACAACGGCAAAAGACTTCTTCGCGGATACACTGCAACAGTTAGTCTTACCACTGAAACTTCAGACGTTTCGCGCGCCGGTGAGATTTTAGATGTTGCAGCTCGCTTGAATATTGAGGAAGTAGGAACACCAACAACTTTCTTATCCCCTGCCCTTGCAAAAAAGGAATATGAAAGCTGTCTTGAATTTGCAATTAAGCATGCAAAAGACAAAGCAGTGAGAATGGCCGAAGCTGCGGGATATGGCCTTGGTAAACTAGTTTCTCTTAACGAAAGCCGCGATAGTGGCCAACCAATTCCGCTGGGCAATCACCGCCAGCTAGAGATGGCTTCTGCTGCTCCAGCGGGAAAACAAATTAGCTTCGACTCTCGCCCATCAAATGTCGAAGTTACGATTTCAGCAACTTACGACTTAAAGTAAACTAAATTTCGACCTGCATCCCGACTTCAATGACTTGGTTGGCGGGCAAATTAAAATAGCGCGTGGCAGGTTCGGCATTTCGAGACATAAACGAGAAAAGATGCTCTCGCCAAACTGCCATCCCCGGATGATGAGATGGAATTAATGTTTCGCGCCCCAAGAAGTAGGTGATTTGTTCTCGATCGAAAATGAGATCCTTTGCTTCGCACGCTCGAAGAATATCTTTTATGTCTGGCGTTTCCATAAACCCATACTTTGCTACAACTCGCACAATTCCAAATTCGAAAGAGTCAATTTCTACTCGATCAATTTCGGCGACTGTCGGAATCTCTTTGGTGATCACAGTAAGAATCACACTTTTTTCATGTAAGACTTTGTTGTGTTCAACATTATGGGTAAAGCAAAGTGGCGCAATTTTTTGGTCACCCGTCATGAACACTGCAGTGCCTGGTACTCTCGTTGGTGACTTTGCTCTTAAGACATTTAAAAACTGATCAAGTGGTAGCGACTGCACTCGCGTGCGCTCTTTTAAAACTCTTCTGCCAGTTCGCCAAGTCGTCATTAAAGTGAAAATTATGACAGCAAGGACAAGTGGAAACCACCCTCCATCGGCGATTTTAACAATGTTCGCAGATAAGAATGCTCCGTCAACGATCAAGAATAGCGCGAGAATACAGAAGACCAAGTACCCATTCCACTTCCACCGCTCAAACGCCACAGTACAAGTAAGAATGGTTGTTACGACCATTGTGATACATACAGCAATCCCGTACGCCGATGCTAAAGCACTCGACGATCCGAACCCGACCACCAGCCACGCCGTTAGAATAAAGAGAAGCCAGTTAATATTGGGAATGTAGATCTGGCCAATTTCATGAGTCGATGTGTGAACAATGCGAACTCGCGGAGTATAGCCGAGTTGCAATGCCTGGCGAGTGAGAGAGAAAACTCCGGTAATCAAAGCCTGCGATGCAATCACTGTTGCAAGTGTCGCGATGATAACCAACGGATACAGTGCCCAACTTGGTGCAAGCAAATAAAACGGATTCACCACAGCCTCAGGATTAGCAAGCAGAAGCGCGCCTTGACCAAAATAATTGAGAAGGAGACCAGGTAGCGCTACAAAAAACCAAGCACGCTGTATGGGTTTACGACCGAGATGTCCCATATCTGCGTAAAGAGCTTCGCCGCCGGTAACGACAAGAAAAACTGTTCCGAGTGCAAAAATTCCGGTCCAACCATTTTGCACAAAGAATGAAACTGCGTAAGACGGATTCAACGCGCCAAAAACGAATGGATTACTTAAACTTCCGTAGAGTCCGAGTGTCGCAAGAGTTAAAAACCAAACCAAAATTATCGGCCCAAACATCGCGCCAATTTTAGCTGTTCCATAATGCTGATTAAAAAAGAGTGCGAAGAGAATTGCGACCGTCAGCGGAATAATAAATGGTTCAAAAAACGGCGTTGCAACGCCAAGTCCTTCGACTGCGCTTAATACCGAAATCGCAGGAGTAATTACACCGTCGCCGAATAATAATGCTGAACCGAACAACCCTAAATACAAAATCGATTTAGTAAACTGCGAATCTTTTCTTGCAGTGCGAGGCGCGGCAATGGCCGTGAGCGCAAGCACTCCCCCTTCACCGTTGTTGTCGGCCCTCATTACAAAAAGAAGATACTTTACCGATATAATTACAATTAACGACCAAACGATGAGCGAAAGAATTCCCATGATATTTTCAGGCGAAATCGGAATCGCGTGGGGTCCGTGAAAGGTTTCTCTCACGGCATAGAGTGGACTGGTTCCGATATCTCCGAAAACAATTCCGAGAGCAGCTAAAGTTAATGCATTAAGTGACTGCTTTGAATGCGGCGACGATTGACTCACTACTGACCCCTAAGGATCAGCTTTTCACTGATCCCTTCAACGCTGACGAGGTTAGCTGTCGGGCTAGGGTTGAAGAGTTACCCCTCACTTAAAGTGATTAGCCCCAAAATTGGGTCCCCCGCTTCTGCAAATGTTGCAGAACTAAGCGATATTCGAAAAGGCTACTCTCGTTAAAACATAATGTCTAGAGCCAGAAATAAGAGCCGTTGCTCTAGCTGGCTCATTTCATGCTCTCTTACATGGAGCATGACTTCGAAGTTGTTCAGTTCAAATTTAATTCGCTTTAAGGCGATGCGAATTCTCGCATGTCTAACAATAATTGGCTTCGTGCCCGAGGCAGCGAATTCTGCACCTTCAAACCCTCATGATTACATTCAAGCTGCTGGTGGATTCGTCGATTTGCCGAGAGGCTCATACGTTGAAGGCTCAACTAAGTTCGGCGGCATACAGCCCGATTATAAAATCGCAGATGACCCAGACCTTGATCGGTTTTTAGCGCAAGTACAAAAGGCAGTCTCTCAGTCGAAGAAAATTAAACTTTTTGAATGGCTTCATTTGAAGAATAAAGTTCGAGCCGAAAAAATTGCAATAGTCACCGACCTTGTTCGCGCAGCCCTGCCACACTACCAATATCGATCAGAGCCGTACCTCGACGTAGTCGAAAAATATCGTCGCGAAGGAATAGATATTAATTTAGGTAGTTATCTTCAATGCAAAGCGGGAGTTTGTCGCGAAAATGCTTTGCTCACCCACTTTGCTCTTAAAGCCGTGGGTGTCGCTAACAAAGTTGGTTATGTTCATGCAACTCGTGATTCTGTCGCTTCTGAAGATCATGCAATCGTTGTCATCGAGAAAAAAGGCGAACAAATCATCGTCGACCCGTATAATGACTATTTTCACGGTCGCAAACTCAGCGAAGCGATGGCGCGGGCTACTCCCGCGCGAATCGTTCGCATCAATTCTTATCCGGTTTATTGGATCCCTCGTCGAACTTGCTCCGGCATCTTCACTTCAGCTGCGAAAGCCCCTTAAGTGTCTTGAGCTTTTGTTTAACTTCTGAAGGTAGCTTTGTACCAGAGCTTCCGGTGAAGCCCATGGTGACACTTTCTTCGAAGCTCTTAAAGCATTCGCTCGCAAGCGCGGTTTTTGGTGCTTCTCTGATACATGCCTCATAGTAATGCTCATGAAGCGACCAAATACCTAAGTCTTGAAGTACTTCATAAGATTTACCGAGCATAAAATAAACTTCGCTAACATCTTTAGAGTCTGAATGTGACTCAAGCAATTTATGCATCAGTGCAGTTGCTCTTAAGTAATCAACATTTGCTTTTCGATCAAACGGAAAATCTTGGCGCTTCGCTGCTCGGTTGTAGAGCTCTTTTGCCCGCGAAAAATACTGTGAGTTTGAATCGAGCGTCGGCTGTTTTTCTTTTTTCCATTCTAAGAGCGCTGCCTCCCAGCCATCTAGCTCTTTTGCAAAGTTCTCAGAAGTTTGATCTGCTTTGCGAACTTTTTTAAGTAAGGCGATGGCTGGATCAGCATTGTCTTGAACACGAACTAAAATTGAAACTGCAATCTCGACTGATTTTTCAAACTCATACGAATCCATCGACTGCATTTTATTGCCGTCTAAATATTCGTTGAAGACTTTTAATGCCTCATCAAATCTGCGGTTGGCCGCAAAAAACTTCATTTTTTCAGGTAACGAGAGTTTCTTCATCGCTTCTGGAAAAATCGGAAATTTAAATTTCGATGTGTTCTCGGTTCGTGTGTGACAACCGTTACAATAGGCAACTGTTCCGCGCAGTACCGCGCGAGCATACTGTACATTTCCGTTCTTATACGCTTGAGTCGCACGATCAATGTCTTCACTGAAGTTCGCAACAAGCATGTTGAACATTGGATCACTTGCTTTTGCCGTGTTCGATCCGCCATGTTTCTGCACTTGACCCTTTAGCGCACCGACGGCCCGATTAAGATCTTCAATCTTTGCGAGGTCTTCTTTGTTCTGCTTTGCAGTTCCCGCACTTTCACTCTCACTAATAAATGGGATCAAATTATTTATCGAAGCCGCTAAAGATCGCATCTTCGTATTCCACGATTCGTCGGCAAACACTGATTTTCCAAAGAAAGAGACAACAATAATAGCTAGGCAGATCAAATAGACTTTGGTGCGGCTCACATATCCTCCAGTTGATACCTACTTAGTAGAGCAATGCAGATGCCGCCAGAGACCATTTATATTCACTTTGATTACTTGGTTTGGGTCATCGTCGTCTCTCTCGGGACATAAAAACCCAAAGGTATTGAAAGAATGGCCTGTACAGAAAACTGACAGAAGAAAGTTCGCACGCAATTTTGTAGTACGCCTCCTTTATTAGGAGCCAAATATGAAATCGCTTTTGTTACTTATCGCAGCTTCGGTTTTAGTTTCAGCACAACTATCACAAGCGTCTGTTCGCTTGAATGACATTGTAGGTTCTTATGTTGGATGCGGAAACTATTCTGCCTTAGGCCATCGCAAAGTAGCGTTTCATTTGGTGAATATGACCGAGAGTTTAGACGGCAAGCAAACTCTTACTGCCTCGCTCGGCTGGGCAGACTCACAAGGTCACTTTAATTCGTTGCTAGCTATCTATTTCCCTTCTGTCCAAACTGATTTGGTCAAAGGGAGACTGTTCATGAAATTAAATATCCAGCCAAAAAGAGATTACGGAACGATTTCTAAAACCCTACTCGTTGAAATTCAAAAAGACGGAAGCGTTACAGGAAAATTTCAGGCGAACTCAATGCAAGCCAACGGAACAATCTTGCATGGCGAGTTTGTTGCCCAGCGCTTAGCTCCGGGAACAACCCCAGAGCAGTTCGAATGCAAATAGTTAGATCTTAATTTCCGCCGCAGGCGTTTGCTGCCGCAACTCGTTCACTAAACGATGGATAGCTACCCGCTGTGTATTTCACGCACTCAAGAGATGCGTTCTTACATGCTTTGGCAGCAGTCACTCTCTCGCTATTGCTCGGATACGAACCCGCAACAAACTTAGCGCAAGACAAATCGCTTACGTTTCGACACGCAAGCGCTGCTGCTTCTCGCTCACTAAATGACGGATAACTGCCAGCTACATAAGTCGCACATGAAACCCCGTGATTTCCTGCACACGCGCGCGCTGCGCGAACTCTCTCGTCGGTGCTTGGGTAAGAACCAGCAACGTAACTGATACAGTCAGAACTTGGCTTTGGCTTATCATCTTCGCAGATTTCATTCTGCGAGCTAAAAAACTTCGCGCTCTTCAATGCCTGCGATTTTAGCGTCGATTGCTTTAGCAAAAATATGGCAGCACGTTTTTCTAGTGCCCCTAGCTCCTGCTTCGCCGATGCGATTGAACCCACCAAAACAACTGCTACTAAACAAATTGAAACTTTAAGTGATGTCATAATTCCCCCAATACCACTTGATACAGCAACCTTTGTGCCGGCGCAAACGGTGTCGAAGTGGACATATTTCTCAACTAGACCTTAAATATAGGACTGCCGAGGGATATTTAAGTGCAACGGCTCGACCCATTGGCTCGAACGACTCTGAATCAATTTTTCTTATTAGTGATTAGCTAAAGAAACGGTGCCTGGAACTTTAAGCGGATGTCCTCTGAGTGATCCGTCATAGACAACGACCATCGTGTCTTCAACTCCAACTTGTGAAACAAGATCCCACATGATTCTGGCGTCACGAGGATGCATTCTCACGCAGCCGCCCGAAGCTCTTCTACCCAATTCATCTAGGTGATCAGTTTCGTGAAAAGCAATTCCGCCGTGAAAGAAATTTGCAAACGGCATGTCAGCTCCGCCCCACTTACCAGACTTATGATATCTCGAACGACTATGGATTTTAAAAAATCCTTCGTAAGTCTCTGCAAGATAAGAGTGACCATTCGGGTAGCGTTCGTTTGGAGGAATGGTGACTACTTCACCTTTACCCGTTGAGATAATAAAACGATGAAGCAACTGGCCATCTAAATAGGCCTCATAGGTCTGCGCATCTGGAGCAGTCCCTCGTTCAGCCTTGTTGACCACGATCACAAGACGCGACTGGTCCGGATAACTCATCCAATCCGCTTGCGCACTCGCACTAAAAAAGCTGAGAACTAAAAGAGCCAATGCCAATTTCATAAATTTTCCTTGTTTTGATCCTCGTCTACGAGAGCAAGGCATGTACCAGATAGCCATAGCCTCAGCGCCCACATAACGACTCTAGAGGCCCGCTCCCCTCAGAGCGAGGAATACATTTCAGTGACCATTGAAAAATTCTCATTTGGATCAACGAACGCTGTCGATCTTTTTGACGGCTCAGAAATCCTTACATGCGCGGCAGCGAACTGCCGCAGTTTGCGGCAGAAACTCTGTCGGAATGCTCTTCCTGTGGCAATATCTGCCTTGTGAACACAGTAAACGAGAACACGACATTAGAATTTAGATTGAAACTTAGAGATGAGCTTTCAAGACGGCTTCGCGCAAACGAAAGATATTCGATTCGCGCGTTCGCTCAAGCAATTGGAGTTGATTCGTCAACGCTGTCGCAAATGATGTCAGGCACTCGCCCCGTTTCACTAAAGAAGATGAAAGAAATTTCGAATAAACTTGGACTCACGATTTCAACTGGCAAAGAAGTTAAGGTCGGTGAGTTTTCGACTCTTGATTTAGATAATTTCTCAGTGATTTCAGACTGGCATCACTTTGCCATACTTGATCTCACTCTTCTTAAGACTTTTAAATCTGACGAAAAATGGATTGCTCGCAAGCTTGGGCTCACCGTTCACGAAACTGTTGCAGCCGTCGAACGTTTGAAGCGCCTAGGTATGCTAGCTGAAGAAAAAGGAAAATTAAAAAAAGGTAAGCAGTTCTTTACTAATTACTCTGAAGGTCAAACTTCGGCGGCGCTAAAAGAATATCAACGCCAAGTAATCAAAAAAGCTCTGCATGCAGTAGATAACTGCGCTCAAGATCGAAAAGACATTACATCGATCACGATCGCAGCCGATTCAAAGAAACTAAAAGAAGCAAAAGAGAGAATTAAACAGTTTAGACGTGAGCTGTGTGCATTCTTGGAAGACGGAGATCGCGATTCTGTCTTTCACTTAGCGCTTCAACTTTACCCAGTAACCGAAATTGAAAATTAAATTTTTAGGAGTATTTATGAAATTACTTATATTAACAATCGCAACTGTGACTGCTCTTGCTGCACCAGCAAAAGCAAAAGAGGGCAACGAGGGCGGTGGAGGCGGCGACACATGTGAGGCGCGCATTCAGTCGATCCGAGATGATTTAACGGCTTGGATTGGTAAAGGCGGCCACCAAACTCTGACATTGCCAGCATCCATTTCAATAGAACAATACGCGAAGAGCATGACCGATGCTGCTGACTCAGCAAAAATCAGATGTGTTCATCCGGGAGATAAAGGATACCCAGTAGAGGTAAATGGAACAGCGAAAGAATGTAGGTTTGACCGCAAGGGCGCAAAGATGCTGATCACTTGCGATAGTCAAAAGTTCAGTGCGCTGGGTGAAACCGAACAGTATCAACTCATTCACCATGAGTATGCCGGGCTCGCGAACATTGAAACTCCGAGCGGAGATATCTCGCATTATACGGTTTCAAAACAGATTTCTAGTTATCTCGTAGACACTGTCGTAAAACGGCTTGCAGTGAGAAGTGCACCTTCAAGCGGTCAACCTGCCGAACAGCTCAATAACGCAAAAGGAGCAGGTGTGTCACAAGCTTTGATGAATAGCCTAGATGAAACTGAGTTTAGCGACTGCTCTAAAAAGATCGAACCTCCTACAGCAAGTCAGCAACTCACTTGCGAAGGTGAGCCGTATTGGTACATTCGCTACTCTATGGTCCCACATAAGAGCAGCAACAAAAACGTCGGGGCTAACAACGTGACTAACTACTTTAGCTGCCCTGAAAAACCGACTGACACGCGAGGAACTTGGCTCTCCATCTACGAGGACGGCGGGCTTCATGTTGTTCGGTACCTATCATTGTGGAATTTCCAAATCAACCCGGGCGAACGCGACGATCTAGAAACTCTTTTTTATATCAACCCGAACGATAACAAAATTAAAAAGGTCACCTTCAATGCACAACGACGCGTCGAGAAGAATTTCGGCACAATTACTCAACCGAACTTCAAAAAGGTTCGTGAAACGGTTTGGACATTCACCTGCAACGCAAAGTAGTGGCGGTAAGATGTATATTCAGAGGAAATGTATGAAACACTTTTTATTAATCGCAGCCTTTATATTTTCGAGCCCATTGTATGCAGGTGATTTCGAATGCTCCGATCGCGTCGCTGAAGCAGCAATGGGAATGGCTAAAGCAAACATGCCGATGACCGGCGCAGATCTTCAGATTGTCTCAAAAGTCTTGACGGCTAAAGTTAAAGACGGCGTCAAGCGAATGAAAATTGAGGCCTTCCGAGTAGAACCCGGCTCGCCTTTTCCAAACTGTGTTTATTCTCCAAAAATTTGGCTGCACGTCGAATACATAAAAAATGAACAAATGCCCTGGGGCCAGTGCGTAGTGAGATCTACGTTCGTGAGCAACGACCAGAAAAAATCCGACTGGCTCAGCTCTCACTGCCTTTGAGTAAAGTAACAGCGAAAAGTAGTTTTTCTTTGACGATCTTCAGCTACGTCTGTATTCAATCAGAAGTTTTGTCCAGAGTGTAGCGCTACCTCGGTTAAAGCATTGTGATTCACAAACTTTACTGGAGGTATTATGTTTTTCATTTCGATTTTTCGATCCGCATTTCTATTGGGTGCTGTTGGACTTCTATTTCTCTCAAGCCCAGCTGCACTCGCAGCAACCACTTTCGATTCATACGCAGGAATTTACAAAATTATTGAAATAAAAAGTCCACTCACTCATCACCGTATTTTTGTTGGCGACATTGTACATCTAGATTTGAGAGGAGACCTTGTAACACTTCTGATTCGACACGGAGATTCACCGACAAGAATCTTTTTCGTCGAGATGAGCGAGTACTATGAAGACATGGGCGAAGGCCGCGTAGCCTCTTCTGGATTTACTATCAAAAATGGCGGACCTTACTGGTATAGCGGAAGTAACGGCGGAGGATTCAGCAGTGTTTCTACCAATCTTGTTCCACTACCAGACGAAAAGTTTAGTCTGCGAATCGATCCGTCTTCTGCAGCCTACCAAGACTCTACTTCCGATTTAATTTTGCAAAAGCTGTATTAGTTTCGGACTCGCCAAAAGCCAGACCTTAGAACTTAATGCAGGCCGTGCATGCCCCTGTCAGCAGCCACCACAATGGGTTTTGCGGGATGCGCGGTCCGGGTTTTCGAAAAAAAGAAGGCCAGGATCTTCACACTTGAGTTCAGTCACCTTACGCTTTTGTATCAACCACAAATACAGGAGTGAGAATGAACTTAAGATCTCTTAGACTTATTTTGATCCCTTCGCTCGCCTTGACTCTCTCGGCGTGCGCTGGCTTTCAAAAAGAAGATCAACAAGACGCATTCGATCTCGCGCTAGATTCGGATTCTTCTGAACTACAACTTGATTCAACAGAAATAGAAGTCACTTCCGCGCTCAAGCCCGAGACCGACGAGGATTTTCTGCTCGAAGAAGAATTCGGCACCGCACCCGCACGTACAAAGCGCAAACCAGCTTCTAAAGCATTTGGCGCGGCGAATGTTTCCGCCGAAAAGGCACTGGGCTGGATGAAAAATGGCAACACTCGATTTGCAACACAAAGAGTGCGCGCCGACGGAATCTCAGCAGCAGACCGCGCACGCTTAGCACTCGGCGAAAAGCCTCACTCAACAGTTTTTGCATGTAGTGATTCGCGAATGCCTCCTGAATTAGTATTCGATCAGAAGCTTGGCGAAATTTACGTCGTTCGAACTGATGAGTTGAAAATCGATCAAAATGCGATCTCATCTCTCGAGAAAGCAGTCGATAAGTTTGGAACACAACTTCTAGTTGTTCTAGGCAATAGCGATTGCGGTAATCCCGAAAAAGTCGCAAGCGACTTAGCTGCCCGCTCACCCTTGCTCGGTAAAAAAATTAGCTCGGGCCAACTCCGAATCGAGCCAGCTACTTACAACTTGAAATCGGGTTCCGTAAGCTTTGAGTAATTTCTTTCTATCGATGAGAAATTTAGTCAGAACTGATCAGGAGCGATTTTAAGCTATTTCGGGAGTTGATTAGAGCTAAATATCGTCTTACCGTGAGTCTAAGCAACTTACGGCGGAGATTTGATAAATGCTGAAACTTTTGCTCCCGATTTTTATTTGCTCACTCACTTTGACATCAGGTTCGTTTGCCCATTCGAAACTAGAAAAGAATTCTCAAGAGCCAATTGGGTTCTATCGCCTGATCTCATACAAAAAAAATCCGAACAATAGTGGTGGCTTAGGCATGTTGTCTCTAAACCTTGCGAAAGACGGAACATTCGCTCGACAGGTCGGCACACGCGATTGCTGGGCAGCCACATGCCCACCATCTAAAAAAATAAATGCAACAGGTCGCTTCTCACTCAAATCTGAAAACGGTAAAAACTCGATTCACTTCTTTGATCAGAGCGGCGCATTTCTGGATAGCTGGAATTACGTTTTCTTCGGTACGCAACTTCGCCTCTGGCTTGAAACGCCGGGCTCAAGCGGCCTGACGGCTGTTTCAACCGGAGGAGTAAAAGATCTCGAGCAAAGCACTCCCGAAATGTTATTAGAAGAAATCGACAATGGGCGCACTGTAACAATTGAGGTGGGACAGAGTTTGGCTGTTCAACTCCCTGTCGACGGCGGTCGCTGGGAAACGATTGGCGCAATGGATAGCCTAACAAGCTCATCTATGACGATGACATCAGGCTTTGAGTCGCCGGTGCCACAGGGAATGATCAGGACAATTTTTACGGCCGCACATCATTCAATTGGCGAGCATCCACTTCGAATGCGATATCTCAATCAAAGCGGTGTTCCATCACGTTCATTTAATGCGACAATCAAAGTTATCGCAGGAGCATTGTCTTCAAATGTTAGCTGCCCACCTAAGGGTTGCGTATGGCTTGGTCTCGAGAATCAGTTTACTTCGCATAATATAGAAATCGACCAGCCTATCGTTGTGACCCTTACCTCGTCGCAGCTTTACTCAGCAGAATGCACATATAGTTATTCGGACCAATTCGATTTATCTGTATCGGCCTGGCTCGGTGAGCAGCCCGTCAACGATGTAACATCAAGACGATTTATCTGGGCTGCGAAAGCTTTCAAGCCTGGCTCACACTATATCTCGTGCATTACGCCTTTGTGGGGTACGGTTGGATTTCACCTAAATATTTCTGACAACCAGTAGCGCGTACGCCGAAACAAATTTACGGAAAATAGATCCAACAATTTATAAGTGGTGCAGCCGCCCCGGGTCGAACGGGGAACCCTCAGGTTCGAAGCCTGATACTCTATCCAATTGAGCTACGGCTGCATCTAGGTAAGAGCGAACAAAGTAACGAATCCGACTCACTCAAGCAAGCCTCAGCTCAAATTAATGGTGGATAAAGGGTGACTGACGCCTTCGAAGT
This sequence comes from uncultured Bdellovibrionales bacterium, assembly GCA_964543475.1. Lineage (GTDB taxonomy): Bacteria > Bdellovibrionota > Bdellovibrionia > Bdellovibrionales > JAMPXM01 > JAYSYM01. The sequence goes on along the minus strand of CAZIYJ010000003.1, from coordinate 110,197 downwards.
TGAGAATGATAGTCATTTCACTTGACCCTCTGGGGCCTCAGGCCTAAAAACTCCCCCATGGCCCAGCAAACACAACAGTCATCCGTCCTCACAAGTGCACTTCCTGTTAGCAATGTTCAATCGCCGCTGATTAAGACCAATCGCAAAGAGAAGATTCCGCATAAGCAGATCATTCGTGATCTTGGGCTTAAGGTAACTGAGCAACGTGTGCTCATTTTAGATATCATTCGCAATGGCTCTAACCACTTCACGGCTCAAGAAGTTTTTGAAAAAGTAAATGCACGTAATCCTGATGTTGGCTTTGCAACTGTGTATCGATTCTTGAGAACTTTGTCGGAGCATCAGTACGTCACCGAAGTTCGCTTAGGCGGAATGCCAGCGCGATACGAGTGGGCGGCAAAACATCACCATGATCACTTAACATGTATTCAATGTTCTAAAATTGTCGAGTTTGAAAATGTCGAGATCGAACGCTTGCAGGAGAAAGTGGCGAAAGAATTTGGATTCGCGCTCACGCATCACGTTCTAGAACTCTACGGCGTCTGCCCTAGCTGCCGAAAATAAAGGTACATACAGTGCAAGACGTAATCTTAGCCGACAAGCCGGCTGGCATCTCTACCCATAGTCCCGTTGAAGGTGATCCCTCGTTTGGATTCGCTGAACATCTCGAAGCACGTTTAGGAAAAAAAGTTTGGGTCTGCCACAGACTCGATAAAGACACTTTTGGCTCCATCGTGTTCGCAACAAGCAAACAAGCTGCCGGAAAAATTTCACAAGCTTTCGAAGAAGGACAAGTCAAAAAGACTTACGTCTTTGTTTCGCACCGAATTCCAAGATCAAAAGCTTTCACGGTTCAGTCGTTCATCACAAAGCAGCAGGGCAAATTCATCTCGTTTGAACCAAGGGGCGAGCAACAGATTAACTCTGTTACTCATTTCAAACTTTTAAAAGAACAAGATGGCTACACCCTCTGGGAAGCAAGGCCTGACACAGGCAAGCCTCATCAAATCAGACTTCACGCACAGAGTGCCGGCATCCCAGTCCTAGGCGATAAAGAACACGGCGGCGCTTCGTTTCACACGCTGATGCTTCAGAGCCATACCCTTGAGGCTGAAATTGACGGCGAAAAACTTTCGCACACAACTCCACTTTCTCGACTGTTCGCAAACTTAGATCTTTTAAAGAACAAACAACTAATGAAGTGGCTCATCGCAATTGATCGCCGCGAGCGTTACATGCGGTCGTTCTCTGAGTTTGGCGATACTGTTCGCCTCATCCACACAGATGGCGGAAAACTTCGCTGCGAAAAATTGGGCGACGTGATTTCTCTGCAGTGGTTTGCAAATGAGGGAGAAGAACTCGACGAACAGGATCGTCGAGACATCGACGCGCTCGTTGAAATTGTGGAATGGAAGAACTGGCGACTGCAAATTCGCTGGGATCGCGGCAAATCACCGAATGAAAATCCAGAAGAAACAAGTGAGCCTGCTCCACCGCTTGCATGGAATGCAAAAGAAGGACAAGCGAACTATGAATTCCGACGTGATGTCAGTCTCTCGACTGGTTTGTTTTTAGATCAACGAAACAATCGCAGGTGGATTCAATCGCAAGCACAAGGCAAAAAGGTTTTAAATCTTTTTTGCTACACTGGCGGATTTTCGGTTGCTGCAGCACTAGGTGGCGCAGCAACTACGACTTCGGTTGATATCAGTAAAAATTTTCTCGAGTGGACAAAGCGCAACTTCGAACTCAACGGAATCTCAGTTGCTAGCGATGACAAGAGTAAGGCTCAGCACTCGTTCTACTCGATGGATGCACGTGAATTTTTGAATTGGGCGACCAAAAAGAATCTCACTTATGATCTCATCATTTGTGATCCGCCGTCTTTTGGTCGAACAAAAGATTCGGTTTTCAAAATCGAAAAAGATATTGATGAGCTGATGTTTGCTGCAACGAGAGCTCTTTCTCCAAAAGGTGTGCTTCTCTTCTCAACGAACTACGAGAAGTGGACAAACGATTCATTTGCGAAGGTCGTAAAGAATCTCATTCGCGAAAAGCGATTCCCAGTTACATTTGGACAAGCTCCAACCCAAGATTTAGATTTCGAAATGCCTGGCGAAGCCACGATATTGAAGTCAGTTTTGCTCACCCGATCTACTCCACTCTCGACGTAAGACCCGCTACAGTATGGGGTTTCGCGGACAATTGCTGTGACGCAGGTTCAAAGTCCTAACAGAACTGCTCAACATCCTTACGACCCAAAAAACTTTCATAACTGCTAGATTTTTTGATCCTCAACGATAACAAGCAGTTAGCTTGTCTCATAATGATTCACTTTGGATATTGCGTAACTCTTACCTCTATTTAGGCCAACGTCGCTAATCGCGACCCAGGTCGCGTAAATTGAATTCTCGGCATCACCGAATACATTGGGTAACCCTGGAGGCAAGTCCATGTTCCTTAAAAACAACAAACAAAAAATTGCGGCAGCATTGGCGGCAACTCTTGTTCTACAAATTAGCCTTCCGGCTCAGGCGCAAACTTCACGATACATCAAGATGCGAGCTCACGTAGGTAACATTAAAGCAAAGCCAGTGACATTACCAAGTGGCGAAGTCGTAGACTTTCCTTATGTTGCAAACGCTCTTTTCTATTCTCAAGTTTTCGCACACGGATACTTTGAAGAATCTAATTTTTTAGAAGAAGTCTTAGAAGAAACTGAGAAAGGGCCGGTCCTAGTCGGCGGCGAACTCAGCAACAAGCCTTTGATGACGACTGAGAGCAGCGATGACGTAGCTTTATTAAAGCAGTACGGCATGGGATTAAAGCCAACTTCTGAGTACGAACAGGCATTGGGAGCACTCGGTCACATGAAGACCGAAGAAACAGAACCTTCTAATCCATTCAAAGTTCCACGTTGTCAGTACAACCAACCTGCTGTGAAACTTCGCGGTCAAGTTGTAGCGTACGAAGCAAACTTTGGCGGCGGCGTGACGATTGGTTACAATGGTAATACCACTCATCCAACATCGGGTATCGGCGGAAACTTAAGCTTAAAGAGCAATCGCCTCGATATGCAATTCGATGCGATCGATCCACTTTTCAGCCGAACTAATCAAGATGCGTTGATCGCTTCTGTTCCTGTAAAAAAGAATACTTATGACATTAGCGGCGCCATTCAGTTTGTAGTTGGCATTCCAATTGGAATTAACTTCTTCTTTAAGAGCTCAATCGTTTCAACGATTCGCAGTGCAATGACAAAAGGTCTCGACACAGTGATCTCTGAACTCCTTAAGCAAGTAGGCATTTGGGAGAAAAAGAAAACTGGTAGCTGGAAAGACATTTGGGAATCTCGAGTCATCGATTCTCCGCTCGTAGATAATGACGACTACATTGCAATTGCTGGCGGAAAACGCGCTTATGTTCAAATTGGCGATCAGTTCCGAATCAAAAACATGTTCTGGGATTGGGCTGGCAAACCATGTGAGTCGCGCTTAGGACCAAACACAATGGCGACAGCATTTTTGGGCGAAGCCATAGGCACTGTTATCGAAGTTGGTAACTACGTAGCCATCTTGAAAGTGCAACCGATCAACGGCCACGAGCAAGCGATCAAACCCGGCGCTTACGTAACCATCGAAAAACTAAAATAAAAAAAGGTACCCGGTTCCCTTTGCAGAAGCCGGGCGTCAAAGTTTACCGTTCCTGCTCGAGCGCGGACCTAAAAAGTCTGCGCTTTTTTATTGCGACCAGCGCAAGTCAATTTCCGCGCTGCGAGGAAGTTTTCTAGACTATTTCCGCGCCAGCGCGGAAATCTCTAAGACAAGGCCCTGCGGGCTGATCCTATTTCTTAGTGTGCTTTGCGGTTACGACCGTATGTATGTTCCCGCGAACCGTGAAGTCCCCGACGACTTCAATCTCATGCGGATCCAACAGCGTAATAAGGTCTTGGATGATGTTGTTCGTTACATCCTCATGAAAGACCTTCTTGTTACGAAAGCCGTTGATATAGAGCTTTAGCGACTTAAGCTCGACACAGTATTTATCCGGCACGTACTTGATGCGAATCGTAGCAAAGTCGGGAAACCCCGACCGCGGACACAAACAAGTGAACTCAGGACATGTAAATGCCACTTCGTAACGACGGACTGTGGTGCGATTTTCAAAACGCTCAAGTTGAGCTTCTTCAACGGCGATCTCGCCATAGAGTTTTTCAGACATCTGGGTACCTCTTAAAACAGATTAAGTTGATATTCAGGGATTCGGGTATACCCGTTAACAGGCATACCGGGATTCTAGTTATTTCCGGGAACGAAGGCCGGCCCTTTTTCTTTTATATATTGATGTAAAAATTGCGACGACAAGTGAGAGAACATCAATTGCGCATCTTCAACGGCACCATAGTTGTACGACTTAAAGTGAATCGGAAAATCAGATAGCGCTAGCAACTTCCCGCCTGAAAAGCCAAGAAGGCCGATGACTTTGCCACCGTGCTTGCGCGCATAATCAGAAGCACGCACTACGTTCTCAGAATTGCCGGAGCAAGAAATCGAAATCAACACATCGCCACTTTTAAAAAGCGATTTCAATTGTTCAACAAAGACAGTTTCATAACCATTGTCGTTCGCATACGCTGTCAACAAACTCATGTTGTCGGCTAGGCCAACAACTCTTAAGCGCTTCTTTCCTTCAACGATTGAGCCTTTGCTTAAATCGTTAACCATGTGGCTGCTAGTTCCAGCCGAACCACCATTGCCACAAAGAAAGATCGTGCCGCCGGCTTGATAAGTCGCGCACATTGCATCCATCGCTTTTTGAAAAGTTTCAGTTTGGTATTCTTTAAACAACGGAAGTGTCTCTGTGAGATATTGATCTGCGAATTGGGCTGCCGTTAACATTCGAACTCCTTAAAGGTGCCAGACACTACCACTTTAACGCGAGGCTTCTGCAAAGGGAACCTGGTACCTTTTTTTAGCCGACGAAGATGATTTTGCTGCCTTGGCTTTCGAGCTCCACCGGAATGTGGCGCAAATCGCTGAGCTCAGCCTTCACCGACTCTTGTCTGTCTGGGGGACACAGTACCATCAAAAATCCGCCGCCGCCAGCGCCGAGAATCTTCCCGCCCCAGGCTCCAGCGCTCAAAGCGCGTTCGTACCATAAATCAATCTGCGGAGCCGATACTCCAGAGGCCAGACCCTTTTTAAGCATCCAACCTTCGTGAAGTAGCTTGCCACATTCAGCAATCGACTTATTTTGCTCTAGCGATGCCTTCATCTCTCCTGCGAGGCGAGCCATTTCGCGGAGATTCTCGCGCTTACTTTCTGTGTTCGACTTTTGTTCAGCTAACACTTGGGACGCTGAACGAGTCATGCCCGTGTAGAAAAGCATCATCGAGCTTTGTAAGTTCGAGCGAGTCTCGGCATTACAAATCACTGGATCAACCGACACGCTTCCGTCTGGCTTAAAGCGAATAAACTGCAAGCCACCGTAGGCCGCCGCATATTGATCCTGCTTGCCGATTGGCTCTTTGAGTTCTTCGATTTCAATTCGCGAAGCTTCAGCTGCCAACTCTTCAGCCGACTGAAACATTCCTACATGGGCCTTCATTGCATGCAGTAAGCCCACCGTGAACGTTGATGAGCTTCCAAGGCCTGTGCCCCCTGGTATATCGGCCATCGACAAAAGCTCTAGCCCTCGCCCGCCGTTTCGCTCGCGCGCAGCACCAGCATATTTACCGAGAACGAATTTAAAAATCTTATGTTGTATTTGATCAACTGATTCTACGATTTCAGTTTGCGAGTACGAAAGACGATAGCTTGAGTCAAAGCGATCATTCACCGTGATGTACATGTACTTATTAATCGTACACGAAAGCACCGCACCTTCTTCAGCTTCATAAAACGATGGAAGGTCGGTACCGCCACCTAAGAAACTTACGCGAAAAGGAGTTCTAGAAATAATCACTAACGATCTCCTCGAATTCCTTTATGCGCTCCGGAGTACCAATATCGTAAAAGCGCTCATCAACCGGATACGCAACAAGTTTACTTTCACCAATCAGATCTGGCCAAAGTTCTTCTAACTGAAATTTTTCTCGATTAGTTCTCAGTAATACTTTTTTGCGAAGAGCGTACACACCCGAATCAACATGGGTGCAGCCAGCAGCTTCGCCTCCGCCCTTTTCGTATTTTACAACGATGTCTCCGCTTAACTCTAAGTTGAGCGGCACCGGCGTTGGCTCTTCGTTATCATAAACCGACATCAAAACTTCGTTATCGCTCTTCTTTAATTTCTGAAGCATTTCTAAAAGAGGAGCCGATAAGAAACTATCACCATTTAACAAAATGAATTCGTCGTTGAGCATCGCGAACGCATTCTTTAGAGCGCCGCCTGTTCCCATCGGTTCTTTTTCGTAAACGTAGCGAATGTTAAGGCCAAGCTTTTCGCCTTTTCCGAATGTCTGCTCGATTTGCTCACCGAGGTAAGCCACCAACAAAACAACATCGGTGATTCCTTGCAAAGCCACTTCACTGAGTTGCCAATGCAAAAAAGGTTTTCCGGCAACTTCAACTAATGGCTTTGGAATTTTCTCGGTAATGGGTCGAAGGCGTGTTCCAAGCCCTCCCGCTAAAATAACTGCTTGATTCATACTAGCTCACTTATTGCTTTGCGAACTGCCGCATTGCTATCGAGTTTAGGTTTCCAGCCGAGTTTGGACAAAGCTGAGCCATCAAGGAAAGTGTAAGGCACATCGCCCACCCAGCCTCGATCGCCTTCTCCGAACTTAATCGAAGGCAGCTGGCCTTTTCCTGGGCCAGTCTTCTCGCCGAACTGTCGACAAACTTCTTCAGCGATAAAGCGAACTTCGGTAACACCTTCGCTAGCTAAGTTATAAAGCTGAAATTCTTTTTTCGAATTTTCGTAACCGAAAAGCATTCCTGCAATGCACTCTTCAACATGCAAATAAGACTTTCTTTGCGTTCCGTTACCCAAAACCTCGAGCTGCGCAGGATTTTTTCTTAAACGCTTTAAGAAATCAACGATCACACCGTGAGTTGACTGAGATCCAACAATGTTTGCAAAACGGTAAGCCCAGATCTTCATTCCGCAGTTGTGGGCAAACGCCGTACACAAGGCTTCGCAAGCAAGTTTACTAGCGCCGTAATAAGAAATTGGAAAAAGTGGCCCGTAGTTCTCTGGGGTTGGCTTAACCGAAGCTTCTCCGTAAATCGCCGACGTAGACGAAAAGATCATCTCTTTAATTCCGAGACGTCTCATCACTTCAAGAGTGTTGTAAGTTGCAATAGTCCCGTTGTTAAAGTCGATGTCTGTGACTTCTGCGCCACGCGAAATATCTGAGTTAGCAGCCAAGTGAAAGACTAAATCATGGCCACGCATCTCTTTTTCAAGCGTCGCCATATCCAAAAGATCAGCTTCAACGAACTTAAATTTCGGATTTGGAAAACACGGCGCTAATAATTCTTTTTTTCCTAAGAGTAAGTTGTCGTAAGCCGTGACACTGTCACCGCGATCAAGCAAGAGCTTGCAAAGATGGCTGCCGATAAATCCTGCTCCACCTGTGACGAAGACTTTCATGTTAAACCTTTCCTCGTACGGCGACGCTAAGACGATTCATTAAAGTCGGCTTATACAAAAGCTCTACCGATTTCTTATCGAAACTATATCGAGGCTCGTGATCAAGTTCGCCAACTTGAAGAATTTTTTCGATTAACTTTAGATAGTCCGCAGCCATTCTCTTTAACGAAAAATATTCTTCGATCGAATCGCGACATTTTTTTGGAGAAATAAAATTAAGTTTTTCATGCGCTTCTAAAAGATCCCAGTAGTTGTGACAAACAACTCCTGTGCCTTCTCGAACTAGCTCTGGCATACAGCCATTAGCAGAAGTAATCACCGGAGTGCCGCACGCTAATGCTTCAAGAGGTGCAGCTGCACAAGGCTCATCCCAGTTTGTTGGGTAAATCAGCGCTCGAGCGTTTCTGAGTAACTCAACTTTTTGAGCTTCATCGATCAAGCCGTTATAGTGAATGTTACCGCGCGAAACTCCGCTGCCACCCATGATCTCAAGCCTGACTCCCAAATCATTTGCCCAAGTAATTGCAGTCTTCACATTCTTCACTCGCCAAGTCGTACGAGCTAAAAAGACATAGTAGCCTTGCTTCTCTTCAGTGTACTTGTAGCGAGTCGGATCAACACCGTTATAGACGAAATATTTGCCATTATGATTGCGGCAGTGACTCTCGCTTAAGAAGTTCGTATTTCGAAAATACTTTTCATCGCGACTCCCGTTTCCGTGAATCGTTACTACGAACGGGAGAGATGGCTTTACGCCTGTCCGTTGGTGACTGTGAAGAAAGTCCACGTCGCTCGGAAGCCACGACCTTGCATCTCGTTCAAGATAGTCACTCGGTAGCTCAACAAATTCATAATCTTTGATGTCGCTACCTGCTCGCGAAGCAACCACAACTTGGTGCCCGAGACGCGTATATTCTTGCGCAAGCGCCATCACGATACGTTCGATGCCGCCGTAAGTTTTTGGAGGTAAGACAGAATCGTGTAAAAGTGCGATTTTCATTGGCTATTTGAAATTGCCCGACTTGCCTGGCGGACGCAAGTTTTAACTTGCCCGGGCTCGTGGTTTCCAGCTAGATCGAGTCCATAAATGATGCTTAAAATCGTTCTACTTATCGCTCTTACTTTGACCAGCGGTTGCGCTTCGACCCGACTGATCACTGCGACTCCCTGTCAGGGACTAGATTGGTTTGAAATTGGCCGTCGAGACGGTGCACTCGGCAAGACCGCCAACACACTCGCTGAACACTTTGAAGAGTGCAAATTTGGCGAAAAGCCAAATTCAGAGCTCTACGTCAACGGCCGAAACGCTGGCTTGGTCGACTTCTGCACAAATCAATCTGGTTTTGAAATCGGTCGTGCGGGTACGCAATATATGGCAGTTTGCCCTGACCATCTCGAGAAACGCTTTATGCCGGGCTACGAACAAGGACAGCGTGTTCTACGGCAAGAAGAACAAACGATAAAGAATCGCCGCAGCCTTTAAACTTTGCTCAAATATTTTTCGATTAATTGTTCAGGATTGTCGGGAGTACGCAGATAAAACTGCGCTTTAAGAATTAATTTTTGCTCATCAGTGAGGTCGCCGTTTTTTCCGAACAAGCGAATACGCTCTCGGTGAATGTGATAAAAACTGATGGCGCCCGCCACAGAGATATTAAAACTCTGAACAAATCCATTCATTGGAATGATCACCGTCTCATCAGCAAGCTCTTGCATCTCTTTAGAGATACCTTCTTTTTCATTTCCGAGAACCCACGCAACCGGAGTTGAAAAATCAATTTGCTCAATCGGCTTTGCCTTCGCATCAAGGTGAGTTGCAAGAACGCGGTAACCTTTAGATTTTAAATGCATCACGCATTCTTTGGTCGACTTCCACTTCACAACATCAAGCCATTTATCTGCACCTGACGTTACTCGGTTTGATGACTTAAACTTTTCGCCAAGTTCAATGATGTGCGCTGCTTGAAAGCCCATCGCCTCAGCACTTCTTAAAACCGCACTCGTATTTCCGCGGTCGTAGATATCTTCGAGTACAGGAACAACAGCATAAGTTCTTTCTTCAACGACTTTTGCAACTCGAGCCTGGCGCTCCGGAGTCAGAAACTCGCTGAGCACATCGATCACCTGCTGAGCGCTGAGCTCTTTAGCACCGATTTTAAATTGAGTTGGATGAGGAAAGTAACCTTGGGCCATTGGCTAAAACTTATGTCTGTTTTAAACCTTTTTAGCAAGTGCCGTGAGAGCAATCTGTAAGGCTTTCTCGCAAATGTACTTGCGGCCACGCTCTGATTCTACTTTATGGTTATAGATCGGTCGCACATCACTATGGACTAGCTGCATAGACTTGCTCTTAAGTGTCACTATCCACTTTTGCTCGGCTAAATTCGCATCTACGATCAACTGCAAGCCTTCTGATAAAGCCATCGACGATGACTTAGAAGATGTTTCAACCGTGAGCTCGAGCGGAATTTTCCCCTCACGAACAAACGTGAAGAGTCGCTCCGAAAGAAGCCCCGCTGTTGCAAAATCTGAGACTCTTAAGTCTTTGAAACTTGCGCTGACAGCAGCCGAAAGAAAATCGCGCGCAAGATCTTCTTTATTTCGATTCACGATATACGGCCCGAGAACTGAATCTAATTTCTTAAAAGTATCTTTTATTGTTTCAGCTGAATCAGTAGCACTACTCCAGACTTTGACTTCAACATAGGGAGCATGGGCTCGGTACCCTACTCGCAAGCCCGCAGCTTTTACGATTGGCTCTGCGAGCTCCGCAATGTCTGATTCACCTTTGCCTAAGCAGCGCCAAATATTTAAAGCTTCGCGTTCGTTCTCCGGAACTAAATTCTCTAGCTCTGATTTTAAAGAACTATTCCACACTGCCATAATTTCAATCGGTGGACCCGGCAGCGCAAAAACTTTTAACTTACCCTTCACCACACCAAACGCATTAGCTGTGCCAGCCGGATTTTTGTAAACAATGGCTTGCGGAGGAAAATAACACTGTTGTTTCTGAGCGTCGCGAGCAGCGACACCACGAGAGGCAAGAGTATCTAATACGTGCTGCCAAGACTCTTCTCGAAACTCGAGAGTCGAACCGATGAACTCGGCAATGAGTTCTCGAGTGAAATCATCACTCGTTGGCCCTAGGCCACCAGTCACAAATAAAATATCAGATTTCGCACCAAGTTCTTTAAGCGCAAGCGTGATCATCGCGCGATCATCTGGTACCGCCCGATGCTCAACTACTGAAAACCCTAGATCAACAGACAATTGCGAAAGCATTGCCGAGTTACGATCGACAATTTGCCCATCGGTGACTTCAGTACCTACTGCGAGTGTTGAAACTCTTAAACTCAATTGAATAGCTCCAAAATCTTTTTGTGGCGATACGCAAAGATTGTATTCACATCGCCGACGACTTTCCAACTTGTTGTTAAGTCACCAGCCAAACCAAGGGGCACCTTAAATTCAACTCGGTCTTTAAGCAAAGTACCCTTACCTAGTTTCTCAAATGTATGCGTGTGATGCCATTTTGTGTAAGGCCCACGAAGCTGCGTATCAACAAATTTATGAGGAGGATCCCACTGATCAATCAGAGTTTTCCATTTCAACGGAATCCCATGGAGTGACAATTGATAATCGATCAATGTCCCCTGACCGATATCTTTCGTGCTCGATTCTAAAACTTTAAAATTCAAAAATGGCGGAGTTAGTGCTTCGAGATTGTTTGCGCTCGAGAAAAACTCAAAAACTTTCTCTAACGATTCATCAACGAACTGTTCAGATTCAATAACTCGACTGCCGTCATCCATACCACGACATAAGTCAGCGATTGCATCTTCAAGTTTTTCGAACTGAAAATTGAAACCTAACTCTTGTGCACGCGATTTCGCTCTTGTTGAAGCTAGAAGTACTTCAGACATCTCTCCCATCGCTAATTTCAATGCGATCTTAGGAACCGGCAAGAATTCAAATCTTCCGAGAGCAGAAGCCAATTTTGATGTAAGTTCTTTGTTGGTGACTGGCTCCGGCGCAGTTCCGTTCACGGCACCACTCACTTGAGCATTCTCTGCAGCAAAGACGAATAAATTTACAATATCATTTAGGTGAATCCAGCTCATGTACTGCTGTCCATCGCCTAACCGACCGCCAACTCCTCGATGAAAAACATCAAACAGCTTTGTTAGCGCACCACCATTCGAAGCCAAAACAATTCCCGTTCGAATTTTAACAATCCGATGCTTTGCCTTCTGAGCATACGAATCAGCTTCTGCTTCCCAATCTTTTACAACTTTAGCCAAAAAGTCTGAGCCGGGCGCTTGATCTTCACCGACAACTTGGTCGCTCGTATCTCCATACAAACCAATCGCTGAACCTTGCACCCATGCTTTTAGTTTCTCGCTACGCGATTCAAGTGCTCGAATCAAATTTCGTGTTCCGATCAATCGAGAATTTCGAATTTTTTCTTTTTGCTCTGTCGACCATCGTTTCTCGGCGACCGACTCACCAGATAAGTGAATGACCACATCTACTTTGTCGTTGGGTTCTAACTGTGGTGCTACGTCGTAATTTTTCCACTCACGAATTTCACACGGAAAAGTAAGCGTCTCTTTTGCCTTCGCTACACTTCGAGACAGCGCAATAACTGAATGGCCTCGTCTCACCAACTCTTGCCCGACAGCTTGGCCGATTAAACCTGTTGCGCCACTTAATAGAATGTTCATATGTACTCCTACCACACCCCACCAAAGCGAAAAAGCTTTGGAGTTTCATTGACTTACATTTTATAGTTCAAAGCAGCTTGAACAATAGCTGGTTTTATGTAATTATACTATTGAAAAGACTTACTTTTCATAAGTCTTTGATAGTTCATTATGTGATGAACTACACAAGAAAGCAGGTAGTTACATGGCAAATTCAAGCACACAACTTCCAGAACTTCAGGAGCTTTCAGAACAAATCGGCGAATTTATCCATTACTGGGGCTTTAAGCGCGTTCACGGACGCATTTGGACTCAGCTTTTCCTTTCAGATAAACCTCTCGATTCGGCTGACTTAGTCCGCCAGATGAAAATTTCGAAAGCCTTAGTGAGCATTTCGGTTCGTGAACTTCTCGAATATGAAGTGATCACGGAAGCTGGAAAGAGCGATCGGGGAACAAATCTTTATTCGGTTAACCACGACGTTCTGCAAGTAATTCTGAATGTCTTGCGTGGTCGCGAGAAGCGACTCCTCGGCCGCATTCAAGGAGCACAAGAGGCACTCGAGCGCGTTCCACTTGAAACAAAGATCGCAAACGACATTTCACCTGATCGCTTAGAGAAACTTAAAACCCTGGTCGGTGACGCATCTTCTGCTCTCGAAGGTCTCATCGCACTTCGGAACGTAAATTTTTCTGAGTTCAAGGATGCCTTCGCTGTCGATCAAATTCTCTGTCAGTCGAATTCTTCTTCTGCAGGAGTTTCTAGCTCGACTCCTGAGCGCGAGATTAGCTCTGCGCGAGCCGAAGGTGAGATTCAATTGATCGGCCGCCCGCTCCTTCAGAAGTCTTAGTTGTCAAAATCAAGAGTAGGCGCTAGTTTGCGCCTACTATGGCTTTTAAAAATCTGTTCCCAACTGTTGTTTATCAAAATCCAATTGCACCTAGCGCTGGCTCATCAAAGCTAAATAAAGAATTGCTTCGCGAATGCTACATCTATCGCGACATCGATGAAGAAGGCCAAAAATGGTCCTCTTCACACTACGTAGGCGGATACACTTCTTACGCATCAATGAACAACTTGTTCGACACCTCACCAACGTTTGCAGAACTTCGCTCAAAGCTCGACAAGCATGTTCGTTCATATGCAAAAAATTTGCAGATGGATTTAGGTGGTGGAAAATTAGCGATGAGCACTTGCTGGATCAACATCATGCCTGCTCGCGTGAATCACTCACTCCACTTGCACCCGCTCTCAGTCATCAGCGGCACGTATTATGTTTCAATTCCAAAAGGAACAAGCGCTCTGAAACTCGAAGATCCACGAATGTCAAAATTCATGGCCTCTCCTCCTCGCGAAGAAAATTCTCGCACTGACAACCAACGCCACGTCAGCCTTGCTCCTCGTGCTGGCGACGTAATTCTATTCGAGAGCTGGCTTCGCCACGAAGTTCCGGCGAACTCTTCCAAACAGGACCGCGTAAGTATTTCGTTTAACTACGAGTGGATTTAATCGTCGGAGGCTTTTACTGCTTCGGCATAGGCTGCGATCGCAGCAATGCGAGTCGCGGCAAGATCGACCATAGGTGATGGATAATCGTCAGTGCCATATTCGGGAATCCACTGACGAACATAAACCAAGTCAGGATCAAATTTTTCGAGCTGAGTATCTGGATTAAACACTCTGAAATAAGGAGCCGCATCGCAACCAGTGCCGGCAACCCACTGCCAGTTACCGTTGTTCGCAGACAAATCAAAATCGAGTAATTTACGAGCGAGATAAGCTTCGCCCCAGCGATAATCAATCAAAAGATTCTTTACTAAAAAACTTCCGACAATCATTCGCACGCGATTATGCATAAAACCTGTCGCATTTAACTCGCGCATTCCAGCATCAACTAGTGCAAAGCCCGTTTTACCTTCACACCAGCGAGCAAAATCTTTTTTATTATTCTTCCATTTAATGCTCGCGTACTTTTCTTTAGCAGGGCTCTCAACAACACCAGGAAAATTAAAAAGAATCTGCATGAAAAATTCTCGCCAGATCAGCTCGTTCAGCCAAGTGTCGTTGTGCTTAAGCGCAAGCGCCACACACTCTCGCACGCTGACTGTTCCGAAACGTAAATGAACGCTCACGCGACTTGTTCCGCGAATTCCAGGAGTGTTTCGAGTTTTATCGTAATTCTTCAAAAGCGAAGCTGAAAAGTCAGGATCAGGCACCTCAATCGATGATCGCACAAACCCTATTTGTTTTAGCGTAGGCAATTTGCCTTTAGCGCCGCCTAAACCTTTCGAAGATGATTTAACAAAGTTCGAAGTTAATTTTTCTGAAGGAAAAAGGCTCAATTTTTTAGCTCTCTTTCGCTCAGCGAAAACTTCTTTCCATTTGTTTTTGTAGGGAGTGTAGACCGTGTACGGTTTGCCATCAGATTTACAAACTTCAAGCTTCTCGAAAATTACCTGGTCTTTGAAGCTTTCAAAACGCACACCATTTTTCATGCATAGGCGCTGCACCTGTAAGTCTCTCGAAATCGCACTTGGCTCGTAGTCGTGATTTGTGTAAACGGTTTCAATTTTTCCTAAACCGTCTTGAGCTTCCGCTGAGCTAAAAATTTCCTCGAAAACCTTCGCAGGTTTTCCAACATAAACTTTCAGCGCTGATCCCATTTTTTCGAGCTCGCCAGAGAGCTTCTGCAGCCGATCGTGAATAAAAGTCACTCGCGCATCGTCGCGATCCTCTAGGTGTTCAAGAATATCTGTATCGAAGATGAATATTGGGACAACAGGATGATCACCACTAAGTGCATGGTAAAGTCCGGTGTTATCATGAAGTCGCAAGTCGCGGCGAAACCAAAAAATGCTGCGCATATAAGGGGATACTATCGCTCCGTTGTTGCGAGTCAATGAGTGTGGACTTTTTTGTGAACGCGGAGGTTTCTATGTTGATCCATGGAAGCCTGTGCCGCTTGCACTAATTACGCATGCTCACAGCGATCATGCGAGATGGGGCAGCCAAAAATATATTTGCTCAGAGCGAGGCCTAAAGCTCACGCGCCATCGTCTACGAGACGAAGAGCAAACTGCAAAAGTCGATGCACTCCCTTGGGGGATGAAAAAGAAACTTGGCGATGTCGAAGTTTCGTTTCACCCCGCAGGCCACATCCTCGGATCAGCGCAAATTAGAGTCGAGTGCGACGGAGAAGTTTGGGTTGTCTCAGGCGACTACAAAAGAAGCGATGATCCGAGCTGTGACGCATTCGAAGTCGTGCCGTGCGATGTTTTTATCACTGAAGCAACCTTCGCTCTTCCGATTTATCGCTGGCAAACCGGCGAAGAGATCGCTCAAGATATTTTTGACTGGTGGCAACTCAATGCGAGCGAAAAAAGACCATCACTTCTTCTCTGCTATTCGCTTGGTAAAGCGCAAAGAGTTCTCTCAGAGCTCACTCGCTTCACTGACAAAACTGTTTTTGTGCACGGAGCTGTTGAAGCACTTACTAAGATCTATAGAGAAGAAGGCATCAAGATGTTGCCAACTAAGCTTCCTTCAGAAATGGACAAAAAATATGATTTCTCGACGGATCTGATTATTGCTCCGCCTTCAGCGTACCGAAGCACTTGGATGAAGCGCTTCAAAGATGTCGACACAGCTTTTGCCAGTGGATGGATGCGAGTAAGAGGCAACAGAAGGCGAAAAGGATTTGATAAGGGTTTTGTGCTTTCGGATCACGCTGATTTTTTCGATCTTGTTAGAACTGCAAAAGAAACTGGTGCAAAAAAAGTTCTCGCTACTCACGGCTATTCAGAAACTCTGGTAAGGCATTTAAAGGAGCAAGGAATTTCGGCCGAACCACTTGCTACACACTACGGCGAAGAAGAAGACTCGTCGCCCGTCGAGCCAACCGCATGAAACGCTTTGCTCGCCTCTTTAACGAACTAGATTCAACCACGAGCACCAATGCAAAAGTCGATGCGATGACTCGCTACTTCTCAGAAGTAAACTCAGCCGATGCAGCCTGGGCACTTTATTTATTAACTGGGCAGCGCGTGAAGCGTCTCATCGCCAGCGGTGACCTTCGAACCTGGACCATGCAAGTAACCAAAGTTTCTGATTGGCTTGTGACTGAGTCTTACTCGTCTGTTGGTGATACGGCTGAGCTTTGCGCATTACTGATTGGCTCGCTTCGCAGTAGCGGCGTTAATCCCGAGGTAAAAGCTGAAGAACTTTGCCTTCACGAATGGATGCATGATCGCATTCTTCCCTTAAAGCAAATGGAACACGAAGAACAGCGCGCAAGCATTCTTCGGTGGTGGTCAGAGCTAAATGAATTTCAAATTTTTATTCTCAATAAACTTCTCACTGGTGCATTTCGAGTGGGAGTCTCGCAAACATTGGTTGTGAGAGCTCTCGCAAAGGTTTCAGAGATTAAAGGTACGAACCTTACGACAGCCGAGATGTCTCACCGACTGATGGGAAAATGGGAGCCAAACCCTGAAGCTTTCGATCAACTTTTTGAAGAAGGCAGCAATCTAAAAGTTGAATCGCAACCGTATCCATTTTTTCTTGCATCACCTCTCGAAAAAGAAATTGAAGAGATTGGCGAACCCAGTGAATGGCAAGCCGAATGGAAGTGGGACGGAATTCGCGGCCAACTCATACGCCGCGGTCAAGATGTCTATCTATGGTCGAGAGGCGAAGAGCTGATTACCGAACGTTTTCCAGAAATAGCCCAAGCAGCTCTGACGCTCCCGGAAGGCGTTGTCCTTGACGGTGAAGTCCTTGCCTATCGCGATGGTAAAGTGCTCCCCTTCTCAACACTCCAAAAACGAATTGGCCGAAAAAAAATCACCAAAGCCATTCTCACAGACGCCCCTGCTGCATTCATGCTTTACGATTTGCTTGAATACGAACATCAAGACTTTAGAGAGATGCCGATGATTGAGAGACGAAAGCAGCTTGAGCATCTTATCGATGGCAAATCACAGATCTTTCAACTTTCTCCGGTTGTTGAATTTGATTCGTGGACAGAACTCGCTGAAAAACGAACAGAAAGCCGTTCGCGCGAAGTCGAAGGATTAATGCTAAAGCGAAAAACTTCGACATATCAAACCGGACGAAAACGCGGCGATTGGTGGAAGTGGAAAATTGAACCTTACACCGTCGATGCCGTTCTTATTTATGCACAGTCTGGATCAGGCCGTAGAGCAAATCTCTTTACTGATTACACTTTTGCAGTCTGGAAAGAAGAAGAGTTGGTTCCGATTGCAAAAGCCTACTCAGGCCTCACCGACGAAGAAATCGGAAAGCTAGATCACTGGATCAGACGTCACACAAAAGATAAGTTTGGCCCCGTAAGATCAGTCGACCCCGAGCACGTATTCGAACTTGCGTTTGAAGGCATCGCTGAATCTCCGCGACACAAAGCAGGCATCGCACTTAGATTCCCTCGGATCTCGAAGTGGCGATCAGACAAAAAACCAAAAGATGCAGATACCATTGAGACTTTAAGAGAGCTGCTACATGAACCCCTGGTTTAAGCAGCAAGGCTGGTCACCTTACCAGTTTCAAACCGATGCATGGAGCGCGTATTTCAATGGCGAAAGTGGCCTCATCCATGTGCCAACCGGCTCAGGCAAAACTTATGCAGCTTTTATGGGGCCTCTTGCAAGTCTCATGCAGCAGAATCTTAAAAAGAATTCTGGCTTAAGAGTTTTATACGTCACTCCGCTAAAAGCAGTTTCTCGAGACATCGAACTCGCACTTCGCAAGCCAATTGATGACCTCAAACTTTCAATCGCAGTCGGAAGCCGCACCGGTGACACAAAGCCATCGACAAGGGCTAAACAAAAAATAAACTTGCCCGAAATTCTAGTCACAACGCCTGAGTCGCTTCAACTTTTGCTCAGCTACAACGAATCGGCTGAGCAATTTAAAAATCTTGAGTGCGTGATCGTTGATGAGTGGCATGAGCTGATTCAATCAAAGCGCGGCTCGCTAATGGAGCTTGGACTAGCAAGACTTAGAATGATTAGCCCGAAGCTTCGCACTTGGGCGCTCACTGCCACCGTCGCAAATCTCGAAGAGGCTGCGCTTGCTGCTTCGGGAAGTAAAAGTTCTCCTCGAATTATCCAAGCTGAAATGCCGAGGCCAATTCATATCGAGTCGTTGATTCCCGATCAGCTCGACACATTTCCTTGGGCCGGTCATCTCGGAATCAAAATGACTAAGCCTCTATCTGAGTGGCTTGATCTAGAGAAATCGACTTTAATTTTTACGAACACCCGTTCGCAAGCTGAGCGATGGTACCAAGCACTCGTCGAAATAAAACCAGAATGGACTTCGAGAATTGCCCTTCATCACGGATCACTCGACCGCTCTGAGCGAGAGAGAGTTGAGCACGGAATTAAAAATGGCGGAATTTCGTTCGTTGTCTGTACTTCGTCTCTAGACCTTGGCGTTGATTTTGGATTAGTCGAGCGCGTCGTTCAAATTGGCTCACCCAAAGGTATTGCCCGCTTGATTCAACGTGCTGGGCGATCGGGCCACCGACCTGGCGAAAGCTGCATGATGCTTTTTGTTCCAACTCACGCACTCGAACTCGTAGAAATAGCAGCGGCACGACAAGCAGTATTGAGAAAGGAAATCGAACCTCGACTTTCACTGAATAAACCAATGGACGTTCTAACTCAGTACTTAGTTACTCGCGCACTCGGCGGTGGCTTTAGCAAAGAAGAAATCTATAATGAAGTGACGTCAGCCTACTCCTTTTCTAGCCTCACAAAAGACGAGCTCAATTGGGCAATTGAATTTGTAGTCAGCGGAGGCGCTACTCTCAGAAATTACTCAAACTATCACCGAGTCAAAGAGTTCTACGGACGCTACATCGTTGAGAAACCAAAAATTGCAAGACTTCACCGAATGAACATCGGAACAATTATTTCGGATGCCGGAGTTCAAGTTACTTTTCAAGCCGGAAAAAAAATTGGAACAATCGAAGAGAGCTTTATCTCGCGCTTAAGAAAAGGTGACGTGTTCGTCTTTGGCGGACGCAATTTAGAATTCATTCGAATGAAAGACCTTAAAGCTCAAGTCAAACTTGCAAAAAAGCCCGCAGCTCTTGTTTCTGTTTGGGCCGGCAGCAGACTTCCGTTTTCGACCTCTCTTTCACACGCCCTAAGATCAACTTTAGATCAAGCCGAACGCGGACAACTTATCGGCCCTGAAATCTTTGCCGTGCAACATATTCTAAAAGCGCAACGTAAAATCTCGGCGATCCCCCACCTTAACGAGTTGCTTGTAGAAACTTGCGTCACTCGCGAAGGCCATCATCTCTTTATTTATCCTTTCGACGGGCGCTCACTTCATGAGGGCCTAGCTGCACTCATCGCACTTCGGCTTGCTAGCCAAAAGCCGGCGACCTTCTCAGCTTCAGTTAACGACTACGGCTTTGAACTTGTAAGCCCCGAGCCTTTTCCGTACGAGAGATTTATCACCAAATCTCTTTTCTCGACTGATCAACTTATCGAAGACCTCCATCGCAGCATGAATTTAGCGGAACTTGCGAAGTCAGAGTTCAGAGAAATCGCAAGAGTCGCCGGCCTAGTTCAGCAAACTCTCCCGGGAAAAGAAAAATCGATGCGGCAAGTTCAAGTGAGTTCTTCACTCCTCTATGATGTCTTCAGGAAATATGACGAACACAATTTACTCATTAAACAAGCCGAGCGTCAGGTGCTCGAAAAGCAGCTTGAGAACTCGCGCCTTCTCACTACGCTCGAGCGACTACAAAAGAGCGATCTTTGCATTCGAAATATCCAAAGGCCATCGCCGCTTGGATTCCCACTCATTGCCGAACGTTTGTCGGCACGACTTTCAACCGAAACTCTCTCTCAGCGCTTAGAGAAAATGAAAGAGCAGTGGAGTTCGTTCTCATGATCAGTTTAACAATTCGTGGTCAGACGTTCGACTTCCTGGGATCTAGAACTATGTTCTGGCGAGAAAAATCGACTCTCTTTGCTGCCGACCTCCACTGGGGAAAAACTGAAGTATTTCAAAATCACGGGGTGCCCATTCCGGCCGGAATTCTTAAAGATGACTTAGCAAGATTGAATGAGGCTCTTGTCACAACCAAAGCAAAACGACTTATGGTTTTGGGTGACCTGATTCACTCTACAAAAGGTTTAACCCCCGCGGTTATCGATGAGGTTGCGAAGTGGCGTGCAAGTACTAACTTTTATTTCCACCTGATTTTAGGAAATCATGATCGACACTTCGATGCCCCACCTTCATGGCGTATTGATGAAGAATCTGGTGATACAATTGAAGAAGAGTTTATTTTTTCGCATGACGAAGTCAGTAACACCGATCGCTTCGTGTTTAGCGGCCATCTGCACCCCATGGCTCGACTCTACCGAAAAGGAGACTCACTTCGCCTGCCGTGCTTTTGGATTCGTAAGGACTGTGCACAGCTTCCGGCTTTTAGCTTCTTTACCGGAGGGGTGGATGTGAAGAAAAAGGAGGGCGATCAGTTGCTGGTAATCGCAGATGGACAAGTAATTAAAGTATGATAACTAAAGACATGGACAAACTCCGAGTACCACCAGAATTAAGTGACGTTGCCGATCAAGTGGGCGCATTTATGGAGTATTGGGGTTTTAAAACCATTCATGGCCGAATCTGGACTCATATTTTTCTATCGCACGAACCGCTTGATGCAGGCTCTCTGATCCGAAGACTCGATGTTTCAAAAGCTTTGATGAGCATGTCGCTTGCCGAACTTTTAGATCACGACGTTATTCAAATAGCCGGAAAAAGTGAGCACGGCACCACGACCTACTCGGCGAATCCAGATATCACTCACACAATTACGGCAGTGTTACGAAAGCGCGAACGGCGCATGCTCAACCGAGTTTCTTCGGCTGCAAAATCACTTCCCCTTTCAACTGAAGGCGAAGTTCGGCTGAGCCCTGAGCGCGTTCAATCGCTTCAATCAATGATCGAAACGGCTGAACAAACTTTAGAGTGCCTTTTAAGTTTAAAGAATTTCGACTTTGCTCAGTGGAGTGATTTCACTCAATGCGAATCAGATGGCTAAGAAAGACTTAAAATCAATTCGATCAAGTATGATGTCTCGAGGTTTTTCTCTCGCAAAGTTATCACTCGGTGCGAGTAGCCGTATCGCAGCTCACAAGCTCGGGAATTTAATTTCAGGAGAAGATGCCTCTGGGCAACGCTTACAAGATCTTTTGCTCGCGCAAGTGAAGGCCCTTGCATCAGAGCTAGGGCAACTTAAAGGTAGCCTCATGAAGGTCGGCCAAATGCTCTCGATGTACGGCGAGCATTTTCTTCCGCCAGAAGTAAATTCAATTTTAAAATCACTTCAGTACCAGTCGCCCCCACTTCAGTGGCGCTCAATTAAAAAAGAGCTAGTTGCAGAACTCGGCGCTGACAAACTTTCAGAACTCGAGATTGAGCACACTCCGCTCGCAAGTGCTTCGCTTGGACAAGTTCACTTAGCGACTATTATCGAAACTGGCGAGCGCATCGCACTTAAAATTCAATACCCAGGCGTTGCAAAGGCGATCGACAGCGATATTCGAACGCTACGGGGAATTTTTGGAATGGCTCAGCTAATTCCGAGCATGCCTCTCCTTGATGAGCTATTTACAGAAGTAAAAGAAATGCTCGTGCAAGAAATTGATTATCGAAAAGAGCTTGAGTACACAAATTACTTCAGAGAAGCACTCAAGGGTGACAAGCGAATCATCGTTCCAAAAACTTACCCACGCTATTCAACTTCAAAAGTCTTGGCGACATCTTACGAAGAAGGCTTCGGAGTCGATAGCCCCGAAGTTGCGGCACTTTCACAAGAGCGCCGAAACTCTCTGGGCCTCATCGCCCTCGAAGTATACTACCAAGAGCTCTTCAAACTCGGCCGGGTCCAAACCGACCCCCACATCGGCAACTACAAAATCCGCATCCAAAAAGTACCCGGTTCCCATTACAGAAGCGATGCGTCTGACTATGACGATAAGCTCATTTTATTAGATTTCGGTGCGCTAAGAACTTTCGATGAGCAATGGCTAAAGAACTATCGTGCGATGGTGCGTGCGTCTCTTGTGCGAGACAGAGTCTCTCTTCAGAAGGCCGCAGAGGCTTTAGGATTCTCTGAGCCAAACGACGACGAACGCTTAAAAGAAATATTCGCTGAATTTTGTTTTGTGATGACCGAGCCGGTGACTCAAGAAGGCGATTACGATTACAAAGCTACCGATCTTCCGAAGCGCTTAACGAAAATGGTCGGCAGTCTGATTTCTAACTTTAAACTTCGCGCACCTCCGCGAGAAGTCGTCTTCCTGGACCGAAAGACAGGTGGCGTGTTCATCTTCTTGTCAGTCCTGCGAGCTAAGCTCAACTCCCGAAGCCTGCTTGACCGGTACCTAACCGAAAAGCAGTAGAACCCTGACAATTAACCTTCTTGCCACCTGATAGCCTCTTAGTATCAAGGAGGCTTCTCATGAAATTCTTCATGATGAACATGGCTTGTTTAATGATAATCACTGCCGTTACAACTTACTCGGCGATTCAACTCACGCGAACAACAAAGCCCGCGGCAAGCGCAAAGCTCCCGCGAGCAACAGCTACCGCAGAGGCCAGCCAAATAAAGCGCTCTCTGTGATCACCAAAAGTGCAAAGAGTCCGATCATCGCTAAAATATATTGATGTAAATTAACCCGATCTCTTTTCATCGACCCTCCACTCAAGTGGATTTCTCAAAGTCTCGTGATCGCGCCGTAGCGTCTTCCACCGATCTAGCTGCCGATGCATCTTCGCAACTATTTGATGCCCTAAATCAGTAATCTTTCGAGCGTGCGCAGTCGCAAAAAATTGCCCCGCGCTCGAGTTGATTTGTACGACTGCTTTAAAGCCCTCGTTCACTTTTGAAACAGTGGCCTTTATGAAACTTGAAGCGGGAGCCTCTTCATGAAGTCGCTGAAGTACTTCGTTGAAGTAGGCTTCTGTGAATTCTGTTGGCGAAAAGCCTTGGAATTTAATTTTGATATCGTCCATGTGTTCACTCCTCCTCTCGTTGTTAGGTTCTCTAAATTTGAGAACCCACAACCGGGAGTCAAGGCGACACCAACTTAAAATTTTTTTATGGATTTTATAAGTCTGGTTTAGAAAATCAGCCTAATATCGAAGAGTCCTGGGCTAAATCCCTGGTTATATTTTTCTGGTGAGCTTCGATTGTGCCGCCACCAATTTCGAGAAGCTTTGCATCTCTCCATAAGCGCTCGACCACATACTCTCCCACATAGCCGTAACCACCTAAAACTTGAATCGCGCGATCCGCGATATTCTTAGCCCAAGTAGATGAAACTAATTTTACACCGTCAGAGTCGAGACGATTACCCGCTTTATTCAAATCAAGACGACGAGCTACATCGTACAAATAAGCGCGACATGCCTGATACTCAGAAAAGCTTTCGCCAATGTGTCTTTGAATTTGTCCGAAGCGATTGAGTGGCTGTTTAAACGAAGTTCGCTCGGCCGCATAGCGATTCATAACTTCAAGTGATCTGCGAGCAATGCCCACACTCATCGCAGCTAACGTTACACGCTCAAGCTCAAGATTTCTCATCATGTGATGAACTGACGAGCCTTCTGCGCCAACTAACCGATCTTTTGGAATACGGCAGTTGTTGAACACAAGTTCTGCCGTGTTCGAAGCGCGCATTCCAGTTTTGTCGCGAATCTTCTGACCCACTTCATAACCAGGATCACCTTTTAAAACAATGAACGTCGAGATTTGCGGCTTTCCGTTTTTCTCGCCGGTCTTTGCGTACAACCAAACTAAATCAGCGGGTGTGCCTTGGTCGTCGATGCAACCATTTGTGATCCACATCTTCTGACCGTTGATCACGTAGTGGTCACCTTCAAGTTTCGCAGTCGTCTCCATTCCCATAACGTCAGTGCCAACTGCGGGCTCCGACATCGCCATCGCTCCAACATGTTCGCCAGTGCAAAGCTTCGGAAGATATTTTGATTTTTGCTCTTCGCTTCCGTTCACTGCCAAATTATTTACTGAAAGCATTGAGTGCGCGAGATACGCCAAAGCAAAACCCGGATCACTCGCCGACAATTCTTCGTGAACGATCGTTGCTGCAACGGCATCCATCGCCGATCCGCCGTAAGCTTCAGGGACAGTGATTCCCAAAAGTCCCAGCTCACCAAGTTTTCTAAATAGCGGGAGATTGAACATCTCTTTTCGATCGTGCTCAAGAGCCTGCGATTCAACTTCAGTCTGAACAAACGCGCGCACTGTCTCGCGAAGCATCTTATGTTCGTCACTCGGATTAAATAGATCGAAATTACGCCAGTCGTTCACGCGGACCCCCACCAATGACACACCATTGCTACACTCTGGTAGCAGCTACCGTTGGGTGGGGGCAATAAAAAAGCGCGGCTGGTGCGTACTCCCGTCGCCTAAGCCGCGCTGTTGATTTAGTTCCTTAAGGCTGTGAGGGCAGCCCTAAGTGACCTTTCACAAAATTAAGAACACCCCATTGAATTGCCGCAATTGAGGCAGCGATAACAGCTGCCATTACGAACAGTCACGTGCCCGCAAGTGCTGCACATTGGAGCGTCGCCCATTAACCGCAAAAGCTGAGCATCCATCTCTTTGATGTGCTCGTTTGCCTTTTCGGGTAACGAAGCTTTTTCAACCGACAAATGCATCTGTGAATCCGTTTGTGAGCCGTCATCATAACGATGAATCGCAAGATCTTCGGCTGCTGGTTTCACATGAACAAAATCGGTCTTCCCTAAATATTCCATCCCCAAAACTCTGAACACGAAATCCAAAATTGATGTCGCCGTTTTAATATTCGGATGATCAACAAGTCCGGCCGGTTCAAAACGAGTGAATGTAAATTTATCGACGTAATCTTCTAACGGAACACCGTACTGAAGTCCCATCGAAACAGAAATCGCAAAACAGTTTAAAAGGGAGCGTAACGTCGCACCCTCTTTGTGCATATCAATGAAGATTTCGCCAATGCGACCATCATCATACTCACCTGTTCTTAAAAATATCTTCTGACCGCCAACTGTCGCTTCGATCGTAAGACCTCGGCGCTTTTGCGGAAGTTTTCGTTTACGAGCCGGAGCTAAGCCAACCGCACGCGCAACAGCTTCTTCTAAATCCTTCTGTGAATATTGGAGGGGCTCGTCTTGTTGAGCCACAGAAGTTTTCTTTTTATCCGCTTTGCCACTGAGTGGTTGGCTAAGTTTTGAACCGTCGCGATAAACCGCAACAGCTTTTAAACCAAGCTTCCAGCCTTTTTCGTAAATATTTTTAATGTCTTCAACTTTAGCTTCGTTAGGAACATTCACCGTTTTTGAAATCGCCCCACTAATAAAAGGCTGAGCTGCAGCCATCATTCGTATGTGAGCCATTGGCGCTAGGTAACGCTGACCTTTTTCGCCGCACTTATTTGCGCAATCAAAAACTGGCAAGTGCTTCGCCTTCAAATGCGGAGCACCCTCAATCGTCATATGCTCACCAACGTACGAAATAATTTCGGGAATTTGTTTGTCTGTGTAGCCAAGAGTCTTAAGTGCACGAGCCACAGATTGATTCACAATCTTAAAGTGCCCACCACCAGCAAGTTTCT
Organism: uncultured Bdellovibrionales bacterium; assembly: GCA_964543475.1. Taxonomy (GTDB): domain Bacteria; phylum Bdellovibrionota; class Bdellovibrionia; order Bdellovibrionales; family JAMPXM01; genus JAYSYM01. The sequence continues at coordinate 84,228 of CAZIYJ010000003.1, read as the reverse complement.
TAAATTTTACCAACGCAAAATCAGGTTCGATACCCGTCGTATCGCAATCCATCAACAAACCAATTGTTCCAGTCGGCGCAAGCACAGTTGCTTGCGAGTTGCGATAGCCATTGCGAGTTCCTAAATCAACAGTCTCATTCCAAATTTTGTAAGCTTCATCTAAGAGCCCCGCTCCGCCCGTTTTGTCGAGAGCTTCGCGATCAATTTCATCAAGAGCTTTTTGGTGCTTCTTCATCACACCCATCATGACTTTTGCGTTCTCAGCATAACCCGCAAATGCACCTTTGCTTTGTGCCATCAAACTACTCGTACGGAATGCTTCGCCATGCATAATCGCTGTCAATGCTCCTGCCCAAGCAAAACCCTCTTCGCTATCGTAAGCGATACCTTTAACCATGAGCAAAGTACCAAGGTTCGCGTAGCCAAGACCAAGGGGTCTGAAGTTATGAGAGTTCGTCGCAATCTGCTCTGTTGGATACGATGAGAAATCAACTAAGATCTCTTGCGCTGTAAAGAACACGCGACACGCATAACGATAACTTTCTGTATCGAACGTTCCGTCTTCGCGCAAAAATTTAGTCAGGTTCAAAGAAGCTAAGTTACAAGCTGTATCGTCTAAGAACATAAACTCAGAACAAGGATTCGATCCACGGATCGGCCCCGTCGCGCTACATGTATGCCAATTCTGAATCGTCGAATCAAATTGCACACCCGGGTCGGCACAAGACCAAGCCGCCTGAGCAACATCATTCCACAATTCACGCGCTTTATAAGTTGTCACAACTGAACCATCAGTGCGCGCAGTTGTCTGCCACTCACCGTCACGCTCGACCGCACTCATAAACTCATCAGGAACACGAACCGAGTTATTTGAGTTTTGCCCAGCAACTGTTTTGTAAGCATCACCATTAAAATCGCTCGAATAGCCAGCCTCGACGAGGGCTGCAACTTTTTTCTCTTCGTTTACTTTCCAATTAATAAATTCACGGATCTCTGGATGATCCATATCAAGTGACACCATCTTCGCAGCTCGGCGAGTTGTTCCACCTGACTTAGTCGCACCAGCTCCACGATCAAGAACTTCTAAAAAGCTCATAAGCCCTGACGACAAGCCGCCACCAGAAAGCTTTTCCATCGCTCCACGAATTTTTGAGAAATTTGTTCCTGTACCTGAGCCATATTTAAAAATGCGCGCTTCGTTTTTCGCAAGATTGAAGATCGACATCAAATCATCTTCAACACTTTGAATAAAACAAGCTGACGCCTGCGGATGCTCATACGCACAATCAGCTTCTACAGCTGCATTGAGGCTTGAGTCCCAACGGTAGTTTCCGCCACTGCCTCTGATTCCGTACTTATGAAAGAGTCCTGTGTTAAACCAAACTGGCGAATTGAACGCACCTTTTTGCTGAAGGAGTAAATGCGTCAGTTCTTTTTCAAACTGCTCAGCATCTTCATCTGAAGCGAAATATCCGCCAAGCTCTTCGCCCGCATTTCTAATCGTGTGCGCAACTCTGTGCACAAGTTGTCTAACCGAAGTCTCGTGCCCAATGCCTGGCACTCCAGCTTTTCTAAAATATTTGCTAACAGCGATATCAGTCGCTAGTTGCGACCACGATTCAGGAACTTCAACTGCATTCATCGCAAAAACTTCTTTGCCATCGGCCGAAGAAATTTTGCTCGAGCGTTGCGCCCACTTCACTTGATCGTAAGGATTTACATCTTTGCCAACGAAGTGCGGACCAAACACCTGACCATTTGAAGGAGATTGCGTCTTCGATTTTGAAGAAGTCTTTGTGACTGCCATCGTACCCTCCTTGTGCTGCTCATCTAGATGCCGTCGTGGCTAAAGAACTTATCGGTTGAATCGACAAATCCCGTAACAAAACGAAACCACATCGACACATCAAAAATCAATAGTAGAACCACTATATCTAGGGGTTTGTTAAAAACTAGACCCCTATATGTAGTGTTATAACGCCAAAAATGACCGATTTGTGCACTAGAGCCGCGACTTAGGTCGAGCCTACTAATCGGAATCTCCATTACTCTGACCCCTACGGGTAGTCTTTCGGTCAACTCTCGGGTAAGTTCCCGACCAGCAATGAAACCGATTTATCTCGATCACAATGCGACGACCCCGGTTGCGCCCGAAGTTCTTAAGGCGATGCAGCCCTATTTCATCGAACATTTCGGAAATGCGATGAGCAAACAGCATAGCTACGGCTGGCAAGCACAACTCGCAGTTGATAAAGCGCGAGAGCAAGTCGCAAAACTTATCGGTGCACAAGCACGCGAAATTATTTTCACGAGTGGAGCAACTGAATCAACTCACCTTGCAGTGATCGGACTTATCCGAGCTATTAAAGCCCAAGATCCAAACGAAAAAATTCATCTCATCACCGAACCCGCAGAACATAAGTGTGTCCTTGATGCTTACGAACTTGCGCAGGAGCTTGGCGCTGAAATCACTTTCTTGCCGATCGACAAATTCGGCCAGGTTGATCCAACTGATGTCTTAAAAGCGATAACTCCAGATACAAAACTTGTGACGGTTTTGCATGCGAACAACGAGATCGGGACTATTCAAAAAGTGAGTGAGATCGGCGAGATCACACGCTCGCGCGGAATTACCTTCCATGTCGATGCAGCTCAAACGCTCGGTAAACACGAAATCGACGTCACCAAAATGAACATCGATCTTTTATCAGTGAGTGCTCACAAACTTTACGGACCAAAAGGTGTCGGTGCACTATTTGTAAAACAATCGACTCCGCGAGTGAGACTTAAACCTTTCTTAGGCGGAGGAAATCAAGAGCGAGGCCTCAGAGGCGGAACACAAAATGTTCCTGGCATCGTGGGACTCGGTGAAGCGTGCGAACTCGCACAAAAAGAAATGTCCGCAGAAACGATGCGATTAACTTGGCTTCGCGATCAAATGATTGAGCAAATTCTCGTTAAGATCCCGAATTCGAGACTCAACGGTCATCCAACTGAAAGGCTCGCTAACAACATCTCAGTGAGCATTCCGGGCGCGAAATTGGACGACCTCCTCCTTAAAATGAAAGATATCGCTTTTAGCTCAGGGTCAGCCTGCTCGCAGGGAACCAAGTTCAGCCACGTCTTAAAGGCTATAGGCCTTCTGGAAGATGAAGATTATGCAACCGTGAGGTTCGGCCTAGGCCGATCGACCAATAAATCCGATATAGAGACAGCTATCGCACGCCTAGTTGAAGCCGCCCCGAAAATCGGCTAAGATAGTGTCTTAGGAGTAATTAAGAATGATTTCGATCAGCGAAAGCGCAGCAAAGCAAATCGGCCGACTTCGTGAAGACGATCCAAAAGTCGCGGCAGATCCAAGTGCATTCTTACGAGTAAAAGTTGTTCCAGGCGGATGCTCTGGAATGTCATACAAACTCGATTTCGATACTACTCCGACTCCTCAAGACAAAACTTTCGAAGAGCACGGAACTAAAGTTGTAGTTGATACGAAAAGCTATCTCTACATCGCCGGCATGACTCTCGATTTCGAAGGCGGACTCAACGGAAAAGGTTTCATCTTTTCTAATCCGAACGCTTCTAAGTCTTGCGGCTGCGGCTCATCTTTTGGTGTTTAGTTGGCGGCGTTTAGTCGAAAACAATTTTTAAAGTTTGATGACTAAGTCGTTCGCAAGTTCGTTGCGATCAGCTGCGCCGATTGGAAAATGAGGCGCAACGAGAGTTCCGCATTTTTCAATTGCCCAAGCAAAGCCACCAGCTAAGTCGCCAGCTTTTATTCGCTCAAGTAGACCGCTTACGATTTCGTTCCAAGTATCAGGCGGAAACTTTGCAGCAATTGGTCCGTCAGCTAAAACAACTGCGCGATGTTCAAGTAACGAGACGAAAATTAAAATGCCGGTGCTTGCCTGTGTCGTTTTGATGTTTGATTCGAAGAACTCAAGCTCGGCGCGATCATCGACTTGCGCAACTTGATCAATCTTCGGAACAAAAATTCGCTGCAAGAAAGATAAATGACCGAGCAGCACTGACAAAATAAATGCGACTGCAACGCCAGTTAACTCAACCACCACGATATTTACATTTGATAAGTAATGAGCGAAGAACGGAACCGAAGTCACCCACAACAAAGCCAACACCAAAAATAAAGATGTTGGTACGTGAGCAACCGCAGAAGATCTACGAACAACCATCGGAACAATTTCAGCTGAAGTTTTTAATTCAGCTGCGTGAACCGCTGCACGTACTCGCTCGATGCCAGCTTCATCGATGCGTTTGCAAATCCAACCCGGAAGTTTGGCCACATTTTTTGACATTACCATCCTCCTGAGGCGCCGCCGCCACTGAATCCACCGCCGCCGCCGCCCCAGCTTCCGCCACCACCACCGCCGAAGCCGCCTCCGCCGCCCCAACCGCTGTGACTTCTACCAAGACCATAACCAAGTAATGCGCCGGCAATGCCGCTGCCTCGTCGGCCACGAGGCTGAAGGAAAATAAAAATTAAAAGTATGATCAGCCAAAGCCAACTACCGTTTTTGCCACGAGCACCACCACCTCGGCGCTCGCGCACACCGAGCTTTGATGCAAAATCAAATTCAGGATCAGAATATTGCGCAATCGATGCAACACCCACTAGCACTGCTTCTGAAGTGCGACCGGCTTTCATCAAAGGGACAACGCTGTCATCAACGATTCGTTTAGCAATAGCATCAGGGATATCACCCTCAAGGCCTTGCCCAACTTCGATTCGCATCTTGCGCTCTTTCATCGCTATCAATAAAAGAGCACCTTTGTCAGATTTTGCAGAGCCAAGTTTCCATTTGTCGGTGACTTGAATGCTCGCCATCTCGATCGGCACATCGTTCAGCGTCTCAACAGTCAATACATTGAGCTGAGTTCCACTCGACTTAAACAAATCGCGAATCGCATTGTTAAGTGCTTCTTCGACTTGTGGCTCAACGATGTCGGCTTGATCCATTACGGGTGCCGTGAGCGCTGGCACTTCAAACTGCTGCGCCTGCGCGACGCTAACAAACATCACGAACAAGAATGAAAAGCTAAGCGACCGCAAAAGCTTCAACATTAAAATTTAACTTCAGGAGCTTTTTTCTCAGCTTCTGTCACTTCAGCGCCCCACTGTGGCATTGCTGGGTGATGATAGAAAATTGAGTTTGTAAAGCTTGTCGGCGGAACAGTGATCAAGTTGTTAAACTCTTTGATCGATTCGATGTGGCGCTGACGAGCAACTGCGATTCGATTTTCTGTTCCTTCAAGTTGTGCTTGAAGATCTCTGAAGCCTGCATCTGATTTAAGTTGCGGATAGTTCTCAGTGATCATCATCAATTTGCCAAGCGCTTGCGAAAGCTGACCTTGCGCTGCTTGAAACTGAGCTAATTTTTCAGGTGATACTTTCGTCGGATCAATTTGAATTGCTGTCGCTTTTGCGCGAGCCTCAGTCACTCCAACTAAAACTTCTTTTTCTTGTTTCGCAAATCCTGCAACAGTTGAAACTAAATTCGGAATCAAATCAGATCGACGCTTGTACTGGTTAGTTACTTCTGCCATCGCCGCATCGACATTGTTTTTTGATTGTGGGATCGACTGAATTCCGCAAGCTGTTAAATTCAACGCAACAAAGGCGAATAAAATAACTTTTGCTACTGATTGATAACGCATTTTATTTTTCTCCAGGGCATTGCCCGATTTCTTTACTTGAGCTCTTAGCCAAATGAAAATAGGCTCTCGCTATGGTTAAGTCTACAGCTATCTATCAAGGCGAATTACATTGTGAAGCAACGCACGGTCCCTCGGGCAAAACCATCGAGACCGATGCACCCACCGACAACAACGGCAAAGGCCAAGCCTTCTCGCCCACCGATTTAGTTGGGGCTGCGTTAAGCACTTGCATCTTAACAACTATGGCTATCGTTGCAGAGCGCGACGGAGTTGAGTTCAAAAACGCTAAAGCGGAGTGCGAAAAAGTAATGGTCGACACCCCGAAGCGCCGCATTGGCGAGCTTCGTTTGAAGATTACGTTACCTTCATCGATTCCGCTCGATTACCGCAAAAAGATCGAGCACATTGCTCATGCGTGCCCTGTCCATCGTTCTCTTCATCCAGATTTACAAGTTCCGGTGGAGTTTGTTTACGTTTAGGAGGATCTGCCAATATGACTATCTTCACAAAAATTATTAATCGCGAGATTCCCGCTAAAATCGTGTTCGAAGACGATAAATGTTTGGCGTTTAGAGACGTGAACCCACAAGCACCAACTCACATTTTAGTAATTCCTAAAAAAGAAATCGCGTCGATGGACACAGCCACCGAAGCCGACAAAGAAATCTTAGGCCACGTCATGCTAAAAGCTGCCGAGATCGCGCGCCAAGAAGGAATCGCGGCCGATGGCTACCGCTTAGTCGTCAACACCAACGGCTACGCCGGCCAAACAGTCTTCCACATTCATGTTCATATTATCGGCGGCCGCCCCCTCGAATGGCCCCCAGGCTAACCCGCTGGTAGCTGCTACCAGAGTGTAGCAATAGTGTGTCATTTTGCTAGGGCGCGAGGCGTTCGCGTTTCCAGGCTGCGGCAGCACCGGCTGTGCCGCTTGCGCGCGTGAAGCGCAAGCGTTCGTGCACGCGGAATTCGCGTTCTTCCCAAAACTCGATCACTGAAGGCTCAACGAGCCATCCGCCCCAATTGGGTGGACAAGGAACTTCTTTTCCTTCAAATCGCTTTTCATTCGCACGAACTTCAGCGAGCAAATCTTCGCGATCATCAATCACTTTGCTCTGCGGAGAAGACCACGCACCAATTTGGCTTCCGCGCGGTCGCCCAGCGAAATACTCCTCAGACTTTTCTCTAGAAAGCTTCGTCACGCGACCCTCGACTCGAATCTGCCGACCCAAAGGTTGCCAATGAAACACAAGTGCCACGTTCGGATTTTTATCGAGCTCCTTAGATTTTCGCGACTCGTAATTCGTCACGAACATCAAAGCGCTATCAACAACACCTTTATAAAGAACAATGCGCGCTGAGGGCTTGTTATCAACACACGTTGCAAGCGTCATCGCCGTCGGTTCAGCGACTTGCGCCGCCACCGCAGCATCAAACCACTCTAAAAACCCATCTAAGGGGTTACTTGGTAAAATTAGTGCGCCTTCTTTTGTAGCCATCGACGAAGATAGTACGCTAACGTTTAGTTAATGAGAAGTCGCTTAGGCCCCGAATTTCAAAAAATCGAAGAGATGACTCGCCATTTACCGACTCCCTCTTCAAATGTCACTGTAGGTATCGGAGACGACACCGCAGTTCTACGCGCGCCTTCCGGCAGTTTACTTTTTTGTAGCGACCTCATGATCGAAGGTGTCCACTTTCGTCGCGATTGGGCCTCGCCGCAAGAAATCGCAATGAAAGCTTTATCGCGCCCTCTCAGCGACATCGCCGCCATGAACGGAAAACCCCTCTACGCCACAGTTTCGCTAGCCCTCGCCTCTGACCTTCCCGAAAATTATCACGTCGAACTTTACAAAGGCTTCGCACGCACGGCGAGTGAACATGGCGTAGAAATCATCGGCGGTGATCTCAGCAAATCTCCTTCGACTACATTTATCGACGTGAGCGTCGTCGGCGAACTGCGCGGCAAGCCTTACTTACGAAAAGGCGCAAAGCCCGGCGATCTACTAATTGTAACGGGCGAACTCGGCGGCTCAGCCGCAGGCCTTCACTCACTCGAGCAAGGCCTTAAAGACGACCCACGCTGGACACTCTTAAGAAGACTCCACTTACTTCCGTCTGCTCGTTTCGATGCGCTTAAAAAATTAGATTTCACCGCAACTGGTGATCTCTCATCAACGCTAGTCACTTCAATGATCGACATCAGCGACTCCCTCAGCAGCGAAGTCCACCACCTCGCCCACCAATCGCACGTTGGATTCGAAATTTTAGAAGAAGCGATTCCAATTCACCCGGCTGTTCGCGAGTACGCCGACCGATTCGAATTAAGCGCACTAGATCTCGCTTTATATGGAGGAGAAGACTACCAACTCCTCTTCACCGCCGACGCAGTTCTGTGGGAGCAGCTCGCATCGTCTCAGCCTGAGACAATCGACTCAATGTTCAGCGTCATCGGAATCACCACTCCCGCTGAAGGAAACGTAATTCTCGTCGATAAAAACGACAATCTCCACGAGCTTCAACCTCGCGGCTGGGATCATTTTAAAAAGTAGCGCGCAGCCTCAGAAACTCTCGGAATTTGGCTTCAGTCCCGGCATTTGAGCGCCGACAAAGTAGTATGTCAGCAGCATCTTCACGATTTTATCCGCGCGCCCCTCGCTACACTCTTCGTGCAAACGACGACAACCAAATGCGATTTGCTCTTATGCAAACCCGCGGTAGCGCTTTTGAAACTCAACTCCGCGACGTTTCAACAACTGGCTTAAAATTCACAGTCTTCAACACCGAAGTTCCGGGCAGCGGCCTCGACGAAGGCGACGTCATCAAAATCGAATTCAAAATTCCGTCAGGCAAACAAATCGCCTGCTTTGCAACCGTCACTCGCGTCGACCATCGAAAAGAGTGGCACCCCGATCACGGCGATCAATTCATCACCGAAGTTGCCGTTACCTTCAGACACTTACCTTCTGCTTGGGCCAAAGCTCTCGAAAGCTCAATGCCCGCAACCGAAGGTCACGAAACAATTCACGTCACAACTCTCCCAGAAGAAATGCACCGCAAAGCTTTGGTGCTCTTCTCTCTAAGCAGCGTCGCTTTGTTTAGCCTCTTCATGTTCTTAAGCACGACTCCACAACAATGGATCGCCTGGTTCCGCTAGCTTTTTTGGCATCTCTATATCCGCGGAAAATACGGAAGCCTTTTACTCCAACCATGCTTTTTACGAAATTCCTGATCGTCTCCTTGTCGCGCAATATACCAATTCAGCAAGTTCGGCCGAAACATCGCAACTTGCTTGAATAGCGATTTCTGCTCGAGGTTTGGCTCAGCGAGCTTCTCCCAGACAACTCTTGAATAAGGCTTTCTTACTTTCGGGCGAATCGCATAGACAAGTTCACAATCAATCGCCTCCGCAGCCTTTTTCAAACTATTGATTGTGATCGTTCCGTTCGCTTCCGCTTTTTCAAATGATTGATACTGCTGTTTCGTCACTTTTATTTTCTCCGCCGCCGATCGCAGAGAGTAGAGCAACGCCGTTCTAGCTACTCGGAGTCTCTCTTCCGGAAGCGGTATTAGCTCCTTGTCTTCGGGAGACACTAAGTCAGTCGTACCGACCATCAGGAACTCAACAACAAACTGATCAGACCGACGGTGTCGGTATGTTCTCAACCATTTTTCATACGCGGTCTGAATCTCATCGTCCCTCAACGGGTTCGGATCAGTCCTCCAATTCTTATGAAGAAAACAAAACTCAACCCCAGTCCATGGCATGTCTTCACTCCGTCATTTACTTTGCACTTACGCTTTATCGTTGATTTCTCAACGGGTTGTCTTGTCCTCAACCTCTCAAAGGCCACTCCGAGTTTCGTCAACCCATACCTTGACGAAACTCGGAGTGGCCCTCGCAAGGACTTCGCCTTAGCTAGCCACACGCTAACTACCGAAGGAAAAGAAATATCCCTCCGGCCGAGAGCACGCTGATTTAAATCAAAAGGATAAATTGATTGCCCCAGCCGGAGGAGGTGACAAGCGACGAAGCACAACCCGCGCCAGCATCAAATCCAAATCAGAAGCATTTAAAGGAATTCAAAAAACGAAAATCGGACGACCAAAACAAAAAACCTAGTGTAAATCTGACCGCTCCGGATCATTGCCATCATCGTCGTCCAAAGGCTCACCACTGGCGAGCTCCTCAGGCAAAGCATCGCGCACCCGCAAAATCCGCACATCAAAAATCAAAGACATTCCGGCGAGTGGATGGTTGCCATCAACGACGACAATATCATCTTCCACCGAAATCACTCGAATCACCGCAGGTAAACCATTCGGCCCCACAGTGTTAAACTTCATCTCTTCAACGATCTCAACGCCCGGAGGAAAATTATCCCGCGGCATTTCCATAATTAAGTCTTCACGATATTCGCCGAAGCCGTCGCGTGGTCCAACCGACACTACACAAGAATAACCAGGAGTTTGCCCCATCAACGCGCGCTCTAAAGCATGTAAAATCTGATCGCGCCCAACGACAAACACCGCAGGCTCTTCAGCCGTTCGCTCTTCAAGCAAACGACCTTCTTCGTCAGTTAGACGATACGCAACAGTCACAACTTTATCAGGAGCAACAACAACACTACCACTCACAACGAAAAGCCCTCCCAGGACTTGCGCCAATCAACAACCACTTTAGCATCACTCGAACGCAAACGCTCTAAAAACACATCGCGAGAAATCAACTTTCCACCAAGCTGCTCCACCACCGGAGTCACCATCTGCGTATCAATCCACGACACACCCGCCGAACGCAAACGAGAAATCATCGCAAGCAAACAAATCTTCGACGCATTGTCGCGCCGAAAAAACATACTCTCGCCGCTAAACACTCCGCGCACAAAAACTCCGTACATGCCTCCGACTAAAGCGCCACCAGCATCACGCAGCTCGACCGAATGCGCGTACCCCGCATCGTGAAACGCAATGTACGCGTTCACCATTTCAGGTAAAATCCAAGTTCCAGTTTCGTGGGAGCGTGGAACCGACGCACACGCCTCGATCACCTCCGCAAACGCACTGTTGAAAGTAATTTTGTGTCCCGATGTTTCAACTGCGCGCAATTCTTTTCGCAATGACTTCGAAATATGAAGTTCCGCAAAATCAATCACGCCACGCTTAGGCGGACAAAACCACAACAGCGGATACCCCGGCTGCGGCCAAGGAAAAATCCCTTTCGAGTACGCGGAGAGCAACGTCTCAACCGAAAGGTCAGCACCGATTCCAACTAATCCTTCTTCGCCGGCATCATTAGGATCCGGAAAAATAAATCCGCCTTCATCAGCCATGATCGGTCTCCGTGGGAGGCTTTCCCCCGCGCTGGCAGAAATCACAGATTCCGCACGGCGCGGAAACCTTGTCACCAAAGTAAGTATGAATCATCACCATTCGGCAATGCGATTCGTTTTGCGCAAAGCCCGCAAGGTCAGCAAGTTTTTTAGCTTGAGCGCGAAAGCGCAAATCGTACTTTGCTGAATCCAAAAATTCTGCAGGAGGATCTTCCAAAGCCACAATTTCGCGAGGAGAAACAACCTTCACTGAATCCCATCTCTCCAATAAATTCACAGCCGTCTCAACGCGAAAATCACGACGATTATAAAAATTCATTTGCGAGCGCAGATAATCAAAGCCTTCAGCGCGAATGCGATCGCCATTTCGTGAGATCAAATTATAGACCGAAGAAATAAATCCGGGGTCAGGATTAGCCCACTTCAAAAAATCGCTCTGAATCGAAATATCATCCGGATCAAAAAGCAACGCGCACCTAGAAGGCAAACCGTCTCGGCCTGCGCGCCCAATCTCCTGATAGTAAGCTTCGATCGAGCCGGGCAACTCTGCGTGCAAAACCATTCGCACATCAGGCTTATCAACGCCCAAGCCAAATGCGGGCGTCGCTAAAATTAATGAATCAGCATCGCCAGGCCGAGCCGCCAAAAATCGCTCTTGGTTAACACGTCGTTCACGATCTTGAAGTTGTCCGTGGTAAGTCACATGCGGAATGTTCAACCGAAATAGCTCTGTCGAAAACGCGCGCAGCGATTGCACTAACGAAAAATAAATAATTGCAGGACCACCGACAGCGAATCGTAATCCAACGGCTGCACGAATTTTTTCATCAAGCCCGTGCACCGAGTGAACTTCGATCGCCAAATTCGGCCGCGATAATCCTTCGTTGATAACGTCCGCAGCAGCTTCACCATCAAGCCCAAGTTGCTTCAAAATATCAGCGCGCACTTCAGGCGTAGCCGTCGCCGTCAGCGCCAATGTCACCGGCGACCCAAGCTCCCGCCGCACATCTCCCAACCGAGTAAAGTCCGGCCTAAAATCATGACCCCACGAAGAAATACAGTGGGCCTCATCGACCGCAAAAAGCGAAAGCCCCTGCACACCAATCGCCGCCTGCAAAGCTGCCATAAAATCAGGCTTCCGAAATCGCTCAGGCGTCACATATAAAAGCTCGAACCGACCCAAAGCCAACGACCGATACCGCGCCTCCCGCTCCTCCCGACCTAAGGTCGAGTTCACAAAAGCAGCGCGCAATCCCCGGCCAACCGCCGCGTCGACCTGATCTTTCATCAATGCAATTAAAGGTGATACGACCACCGTCAAACCACCCATCACACGCGCAGGTAGCTGATAACAAAGCGATTTTCCCATACCTGTGGGCATGACAAGAAGCTGAGACCGCCCCTCCAAAACCCCACGGACGACCTTCTCCTGAGCTCCACGAAAGCCAGAGAAACCAAATACGTCCCGCAAAATTTGATTAAGATTCGGATTCGTCATTCACACCGAGCTTACGACATTCAAGAATTTGCCTCACCCAAAAACTCATGCTATCACCTTCTTTCCTCTGAAAAAACTGATAGAAAACAAAGGGAAAGCTCAATGGCTGGCACACCGTACGAATGGAATTTAGAGAAAGTCCGTAACATCGGAATTTCTGCCCACATCGATTCAGGAAAGACGACTCTCACCGAGCGTATCTTGTTCTACACTGGTCGAATTCACGAGATTCACGAAGTTCGTGGAAAAGACGGCGTCGGCGCGACAATGGATTCAATGGATCTCGAAAGAGAAAAAGGGATCACGATTCAGTCAGCAGCGACGAACGTTCACTGGGGCGACACAAACATCAACATCATCGATACTCCGGGACACGTTGACTTCACAGTAGAAGTTGAACGCTCTCTTCGAGTTCTCGATGGCGCAATCTTAGTTCTTTGCGGTGTTGCTGGAGTTCAATCTCAGTCAATCACCGTTGACCGACAGATGAAGCGTTACAACGTTCCACGCCTAGCATTCGTTAATAAACTTGATCGCGCAGGTGCAAACCCATTCCGCGTAATGGGAATGGTTCGCGAAAAGTTGCGTTTGAATGCAGCTATGGCGCAAATTCCAATCGGCCTAGAAGACAAACTCGAAGGAGTTATCGATCTAGTTGGAATGAAAGCTTACTACTTCTCAGGTTCAGACGGTGAGATCATCACTGAAAAAGAAATCCCAGCTGATCTAATGGATCAAGCTAAGGAATACCGTGCAGAATTAATCTCTAAAGTTGCTGACCATGACGAAGGCATCGCAGAGAAATTCTTAAATGAAGAAGAGCCAAGCTACGAAGAATTTAAAGCAGCCATTCGTAAAGTGACGATTGCTCGTCAACTCGTTCCTGTATTCTGCGGTTCAGCTTACAAAAACCGTGGCGTACAAAAGCTTCTCGACGGAATTCGCGATTACCTCCCGAACCCGACTGAGAAAATTAACGAAGCGATGGATAACGACAAGGGCGGCGAAAAAGTAACTGTGCAAACGGACTCTAAAAAAGGGTTCATCGGTTATGCATTTAAATTAGATGAAGGCCGTTACGGTCAGCTCACTTACATGCGCATTTACCAAGGTAAAGTTGCTAAAGGTGACTTCATTCACAACACGCGTGACCGAAAGAAAATTAAAGTTCCGCGCCTTGTGAAAATGCACGCTGACTCAATGGAAGATATCGAAGCAGCAGAAGCTGGCGACATCGTCGCTCTCTTCGGTGTTGATTGCTTCTCGGGCGATACATTCACTGATGGCGAACTTAACTACTCAATGACTTCGATGCACGTTCCAGACGCGGTTATCTCTTTGGCGGTTTCGCCAAAAGATAAGGCGACTGCTCCGAACTTCTCGAAGGCACTTCAGAAGTTCCGTAAAGAAGATCCTACGTTCCGCGTTCACCGCGACGAAGAATCTGCTGAAACGATCATCTCAGGAATGGGAGAACTTCACTTAGAGATTTACATCGAGCGTATGAAGCGCGAATTCAACTGCGAAGTGATCGCAGGTAAACCGCAAGTTGCTTACCGCGAGACTATCGGAGCTGCGACAGACTTCGATTACACTCACAAAAAGCAAACCGGTGGTTCGGGTCAGTTCGCAAAAGTTTCTGGCCGTATCGAGCCATTGCCAGTTGATTCTGAAAAGACTTACGAGTTTGAAAACAAAGTTGTCGGTGGTCGTATTCCTCGTGAATTCATTCCGGCAGTTGACGAAGGCTTCCAAGAGCAAATGACTAAAGGAACTCTCATCGGCTTCCCTATCGTGGGCATGAAAGTAACTTTAACAGACGGCTCTTACCATGATGTCGACTCAAGCTACTTAGCGTTTAAGATCGCAGCAATGGCAGCTCTTCGTGAGTTCTACTCTGCGGCTCAACCAACTGCTCTTGAGCCAATCATGAAGCTCGAGACCGTTGCTCCAGAAGAATTCCAAGGTGCCGTAATGGGTGGTATCAACCAACGCCGCGGCATGATCACCGGAACTTCTACGATCGAAGGCTCGGTAACAGTAGGCGCTGACGTTCCGTTAACAGAAATGTTCGGCTACTCAACTGACCTCCGCTCTGCGACTCAAGGTAAAGGCGAATTCACAATGGAATTCGCTCGCTACGCAGCTGTTCCGCGCAACATCCAAGAAGAACTTCATAAGAAGTATCTTGAGAAGCGTGCGGCTGAAGCTAAGGGCTAGTGCTCGGATTTATAATTTAGTTTTGCTAAACGGAGTCCTAGTGACTCCGTTTTTATTTCTACTTCCCGAAAATCTAGATTATTTCCGCGCCGGCGCGGAAAAACTCCAGATTTCCGCGATTACCGATGCTTCTTCGAGGTCTTACTCGCCCGCTCTGTTCGTTTTTTTGATCCCGACTGCTTGCTCGGAACTTTACTCTTTATAAACTTAAAAAGTTCACTCGGCGAAATTGTCGGAGTGTTGTTAAGTGCAATCGCGTCGGATTCTTGGGGATCGAACAATGCTGACCGCAAAAGATCATTTAGCAAAGTTTGATATTTCCCATTTGCTTCGCCCTCGTCGGCTCTGCGATGCAGCTCCATGTACAAATCAGAATCCAGCCGCAGAGAAATATGCACCTTGATGTCGCGCGGAGTTGCCGCGAGCGCCATTTCGATGGATCTGCGAATTTTATCTCGCGTTTTTGCAGTGCTCATACCATCTCTTTCTGATGAGGCCTTCCATTTGCTTCAAGACTCGAATTACATCGTTCAAGTCTCGCTCATTAAAATTCTTCGAGTAGCTTATACGCCACCCATCAATCCACACCTTACACTCAGCGCTCTGACTGAATACATGCACATGGATTGGCTCACGGCAGTCGCTCGAAAAGAACCTGACCGTTAATCCACCAAAGTAGGAGATTAACGGCATGACGTTATCCTAACACAGAATATGAATACATTTAAGAAATTTGTATATACGCGTTTATACATGAGAATCCCCCATGCAAATAACGCTATCAACTCAAAACACTTAAAGGTTCTTTAAGAGAATCTTAAACCGAGATTCGGAACTGAAACCTTAGATCTGTTTGCTCAAACAAGCCCGACTGCTTCAAGCGCAAGTTGCCCATGGAGTTGCATTTGAACGGAGCCCTTAGTGGCTCCGTTAGTTTCTAAGACGCTCTTTTACGCGTCGGTGTCTTTTGTTGCGAGCGCTGCGCAGAGATCATCTTGAATATCTTCGTGATTAAATCCCAAGTCGGATTACCGTTGTCACTCATCGCATTGTAGAATGATCTGCGCGAAATACCGAAATGCTGTAATTCGCTAGAAATGTTTTTTGCCTCTAAGTGTCCAACAACAATTTCTTTAAAAGCTTCGAAATCATCAGTCACCAGACACTCAAACAAAGATTCTAAGACACGATCTGTGTTACGAAGATTCTTTCCCGGGTCATGAGGGATTAACTTAACACCTGGCTTAAGCTTCACCGGCTGAGGAAGTGAGCCTGCTGAGTATCCTTTTCGCTTTGGAGATATCTTTTTGCTGGCCATTTTTATTTCCTCCCAGAATCAGAACTTCTAAATTTACCCAGTTCTACGATTGTGCATTATAATGCTCAAAATTGCAAGGAACTCACTCTTGCACACCAGTTGGTCTTGGCTACTACTCTCCTGCAGCCGAGAATTCGCGAACTAGTTGCACCAACATGCCATCGCACGCGCGCTACACAAGTCCGACGGCTTCTAGCGCAAGTTGCCCGTGGAGTTGCGACGACGGCTACCTAACAACCGACGGAATTAGTTGTAACTCGTATCCGAACGCAACTGTGCTTTCTTGCAATGATGACGAGGTCGCAGTTGGTCTTTATGGTCGCTCGGGAGCAATTGTCGATCGCCTCGGCGTACGCTGTGCAACTCTTTCTGACGGAGAGATTGGCACCGTTGTGCGCGACGGCCCATACTACGGCGGCACCGGCGGAACAGCATTCACCGGCACTTGCTCCGCAAACGAGACTGCCTTCGAAGTCGATGGCAGATTTGGAATGTACTCCGGCGAGCAACGCACCGGCCGCGTGCGCTTTAGATGCAGCGACATCGACACTCAAGCTTTAGGTGCCTACAGCCCGGCGGGCTCTTACTGGGGCACCACCTCAAACATCGGACCGTTCAATTACTCGTGCGGTTCTGGCGCAAACCCAAACGGCAGCTACGTGAACGGCATCATCATCGATAATGCGGGCGGAGCGAGTTATGTCGGGAAGATTTTGGGCTTTACTTGTCGGTAGCTGCTGTTGCGGGCGCGATTCAAGATGGGTGTCATGAGAGGTATCTTGAGAACCGCGCTTTGGAGCAAAAGTAAATTTTTTACAAAATATTAGTCTAATAGTAGGACGGGACTCGAAGGAGCCCCGTTTTCGTTTATAGAAGTTGGTACAAAAGTGTTCTTCGAACTCTTAAGCAGCTAACTTCTTTTCTTCAACTGATTTTTCGGCATAATTTCGCAGCTTGGCACTTAATCCGAAAGCACTTGCGATTAGCTCATTAGCTTCCGCCCTTAGCACTTTAAACTCTTTTGAATCAGGTTTCGCTTTGCTCAAAGCAGAATACAGCTCGAGTGCTTCAGCAAGTTGCTCGTCAGTGGGTTCGATGTAAGGAAGTAGATGTACCGTATCGATATCAATTTGTGCCATAGCACGACCAACTTCCATCGATATAATATGATAGAAGCGATTCATCACTTGGCTATTGAGCATCAAGGAGACCCATTCTAACGGAACATCGGGATTGTTAGGCGAGAAACTGTGTACGTTATTTAAGTGATAATAACGTTTGCCGTCGATGGCGGAAATCAACGAGTCCCCAGTTTGACGAACAAAGATCTTTCTTTGCTCAACAACTTCTGGGTCCCAACCGCCAGAGCAAAGCAGTTTTTTATCCAGCATTGTCCAGCCACCATTGTACTCTACTTTATACGGCAGAACCTCAGATCCTGAATGAAGCGACTTTACATACTTTGAATTTATCTGCTTGTCGGAAATTAGATTTTCTTTTCCAATACCACCTTTTGCTCTGATTCCGGTGTGACCAGTAACAACGGATTTCATCGTTAGTTGAGTTTTACTTCGAATCTTTGTTATAAAGTCCTTAGATGTATCTGTGAAGTAGAGCTCAAATCGATTTCGATCCAAATGTTCAAAGGTATCCTGCACATATTTTGCAGATACAAACTTTCTACTCTTGATGTTGTTTTCAGAGGCCGCAAATTTCACTTGAACCTTATGATTTCGTCTCTTCAAATCTACTTCTTCGCGCTCTAGGACAATCATAGTTGGAAATCCCACCTCAGCATCCTCCCAGAAATTCTTTTGACATAAAACGATCTCGACAATCTTGCAGGTGTCTAGAATTTTGCGCCTAACTTTTGAAAAATACATTCCCACCAAAAACGAATCTGGTAAAATGAATGCGAGACGCCCTCCTGGCTTTAAAAGGTCAATTGATCTCTCGATAAATAGAGGATAATAGCTAATTTTGTATTCTGCCGATCCAGACCATCTTCTCCGAACATAATCTTGATATACGTTTTTGAGCGCCTTATTTGAGCGAAGCCCAAAGCATCTATAGGGAGGGTTACCGACAATAATGTCAAACTGCCCACTATGCTCTAGATAAGTTGATAGTGCCTTGACGTTGCGCTTTGATTCCGGCCCAAACTCGCCATTGTCGAACAATTCTGCTCCCGCAATTTTCTTGTCGAGCAACGAGTCCGCAGTAAGAATATTAATCTTTTTCGGCTTCTTCTTAGAGTCTAGCGTTGAAAGCAAAAGGTTCATTGTCGTCAACTGACACGCAAATGGATTGATGTCGATTCCATAAATATTGTTTTCAATAATGTCGGCGCTGTTTACGCTGGTATCGTCCTTGAATCGACGAACAGCTTGGTGAAGGAAGGCTCCCGAACCGCAAGATGGATCAAGCAGTTTAGAAGATTTCTTAAAGTCCATTAGATCGAGAAGATAGTCTACAACAAAATCAGGAGTATAAAACTGACCAAGACGCTTTCTTTCGTCATTCGGAATATGACGTTCGTAAGCCTTTCCAAGCATGTCGTCATTTACTACTGAGAAATCGACGTTAGCAAAACGGGAGAGTACTTTCATCACCACAGTTTCCTCCCAATCAACATCCTCGAATGTTATTGAGTTAAATAGTGGTGAGTTGTAAAATGTTTCATACTCTTTGGATGCATTCTTAAAAAGTTCACGGAGTTTTTTTGAGGGCTTTTCGACTACAGCTCGCCATTCACGCAGCGTGTTTTCCGTAATAAGAGGCTTTGCGTCTGACCGGTCTTCGCTAATTCGATAGAAAAGTACTCTATTGATTAGACTGTATGCCCCTTCTTTACAAAGCTTTGAGATTAATGCTTTATCTTGGATGTCTAGCTTTACCGTAAGAGCCCAGCTATTGAGCTTGTTCTTGAAGTTACGATCGTTTTTATATCGTGTAGCGAATTGCGCCACTAACAGGTCATACAGTTCATCCGTACTTTTAGTCAGCACATAGATAAGATCTTCTTCTGTCACTCGAGGACGAAGCTTCTCTTTCAGCGACCGCAAAACTTTGAGGTCCAAAATTTCGTCTCGACTGAATGCTTTTAAAAGTGCAGGCGGAGGCTTTGTTGGGTCATCGACTTTTACACTGATGACTGCGCGATCTTTTGCGTTAACAACCCCCTTAGCAAAGGTTGCATAAACACGAAACTCTTTTCCATTTGTTAGTGCTACGAACTCGAGTTGTTTAGCGCTGCCGTAGTCAATTGCTTGATTGATGTGGTTATCCAAGTCTTCAGCTGCATCTTTAACTTCCACAATTGTCGTTAGGTTCTCGTCGATGAGAACTCCGATGTCGGCTCTACGATTATTGACGTTATGTTCGAAATCATATTCGTCGTCATTCGTGTATCCCAGCGCCTTCATGAGTGGCAGTACTTGCTTGATTTTTACATTCTCTTCTTGCGCTCTTCGCTTGGTGCTCACAGATATCTCCCGTAGTAAATAAATTCTGACTACTTCTCTTCGGGCTGCAGGGGAGGAAAATAGATATGGCTTAGGACTTGTTAAGTCGAAATATTCTTGGCGCAAACGAATCGGTATCGTCTGCGCAAGACCTCTGGTTTAGCTAAAATTATTTTATTTAGTTAAAGCGAAATGTCCTTGGTTCAAAAAGATTCGAAACCGCTTCAGCAGACTTTCGGCTTAGCTAATAAAATTAATTTGTTTAGTTAAATCGAAATGTTCTTGGTGTAAACGATTCCACATCGCTTCCGCAAGACTTTCGGTTTGGTTAATAAAGTGACCTTGTTTATTGGCCAGGCCCACTTCTGTTTCGAATTATCAAATGAAAAAGGACTTTCGGGCGAGACCTTGTGCTGACTGAAATCCGAATCGAAAGAGACTTTCGATAGATATCTCCACGATGGTCCAATTTCAACCAAAGCGATCACTCTCGATTTAAACAACCTGCTTTTCCCTGGGGTCTCGATCAAGGCAATTGGTTTGCCAATTATCCAGCCAGGAGCCGGATAACTCCTGGTTTCGATAACTTTTTCGCCGTCCACGATCAGCTGAGCGTACGGCTGTTGAATTGCGATTCCATGGACTTTCACTAAAGCTCCAGCTGTGGAGTCGAAACGACCGTCGTTGGTCCTCCATCTAGTTTGTCGTGGAGTCTATCGGAAAAGATAATGTCTTTGTGGCTCGAATGCTTCAGTCGCTCTTCAAACGGTATGTCACGAGAACTTTTTTTGAAGGCCTCAACCTTGCCTTGAATATTACAACAATCTTTTTTGTTATCCCATAGAGTTTGGTCACGCCAGAACTGACTTTCACCGTTGCCTATGTAACAGGTACCAAATTCCATAGCTTTAGATTGAGCCCGTCTCTTAAATTCTTCGTAATAGTAGCGTACCTCTTTATCAGAAAAGTGAAAGTCTCTGGTGCTCTTTTCAGCATCGGACAATCGGTAGAACGGCCTTAGGTTTACTCCTGTTATTTCCGTGATGTTATTCAAAGCAAATCGAGAGAATCGACCAAAGCCAACTAGCACCGACTTAACGTCGTAATGCGCAAACGTATCAATCATATCAAACGAAGAAAATTCAAATTTTGGAACGTCACCTTCCCAATTAAAGTTTGGATCGGTGAAATATCCGTCGGGATAAATTGGAAAAAGCGGATTGATTCTAACTGTTGTGTGTATTCCAGCGTTGTTTAATTTCTGAATCGCTTCGAGGCGTTTAACCGAAGACGAAGCTCCAGGCTCAATGAGTTTATTCAATCGATCATTGACTGACGAAATGCTGAATTGAACAGAGCAGAGCTTAGGGTTTAGTTCTTTCAGGTAAGTATCGTTGGCAACCAGATCTGATCTGGTAAAAACTACGAAGGGATAGTCATAGTGTTTTAGAATTTTCAGAAACTCTAAAGTGACCTTATACTTCGGATCGATCTTCATGAACGAGTCTGACATCGAACCAATTCGCAAAGGAATTCTCTGACTCAGGATATTTCGCCACTTTGACTTTTTATCAGTTTCAAAAACATTATAGAAAATTTCTCGAATATCGGAAATATCGGCTGGCACGGGAATGGGATTGTTCCAGTAGCCATGAACTGTTAATTGGGCTTTAGCGTAACAGTACGCACACTCATGAATACAGCCGCGTCCGTAAGTATCCACTTCGAACGAGTACAGACACTGTTGGCAGGTTGAATGGCTATTTGCTAATCGGAAAGGTGAACCGAAGGTAATTCCGCCACGAATCTTAGTCGTTTGGCTCCGGATTTCCAGGCTCCTGTAGCCTTCGAAACTAAAATCGGATTTATACTTAGACAACCCATTCAACTTTCGCCACTTTCTCTCCATATCATCAGATTGCGGAGTTTCTAGAATTGGCTCTATCTGCTTGGACTCCCTAAAAAGATCAAGGCTGATCACTTTTGAATCGAGGGCTGAGACACCAGGAATTTGCAAATTGTCGTTCATAAGCTACGTTCTCCATTCCTCTGATTCGGGCGTTCTCGTTTGCTAGCTAAGACTCCGCGGATTTCTAACGATGGATTCTCGATAAAGCGACGAATTGCAACACGAGCCAGCGTAGAGAAATCAAAGATTTGATTTTGTTGTAAGAATCGTTCGATGTCTTGCATGTCATTATCCGTGAAACGGATCGTTCTTGTTTGTGAGGGCGCCACTTTGTCTCCGATCTGAAGTGTGACGGTGTAACACACTGTAATACTGAATCAATCGAGCAATAGCGAGTGCACTTATTTTAAGCACTTCTGGAAAATTAGCTTAGCGATTCGTAACTCTCAGGCGGCTAAACAATTGAAAACTTGTGTCGGCGGAAAAGTCACTCGCCTCAAAAGAGCTTCTCGCATTTGAGCCGTAGCTAATTTTATTAGGCAATAGTGTAACAATGTGAGCCGCCCACTTCACGCTGTTACATAAACAGTTTTTAGGTAACTGCCGATAGACAACTATCACCAACGAATTACTTTCCAGAAGGTTCAATTGAAAAGAGATTCTGCTTTAAAGTTAGCGAATGAGCCGAAGATAAACGATCTGTATTTGGAGGCACTAAAGGAATTGAACGCTTCTGTCACAGTCTTAGAATGGGCCACTCATTTTTCGATCAAGTACCCAGCACATCTGGAAAGGGCCGAAAGACAAGCAGCTGGCCAAAAGAATGAAACGACGGGATTGCGAGAAATTGCTGCTCGAATTAGCTCGCAAACATCGCGCGGCACCTTTGGCGCAAGAATAGAAGTGGATAAAACTGAGAGTCCACGAAGAGTTCGATGGCTGGATGAACAAGCAGCTCGCCAACATGAGCTAGAAGATGAGGAGGAAGATTTACAGCCTCTTCAGCGCACTCAGATTATCAAGGGTCAACGCGACAGATTCACAGCTCACGAACAATATCGAGCCGCTGAGTTTAGAGACATTATTCTCCAGTTAAACGGGTATTTCGGCACAGACTTTTCTCTGGATCACGCAAATGCGCTTTTGAACAAGACTAAGTCTGGAACCCATCATCCCAATAATTTTCAAATTTTGTTGAAGTCACACAATGGCAGAAAAAATAGTAACAACTGGGCACGATTCACTTTAGAAGACCAAATTGAATACATCTCATCGTATCTAGAGTTCCAGAAGAAGGTACTATTGAAATTGGACCTTACCTTTGATGAAAAAATTCTAACCTCACTCATTGGGAGATTGAAAGCAGTATACTAAATACCAGCTTAGGAAAAACATGGCACATAACAATCAGCGCAGTCCTGCTTTCAAAACTCCCTCGCTAGTTCTTGCTTCGAGATCCACTAAGGGACTAGCTGCAGAGCTCTATTTCGCTTCCATTATGCTAAGTAACGGCTATGAGCTCTATCAACCCTTAGTAGATGTTGCGATAGACTATCTGGCAAAAAGTTGGAATGGGCGAGAGCTTCTGTTCCAATGTAAGTCGAGGCTATCTATTGACGAAAAAGGATTCTCGTTTTCGATTCCGAAAGATGAAAATGTTAAACGCCCTACTCACATTTTCTTCATGCTTGGGGATATTCCGGATCCAGAGTTTTGGATTGTTCCTTACGAAGTAGTAAAAAAGCATTCAAAGAAATTTCAAATCAATTCCGGCAGATCGGTGCGACGTTTGATTTTGAGTCCAGCGGTACTCGCGATTTTTGAAAAGTATAAAAAGCAAGATGGCCTGCTTCAGTTAAGAGATTGGTGCCTTTACGAAACTGAGGAGTCTGCGTGAACCGCAAAACTAATCGCATTAAAGAAAACGTTTACTTAGAATATTTGTATCTAGCTTTAGAATGCCCGCGGCTAGTGCCCAAGCAAGTAAAACAACCGTAGCATCGATTAAAAAAACGAAAACTATGTTTGGGATCCAAACAAGCTCTGGAGTCGTTTCATCTTTCAATTCTTCCTTCATCTGATCGAACGACAAATACTGCTGGGGCAGCATGAAAACTTTCCCTTCAAACTTTCCGGATAACCAGCAAAAGTATGTGGCGATTCGATCTCCATCTAGATAGTGAGAATCGCTTCTGATAAAAACTCCAGTGCGAACTGTTGAGCTCAGCCAGATTAAGTTCCCATTAGCGTTAACACCCCGAATATTAAAACTCGTTTTAGTTTTCCGACGCTCATAAGCCACAAATCGCGTTCCAGGATGAGTAAACAATATCTTACCTTTTACTGAACGCGCAGAATGAAGACCTGACATGAAATTTGCCGCACCGGTTAATGCGAAAAATATTGAAAGTGTAAATTTTTGAGAGTTGTTGGCTCTATCCATCACCAAGCGTTTTTCTTCATGGCTTGCTGTAATCACAATCAACTTAGCAGCTATCCAGTAAATTATATCTGCTAGCCCAAGTTGGACGAATTTAGCGATGCCAAGTATAGGTGGAAAAAGAAGTCTGCTTGCAAGTGACATGGAAAAATTAAGTTCGTTTGATAAATCTTTTGCCTTCATGCTCCCCCATTAGACTTTCATAACTATCCGAAATTTCTTGGAACTTCAATTACTCTACTTCAGCAGGCGCTCGCACACACTCCACCGCCCTCTTATGCCGAAAACAAAATGGACTTTGCACTCGAGGGTTCTTCCAAATTCCAAGCTTAGCCGATTGGGCACGTTGCATGGGTTTGGTGTATTTGCCTTTCGAGTATTTGGGGGAATCCCAGGCGTAGCCATGAGTGACCATCAATTCGCCGATGTCTTTTTTTTGAACGAAGATGGTGCAGACTTTTCGTTTGTAGCTGCGGCCGTTGCATTTGAGTTCGGCGGTTTGGTTTTTTAGGAGCGAGAGCAGATATTCTTTTGCGAGCTTGTAGTCTTTTTGGCCTTTTTCGGGAGCGTCGATTCCTGCGATGCGCACGCTGACGGTTTTTCCGCGGTCGTTGAACTTGCAGGTGTCCCCGTCGTTGCACGAGATCACAGTCGCTGCTTGCGCTGGAGTTTGTGCGGCCGCTGCTAGAAGCATGGCTAAGATTATCACTATGGCCTTCATCTGCTTAGGCTAGCTTCGCGTGGTCGGAGCATCAATCGAAACTCTAGATTATTTCCGCGCAGCGCGAAGGAACTCTAGATTCTCCCGACATAAAACCGCCTATAGACCGTAAAATCTCGGAGTGGGTTGCGAGGACTCAACTTCCAAACCTAGAATCTCACCCGATCTCCACACCTATAGGTGCGGAAATCTCGGAGGGGCCCTCGAAGCCCATTAAAGTAAAACTAGTCAAATACCGACAATATATGTATAATGTACATACATGCCTGTCGTGTTTCGTATTGGACCTTTTCGTATACTGATGATTGAATGGGAGCATTTTCATGGCAAAGACTAAGGCACTCTTGAAAGATGAAGATCTAAAGCCCGAAAATATTAAATCGAACATTACGATTCGAATGCCGCTAGATTTACTCGATGCATATCGCGAGAGAGCTGACGAACTTGGAATTGGATATCAAACATTGATGCAAATGACTCTTCGCCGCGCTCTAGACATTGTAGCTGACGACAACAGCCGACTCGTAAGGCGCCTCGAAAACTTGGAGAGGCTGATCGGCAGTCGTGCACTTCCCCTCCGCAGCCCTACCCGTAAGTCGAGTAAGCGTGGCTCCACGAAGCGCGCACGCTGACTGTTTTTCCGCGGAAATGCGTCACAATCGGCAACTAACTTTCGAGCTTTTTTGAGACGCAGCCAAAAGTGTTTAGCTGTACAATAACCCGACCATAAGACACACACTTTTATCTATTAAATAAATTCTGTTCATTATGAGCGGGCTCGTTCTGTGCAGTACCTCCTGTTATCACGGGGGTGATGTTTATGATGGGGCGTTTTGTTTTAAGACAAAGTTTTTTAGTTCTTGGTTTAGTATCGTTATCTTCATCGGCGTTCGGCGCTGAACAACTTGGCGCAGTTAGCCAAGTGATTCAAAACAAGAAGATAGTTGAATTCTCGATTACGAGTGTCACAGCACAGGTTCAGGTTGGAACCCAAGTCACAGTGCGATTTCAAGACAACGTTAACTGCGAAGCAACTATTGAAGCAGTTGCGGACAAGTTAGCTCGCGCAAGCTTAGCTGACTGCGCACGGTTTGCTTCTATCGTCGTTGGACAGGCAGTTCATTTGTCTGCCTTTCAAACTCAAGTGGCGATACAACCCGCGCAGGTTGTTACTGCAACCGCAGATGCTACCGCAACTGTCGTTCAAGCTCCGGCAGTAGCAGATGCACAAGCGCCCGTTGTGGAACAAGCCGTAGTCGAAGCACCAGCTCCAATTAGAAAAGGTCGATTTTCTCTGGGCCTTTTAGCTAGTGGCGCTAACAAAATGGTATTCCGTGAAGCAAATCTCACAAGCGGCGCTGATACCGAAACTGGCGAAGTGATCTATGAAACTGAGTCTGCTGGTGGAGTGTTTGCAGAATATTTTTATGCCGCCCCAAACTCCTCAGGATTCTCGCTAGGCTTGAGCGTCGATGCCTCTCGAAAAATTAAATCAGTTACTGCAACGGTCAATGGCGCCAGCGCGACCATAAATGGAATTAACGATGCAGTCTCGTTTACTACAATTTATGCTAACTACGTCTACCAATGGACTACAGGCTATTTTTTCGTCGGACCAAACTTTACAAGTCCAAGCTTTCAAGAATCTGAAAGTGAAGAATACACTCGAGGCTCGATCGGAGTACAGGTCGGTGGAGGCGTCTTTCTAAACGATAAGGTAGCCTTGGACTTCGGAGTTCGATCGGTAGGAGTTTACGTCGATCCATACACCATCGGCACAGACAGCCTAGCGCTGAACTACGGATCGATGGCGGGCCTGCAACTCAATCTTAAATTCTTCTTCAACTAATACCAAGCTTGGTTGCGAGGACTCAATTTCCGACCCTAGATTCTCACCCGATCTCCACACCTATAGGTGTGGAAATCTCAGAGTGGCCTTTGAAGGACATTGCGATCAATGTTCGAGCTCTCCCTTGAGCGCTTCAAGCAAATAATCCACAGTCACCTTCAGCCGCGCCGATGAGGATGGAGCAAGCGGAGTGATCACCGACACTGGTAACCCTGGTGATCGCCACTCCGGAAGCACATGAACAAGCCTGCCCGCCGCGATTTCCTTTTTGCACAAGTAAGAAGGGACTAGTGCTATCCCTCCTCCGCTAACAGCAGAAGCGATCAAGCTCGTCATTTGATTACTCGAAATTTTTGGCTCTATCGACACAGTCGCAGTCGACTGATCTGAGCGTAAACTCCATTTTCTGAACGCTTGATCACTGTAAGTAAGCGTTGAGTGATCGGCGAGGTCTTTTGGATGTTTAAGTCTATCTCTGTTCTTTAAATATTTTGGCGAAGCAACGGTAATCAAGGTTATCTCGCCTGCCTTTTTTATTTTAAACGAACTCTCGCTTGGTTTGCCAATTCGGACGGCTAGGTCGATTCCATCTTTAACCAAATCCAAAACTTCGTCGGTGTAACGAAGTTCAAAACGAAGAGATTCATGCTTGAGAGTAAGTTCAGCGAGTTTTGGTGCAAGCAATTGCGAGCCAAGATCTTCGGGAGCAGTGATGCGGACGAGTCCAGAAATAAGACTGTCGCTTCCGTAAAGCGACTTCTGAGCATCTTCCAAAATTTGAATCGGACCCAAGCTCGAATCGTAAAACGCTCGCCCCGATGCCGTGAGCGTAAGGCTTCTTGTAGTCCTTGTTAAAAGCTTTGTCCCCGTCTCATTCTCAAGCCGGCTAATTGATTTGCTTACTGTCGACTTAGGAAGCTTAAGCAGGTCCGCAGCTTTAGAGAAGCTTCCATTTTGAACTACCTTTACGAAGATCCTAGTGAGCTCTAAATCCATCTGATAACCATTGTTTCTATATAGAAACATTATTGTTCAATTAGTGCGTCTAATCAACAGTCCTTTTATCGACGATACTGATTGTGTTAGGCCGCACTGGGGTGGCCGCAAATTAAGGAGAATAAAATGAAAAACGAAACAGTGTTGGTTGTAGGTGCTTCAGGAATGGTTGGATCAGAGATCGTTCGCTTGCTAAAAGCTCAGGGCGCTAAAGTGCGTTCAACTTCGAGCAAGGCTAATGCAAACGACCCGTCTGTCGTGAAGGTCGATTTGGTAACCGGAGAAGGACTCTCAGCTGCGTTTGAGGGAGTCGATCGTGCGTTCTTGCTCTCGCCTCCAGGCTTTGCCGATCAATACAAAATTCTTTCGCCGCTGATTCAAGAATCAAAACGCCGCAGTCTTAAAAAAGTTGTCTTGATGACTGCAATGGGCGCAAACGCAGTAGAGACTGCACCATTTAGAAGAGCTGAAATCGAACTCGAAAAATCAGGATTGAATTACAACATCATTCGCCCCAACTGGTTCATGCAAAACTTCAATACGTTCTGGGTTGGCGCAATCAATTCGGCTTCAAAAATTATGTTACCTGCTGGTACCGCGCAAACGAGCTTTATCGATGCTCGCGACATTTCAGCCGTTGCAGCTCACTTGCTTTTAAATGATGAATTGTCAGGAAGCGACTTTGACTTGACCGGCGCTCGCGCCGTAGATCATAGCGAGATGGGTCGCTTGATTTCTTCGGTAGCAGGTCGTGAAGTAAGTTATCAGGAGACTACTCCTGAAGAATTTCGCTCAGGGCTGATCGGCGCAGGATTACCAGCCGACTACGTAGATTTCATGGTGTTGATTATGGGCTTCTTGCGCGAGGGATACAATTCACGCGTTACCACTTCAGTGCGGGATATTTTAGGCCGAGAACCCCGCTCGCTTGAACAATACGCCGCGGACAATCGCAGCGCCTGGGCTTAAGCGAGTGTCTGCGCACGAGTTCCGACCGCGTCGCCGCTGAGCTGCCTCTCAGTTTGATTCGCCAGTGCTCCCCCATTTGCACTGTCCCTCAGCCAAAAAGGAGTCTGGCGATGTTTAATGCTTTGAAGTATATTAAGAATCTAGAGGAAGTTGGGTTTCGGCGCGATCAGGCCGAAGCTCAAGTACAAATCTTGATCGATGCGGTCGAGGGAGAGCTTGTGAGAAAATCCGATCTCGAACATTTAGAGCAGCGAATTGATCATCGATTCACGCAATCAGAATACCGAGTCGTTACGAAGCTCGGAGTCATCGTGGTTACTTGCACAACTATTGCAGTCGCCCTCGTGACTTGGCTGATAAAACTCTAGATTATTTCCGCGCAGCGCGGAAAAAAATCAAATCGGATTGTAAACAGTCTGGCAAACTACATCGATGTTGAAATCAAGCTCTTTGCCTTTGCGCGGGTCGATCCCTTTAAAAATTTGGAGACGAGAAACACCGCTAGCAGCTTCAACTTCTGAAACCGGAACAGACTTAATTCCCAAAATAATTTCGCCTTGAGCGATATCTCTGAATAATGTGAGCTTGCCGACAACGATTTCATCAACCGCTGCACCTACTACGAGGTTGCCAAGCGTTTGGCCTTCGATTGTAAGTTGAACCGAACGTGGATTAAGAGCGCTATCGATGTTTCCGATATTAAGAACCGTAAGGCCTGATTCTGATTTGCATGAGAGGAATGAGCCATTCTCTCCGGCCACTGCCATTGATGCTGTCGAAGAAATTGCCAGTAATGTAAAAATGCCTACGAGTAAACGCATGAGAGCTCCTATAAGTTGAGTTACCTAACGAGGAGCCTCTATTGCGAATGGTGGGCCAACAATTTCCGCGCCGGCGCGGAAACTCGATCTAATTAGCGTTAGACTTTTGAACGCCCTCAAGAAGTTTCAAGAAATCTTCTTTTAAGAGGTAGCTTCCGGCAGCGCTTCCAGATTTTGCGCCGACTTTTGCATTTTTAAGATCGACGATTCTAGTAAGAACAGTTGTCTTACCAACCTTGATTGATCCTTCGATTTTATAAACGCCGAGGAGTTTGCCATCGAAGCTAGTCACGATCGTGCGGTCGCCGCGAACGATATCTCCGAAGCCAGTTGCTCCGGCCATAGTTCCAGCATGCTTTGTCGGAAGCCACGGGAGAGTCTCGCTATTGAGATCAGGCTTTTCTTCAACACTTTTAGAATTGAGGTAGATCCAAGTGATCTTCTTGAAGTTCGTGTTCTGCACTCTTTGAATAAAATCTGAAAGTTCCACTTGGGCCCTCCGTGGCGACGCAATTCGGTCGTAAATAGGTAGAGGAGAAGAGTATCTTCTTAAGGCCGAGTCTTCAATCTTTAATACAAAGCTTAGGAGCTACACGCGAGGTCCTGCGACAAACAAGCTTACGAACATCTACGTCGCCTTCGCACATCGAGAGCTTAAACGGTACTGATGGTGGCAAATAGCCTGGGGTATTCCAGAGATCGCTTTTTGGGCGCCAATCATAATGAACGCTTAAGTGTAAATGGCGATTGCCGACTCCGGTCCAGCCGGTGGTTCCTTCGATTCCGAGCAAATCTCCAGCGCGCACCTGATCGCCAGATTTGACGAATACTTTTTTGAGATGAGCGTATTGGATCAGGTATCCATCATCGGTGAGGATTTTAACTGCGTTGCCGAAACCGCCGCCGCACTTATCACTCTCGGTTGTGCAACCATCGTGAACGATCACTTTTCCGCTTGCGCCAGCTAGAATTTTTACTTCTTTAACTTTTCGATCAGATTGCAAATCGACAGCGAACGCAGTATTTCGCCAAGTGTGACTTTCGCCTTTCGGAGAGAGTGTGCCTTGATCGCAAATGACGTCGGTGCCTTTAGTGTAAGGAAAGTCCAAGGTGAATTTTGGCTCGACTTCGTGAGCTTGGCATGTCGCCACACCGTGATCGACGTTGACGCAATATTCTCCCTGCTTGCAAGAGAGCGGATTACCATACTCGCATTCAGTTCTTGCGATATCCCTCGTCGTTGGGGGCGTTGAGCAAGCTGACAATAGGAGAGCTGTTAGCGTGATGATTTGCGTGATCTTCATTAGCGATAGTTTTCCTGGTTGTGGCGCACGGGTCAAACTCTAGATTTATTCCGCGCCAGCGCGGAACTATTCTTGATTATTTCCGCGCAGCGCGGAATTGCTTTGTATGTCCGCGGACCTCGACTTAGAACTTAACCATGGACTTTTCGATGTTACAGATCTTCGCAATTACAAATGTCGTATTAGTTTTTGCGGTGCTTATACTTTGGCTCAAGGTTGCGTCCGCCGAGCGTAGATTTCGCCAAGTTCGTATCGAGTATTCGCACGATGCCTTTGAGAGCAAGGGCCTACTTAAAAATAAAAAGAAAGTTACGTTTAAGGGACAACTGTACATCGGAGAATTTCCGGTTGGAACACCCTTTGTGATCGCCGAGCATCAGCTTGAAGAAATCAACGAAGAGCGCATCGAACGTTTGCTTAACGAAGTAATTAAGCCGCTCATTCAGCTCGGGCTTAACATTTCTTCGCCAAAAATGGCCGCACTCAATACCTTCCGTAAATCTTTGAAGTAGATCGTTTTCAGGGCCGACCGAGCATCCGATAAACCCGGTCAAAAATTCCCGACTCGACCATGAAGCTCTTCGACCACGTCTCTTCTATGCGAGACGCATTAAGCATCCGCGTGAGCGCACGAATTTGCTTAGTTCTGATTTGCGACACAAGGGCGCGATCGTTTTTAAAGAAAGGGTGTGAGCCCCAGTCATAAAGCACCAAAAGAGAAGTTGGATAATCGCTTGACCCATCTCTCGGCTCAACTTTGATCGACTCGTGTTTGTCTAATACTCGTTGCGCTAAAGACTTCAGAAGCGGGTGCTTGAAGTTAGCTAAATTTTCTGAAGGATCGAGCGAAAACCAGACTTCTTTTTCAAACTGACCGGTTCGTCTTAACTCTTGAAAGAGTGCGGCCTCTTCAGCAGTGAATGGAAACCTCTGAGTGTCGAGGGTTTTCTTGATCGCATTAGCCATCGGACCGTAATCGCGCGAGGAGCGATATCCCGGAAAACGAAGCTCAAGGCCCCAAAGATTCTGGTCAGAGTAAGTAGTACCCCAACGTGCTCCTACATAGTTTTTCTTAAGATCAGTCCCCTCATCGCCATACTTATCATAAGTTAAATTTCGACCCTCGACGATTGAGTCAAAAAATTTCAGCACTGACGGAATTTTAGATTGCTGAAGAAAACTAAATGTCGGTGGCTTTCCCGGTTGTTTTACTTCGCCAAGCCGCTGCCCGTTCTTGAACAACCCCGAAACCATTCCCAACTCCGCAAGCGCATGATAGGCCGAAAGTGTAGCTGCGATTCCTTCATCGCTTATTCCCCTTGCGCGAAGTTTTTCGATATAGGTGGTTGGCTTGTTAGCGACGATGTGAATGTGATCACTGACAGGGTCTGATGTCTGCCTGTTAAGCCTAATTTGCGAAGTCACAATGCTATCAAAGAAAATTCGCGTTTTCCGATCAAGCTCACTTGGCGATTGATCTCTGAAGTGCAATTCTAGATACGTCGTATTTTTTACGGCGTCTTTGCTTCCGACCGCATATTCAACTAACGGATTAAGAAAGCCAGTCAAATCGATCTCTTGCTTTACGCCTTTTCGAAAGGCTTGGCCATTGAACTCAAAATCTCGCTGTGGATAGATAGTAAACTTTTGTCTTACCGTGAAGAGCGGAACTGATCGATCAACTTTAAAATCAGATAAGGTCGATGCCGATTCAAGTGCAGCATTTCTCACAGCGTGATCAACCTCCTGCCACTTCAACTTCAAAAATGCATCATGAGAGATCGACGGAAAATGCGTCGCCCAAAAGTCCATTCGCAATTTTTTAGGAACTGCATTCACCAAGAGATCATCTTTAGGCATCAGCAAGAGCGTTTCATTTTCGGTTCGCTGAAGTTCAATTTCTTTGGCAACTTGATGCTTAGACCCGAGATCATGGGCAAAAATGTCGGCGCAGAGCTGCGATGCGGCCGCAGGAACTGGCGACAGCAACTGGCAAATTGTAATACAGGCCAACAACATCGCTACATTTCTTGCTTTCAAATGCATTAGCTTTGATTTCATGGGCACTTAGCACCTCTCATATAAGATATTCGCAATGATCATGCCCTGCCCAAAAAGAATATTTCCCGAACCGATAAAAAAAGGGCTGCACCCGGTTAAGAGTGCAGCCCACCAGAAGAAATCTGCCGCGACTAGTAGTTCACAGCAGTCAGCTCGACCGAAATTGCATCTGTAGAGGGTGCAATCATTTCTAAAGTTGTATTAGTTGTCGTGTTAGCCGGACGCACTAGCTTGATCACTCCAAACAGTGGCGCATTTCCGTACCAAACTTTTGCTCCATCAGCTTTTTCTACGAGACAAGTTTTAAATGTGCCCGCCATAACTTTGATAGTTTGCGGCTTTGCACAATTCGAAAGTGTCGCAGCCATCTGAT
This sequence comes from uncultured Bdellovibrionales bacterium, assembly GCA_964543475.1. Lineage (GTDB taxonomy): Bacteria > Bdellovibrionota > Bdellovibrionia > Bdellovibrionales > JAMPXM01 > JAYSYM01. The sequence continues at coordinate 51,279 of CAZIYJ010000003.1, read as the reverse complement.
CACTCGTTTTAACACCCGACCAAATCCATGGATTTGATTGAGGTTGTGTTTCGGATCCATTTATAAACAACCAAAGCGCCGGAAATCCCGAGTACGCCGACTTGCCAATAATCTGAGTGTAAAGATTAATTGATCGTTTCACTCCAGAAGCATTTTCTGCAGTACCTGTATAGTGATTAGCTAAACCAGTTTCTTCAGCAAACGAATGCTTTTCAACATCACGCAACCGAATTGAACCGCCGCCTTGGTTTGGAGAAATCACTAAATCATCTTGCTCGACCGCAAACTTATAATCCGTGTACGAAATCATCTCTTCATTCACATACATTGAATCAGGATTGCCGACACACTTTGAGCTTGAAAGGTACGTGACCTGTCTTAGAGACACGCCCCCATAAAATTTTCCAACTAACTTGTATGAGCCTGAGCCATCGACTTGGCATTCGCTTACATATGTTTTGTCGTTTGTACTTACAGACTCGCTGCCGAAGTCCGGAAACATATCATTCAAATCTGTTTTTACACTGCATCCTGTTGCGACCACTGCCAAAGCTGCTAATAAAATTAAGTTTTTCATTTGATAATCCTTTTCTAATTTAATTAATTTATTTTATTTCTGTACCGATTTTTGCGAATGCCGATGCGACTGATTCTTTAGAGAGTTCTTTCAAACGATCTTCATTGATAGGGCCAATCCAACCGAGAGACTCTTTTGATTTTTCACCTTCACCGCCCTCAAGCCAAATTGGCTCGTCTTGATCGCGGCGGTAAACTTTCATGTCAAAGCGAGTGACTGGTTTACGAGGGCCAAAGCCATTGATCGTAAATCCTCCCGCAATTTCAGTTCTCACTTCGGCAATGATAAGCGCATCAACATTCAAAGCAGCCATCATGCGATTTCGCGAATCTCTTCCGCCAAGCTCTGCAGCTTTCGGAACCATGATCTTATTTGCCGTGAACCAATTTTCGCCCGACTTCGGTAAAAACATAACTTGAACCGGAGCCATTAATTTCTTGGCCTCTTCTGTATAGAAGGGATTACTTCCGACATCGTTAAGCGAGAGAATCTGCCAGCTAGACGCCTGGGCAAGACTTCGCGAGAATTCTTTGTAGAGAGTGTCGGCGTGGGGTGAGGTCTGGTAGAAACTACTTCCTCCTCTTTCCATCGACGTGCCCCCGCTACCCAGATCAAGAGCGAACACATTTGAAGCAGGCTCCTGAGCGATGAACGCAACCACTGCAGCTTTCTTCACCTGCTTAGTTGCAACATCGTCGCGCTGTCGGTACATCGACGCACAACCTGTTAAATAGACCAACGAAACTACTAGTAACGATCGAGTCAGCATATATCCCCCTTTTATTTTTGGTATGAGCTGATAACCAAACGGTAAGTTGGAGGAGTGATGAGCGACAATGAATCGAGCCTCTAAGTGTTCTTAGTTGTTCTGGTGACAGCACTTAAGTATTTGATATTACAGTATGTTTGCACTAGTCTAGGCCTAGCGGAGAAACAGAACACATGAGTACAATTCTAAATTTCAAAACACTCTCTGAGTTTTTAAACAGCGAGTTCACTAAACGAAAACATAAAAATGAATCGTACTCACTTCGCGCGTACGCAAGAGACTTAAGTTTAAGTGCATCGCGATTAAGTGACGTACTTAAAGGTGAACAAGGCATTTCAGAAAAAACTGCTGATGTCATCGCAGCGAAACTGAAACTAAAAACGCGCGAGAAAAACTACTTCAAAGATTTAATTTTAGCCGAGTCCGCAAGAAACGAAAAAGTTCGCGAAGCGGCCCTTCAGCGTCTCGAAGTTGCACGTAAGCTAAGTCGCTCCACTCCCCTCAAAGAAGATCAATTCCATGTCATTGCCGATTGGTATCACAGTGCGATTTATGAACTGACTCAAGTGACAGACTTTAAAGCTGATCCAAAATGGATAGCTCAGCGACTAGGAATCGACGAAGAAGAAGCGACGATGGCACTCACTCGTCTTCAATCGCTAGGACTTATTAAAAAAGCCGGCGGAAAGTTCGTTACTCAAGCCGACGCGTACGAGGCAATCATCGATCAGCCTTCGGCAGCGATCAGAAAGTTTCAGCGTCAGGTGATTTCAATGTCGATTGATTCGCTTCTGCAAGATCCAGGCGATGAGCGTGAAATCTTATCAATGCTATTTGCAATTCCTAAGTCGGCGTTGCCAGAGTTCCGCCAAGAGATGCGGAACTTCATGCATAAGATTTGGCAAAAAGTAGAAGATACCGAGCGAGATGAACTCTACTCGTTTAGCATGCAGCTTTGCCCGGTAAAAAACCGGCGCAAAACTGTTCGTGCTTATAAGTGATTCTCGTTCACGACCAATTCAGATAATTTATCTAAATTTTCAATTTCAGCCCAAGAGAAATCAGAAGTTCGCACCATCATGCGCGAAATCTTCATCATCATGATTTCAAAACCCATAAAGTTTTGCGGCATGAAGACTTCGACAACGATCTTTGAGCCGCCCGGAATTTTAGTGATGCTTGCTGATTTATAGAATTGCGGGAAATCTGCAACTGGCCCATTAACAAAGAACGGAACGTCCATTCCGCCTTGACGTCCGTGCATATCAAGATCAAACCCAACTTCACTAAACGTCTGATCACCCTTTAAAGTAAACTCAACCTTAAACGTCTTGTTCGGAGTATGCTTGAAAGAGTTTGTGACGGCGTCGCCATGATAAGTTGATGCGCTTTGCAGACCCAAAATCTTCATCGACTCAACAACCGCACGCGGCGTAGTTACACCTTTTACGTGAACAAAGTCAGGCATGTGAGGCTTTGCAAATCGATCACCAGTTGGAGTCGGAAACTGAATTGTATCGATGTAGAATTCATCGCTTTGCATATTCATCGGCATTTTGAAAGAGGCATCAACTTGATACTGGTTAGCGCCAGTCTTCACAACCGTGCAAGTTTGCATTTGCTCAAACGCACTCATGCTCACTTGCTTCCATAAAGCCCAATTAGCTGCAGTAAAGTACGCAACACATGTTTGCGGAACTGCACCATCAAGTGAAGTCACCTTGGTTGATACTTTCCAAGTGTCCCCAGCCGACAAGACCTTTTTTTCGTGAGTCATCGAAGACACAACAAATGTTCTATTCGTGCCCCAAATTACGTCGTACGGCTGGTTCGATGCACCGAACACTGCATCTGTTAATACAACCTTCGGCGTTTCAGACTGCCAAGTATCCATTTTAAGGGGCGATGAATACTGAAGGTCCATCGCTGCTTCAAGAGGATGCTGAACTGGGTAAACAGTTCCGTTTGCACGCTTACAGTAAACTCCTACGTAGCCACCAGCCTTGATCCGAACTCGTCCATTGCTTTTCTTCATGTGGTTAACAAACCAAGTTGGATTATTGAGGACTTGGCGAGTTGGAGTTTCACCCATTGGGCAAATCATCATCGTTGGTGACGAGCCTGTTTCTAAATCGATGGTGTCTTCATTTGTCGAGAACATCGCAAGCGATAGTCTTGGCGACTGAAGATTCATAATCAACAAGTAGGCATCTTGACGATTAAATGCCGTTAGTGATGAAACAACGATGCTCTTGTCAAAGTGTGCAGCCAACTCAGCCCCCACTCGATCTGGAATACGATTCTCATCATCTTTAATTCCTAAATGATGAGTCGCTTCGTGCGCGAGAATTCCGACCCAAGATTTTAGAGCGACATTCATTCGATCTGAATTGATTTGTACTGGCGAAAATTTTGTATAACCAGTGATTGCTAGTCTGTGTGCTTCGCCACCATCAGAAGTAAAGACGCCGTCTTTTTCTGGAATAAAGTTTAAAAGCTTTCCCCATTTTTCGATCTCAGTCGACTCATACGCCGGAAGATACGCCGAAAGATTAACAACGACTGATCGAACCTCAGCGTCTTTACAATGAGTCGTAGAAGCTAAGCACGAATCAGCAATGTCTTTTAAGTACTTCCATGTCCATTTGATCTCGCGCTCGACTTGAGTAGCGCCAGCGATTTGCTCGCGTGAAGTTGCATTAGCGTCAGCTGCGAACGCCACTGCTAAAATGATTGCACATAAAAATTTCATCTGTCCCCCGAGTCATCTTTAATTACAGTCACTGTTGATGGATCGTACTCCGGCACACCTTCCGTGTACTTTGCTTCGATCAATAGAATTCCGTTTACCGTGCGCTTAACACCGCTACACTTGCGAGTTGTCACAAAGTTAAGTCTCAATACCATTCGCTTTTCAGTTTCAGTTGAAATGTCTGTCGCAGAAAGCCAACTGAGGTTGTACACTGTCAATCCCTCTCGATTCGTACACTCAAACGCTTTTTCAATGTCTTTGCTGACTTCAATGAGGTTCAGATTTGGATCCCGAATGAATGTGCGATCATCACCACCTCGTGGCGATCTCCAAACAACTGATTCAAATTCGTTTCCATCCGAGAGCTCAGCAGACTGCCGTTCAGTTACACCAGCGATTGATTCAGCCAAGCCGTCTTTTAAATCTTGTAAATCATTTGCATCAAAAGATTCATTCACCGCAAGAATATCAACCCAAAGTTTTGCAGCATCGCTCATCTCATAGGGCTGAGTCTTCGCTTGATCTAGCCACAACAAATCTTGATTGATCAAAACGTTAACCGCATCGTCCTTTAGCAAGAAGAGGTGATCGCCCATATCTTTCGACGTGCGAAAAAAAGCAACCGGTGGCTTCTGCGCTTTAACATGAATTTTTTGAAGACGAGCTTTTTTCTCAGCCGAGAACTTACAAGAAATTTCAAAGCAATCTTTGATGAGTTGATCGAGCGATGTTCGAACGAAGGCTACAGAAAATTCAGACTGCCCCGCTCCACCACCAACGATGATCGGACCACTTGCTTCGCTTGCGTTCGGAGGAATTGGCCCCGCAGGCTTCGAAGCTGACGTCGTAGGCGAGCACGCAGTGTTTAATATGACCGCTGCAATTAAGACCGCAAAACTCTTGCGAATCATCCCTCGCCCCCCCTATTTGCCTTAGAGGTAGAGTTTTTCAACACTCTGCCCTCGAGCGCAACAAGTTATCACTGCGAGAGAGCATCTTTCGTTAAACAAACAGGGGCGCTATTGAATTTTTTAGGGGCCATTAGGGGTTTTTACCTAAATTGCCGAGTTTTCGAGCCAATACCAAACCCTGACTCTTTCCCAACAGACTCCTGACCGTCCTCGACTTGTGACTAACGCTCATCTTTAGTGAGCTTAAAGGCATCAAACATATTTCAGCTTTTCACGGAGGAAAGTTATGAAATGGATCGCCCTTGTCGCAATCTTCTTCACTCCCGATCTAGCCGTTTCTAAAGAACCTTCATTCTGCCAACCAGATAATTTCATGAAACTCGAAAGACGAGATATTCAGTCAGGCGAAAATCGCTTGCGAGTCTTTCAAATCGGAAAATTAACTCTCGCCGGAATGGCCGTCGGCGATTCAGAGATCAGCTTTGTAGATTCAATAGCCGAAAGATTAGCGCAAGTGCCAAGATCAGAAAAGTCATGCACCTGGTACATGAACAAAGGAAACCCTGACGCCGAAGCACTTTTCAATCACGCCTACGTCCCCGGCCCGTTTCCCTGGACTTCAAAAGAAAAAGTGGCTGACGAGTACCTCGAAAAAATCGCTCCGCACTTTGCAGAGAACGATATCAACATCGTTAACTGCGCAAGAAAATACAACTACGTAGCTTTCGGATGTAACGGCCAAAAACACCGTGGCCCCTCAACCTTTGCAATGTTCTTGGCAGTCGCTGGGTGCGAACCTAAAAACACAGCTGCAATCGCAAAACGAATTTGGGGCAGCAACCACGTCTCAAGCGAACACCGCACAGAAATCTCTCAGCGCGGCCGCCAATTAGCATTAGCGAACCCCGCCATTCGCGCAAATCTCCAGGCCATCATGCTCGCGAATTAATTAAAATCAGTAGCAGATTGGTAAACACCAGTTGAAAGCGGCAAAGTTAATTGCTGAGTCGTCTGCCACATCAATATGTCCATAAACAAAGCTGCATCAGCTCCAACTTCTTCGCCCGCCGCTTGTGCGAATGCTGCATCCATCGCTTCTTTTGATTCAAAGTTAATGTAAGCAGCTTCGTAATTGTCGTTTGCAATCACGATGTAGCCCTTTAACCCAAGCGGTGTAAGATTATTTTTCGCAAGCGTTATGTGCGATCGAAGTTTTGCTAAAAACTGCTCTGGAGACTGGCCCGCTTTACGAGTTCCTAAGAAGAACACCGTATGACCTTTTGACCAATCAAGTGGAGCTGGCGACAAATCATAAGCTTGGTTATGAACAAGTGCCTGCTCAGTATCCAACTCGTACGGAGCACTCTTCGAAGTTACTTTATTGAAGTACGTCCAATGATCTTCGCTGTACGCCATTCCTTCTGGCGTTGCGCGCACAGTGCGGTAGCCCTCTTCGTTCGTTAAAGCTACTAAAGCAAACTCATCAGGAATAAATGACGGCTTATCAGCGGGCGGAATCACAACAATATAATTACTTAATAGGTTTACTGGCTCATAAAGATCGACCGTTCGCTGCATGAACTTTGGAAGCTCTTGCGCAAAAGTTTCTTTCGACATCTCAGTGTTCCTGAAACCTTGGAACACTCTAAAGAAGTTCGCAGTCTCAGCCTGGCTAGATGCTGTTGTTAGTAATGCTAATGCTAGGGTCAAAATTCTTAGCTTCATTTTCTTTTCTCCTCGTTAATGTTTCGAACGAGGCCGAATTTAAGGCTTTCATCATGATTAGTGAAATTAATGTTCATAATTTGATCAATCAGTGGTACTGATCGATCTATATGAGAAACTTCCACCAATTAGATCTCAATGCGCTCAAAGCATTCTATTACGCTGCAAAAGAGCTGCACTTCACCCGCGCAGCCGAACTTGCCGGCCTTACGCAATCTGGAGTGAGCCAGCACATCGCCGCCCTCGAAGAAGCCCTCTCGACTCCGTTATTTATTAGACAGGCGAAGAAAGTTTTACTCACTGAAGCCGGCCTTGAACTTAAGATCTTCGCAGAAAGCTATTTAGATTCGGTCGAGAGTCTCTTCGAACGAATTCATCAGCACGGCGCAACTCTAAGCGGAGACGTTCGCTACGCCATGCCGGAGTCATGTCTCTTCACTCCTCATTACCCTTTACTTCTCGACCGCCGGGCAAAAGAATTCCCGCAAGTAAAACTCGAAGTAAGAATTTGCGACTCAGAGAAAGTAGTTTCGCATGTCTTAGATGGATCAATCGACTTCGGCTTCATTACTCGCGATATTTCTCATCGCTCACTTAAGCTAGAGCGTTTTGCCGAAGAAGAATACGTTCTTGCATCAAGCACTGCGAACGACCTTTCGTTCACATCTGCTCGCGAACTGCACGATAAGCGCTTTGTTCGCTACCCAGGCGCTAGTGATCTATTTGGCTACTGGCTTAAGAATGAATTTCCAAAATCATCTCTAAAATTTGAGGAACTTGAGTCTGCATCTCAAGTCGATCACTTGCGTGCTGCAATCACGATGGTTGAAAAAGGTTTAGGTCTGGGAGTGTTCCCTCGCCATTGCATTGATGAACAAGTGAAAGCAAAGAAGCTTCGCGTGCGAGAAGCTCGCGGGAGCGCCAATAATCCCATCTACATTGCGACTCTGAAAGACGCTGCACTGCCCGCAAGAGTGCGAAAAGTGATCGACGCATTCTGGGAAATGAAGAACTAACTAGTGCTCACCGTCAGCATCTTGCATTTTCTTTAAGACCATCGCCGCGGTCTCATTATCGATACCCGCTCGGCGCAAAAGCTTTTGCACTAAGCCAAAGTCATCCGAATCAATAGCCTCAAAAAACTCGTCGACCTTGTTAATCTCAGCGAGCTTCTCCAAAACCAACGTGCCCTCAAAATCCGCTTCATCCATTTCTTGATATTAAAGCAAGATCGATTACGATCAACCCACAAATGGCCGTCGACAAAGACAAAGTTTCAACCTGGATCAAGTATAAAGACAGCATGTGCCGCACATGCATCGGCACCTGTTGCACCATGCCCGTCGAAGTAAAACTAGAAGATCTCGTGACTCTCGGTTACGCCACCGAAGATGACCTCATAAACACGAACCCACAAAAGCTCGCAAAACAACTATCGAAACAAAAACTCGTTCGCAGCTATCGTGAGTCAACTAAGTTATTCATGCTGGAGCAAAGACCGAACGGCGATTGTCACCTTCTCCACCCAACAACCCGCTTATGTACTAGATATGAAAATCGCCCCAACGTTTGCAGGTCATTCCCAACCAAAATGGGAAACCGCTTAGGCTTCTGCCCTAAAATCAACAAACCTTAGCTACTTACTTCGCTAGCCAATCGCCGACAGTCTTAACGACCCAGGGAGCATCATCGAACGTCAGATCATGACCCGCCGACAGGTGCTCCGCATGAGCAGCCCCTAGCCTCTTTGCCAACGCCTTTGAAGCGCGCGAATCTATTAGTCGGTCACCAAGGCCAGTGAGCACCAAAATAGGCGTAGCACTTTCAAACTTCCGCAATCTAAAAGTCGCGGCAGCCAAAAGCTGAGCTACAAAATTTCGAATGTTCACCGGATGAGTGGACGCAATCTCGGCCCAAGCTGCAGCACCCGCTTCAAGTAGATCGCTGCGATTAGAAACTAGCTTCAAGATTTGAGCTTCGCGCTTTCGAATATCTCTCTCTCGAGAAATTGCAAAAAGCTTTAATGCTGCCAGCGGACGCATGCGGTGATGGACCGGAGAAACTCCAGCGACACTTGAGTTTATTAAGACCGCGCCACTAAAATCATCGTAGCGATTCAACCAATCGATCGCAATCATTCCGCCCAACGACACCGACAAAATATAAAAATCAGCATTTCGATTCTCAGCTTTGATTTCTAAAAACTTTAAACGTAAGTCATCGACGATTCCCGAAACACTCACTGGTGATTGCTCGCTATTTCGAGAGCCAGCGCCCGGCAAGTCCAAACAAACGACGGTGCGCCGAGGATTAGCCGCCTCAAACTCAGAAACAAATGCACCCCAGTGCCGAGCCTCGCGCGCAAGGCCCCTTAAGAAAATCCAAACCTCTTTGTTATTGCTTGCCATAAGTTAAGAGCTTTCCATATTTGATCAGAGTCTCAAACGAAAAAAGCCAACTCCTAAGAGCTGGCTTTCTAATTCATTCAAACTAATTTCTTTTTGTAGAACGAAATCGGCTAGCAGAGCTAGCGCGCCTATCAACTAGTAGCTGATCTTAGTAACGACCGCCACCGCGTGATGAATTATCACGTGGAGCTTGTGGCTTAGCTTCGCTAACGTTCATAGCGCGACCTTCCCAGTCAGCACCGTTGAAGCGTTCGATCGCTTTAGTGCCTTCGTCATCCGAAGACATTTCAACGAATCCGAAGCCTTTGCTGCGGCCTGAATCGCGATCCATGATGATCTTTGCAGACAACACAGTTCCGCATTCAGCGAAAGATTCATTCAACGTTTGATCGTTTGCAGAATAAGGAAGATTTCCAACGTACAATTTTTTACTCATAATACCTCCAAAGGCTTGAGCGCTAACTTCGGAGGCTAATGAACAGAATGAACATAAAACTCGAAAAAGCAGATAATTGAAATACCACCCTAAACTAAGGAGTATGCGTTAGTCCATCGCAAACAACCGAACTACGCGTATCCGACTTGTAATCGTGTGTAATGAAGGTGAACTTCTCAGGACCTTCGTGCGCGTCGTGGCGCATGGCAATTTCTACCGCATGTGCCCCGCGAGGTGCAGCAATCGGCGAGATTCCATGGAACACATCGTGATTAAAACTTGCTGTCGAAGTAGCCGCATCGATCACTGCCGGGTGCCCAACTAAAAATTTTACTGAGTTAATTTCGAGCGGAATTCTTTCAGTTAAAGGATGAACGACCTCATTTTCAAAATATTGATCGCCAACGACCATCTCGCATTTGTCGCCAGATGCAGTTGTTCCAACCCAAGTGCCCTTTTCGATGTGCGCCAAAGACAAACTAGAAAATAAAAATACCGATAAGAATAATGCTTTCATTTTTAAGCCTCCCGATACGCACTGATGTAGCTTTCAAGAGAACCTTTGGCAATCACCGCACGACAATAGCCCGCCAGTTGAAAACGAACTGAACGCAAACTACTCAATTGAGTTATAGGCCTCGCTAATTGCTTCAGTGAGCATTCCCTCAACTTGATCGGCATGAATGAGCTTGAACGTATGCGCGAATTTGATTTTAGAAACAGCCTGAATTTTGAAATCACTTTCCGACTTTTTTTCTTTGAGAAAAATTACTAATTCTAAATAGGATTTTTTCGGTCTTACGAAAAAGTAGCAGACTTTTTTTGAGAACATGATCGCTCGCCCCGAAGCATAGATTCTTTGCTCCCCTAGCGATTGACCAAATTCACGAATCGCAAACCAGGCATCTTTAAGATCTTCTTCTAAAGGCTGAATTAAAAACTCTTCACTCGTATTGTAGTGATCCGGATGATGCTCGTACTTTTTCTTAGGCTTCGCTTTTTTTGCTGAAGCCTTTTTCGAAGTGACTTTCTTACTCTTCTTTTTCTTGCGACTGAACATTATCTACATTGATACGACAGGCTTGAATCCGCCAAAAATCATTCTTTTTCCATCAAACGGCATATTCGCCGGAGTCCATTGCGCTAGTCGCGGGTCATTCATAACTTTCTTGAGAATGCGGTCTCGGTCTTTTCGCGACTTGTAAACAATGTAAGAGAAAAACACGACTTCATTCTTCTTCAACTTCACTGACATCGGAAACGAAGTCACTTTTCCTGGCGGTACATCGTCTTGTTGACACTCATAATATTCGAGTGCGCCATATTCCATCCAAATCTTACCTGCCATCTTTGCCATTTTTTTATAAGCAGCAATATTCTTCTTTGGAATTGGCAAAACAAATCCGTCAACATACTTAGCCATTTTCACGACTCCTTTTATTGTCTCAATCAATCAACTAACTTGGTTTAAGTCTGGCACTTGCCGCCTTGCACCCTCAATTACTTTCTTAACTTGCCCAGACAAATTCAATCTTTCACCATTACAGCCATTCCAAATGGAGGAAAAATTTTATGCGTTTTATTTTATCTGCGTTTCTTATTGTCACATCTCTACAAGCAGTTGCTGCTGATCCAAAGCCAAATCAGAAGTCGGACCCACATGCTGGTCATGCCATGGATCCAAAAATGATGGAGATGATGAAAAAGATGACGGAGTTCGGCACACCAGGCGAGCAACATAAAATGCTCAGTGGTTATGCCGGCAATTGGACAACTTCAGTGAACATGTGGCATAAGCCCGATACAAAACCAGAAGCTTCGACTGGCACTGCAAAATTTCAGATGATTCTCGACGGACGCTGGCTACAACAAGAATTATCCGGCCAAGCTATGGGCATGCCGTACACGGGCCTTGGCTTCGTTGGTTACAACAACGCTACTAAAAGCTTCGAGAGCATTTGGATGGACACTTTTAGCACTACTTCAATGAGCGGAAAAGGTTCTTACGATAAGAGCAAAAAGACTTTGAGCGAGAAAGGTCAATACTTCTGCCCAATCAAGAATGGTCCTCGTGACTACCGTACCGAATGGAAATTCAACGACAAAAACACAATGACTTTCTCAATGTTTGGTCCAGGCATGAACGATGAACCTGAGTACAAGCACATGGAAGTCGTCTACAAACGAGTGAAGTAACTTAAAGTTAGTAGATTCCTTTAAATTTGAGACCTCTCGCCTCGCTAGCTTGCGCAACTGGCGAGAGGCCTCATAATATATCTCTATGGATCCTGACCCTGACGGGACGATGTTAAGAGTCGCCCTTTTCTTTATCATTCCCACTGCAATTTCGTTTTTTTGCTCGCTGCTCGAAGCCGTGCTCCTTTCTACTTCTTCGTCTCACTTGGCCGTGAACGCAAAAAAAGGATCGCGCGCAGCGATTCGCCTTCAAAAAATGAAGCGTCATATTGATAAGCCTCTTGCGGCCATTCTCACGTTTAATACCATCGCGCAAACTGCAGGTGCTGCAGGAATGGGAGCCGAAGTGCTCGCCGTCTTCGGCAACCAATATGTTGCTGTCGCTTCAGGGATTATGACATTTATGATTTTGGTATTCGCAGAACTAATTCCAAAAAAAATCGGAGTCGTTCACTGGCGCAGACTTTATCCTCTCGCAACTTACGCCATCATCGTGCTTACAATCGCAAGCTACCCACTCGTCTATATTTCACAAAAAATTTCAGGCTGGATCACTAGAACGAAACGATCTGCAGTCGAAATTATTACTCGCGAAGAGGTCCTTGAAACGGTTGAAGCCGGTGCTTCGACCGGAAATCTCGCCAAAAAAGAATCCTTCTTAATTCGGAACGTCTTAAGTCTTCAAAAGGTGCGCGTAACAGACATCATGACTCCGCGAAATGAGATGTACGCTGTCGATTCGAACATCTCAGTGGGTCAGCTAATGAAAAATGATCGCGAGCTCAGGTACTCTCGCCTGCCTGTCTACAATGGAAACTTAGATTCAATTGTCGGTGTTGTTCATCGCTATTTAATTCTCGAGGCATATTCGCAGGACAAAGATAACTTAAAAATCAAAGCGTTCATGAAGCCAATATCGCGAGTCTCGCACAGACTTTCAGTAGCCCAAGTTCTTGATATGTTTATTCAGCGACGCGAGCACATTTTTGTCGTTGATAGCGATGATCGAAAGATTTTAGGGCTTGTTACTTTTGATGATGCAATGGAAACACTCTTAGGAAGCGAAATTGGCGATCGGCACGATAGCACCACCGACCTTCGCAGGAGCGCCATCCAAGCATGGCAACGCTACCGCGTAGTACCGAATGAACATGTGAATTCAGAGATCAGCCATTAGGCTCATTTAGAAACTTCCGACTACGAAAGTCAGGAACAACGCCATTGAAGTCGTTAAAAAAATTAAGAGCACAAACACTACGGCAACGTTTGAGATCCAAGACTTTTTAATTTCACTTTGATTCGAAACAGCCATGTTTACCCCTTGTGTGGTGCAAAAAAATTCGTGGGGATCGAATGACCAGTAGAGAAGCATCTTCCATGCCAGCAAAAACAGTGTCACTATGTTCGAAACAGGAGTTGGCAAATGAACCGCGGAGAGTTAGCTCACCAAATCTTTAAACACGCCCATTTGACAGGGACATTTCGGCTCCGCTCCGGCCAGACTTCAGCCGAGTACTTCGATAAATATCAATTCGAATCGGCACCACTTCTGCTCGCACAAATCGCTGAGCAAATGGCGCCGCTTCTCCCCACTGACATCGATTATCTTGGCGCGTTAGAGATGGGCGGAATCCCGATCGCTACTGCTCTCTCGCTTCGAACCGGCATCCCCGTCGTCTTCGTTCGAAAAGAAGCTAAAGACTACGGCACCTGTAAGTTCGCTGAAGGCCCACCAATAAAAGGTAAACGTCTTTGCTTAATCGAGGACGTCATCACAACTGGCGGCCAAGTGCTCATTAGTTCAAAGGATTTACGCTCCGAAGGAGCAGTCATTAATCACGTCTTGTGCGTGATCGATCGAAGCGAAGGCAAAACCGAAAAGATCAAAGAGGCAGGCCTCGAACTCCGCCCCCTCTTTACCATGGCCGAACTCAAAGCCTCCCGCTAACCGCCAAAGGTAGCTGCTACCAGAGTGTAGCAATGCTGCGTTATTTCTTGTAGCAGCTCACAGAGACTGTGAGTGGGTCGGCCGTATCGTAGCCAATGATTTGTTTAAGGGCGATCTCGCCATTTGAATTCATCACGCCATCAGAGACGGCTGTATAATCGGCCTTCACATCGTGAACGAACAATCGAATCGATTTTGTCGACGCATAATCAATGAGGTCAGCAACAAACGTGAACTCATCTTTTTTCGCGACCAACAAAAGCTTATCTTTTGGTAAAGGCTTTAAAATGTGAACATCTTGAGCCGAGTATCCGCGACCGATTAAAACTGCCTGGCAGAACAATAAAGATAAAATCATTTCTCACCAACCACGTAAGCGATCCACGCTTCGCACTCTTCGCCAACTTCCGCACGCTTAAATTTTCCGTCACCCTCGCCTTTGCGAGTCGTACCTTCCCAATAAACATGCGTCTTCGTAAAGCCAACTTCAGTCATAATTTCGCGAAGTTCAGGAATCGTCCACATTCGCCAGTCATAGGAGAATGCTTTCTCAATTTTTTTCGCACCCTTTGGCTTAAAGTGAATATGGAACATCGCCTCGTACGTCACCGGATCAAAGCTTGCCTGATCCCAGTAGTACTTGAACTTACCGTGGTCAGTCGTTTCCTCGTTCGCTTCTTGGCAGCGAGTTCCGCCAAAGCAATCAACCAAAAATACTCCATCACGATTTAAAGTTGCGTAAGCATTTTTGAAATACATCTTTAACCCTTCTCGAGTTTTAAAGATGTAATGTGAGAAGTTCATCGCAGCAATCACGTCGACCTTGGCTAAGCCTGGATCTAAGACGTTTGCGAGTTTGATATGTACGCGACTTTGCTGTTCGGGCTTCAACAACGGAAGGTAATTCTCGCGGCCGTACTCAACCGGCTCCGGATCAAGATCAACTCCGTACGCTACAAACTTAGGATTAAGTTTCGTCCATTCACAAGAGATCATGAATGTTCCGCAAAAATCTTCGCGCAAAGTAACTGGATCACGCTTGCGAGCTTCGCGATAACACCCGCGAATGAACTCAACATCTGTGTCAGGGCTCTGAACTGAATCTAAGTAGTATTTATATTTATCAAAATCTTTAGGAGTAGTTGTCCGCGCCATATGTTCAAAAGACCTTACGGTACTTCGTTCAGAAGTTCACTTAATTCATGAACGATATGTTCTGTGTGCGGAACCGAGGCTTCTTCCAAATTCGGATGCAGCCCAATGCCCGGGACGTTTTTGCCTGCAAGCACTCGTGGTCTCGCCATCAACTCATAGAACAACTCTTGAGTGCATCTAAAGACCAAGTGCTCAGCAAAGTTTGTAACCTCAGTATCTTCGTTTACAAACAACACACGACCAGTTTTAGAAACTGACTCTTTAATCATCTGCCAATCATACGGATAGATTGAGCGAAGATCGATCACCTCAACCGAGTGCCCTTCAGCTGCAAAATCATCAGCTACTTTATTACACAAAGGTAAAGTACGACCCCACGAAACAATCGTTGCATCAGTTCCTGAGCGAGTAATCTTTCCTTTACCAATTTCAACTTCATACTCTTCAAGCTTTGGCCAGTTTGGTTTCCACTTCGAGCGCGACTCGCCAATCGGAGCATCAATCATCGACTTCAAAGTTTTCTCATCTGCAGGCTCGCCAGGTAGTAATTCTGTTCCTCGAACCCGCATCAAAGCTTTAGGAGCTAAGAACATCACCGGATTAGGATCTTTGATTGCAGCAATCAATAAGCCGTAAGCATCAAGTGGGTTTGACGGAAGTACAATCTTCCAGCCCGGTAAGCGCGACGCCCAAGCATCAAAGCTGTGAGAGTGATAAATCGACCCTCGAATTCCGGCACCAACCGGAGTCATCAACACCAAAGGCATCGGGTAATTACCGTTTGAAGCCCAGTAAGTGTTGCCGACCATTTTCAATAAATCGATCGTATTAAAGATGTAATCACCAAATTGAATTTCGGCGACACATCGCTCGCCAGTCATTGCGATTCCCATCGCAGCACCGACAATGCCTCGCTCATCAAGCGGAGTATTCCACGCAGTCTTAAGACCTTGAGTCGCTGTGAATACGCCACCTAGTGGTGCGCCAACGTCTTGTCCAAAAATATCTTTAACACCCAAACGAGATTCACCAACATGAAGCGCCATTCGAATGGCTTGTACCATAGTTGCCATTAGAATTTTCTCCAGTCTGCATTCTCATTGCCTACGTAGACATTATCCCAAATAGATTCCGCAGTCGGCACAGGCTCTGTGCGAACTTGCTCGGCTGCCTTTCGAGATTCATCTTCGTAACGATCCCAAATTTGTTTCTTGGCACCTTTTGCTAAAACACCATGTCTTAAAAGTTTCTCTTCAAACAAATCAATACAGCAATCTCCCGCTTCACGGTTTGCACCAGTGGCTGAAGAGTGGCCATAGAGGCGAGAAACATGAACTTCCATCAATACTGGCTTACCAGTTTTTCTGATGTAATCCATTTCAGTTTTTAAAGACAAATAAGTTTCAATCGGATCATTGCCATTCACCACTGCCGTACGAATTCCAAACGCCTTACCGCGATCAGCAATCGATTTCTCGCCATGTTGAGTTTCGTAAGTTGTCGAAATACCAATTCGATTGTTTTGAACTGTCATGAGCATCGGAAGCTCAGACCCAGGACGTGATGACCATACAAGTGCAGAAGCAAAATCTCCTTCAGCTGTTCCCGCATCACCACCAGTGACAATTGAGATGCTCTTAGCACCCTGTTCACGCCACCGGCGCTGAACAATACCTGTACCAATCGCTTGAGAGTATTGAACTTCGATCGGAGATGTAACCGGAACTACGTTCCACTGCGGAAAGCAGTAATGGTTACAGAAGTTACGACCACCAGTCGATGGATCAGTCGCTTTGTTCATCATCAATCGAAGCGAATCGATCATCGGCATTCCAAATGCGATCATTGTCGGAGTCGCACGATAGTGCATATGCATGTAATCAAACTTTGGCCCCTGGCCTTTGAGCGCAAGCATTCCAAGTGGAACACCAAATGCTTCTTCACCGGCTCCACCAATCCAAAAATACGCATCACCTGTTTTGTAAACTTTGATGAGTCGCTCTTCTAAGACGCGCGACTTAACCATGAGATCAAACATTTGAAGGAGTGTGTCTTTCGGAAGCTCAAGCTTACCCGAGAGTTGCTTTTTTCCAGCAGTGCTCGCCATCTTCGCCGAAGCGTTTTTAGTGCCATTCGCTTTGCTGGTAGCTGTAGGAGCAGTATCAAACGCGATCTGAACTGCACGCGAACGCTTTTTTAAACCAGAGCTCTTCTTTAGCTGAGAAACAGATGTTTTTGCCATAGAGAGATTTCATACCAAACCCCATGAAAAAAGGCAGCTATTTTGCCGAAGGCAAATAACGTAAGCAATAGCTGCACTGTGGATGAGGGGGCATGCCCAATTTAGGGTATTTTGATGCCCCTTAAGACTACGTGCCCTTAGGTGCTTGCATACCACCAGCCTGAGTAAGGCCCGGCTTTTTACGCACCTGTAAGAGGTCTGCAGCGATGTTAGCGGCCTCCTGGATATCAGCCCGCTTCAAGTACTCAGCAAGCTTTTCTTCTTTGCTAAGCTCTTTCTTTTTATCCTGCTCATCTTTTTTGTCTTTGGTCTCTTTGAGCGCCTCAGAAAGCTTTAAAACCTTTGCGCGGTCTTTGGCCTTCTTAAGCTCAGCCTTGATCTTGTTGAACTCTTCGTTCTTATCAACTCGAGCCACCGATTTATTTTTTAGAAGCGCAATCTCTTCTTTCGTCACACGCTTCCAAGCACCTTCGCCTGAAGTCACATACGCATCAGGACTTAAGAAAGATTTAATCTTCTTTGGAGGAAGTGAGTAATCAAGACTCTTCTCACCAATTTCGTCACTTGCATAAGCGCTCGGCAAAATAATATCACCCTCAACACCGCGGTGCTGAGTTGAAAAGCCACCCGGAGTAAAGAACATTCCAACAGTCACTTTTAAAGCACCCATGCCTGGCGGGAGTGGAGCTACCGATTGGACTGACCCTTTACCAAATGTATGATCACCGCCAACAACAATAGCGCGCTCATAATCTTTTAAAGTTCCAGCAACAATTTCAGATGCCGACGCAGACACTCGGCTTGTCAAAACGATGAGTGGTTTTTCCCAGTCAACTGATGAGTCGCGGTCATCCAAAGGAACTTCGGCAGAAGTTAAATCACGAGACGACTGCTTCACAACGTTTCCAGTTTTAAAGAACAAACCGGAAATTTTGACTGCATCGTCAAGACTTCCGCCGCCGTTTTGCGATAAGTCTAAAACCATCGCTTCGGCATTTCCTTCTTTAGCTTTGACGATTGCAGCTTTTAAGTCTGCGGCCGATGACCGACCACCACGACGAGAATCAGCATAGAATGAAGGAAGATTCATGATCGCAATCTTCTTTTTCTCTCCGCCAATTTCTTTGTCGATAAAGCTCAACTGAACAGCTTCGTCTTCTAGTTTAATTTGATCTCGAACTAACTCGATCGTCGACTTGCCGCCGCCCGCTTTTTTCAGAAGCGTTAAACGAACTTTCGATCCTTTTGATCCGCGAATTCTACGAACAACATCGCGAAGATCCATTTCAATAACGTTTTCCATGTCTGCTGGCTCACCACTTGGCTTGAACTGCCCAACAGCAACAATTTTATCGCCCGGCTCAATCAACCCCGAAGATGAAGCTGAACCACCAGGAATCAACTGCTCAACCACTGTAAAGCCATCTTGTGAGCTAAGTGTTGCGCCAATACCTTCAAGCGATAAACCCATTTGAATATTGAAGTCTTCAAGCGAGTCACGAGAAAGGAAGCTTGAATGCGGATCTAGAGCTCGACCGAAAGAATCGAGATAGTTTGAAAAGAGATCTTCTTCCGTCGTATCTTTTGCGCGCTTCACTGCACGCTCGTAGTTTCGAACAACTTGAGATCTCGCTTCATCTTCTTTCATTCCAGAAGCCAAGTAATTTGAAATCTGAAAGTTTAAGTACTTCAACTGAAACTTCTCAGCTTCAGCTTTTGTCTTAGGGTAATCACGAGTATCTGGATCGAGCATGATTTCAGTTTTTTGATCAAACTTAAACGTCTTCGCCTCAAGAGTGGCCTTCGCATAAGCAGCGCGCTCTTCAAGTCGCTTCACGTAAATCTGTTGAACGTCATCAATCGCATTACACTTGTTGGCTTGTATCTGTTTAAAGATGCCCTTCATCTTCTGTTTCACGACGCTCAAGTCGCTCTTTAAAAGATAAATTTCTGCCGGATCTAATCGCTTGATGTACTGATCAATCGTTCGGTTCTCAAGGTTCTCATTGAGAGCATTGAAGGTAACGTGCTGATGTAAAAAGCTTCGCTCAATTGCATCGATGTATTTGCAAGCAAGTGTTGCGGCATTGGCGTTGGTGACAAAAAACAAAAGAGCAACTGTGATGAAAGAACGCTGAACCATATTTGCCTTTCAAAGCGTGAACTTAACTCCATTTAAGGACGTTAATAAGTGTAACACGATCGAATGGCACAGGTACTGTTCAAAAGGTTAGTTGTTGAGGAGAGACAACTGTTCGAAGACGCCTAACTCAGGACCTTGAGCACACACAGTTGGCTCAAGATGATCCGCGTAAACTTCCCACTTAACAAATCGTCCTTTTTGCGTCTCAATGACGAAGAATGACATTTCAGGATGCTCACGTTTAAGCTCAGTCATTTCCTCAGCAATCAGCTCGATATTATGCGGATCATCATCTGACATTCCAAACCGATGATGCGGATTTTTTCCGTAAATTTTGATTGCTTGTTCAACAGATGCACGAATCGCAGCCTTTTTTAACGCAGCGACTGAAAGTTTAAAGTCTTTATCGCCAAGCTGAGCTCGAACATCTGGATGAGAGACTGGGTAGATGCTTAAAAAATTGGGTGCATGCGGGAGATGTCTTTCACGAACAAACAGTTCGACACCACGCTTAATAGTTTCAGGGTGATGACCACGCGCAGTGATTACACTGACTGGACGTTTGTTGAGCGTCGCATGGTAGAAACAAGACCACGAAGGTCCCTTCCACTCAAGATCAGGAAATCCTAAAGCTGCTGCCAGATCTTGAACGAACATCTGTCGTTTACCAAGTACACGCTCAATCATGGTGTGATCTTGATCACGGAAACATCTAAACGTTCCATTGCGATCACAGAAGTCAGTTTTGAAATTCGCATATTCTCCCGAATTGCCAATTAACCGACTGTGCTGAGCAAACTCACCGCTTGAGAGTCTTACTTCTTCGCCCGTCTCTTTATGGAAAATGAAAACCGGAGTTGAAAGGAAAGCAACGTTATCGTCGAAGTCGAAAAAATAGAAACTGCGCCCGCCTTTATCAGCATTACGGTCTTGCTCGGCTTTGCGCTCGATGGGCAACTCTAGCTGCCCACGACGTCTTTTTTTGAATTCTGGAATCAGCGATAACATGACAAGAAATCTAGCAGATTTCCCTTAACGTGTCACCGTTGGCGCCTTCTTGATTTGAGTCTTAGTTTTTGCTTTCACCTGGGCTGCTTTAGCGACCTTTGGTGCAGCACTTTTTTCATCGCTTGTGACAGCTTTTGTCACTTTCTTCGCTTTCTTTGCCTTCTTGGGCTTCGTTTCCCCGGGACCGCCGCCTTTTGCTTTGATCAATTCAACAGCTTGCTCGATCGTAATTGCCTCAGGAGTTATGTCTTCCGGGAGTGAAACATTCACCTTTCCGCACTTTACATACGGTCCGTACTTTCCGCTAAACACCGACACATTTTCCTCAGAGCCTGGGTATTTTCCAAGTTCTTTAATTGCCGATGCACGGCCGCGACCCTTCTTAGGCTGTGCGATAATTTCTAACGCGCGCTCAAGAGTGATATCAAAAAGCGAATCAGTTTTTGGTATCGATCTAAAGTCACCGTCGTGCACGATGTATGGACCGAATCTTCCAAGACCAACTTTTACATCTTTATTTGTACCCGGGTGTTCGCCAACAGTTCTTGGCAATTCTAATAACTGAAGTGCCTGCACCATTGTGATTTTCTCAGGCTCGATGCCCGGAGGAATCGACATACGCTTTGGTTTTGCGTCATCACCCGCGGCTTCGCCGAGCTGTACGTACGGTCCATAGCGACCAGTTAATACGTAGATCGGCATTCCTGTTTTTGGATCTTTTCCGAGAGCATCGGCTCCATTAATTTTTTGATCAATGAGCTTATTTACAATTTCAATCGTGATGTCTGCAGGAGCTTGAGCATCTGGAAGTGATGCACAAACCTCTTCGCCCTTTTCTTGACGACAAACGTAAGCACCGTATCGGCCAACTCTGAAGCTTAATCCCTTTAGGCCTTCTAAAGAAATTGCTCGCGCTTCATCTGCATCGATTTTTTTATCTTGAGCATCAACTTGCGCTTTTAAGCCGGTCTTCCCGTGATAAACTGAGCCTAAATAACTCACCCAATCTAAATCGCCATCAGCAATTTCATCGAGTGATTTTTCCATTCCCGACGTAAAACCAAGATCCACGTACTGCGGAAGATGCTTCATCAAAAGATTAGCAACAACCATTGCTGTAAACGTCGGAGATAATGCGTTACCAAGTTTTTTTACGTAACCGCGATCAATAATCGTACTGATAACTGCCGCATACGTTGACGGACGACCAATGCCTTCTTTTTCCATCGTCTGAACCAAGCTTGCTTCGGTAAATCGCGCAGGTGGTTTTGTTTCGTGTTCAGTTGAAACTACTTTTGTGCACTGAACTGTGTCGCCTTTTTTCAAATTCGGAAGACGAACTTCTCTTTCTTCAAGTGCAGCGGTTTCGTCATCACTTCCTTCTACATACGCTCTCAAAAAGCCCGGAAATTCGATCGTCATTCCCGAAGCTGCAAACACAGCGTCGCCTGCTGAAAATCGAACGCTCACTTGCTTTTGACGAGAGTTCACCATTTGCGATGCGACTGTGCGCTTCCAAATCAGTTCGTAAAGTTTATAGTGAGGACCTTTTAATCCTGTTTCATCGGGAGTGATCATCTCAGTCCCTGAAGGACGAATCGCCTCATGGGCTTCTTGAGCACCTTTAACTTTTTTGCCCTCGTACAGACGAGGCTCATCAGGCAAATATTCTTTTCCGTAAAGCGCTTTGATTCGGTCACGCGCTGCAAGCAATGCTTCTTTAGATAAGAAAGTTGAATCAGTTCTCATGTAGGTGATCCAACCTTGTTCGTACAAGTTTTGCGCAACTTGCATTGTCTCTCGAGCGCCAAGCCCGAGTTTACGGTTAGATTCCTGCTGGAGAGTCGAAGTAATAAATGGCGCTGCGGGTTTGCGAGAAAGAGGTTTCTCTTCAACTTCAGTGACTTGCCATTTTTGTTTTTCGACGTGCGCTGTGATGTTCCCAGCCGACTTGCTATCTAAATGCAAAACATCTTTATCTTTTAAAAGTGCGCCTGTGACTGAATCGAAGTCTTTGCCGGTCGCAATTCTTTGCTGTTTATAAGTGAGCAGGCGAGACTCAAAACCAACGCCATCTTTTGTGTTCTCACCTTGAACACCCCAGTAATTTGATTTCTTAAAGCGAATGCGTTCATGTTCTCGCTCAACGATCAGCCGAACACCAACCGACTGAACTCGTCCAGCTGATAATCCAAACGCTACTTTTTTCCAAATCAAAGGAGAAATCGTGTAACCAACCAACCGATCAAGAACTCGGCGTGCTTCTTGAGCCCGAACTAAGTTTTCGTCGATATTGCGAGTATCTTTTAATGCTTTTTCAATCGCAGTCTTTGTGATCTCGTGAAAAACCATTCGCGTTACCGGAACAGTTGGCTTGAGTGTTTCAAGCAAATGCCAGCTGATCGACTCTCCCTCTCTATCTTCGTCGGTCGCGAGAATCAAAAAGTCAGCTTCTGCTAGTTTGTCTTTAAGTTGCTTTACAACTTTGACTTTATTTTTCGGAGTTAGATAAATCGGTTCAAAATTTGAATCAACATTGACGCCCAGCTGAGCCCATTTTTGTTTCTTAAATTTTTCCGGAATGTCTTTTGATGATTGCGGAAGATCACGCACGTGGCCCATACATGATTCGATCATGTACTCTTTGCCTAAAAACTTACGGATCGTTTTTGCTTTTGTTGGCGACTCGACGATGACTAGTGTTTTTCCGCCATTTGATGAACCAGAAGACTTTGAGGCTGCTTTTTTTGCCATTAAGGAGAGCTTTCTTTGTTTGAGGCAAATTCAATCAATCACATGATCTGATTGCCTCTATATATGTGAAATTCAAAATGAGCCCAGCGGCCCAATTCTGCAAGCCCATTTTTTGACGCGGGTGATTTGCCAATCGAGACTTCGATGCATAGACTTAAGACCAATGAAGCCAATCTCCGATTTCAAAAACAAAAGTATTCGCGTGCTGTTCACTGACATTGACGACACCGTAACCGAACACGGAAAACTTCCGGCTGAGTCATATTCGGCCATGTGGAAGCTTGCTCAAAACGGTATCAAGGTCGTGCCCGTGACAGGCCGACCCGCAGGTTGGTGCGAAATGATCGCGCGCTTTTGGCCAGTAGATGGAATTATCGGCGAGAACGGCGGCTTCTATTTCCGTTACGATGAGCCTTCTAAAAAAATGCTTCGGCATTTTATCTTCGATGACGCTACTCAAGCCGCAAATCGAAAGAAGCTCGACAAAATTCGCGATGAAGTTTTGCGCGAAGTTCCCGGATCTGCAGTCGCGAGCGATCAATTCTCACGATTAATGGATCTCGCGATTGATTTCTGCGAAGACGTTCCACCTTTACAAGAAGCTGATGTTGATAAAATCGTAAGCATCTTTGAACGAAATGGAGCCGTCGCAAAAGTTTCGTCTATTCACGTCAACGGCTGGTTCGGATCTTACGATAAGCTCAGCATGTGCAAGGAATTTACAAAGCGCGAAATGGGTTTTGATCTTGGATCGAATCTTTCATCATGTGCCTTCAGCGGGGACTCACCTAACGACGAACCAATGTTCGGCTATTTTGAAAACTCATTTGCTGTCGCCAACATCAATCAGTTTCTGCCGCGGCTAAAACAAAAACCCGCGTACGTTGCAACTTACAACGGTGCCGCGGGTTTTGTCGAAATCGCCAATCAGCTTTTAGCTAATCGCTAGAAATCAGGTTACTTCTTCTCGATGACCTAGTGCTCGCCACCGTCTTCAAGGTAGAGGCAACCATTCTTGGTTTCGCGCACATAAGAAATAAAATAAAGGTTTGCGAGCATATCCTCACCACCAAGTTGAATCGGGGCATCTCGGAAATCTAAGCTGAGCTCATGAACATATCGTAGAGACTTGTTCACTTTATACGTGTCGCCTTTACGAACTGCAGAGAGAATCTGGCCGCCAAAAGCGATTACTAGGTCTCGAGAACCAGTAAGGTTTTTGAAAGTCGTTGAATAGGGAGTAACGGTGATCTTCACAGTCGCTGTCTTAGAGGCCGCATTCCCCGCCTCCGCATACCGATAATCCGTTAACACTTGACGCTCAAAACAATCAGCCTTTGCTGATGAGCCGAACGCAGAAACCGTCAATACTGTAGACAACAATGTAAAAAGCATAAGTGCCGAACGCATGGTCTTCTCCTAGCCATAAGTGATTTTAAATCACCAGGCTACTAAGCACCGATTGTGCCAGCCGGCACGCCTCCCCGACGAACAAGTAGACAATGTGCCTGTGGGCACTCAAAATTGTTCCGAGAAGCTAAACTTTCGCCACTATTTTTAAACCATTTACATGCCGAAAAGTTAATCGAGGTGAGATGTGCTTAGAACGCGAAGATTGAAACAGTACGCAGCTGCAGCTCTGGTTCTTACCCTTTGCTACTCAAATTGCAGCGGCTTCAATAATGGCCAGCAAAATACTTCCGCATCCTCTGTTTCAAATATCTGGGCTCCCGAACTTGAACCGCAGTCGACTCCGCCTCCAGCAGCATCAATTCCAAATTCAACTTCACAACCTCTTCCAGCAACAAGCGGTACAAAACTTGTTCGACAAATTCGAAACGGTCAGGTCATTGCAACATACGCAACTCTTGGGGAACCCTTCACGCGAACGCATAGTTATCGAAAAGTAGAAACCGGCGATATCTTTGAACTTGAGCCAGCAGTTTATGTTGGTACTGCGAATCAACCATGGTTCGGACCGCTTCCTTTAGATGACGCTGACTATAATCGTGGTTCAAGCCAATGGCTCGTTCCCGAAAACATCACAATAAGAGGAGTGACTAAAAACGGGTTCCGGCCTGTCATCAGACTCGATAGCGAAGGCGCAAGTTATAACAACCTCAGTCAATCGATGGTGTACGTCGACAAAGTTAAAAACCTCACCATCGAGAACATCGACTTCGACGGCGCGGGCTACGCATCAGGCAAAGCCGGAATTTATTTAAACGGCGCAAATGGTTTCACACTTCGCAATTCTCGAGTTTTGAACTTCAGAAAAAGTAATGGTGTCTTTTCTACCGGCAACAACTCTGGCTTTTTTCTTTTCGAAAACGTTGAGACCGGATTCAATGGCGGCGACAGCGGCCCCGAACATAACTACTATATTGGTAGCAGTATTTCCGATCCGAAATTCGTTGCGATCTGGCGCGGCTGCTACTCTCACGACGTTTACTACGGCCACCTTTTAAAAAGCCGGGCTCAAAACAACACTGTCGAGGGCTGTTATCTCCGTGGCGGAAAATCCACCAATGGAATTCAAGCCGAAGCCTTCTTAGCTGACTTCCCTAACGGCGGAAACCTTGTCTTCAGAAATAATATTTTGGAAAAAGACTATTCGGGCGATAACAGTAACGGGATTTTTATTGGCTACGCAATGGAAGGAAACTCTTTCCCCAACGCTTCGTCGATCGATATTACGCACAATACTTTCGTTGCCCGCTCGCTGACATATGATTCTCAAGGCCACGAGCTCTATCCAATGAACTTCTACTATCCTCCAAAAATCCCAGGCGACGCAGGTTTCCCGGTCAGCGCTTCGATCAAAGCAAATGCATTTGCTGGCTTCAAGCCACACGCAACTTACTACAGCGTAAATCAAAGATTTCGAGGTTTAGATTTCATCGAGTTAGCACTTAACCAAATCAACAGCAATTTTACCCTGATGTCGCCAACCCAAAGCGCATCATCAGCAGTCGGACAACTTTCTCCGGCCTTGCCAATCGGCACCAAAGCGCGCACCTCAAGCACCTACGGCGCCCTCGACTAGCTCTTTCCGCGCCAGCGCGGAAATCTGCCGAAGCCTCGCGGCTTCGAGCACATCTACTTTTTATTAGGAGGATTATTTAGCAATGCTGCAAACGGATTGTTAAATGGTGATCCGCCAGCGCGAGGTCCACTGCCGCCACCTTGTTGCGGTCTTCCGCTTCCAGGCGAGCCTGGTCGCGAGCCCCCACCACCCGCTGCACGAGGAGATCCTGGTCGCGAAGTCGGTCCTGAAGAAGGACGCGATCCACTAGCAGCAGCACCTGGCCGAGGTGCTGTCGGTCGCGATGCCGGAGCACCACCCGAAGCCGCAGTTGCAGGACGAGGTCCGCCACCACCTTCACCACGCGGAGCGCGAGGTGCACGCGGCGCACGAGGAGCAGAAGCTCCTTCTTCACGCGGAGCACGCTCAGCTTTTGGCGCTGGCTCAAGAAGCATCGAGAGAGAAATCTGATTCTTCTCTTTATCAACTTTCAAAACTTTAACTGTGACTTGATCACCTGGGTTTACAACTTTACGTGGATCATCAACGAACTTATGCGAAAGCTCAGAAATATGGACCAAACCATCTTGATGAACGCCGATATCAACAAACGCACCAAAGTTAGTAACGTTCGTTACTAAACCTGGACAGATCATTCCATCAGCCAAATCTTTTACTTCAAAAATATCATCTCTAAACGAGAAAGCTTTGAACGCATCACGCGGATCACGACCTGGCTTCTCTAATTCACGAACGATATCATCAAACGTAAATTCACCAACGAGCTGAGCCCACTTTGTTCGAAGCTCAACAAGTTTCTTTGCACCCTCGCCCATTAGCTGAGACGGAGTAACACCCAACTCATCGGCCATATCTTTAACAGCTGCGTAACGCTCAGGGTGAACGCCCGTGTTATCAAGCACAACTTTGCCGTTATTAATTCTTAAGAACCCAGCACACTGCTCAAAAACTTTAGAGCTAAAGCGTGGAATTTTTAAAAGTTGCTGACGTTCTTCAAATGATCCATTTGTTTTTCTAAACTCAACAATGTTTTGCGCTAATGCCGGACCGATACCTGCTACATGCGACAACAAAGGAACAGAAGCAGTATTCAGATCGACACCCACGCTATTCACGCAAGATTCAACAACTGCTTCCAGCGACTTCTTGAGCTGAGGCTGAGATACATCATGCTGATACTGACCAACACCAATCGCTTTAGGGTCTACTTTTACAAGTTCCGCCAACGGATCTTGTAAACGACGAGCAATCGAAATCGCTCCGCGAACTGTTATATCTAATTCAGGAAACTCTTCACGAGCCACATCGCTCGCCGAGTAAACAGAAGCACCCGACTCAGAAATCATGATCACCGGAATAGCTTCGCCGAGGTCTTTTAACACTTTACGCAAGAAAGTTTCTGCTTCACGTCCGCCAGTTCCGTTACCAACCGCTACAGCGTCGATACGAATCTGCTTTAACACTTCAACAAACAACTGCTTTGCTTTTTCAGCTGCACCGTCGCCAAGAATTTGCAAAACCGTGTGAGAAATAAAATTTCCGTGCTTATCAATCAACGCTACTTTGCAACCAGTTCTCAAGCCTGGATCGATACCAAGTACACAACGAGGTCCAAGTGGTGACCCAAGCAAAACGCGACGAACGTTTTCTGCAAAAACCATAATCGCATCGCGATCAGCTTTATCTTTAAGTAACTTATGAACTTCGTTAGAAATCGAAGGATGCACGTGAACCGTCAAAGCCTGCTTTGCGCAATTCTTTAAATACTCAGCCGCGTGAGACTTAGTCGCAGAACACGCAAACGCTTCGAAGCGTTTCAATAATCCGTCTTCGTCTCCAACAATCGATACAGTCAGTTCGCCCTCAGTCCACCCTCGGCGCATTGCCAAATAACGATGCGAAGCTTTCGCTTCTTGCAGCGCACGAACTGAATCAGAGAACTCTTTATACATGTCGAATTTCGAATTCGCCTTGTAATCCTTAGTCGCCTTCGAAACAACTTTTCCATTTTTAAAGAAGTCCTCGCGAACCATCTCGCGAAGCTCAGGAGCATTTGAAATTCTCTCGACGATAATGTCTTGAGCGCCCTTCAAAGCAAGGTCGTAAGTCACAAAACCAGCAGCGACGTTTAAGAAATTTTTTGCTTTAACTTCTAGAGTCGTTTCTTCAGTCACTTCGCCATGGCCAATCTGCCAAATCCAGTCAGCCAAAGGCTCGATTCCAGCTTCGCGGGCAATAGTGGCTTTTGTTTTCTTCTTTTTCTTAAACGGACGATAGATTTCTTCGAGTTCGCCAAGATCTAACGAAGCTTCGATACGCTTCTTAAGATCAGCCGTTAAATTCCCCTGCTCTTCGATTTCTTTTGCGATGAACACTTTGCGCTTATTGATCTCAACCAAAGTTTCGTGCGCCTCGATGACATTTCGAATGGCTACTTCATCAAGGTTACCCGTTTTTTCTTTTCGGTAACGAGCAATGAATGGAACCGTTCCGCCTTCAGCAGCAAGCTCAAGAACTGCCGTCGCTGAGCGGATTGGGATGTTTGGAAATTGAGACGCTAAATAGGTCTGAAAGTTTGCTTCCATAACCACCTAAACTTTGGATTGGAATGTGAACATTGAATTTACTTGTGTCGGTAAAGAATAAGGCCGTTTGAAGGGTCGTAAGGAGAGACCCCAACAGTAACCTTATCACCCACAACTACGCGGATGTTGAATCGTCGCATTTTTCCACATAGACGCGCCTGAATTTCTACGTTGTTCTCAAGTTGAACTTTGTAGAGACCGCCCGCCCCTGCGTCGACAATCTTTCCTTCGAGTTGTGCTAAATCATCTTTTGCCATAGACCGAAATTTTTATCTCACCTAAGAAGGTTTGTAATTAGAAATAAGCATTTTAATGCCGTCTTTAAATAAAACCTCAAGACGATCATTTTGTGCATTCAAAATATAACCCCAGCCCAAGACTTTGTGCATGACTGCGGTTCGAGGTTCGTAAACACCCGACATTTTGTATGGTTCAGCCACTAAGTCGGTTGCTTTCGCGTAGAGGGCTTCCCATTTAGCACGTGCATCAGCCAGTTTCTCAAGACCTGCTAACAAGTCCTTTGCTGCCCGGCGTGCTTTTCTTGCTTCGGCTTTATCTACCTTAGGTTTTGGCTCTTTTTTTGGTTTTTCAACCTTTGGAGCAGCAGGATCAACCGGCGCACCACTCATAATTGTCGGAGAAGGGCTTGCGGCCTTTTTCTCTTTCGGAGCTTTCGCTTCCTTAGCCACTTTTGGCGCCTTTTCCGCTTTAGGAGCAGGAGCTGCTTTCACTTTTGGCTCAGCTTTAGCTTTTGCAGCCGGAGCTTTGCTTGGTTTAGCAGCAGGCTTAGCTTTAGGTGCTGCCGCTTTCGCAGTAGTTGCCTTTGCCGTAGCCTTTGCAGGTTTCTTGATGGCCTTTTGGGCCGATTTGCCTTTAGCTGACGCTTTAGCCGTCTTCGCCACAGCTCCTCCAAATAAGATAAGTACTGAATTTATCTACTGAATCTTTCAAGGAATCTTAATAAAAGGGAAAGTAGGCCAAAGTTCTCAATAACTCAAGCGCTTTATCGTCGATCGCTTGCGGATTACGAAGACTCAGCCTAATTTACGCCAATGACTACATCAGCAGCCGAGATCAAAGCCGCCTTCCCTGAATTAGTTTTAGAAATTCGAGGAGATCAATCAGCAAACTTTAGTTCTGCTGATGCTCCCGATCGCGCCAAAGAAGGAAGCCTCATATTTCTTTCGCGAGCCGACGCAATAGAGACTGGTTTAAAATCAGAAGCTAGTGGCTTGGTGGTCGATAAGAAAACACTCGAGAAGTTACCCGCGACAAATAAAACTATTATCGTTGTCCCAGCAGTTGACCTTGCGATGGCGCTTATCATTTCACGATTCTTTCAGGCAACGCCTTACCGAGATGACTCGTTCGAGTTAATTCATGCAAGTGCCGTCATTCATTCGACCGCAAAACTTGCGTCGGATGTAAAAGTGGGACCAAACGCAGTTATCGCTGCAGGAGTAGTTATTGAACCAGGAACATTCATCGGCGCGAATGCGATCATCGAAAAAAATGTAACGATCGGCAAAAATACGACTGTGCATCCTCTTGTCTATATCGGTCACTCAACTGAAATCGGTAACAACGTCGAGATTCATGCGAACTCAACAATTGCAAAAGAAGGCTTCGGCTACGGCCACGACGCTAAAGGCAATCACTACCGCATTCCCCATCAAGGAAAAGTAGTGATCGAAGACAATGTACATATCGGATCTAACTGCTCAATTGATCGCGGCACATTTGCTGAATCGCGAATCGGTAACGGTACAAAGCTCGATAACCAAGTGCACCTTGCTCACAACTCAATAGTCGGTCGCGGCTGTTTACTTACAGCCAAGTTCGGATTAGCGGGCTCATCTAAACTCGGAAACTTCTTTGTTGCTGGCGGCGGAACAAACGTCATCGGTCACATCGAAATTTGCGATAATGTGCAAATTGGTGGAATGTCTGGAGTAACAAAAAGTATTACCGAGCCAGGAGCGTACGCAGGATTTCCTCTGGTTCCAGTTCAAGACAGCATAAAAATTCGTGCGGCTATGGTTCATCTTCCAGACATCCGCAAACAAGTCGCAAAATTAATGAAACAAGTTTTCCCCAACAGCGAATCAGAGAAATCTTAAATGTCATTTTACATCACTACTCCAATTTATTACGTCAACGACCAACCACACATCGGCCACGCTTACACAACGATCGTTGCCGATGTCTTACGCCGTTATCACCGCATGTTTGGTGAAGAGACTTTATTTTTGACTGGGGTCGATGAACACGGACAAAAAATTCAAGCTGCCGCTGCCGCTCGCGGCGTACCCCCGCAACAACATTGCGATGAAATGTGCGAGAACTTTAAAAACATCTGGAAAGAACTCGATATCGAATACGATATTTTCTTTCGCACCACTGACGACTTTCATAAAAAAGCCGTTCAAGATTGCCTTCAAGAGCTCTTCGACAAAAAACTCATCTACGCAAAAGAATACGAAGGCTACTACTCAGTTAGCGACGAGATGTTTATTAACGAAAAAGATCTCGTGAACGGCAAAGCCCCATCAGGCCGAGACGTAACACTCATTAAAGAGACAAATTACTTCTTTAAAATGTCTCAGTACCAAGAAAAGCTAATTCAAACTATTGAATCTGACCCTGAGTTTATTCAGCCCGAAGCAAAACGGAACGAAGTTCTCGGATTCTTACGTAAACCTCTTCAAGATTTATCAATTAGTCGCCCTAAATCTCGTCTCGAATGGGGTATCGAACTTCCATTCGATAAAGATCATGTCACTTATGTTTGGTTCGATGCACTTTTAAATTATGCAACCGGTGTCGGCTACAAACGCAAAGGCATGGAAAAAGAATTCGCTAAGTGGTGGGATCCAAAAAATGGCGCAGGTGCAATTCACTTAATCGGAAAAGATATTCTTACTACCCACGCAGTTTACTGGCCAACAATGCTCATGGCCTTAAACATCCCTCTCCCAAAAATGATCTTCGCTCACGGCTGGTGGCTAACTGAATCAAACGAGAAGATGTCTAAATCTTCTGGCGGCCCAGTGGCTAAGCCATTAGATATGAAATCTATCGTCGGAGTTGATGGCCTAAGATACTTCCTCACTCGCGACATCAACTTCGGAAACGACGCTCAGTTTGCTCCATCACTCGTTGTGAGCCGAGTAAATGTCGATCTCGCCAACAATCTTGGAAATCTTTTAAGCCGAAGCACGAACTTGATTCAAAAATTCTTTAACGGCGAAGCTCCATCGGTAGATTTGAAAGACCCAAGAAGTATTACGTTACGCAAAGAAGCAGAACATTTAGCTGCAAGCGTGAAACACGATATTCAGCGCATGGCTCCGCATAAAGCAGTTGAATCGATCACTAATCTTTTAAGCGCTGCCAATAAGTATCTAGAAGAATTAGCACCTTGGAAAATTTTGAAAGAAGACCCAACGTCGTCGCTTGGCGCCGAAAGCTTGATGACTTCACTTGAAGTACTAAGAGTATCAGCCACTCTTCTCCATCCAGTAATGCCGACAAAGATGACAAGCTTACTCGAGCAAATCGGCTCAAAAGAATTAATCGACTTCGAATCTGCCGGCCGCTGGGGCTTAATCAAACCAGGTTCAAAGATCGCAAAAGCCGACCCTTTGTTCCCGCGCATTGAAGCTGAAAAGCAGACTTAGTTTTTTAGAGTTTAACCCTTTAATTCTTTGGGTCCGAATGGAATCGGCAGCAACTGCTTGAAAGTTTTCTTAAAGAGTACTTTCTCAGTGTTGGCCACCATGATCACTGCACCTGGTTCGCAGAACTCAGCCATGATCTGCAAGCAAAGCGCGCAGGGCGAAGCCGCCTTCTTCGCATCCGTGACTACTAAAATTTGTT
Organism: uncultured Bdellovibrionales bacterium; assembly: GCA_964543475.1. Classification (GTDB taxonomy): domain Bacteria; phylum Bdellovibrionota; class Bdellovibrionia; order Bdellovibrionales; family JAMPXM01; genus JAYSYM01. Next base: position 18,745 of record CAZIYJ010000003.1, on the reverse strand, counting down.
GAACTTTTTTATGACCGGCATTTACCGCTTTAAAAATCGCGTTTCGTTCAGCACAAACTGTGGCGCCAAAACTTGCGTTCTCAACATTGCTGCCGGTAAAAACAGTGCCGTCGCCAGTTACAATGGCTGCACCAACTTTAAACTTTGAATATGGCGCATAGGCATTCGCGCGCGCCTCAACAGCGAGTTTATGTAAATTTGCAGGGCTGCTGCTTTGGTCAGTGCGTCGCGATTGTTTCTTGCTCTTCAAGTTGGACTCCTGTCATATCCGATTGTTTCGCTAATCAATCCCGGAGGCAACTATGTCATACGAGTTTTATCGAGTTCTTCACCTATTTAGCGTTTTCGGCGTAACACTTTCTCTTGGAGGTATGTGTATTTACATGGCCGCCGGAGGAACCCGCGCATCTTTTTCGACTAGAAAATTCGTTGGCATTATCCACGGTATCGGGCTCTTTATTGCGCTCGTCGGCGGTTTCGGTTTGCTAGCGCGACTTGGCCTTGTACAAGGACTTCCTGGATGGGCGATGGCGAAGATTGTATTGTGGATCATACTCGGTGGTTTACCGACTCTGATTTACAAAAAACCCCAGTACGCTAAAGCAATTTTCATTACTGTCTGGGTTCTTACAGGTGTCGCGACCTACATCGCAAGATACAAACCTTTCTAGACCTTCATCGAGCGAGAAATACTTAAATCTTTGCGTCTCATCACTCTTCGATTTGAAATAGAGGGATGAGAAAAAATTTAGTAAGCGCATTCACACTTTTCACCGTATTTGGTGCGCTTACGTTTTCTCAAACTTCTCACTCTCAAACTCAGCCGTCAGATCAATCAATCGTTCTTACTTCGAGCATGACGGTTCGAACTCTTAAAGCTGATGTTCTGGAAAAAGTAGGCACTCTTCCCGCTGGCACTCAAGTCAGTGTTGAAGACAACGCTCAGCCGATCAACAACCCATACAAAAACGAGAAGGGCCAAGAAGTCTTCTCGTCGACTGGCTTCATCGGAAAAATTCTCATCGATAAAAGTTCGCTTTCATCTTCTCAAATTTCAAAACTTAATTCTTTGAGTAGCGGCCTTTATCTAAGCGCCGTGATCCTTGATCAGCTCCAGACAGGTTTAGAATTTGTTGCCCTTAAGGCCGGACCACCGACAGATGGTTACACAACAAACTATCAACCAAATGGTAAGCCAAAAATTAGCTTCACAACTTCGATTGCCAAACGCTGGCCGAAAACTCTTAACAAGGTTGTGAAAACAAGCGGGAGCGAAAAAAAGAAGTGGTCCAAGATCATGCAGGAGATTCAGCGAGTCGCCGACCGTACTCGCAATACTGACAAATCTTTTTTTATGATCGATCCCGAGGTCGCCAATCAACAATCAATCGAATTTGAAAACAATGGCAAAGTTCCACTGAACGGCGCTTGGAGTGTGTCGGTCTTAGGAACCGCGGCTCGCAACGGATTCCAGAATGTACCGTGCGCTGAGTTCATGGCCGAGGTTATTCGCCAAGCTTACCGACGCGCAGGCTATTCGCACTTCGACGACTTTAACGAGAAGTCAGACAACGTCCTGAGCTATCACGGCGGAGCAGCACTGGTGACCAACTTCTCTGACTATTTAAATAAGGCTGGATGGATTCCGTGGGATTCTCAGATTTACATTCCACCAACTGGTGCCGTGATCATGAACCGAAGCGGAAAATCTCCGGGCCACACTTACATGGCCGCCGGCGACAACGGCCGCCTCATCTTCGATAACGGCTCACCGCAAGGCCGCGACCTCCGCACCACAACGCTCAAAACCATCGAGCTCATGTACATGAACGGCGTCTTCTTCCTGCCCCCCGGCTTCACCCCCAAACGCTGGTAAGGTGCCATCTTCCTTTTTGGCCCGAGGCGCGTCATTTAGCTCTTAGAAAACATTGTATTTCAACAATCGGCACTCGATCGGTCCGTTGTACACAGGGAATCTTCGCTCTGCTTTTAATCGCATCGCAGCCGACAACTCCGGATCGCCCGAAAGAACGTAAGCATCCCATCCTTTGAATTTACTCTTAAGCAAGAACGCTAAGTTCTTATAAACTTCAATCGCTTCGTTTTTCTCAAGCAAACGCTCACCATAAGGTGGGTTCGTGATCATTATCCCTTCAGTGACCGGAGGATTCAGAGTTTCAATCGGGCTTCGAGAAATTTCAATGTAGTCTTCGAGGCCTGCAGCTTCAACGTTTTGCCGAGCAGCTTTGATCGCATCGTGAGAAACATCGAAGCCATAAAACTTAAACGGAAGTTCCGTAATTTCTTCGTCAATGGCTTCATCTACTTCTTTATCAAACTCTTCGACCTGAAAACCCTTCCACTTTTTAAAAGCAAAGTGCTTACGTAAGGTTCCCGGCGAAATCTTTAATGCCATCAACGCAGCTTCAATTAAAAAAGTTCCCGATCCACACATCGGATCAAGAATCGGTTTATCCATTTTCCACTCAGTCATTTTCAACAGGCCCGCAGCAACATGCTCCTTGATCGGAGCATCGACCATCGCTACTCGGTAACCACGTTTAAAGAGTGACCCGCCTGAAGTATCTAAACTGACAGAGAACTGATTTTTAATTGAACGAACGAGAAGCGGGAGATCAGGTTGCTTCGAATCAACATTCGGTCGCTCTCCATATTTTTCACGGAACTGATCCACAACCGCATCTTTAATCTTCAGCGACACAAATCGCGAATCTCTAAAAATCTCTGAATCACGAACCGCACTTTCAACTGCAACGGTTCCCGACTGCTCGATATATTTCGTGAAATCATGTTTCTTGATGTTGTTATAAAGTTCTTCTGGATTGTAAGCAGGGAAATCAAGTATCGGAAGAATCACACGCGTCGCTGTTCGCAATCGCAAGTTCGCACGATAACAGCCTGCCCAGTTAGTGTCGAAGTGAACACCACCTTGGCCTTTTAAAACTTTTGAGAATCCTAAATCTTTGAGCTCTTGCTCGAGAACGTCTTGAAGACCCCGTGAGGTCATAGCGAAAAACTTTGGCATACCCTTTTACCCTTTTCTCGTGATCGGTTCTTCGCCGATCACGCTCTGATGTCTGTTATCGGATATCTGAAATCCGATATCCGAATTAAGGAAGTCTTAGACTTCCTTATACTGTGGACCACCGCCACCTTCGGGCGCCGTCCAATCAATATTGTCGAATGGACACTTAATATCGCAAGTCTTGCAGTGAATACAGTTAGTAAAGTTAACCTGCAAATTCTTCTTACCCGCATCCTTCGCATCGGGCACCATCTCGTACACGGCAGCCGGGCAGAAGTGATTACACGGAGAATTGTACTTCGGGTGGCAGACCTCACGGCAAATATCGGTGTTTTCCACTTTTAAATGGTTCGGCGAGTGCTCATCGTGCATCGTTCCGGTTAAGTAAACCGAACTCAATTTATCAAAGAACAGCACTCCATCAGGCTTCGGAAGTTGCAAATCTTCAACTTCTGAAGGATTCGGACCCCAAGTTTCAAGGATACTATCTGTCGTTAGATAGTCCTTCTCAGCCTTCATGTTGTCAGTTAACCCACGACCACCAGTGATTTCTTGCAAGGCAATTAATGGCATCGAGCGCAAAATTCCCTTACTTAAAGTCTGATGGAAGTTTCGAGTCTCCCAGAGCTGTTTTTTAATATAAGAATTATTAACGCGCTCATCGTATCCAGCCAAAGTCTTCGCTGAGAAATCTCCGGCAATAATCGCATCAAGCGCCGTTTCTGCCGCCAACATTCCAGACTTCATTCCTAAATGAATACCCTTTAGGCGTTTCACATCGACCATCATCGCCGAATCACCAACCACCATCATTCCGTCATGATAAAGCTTCGGCATTGAGAACCAACCACCAGCAGGAAGAGTCTTTCCGCCGTAAGCGATCACTCGACCGCCCTTGATCATGTTGTAGATGAACGGATGAGTCTTCAACCGCTGAAGCTCACGATGCGGATCAAACATCGGATCGTGCGTATCAAGATAACCAACTAACCCAATACAAATTTGATCGTTCGGGTATGTGTAAATGAATGTTCCGCCAACCGTTTTCGACAGAGGAAAACCCATCGTGTGAATCACAGTGCCAGGCTTAACCGTGCCAGGAGGCATCTGAATAATCTCTTTCACACCCTCTTCGTAAGTGTCAGGATTTTTACCAGAAAATAAATTTAATCGAGCTGCCACTCGCGCAAATAAAGACCCACGAGTTCCCTCTGCGAAAATTGTAACTTTCGCATTTAAAACCATCCCAGCTTCATAATTTGCCTTGGGATTTCCGTCTTTATCGCGACCTTTGTCGCCCGTGCGAACACCAATTACGCGATCACCATCATACAAACATTCAACTGCCGCAAAGCCCGGAAAAATATTGATACCTTTTGCTTCACACTGCTGAGCCATCCAACGATTGAATTTCGCAATCGTGATCAACTCATTGCCATGATTATTAAATGGTGGAGGTGTGATCGGCGCTTTTAAAGCTGTCGTCTTAGTTAGATAATAAACAGCGTCTTCATGAACTGCTGCTTCGATCGGAGCTCCTAGCTCACGATAATCCGGCATCAACTCTCGCAACGCGATCGGATTCATGACGGCGCCCGATAGTGAATGAGCTCCTACTTCGGGAGCTTTATCCAAAACAACAATCATCTGCTCCGGAATCGCAGCACCTTGCTTCTCGCCGCTAGCGATAGCCGCATTATGTTTTTCAATTGAAGTTGCGAGGTGATAAGCCGCTGCTAACCCAGCTACTCCTCCACCAACGATCAGAACATCTACTTCCATTGTTTCGCTCATGATTAATCCTCGTCTGGCTCGGCGTCATCGCGCTTTACAAGTTCGGCTGCTGCTTCAGGTGATCTCGTCGCTTGCGTGAGATACTTTTGAACTTTTAAATCTTGTTCGTCTGCTCCACCGGGATAGTTTCGATTACGAGTGACTTGAATCTCTCGTTCAACTCGACCCTCTTCTTCTTCCCAATCATAGGACCAAGATAAAGCGGGAACGAAAAGCACGATAACTGTAAATAGCAGTTTGAGTCGTTTCATGAAGAAATCGTATTAGAGTCTGCGGTGTGAAGCCATAGGAATTTGGCGACGAACAGCGGCGATTCGCTCTCGGCTTAGTGTTGCCCGCAAAACTCGCTTTGAAACCGAAGTATCTGCAGGGTCGCCTCCTAGGCAAACCGCCTCGATCTCGCCCCACGGAGACACAATCATCGAATGCCCCCACGTCTCACGCGTTTCACCAGTAACACTCACATGTTTGCCGCCCTGTGCAGCAGCAGCTACATAACACTGCGATTCGATCGCCCGCGCTCTCAACAATATTTCCCAGTGCGCTCTGCCCGTTGGAACAATAAATGCTGAAGGGATCAATATTAGATCAACGCCTGCTTTTGCGTACTGGCTAAAGAGCTCAGAGAATCTGAGGTCATAGCAAATGCTTGAACCAATTTTCCAACCATTGATTTCAAAAATCGATGTTTCACTACCATGTTTAAAATTATCTGACTCTCGCACCGAAGGTGCACCCACCACATCGACATCAAACAGGTGAATTTTTTTATAAGGAGAAGAGGCCTTGCCGCTAGGCTCAATCAAAACTGAAGCGTTATAGACATGCCCATCACTCTCGAGAGGAATCGATCCCAAGTGCACATGCGCATTATTTATCTTCGCCCACTCAGCAATCGCCTTGATGTGCGGATGATCGAGAGGAATAGCAGGTATCTTTTGATCACCGAGCTTTAAGAAAATTGCATTCTCAGGAAAGCAGACAAGATCAACTGCGCCCTCGCCAGATGACGTGCGCTCAACTTCTTTAAGTAAATTTAGAATTTGAAAAAAGTTTTGATCGACGTCGTTGACCGACGTCATTTCGCAAACTGCGATCTTTAACTCTGAGCCCATTACTGAACTAATGAACCAGCAGCTTCACGAGAGAAAGTGACTTCTGCTTTTTGCTGTCTGCATGTCCAATTAGAGGCCTGAAGGTTCGCTTGAAGTGATTTCAAACGATCTCTGCATTTAGCGATTTGGCTATTGTTCTCGACGACCTCGTCGACTCCGCCTTTTGAGTAAGTAGTTTTGCAACCGCTCTCGTCTGGAGTGATGCGGATCGTACGAACAGCTCTTTGGTTTTTGCACATGACAAACTGAGATGGTTTTTGTTGAACCGAAGCATCAACTACGAATGAACATCCAACAAAAGCTAAGAAGAGAAAGATAGCGCGCATGGTTAAACCTCACTTGTAGTTAGACTATAGCGAACTCTGACGCCGCCCTCCAATCTCTATTTTTCACAGGGAATTTGATCCAGACATCACCACACTCCAGTGGTTGTTACTTTTACATCTATAGGATGGCGGATGGTTCGATGGCAGATGCGGATTCAGACGCCGTTGCTGAAGGCTGACTAGCTGATTCCGAAAATAAAAAAGCCAGGTTTCCCCGGCTTTTCTCATCTCGCTTCATTATCGTAACGATAACTAAGCTGACTTTTCTTTTGCTGATTTTTTCGCTGTCTTCTTTTTTGGAGCAGCAGCTTCTACCAAACGTACGTTTGAGTAGTGAATCGAAGCTTCTTTTTTCTGAAGGCCGTCTTCTTTAGTAGCCTTAGTCATCATCTTTACGCCCTGAACGCGAACACGCATTTTCGAAGTATTTACTTCGAGAACAACGCCCTTCTGACCTTTTTCAGAACCGCTAATAACTTCAACTGTAGCGCCTTTTCGGATTTTCAATTTCATAGCCATTCTCCTTAAGCCTGCGCCTTAGTTTGCATTTTAGTGCGGATTCGCTTGCGAACCGCAGTAGCACGCTTAGATAGGCCGCCTTCGTTTTGGTTGAGAATGAACTTATCTAAACCGCCCATGTGTTCCATGTCGCGGATAGTGCTAGTTGCAACTCGAAGTACAACAAGCTCGTTCAAGATTCTGCTAAATAGCCGTTTTTTCTGAATATTCGGCTGAACAACAGTTTTCGTTTTAATGTTGGAATGGCTCACCAAGTTCTTAACTGATGGACCTTTTCCTGTAAGTTCGCAGCGTCCCACGAGGACCTCCGTAAATGTGCTGAACGACAAGGTATAAGGAAAAAGACGCTTGATGGCAACCTAAATTTCGAATATAACTTTCCCCTCTGTACCAGCTCTAAAAGCTTTAATCTCGGCCTAACTGATGGCTGCGAAGACCATAGATAAAGGATTAGTATGAAGAAACAATCGCGCTCTAAATACCGCCCAGAGTTCTCAGGCGACCAACACTTCGATTATAAAGACGCGCAGACTCTTGGCCGCTTCATTTCTGAAGGTGGAAAAATTACTCCAGCTCGCATTAGCAAGCTAAGCCTCAACCAGCAGAAGCAAGTTGCTGCAGCTGTTAAAAAGGCTCGTAACCTAGCTTTATTGCCTTCCGGCTCAGAAGCTTACGATTCTTTCGATCGCTCAGAGAGCGTTTCCCCTAAGCCGTTCTCTTTCGAATAGGCCTTAAACCAAATTTTGAGTATTGAAATGGCGGTGAAAACCGCCATTTGTTTTTGTCTTTCAGCTACTTGATCCCAAGGCGACGCTGCTCAGCGCGAAACATGACTCGATCAATCACAGTTCCAATCACCAAAACAATGTAAAACATTTCAGACATTCGGTGGAAGGTTGGTCCTGGAATTATTCCTAAGATTAAAATCGAATGAAAGTCTGCGCCAAAAGTCGCAATCCGCGTTCCCATCATCGGAAGCGAAATAACAAACAGATGAATTAGCCCTAGCCAAAAAGTGAATGTTTTTCGAAAGGCACGATCGCGCATTCCCAGTGTCACGATGGTTACCCCCAGAGCAACGAACATCGAGCCCGCTACTATCGAGGCCAAGCCGCGATCCGGTATCATCTGGAAACTAAGGTAAGCAACGATCATTGCCGCAATCTCGAAGCCAAAAACAAAGCTGAGTATTTTTCCCATAAGATAATCCTAACTCCACTCTCTTCTAAATCAAGACCTTAAGTCCGTAATTTCGGACGAAGGATTTTTTCGGACACTAAAACAACCCTAACTACCTGAAACTTCGTTGCTCCAAAGAAGCTCTCCGTGGCCTCCACTTTGCTCGTACCTCTATCGAAAATTAAAAATAGGGGGATAGTTATGTCGCAACAACAATTAGTTCACTTTCGGCTACTTAAGTTTTTACTTATTCAGCTAAAGAATTATGGCCTTAACCCAACAGAGTGGAAGATCGACCGCACATCGCAAATCGGTCGCAATGAATTCTACCTCGTCCATAAAGACGATCAGCAATTTAAGTTTGTGGGGAATTTGGGATTAAAAAACGGAATTCTCGCCTGGCAAAACCTGACTTTGTTATCGCTCTAGTTACTTTACTGATTCACAGCGAGTCGAAAGAATCGTTCGCTGCCAAATCTGATCACGCGTGAGCATGGACGCTTGCGGAAGTGTTGCGAATATCTCTTCCTGAAATTTTTTGTGACGATCTTCTCCGTACAAGCGAATCAAATTTTCTTTTAAATCACAGAACAAAGCTAAGTCTGCACTATCGAGCCAAGCAAACCTACGCTCATATCCAGATGGCGGTGTTGGACCCCAGGCAAGTTCGACAATCAATCGATAGCTCTTCCAGAGATAGTCATTCACTTCGCTCTCGCCGCCCACCGTGGATGCGCATTGGCTCGGGACACTGCTAAGATCTTTGTTGAGTGTTTTGAGTTTAAAGAACAGCTCGTTACAGCCACCGGGGCCGTTTGCAGCTCTGCAGATTCGCAGCTGCTCATCAATTTGCGCCGGACGATTGACGTTATTGATCGTATCTTTGTAAAGAAATCGCTTTTGAGCTTCTCTAAAGATCTCAAGCTGAACTGTGCAGACACCTTTGGGAGGATCATTGAGAACTATGAAAGCAAATCCCACCAAGAGTGCAAGAATGGCCAGTATGGTTTTAGGAAGAGAGCCGAAAAAATTTCCCATAAGCTAGTCAGCGACTCGCATCCCGCAACTTTCGGTCGACGCCGGACTTCGATAAGGATTCTGAGCCTTCTTTCCTCGCTGTACCCATGAATTCTTATCGCGAGGGCAGAAGAAAATTCCGTATGATCTATCAACCTTATAAATTCGCACGATATTCACGAGCTGACGAAGACCATCATTTAAGTGCATATCTCGTTCTTTGCCGTAAGAGCCTTGTGCCATTTCAAAATTTTCTCGTGCAGCTCGCAATATTTTAAGTAAATGACTACGCTCGTGAGGCTTTGCTAAACCGCTCAGTGCTACTGTTCGCTGGATCTGAGTAACAATTTCTCGGACAGAAACATCAAGTTGGTCTTCGCTGTTTTTAATCATCGAGTTCTGAAGTGTTTCAGAAGCCTTCAGAATTTGATTTAGCTCAATAGAAAGTTTAGGAACCAATTCCATACGACCTGCCATCGCCTGCAGCGAGAAAAAGATCGAAATTGAAATTAAAAATGCACGTGTGATCACACCGACTTATCGGCGATTGCATCTTTACGATTTAAACAAACTGGGTCCTAGTCGAGGTCTAGATTCAGCCTAGAAGCTTAGGGCGCCCTGGAGCATCCATTGGTAAATGCTTCGATCCCGCATCTGCGCCAAAGGCATCTGCTTTATTGCTTCTCCAGGCATAAATATCCCGAAGCGACCGCCGATTTGAAATCCTGTGCTCGAGTAAGTTTTGTTAACCCAAACATCAACTTCAGATCCAAGCTCATCATTTGTCGTGACATCACTCAATGAATAGTTCGGTCCGTAAACGGTCGGTGTAACGTTCCCGCCCGAAGAAGTACGTGTGAAATTTAAATAAGAAACTCCGCCATCTAAGTCATCAAGAAGTGAAATCGAAGTATTCACTGACCAATAAGTTAGGTTCCCCCAACGAAGAACATCCATGAGTCCAGAGTTGTTGTGTCGATCATAAAACAACGAGTTGTAAGCTTCATTCTTCCTGTTGTCCGACAGATCTTTGTCACCAGAATCTTGGTGATAGCCTGCAGTGATTTTGAAATTTCGAAGCGAGCTAAGTTGATAGCCTCCCAACACATCATACATCCACGCATTGTTGTCGGCCTCAAATGCTGTCCCAGAAGCCGTGCCACTTGTTTTTCCAAGCTGATACGCTCCTGCAACTTTGTAAATTAAACCGAACGTATCGCCACCAACGGCTAAACCTAAATGCTGACGATTGTCTTTTGAGCTATCCGGACTTCCGACTTCGTCCTGCGTGATTTGCACGAACTGAACGTTAAATATTTTGATAAATGCGGGCACGTTTTTAAAATCAAACGCGAGTCCGTACATGTTTTCTTCAGCGTCGTTATCGAGAGTACCAATACCTCGCTCACGATTTTTCGCTGCAAACAATGTAAACTTGCCTAAGTTGATATCCCAAAATCCGATTACACCATCGTGAGAAACAGGAAATTGCTCCCAATCATTTTCCGAGAAAACTGAACCGTCGGCAAACTCCAAGCCGACTCGTCCGAATTTGAAAGATATAGAGTCATTGGCTTTCCATGATCCCCAGGCGCGGCTAACGAAAAGCATATTGTCTTCGTCGAAATCGTCACGCGAACTTGGAATTTGCGTTCCAGTAGTCGGATCATTTGCCTCACCCCAGCCCGAAGCATGAAGAACCGTAAGACCAGCCTGAAGGCTTTCGCCCTTCTGAGCCAAAATATTGAGTTTGAATCGATGATCGATGTCAGTGCTGTCTGCATCTTTGCCAGTCGAAGTAAGATCTTGAGCGGTTGTATTGCGATGATTTAAGTATCGAGCTCTGAACTCACCGGTATGTTTGATCTCAACTTCCTGTGCTACGGCAAAACTACCAAAAGAGATTGTGAATAGAGCTAGAAGCAGTTTCATTGATGACTCCCGAGTGATTGCTGCCCAAAACAGCCGCATAGACACATCCTAGGGAGCCTGAAAGGTTAAAATCAATCCTTTTAGGTACATGTTTGACAGGCATGGTCGTTTTCACTAGATTGACCGTTCCCAATAAGTCGACTCGGGGAGTAGCGCAGTCTGGTAGCGCATCTGGTTTGGGACCAGAGGGTCGCAGGTTCGAATCCTGTCTCCCCGACCATTTTTTGACCTGCAACCATTTCAGTTAACGCACGGTAATTATCTTATGTCTGACCAGTGCCATATCAGAATTCACAAAGATAAGATTCTTACTCGATGGGAATCTATTTCTCGCGAAAAGTTTCCGGCTGCGAGCGATAAATCAAGAGCAGCCGTTCGAAACCACCTACCGCAGTTGATTGATGCACTTTGTGATGGCTTAGAAACTGGAAGTTTTGAAAAGCCAAGCGAGCTAGGAAAAAATCATGGCCGACAACGATTTTCCTTCGGAGATTACACTCTTTCTCAGGTCCTAGATGAATACTGGGTTTTAAAGAGAGTGGTTTTTGATGAGTTAGAACAAGCAAATGAAGATGTGCTTAAAGACTTTAGGTTGATTGATCGATTCTTTGAATCGGCCGCAACAGTAGCAGCAGTTGAGTTTACAAAACTTCGAGAAATTGAATTAAGCAAAGCCGGAAAAAATTTAGAATCGAGTTACCAAGATCTCGAACGTTTTGCTGCCGTCGCTGCTCACGACCTAAGATCTCCTGCATCGACAATTATAGGCTACGCAGATCTCGCCTTAGACGATGCTGAAAATTTGTCGAAGGACACGACCGATCAGATCAAAACAATTAAAAGTATTGGCTCAAGAATGATCCATCTGATCGATCAATTACTTGAGTACGCAAAACTCGGCAAATTGAAAATCGAGAAAAAAAGCTTTTCGCTTTCAGTCGTCGCCCTAGAAGCAAAATCAAATCTTGCAAAATACATTTCTCAGGCTAATGCAGAAGTCACAATTGAGAGTTTACCAGAAGTAAATGGATACCCAGTTTTGTTCACCCAGCTTTTTCAGAACCTAATCGCCAATAGTCTTAAATTTAAATCTGAGAAGAGGGTTTGTAAAATTACTATCAGTGGTCGAAAAGAAAATGACCTCATCAAACTCTACATCAAAGATAATGGCATTGGCTTTGATCCCTTACTAAATCGCGAGATTTTCGAGCCATTCAAACGCGGAGACAATACTAGTAATATCAAAGGCAGTGGATTGGGCTTGGCGACCGTACAAAAAATTGTCGAATTGCACGAAGGAAAAATTTCTGCAATTGGGCGAGTTGATGAGGGCGCAGAGTTTATAATCGAAATTCCTCAGAATCTCTAGCAGCACCCTCTAAGACTCGTCTTCAGCTTGCTCGGCGCGCCTTTGCCTCCAAGATCGGATCAAATTCAAAGGCCAAATCAAGTTTGCGCGCTTACGAGTATATTTGCGTCCCCAATTTTTCGTTTGCGGCAAACAAAAATATAAAAACGGTTGAAGCAATCGTCTCGGAAAAATCCGTCGAAGGTAATAAAAAAATTCGGCATCAAAGCTCGCTGGAATCCACAGAGGAGGATTCTGTGTGCGGATCACATCTTGTACCAGGTTTGCGATCGATTCAGGCGTAGCTAAACCTCGATTCATCAACTTGGCAATAAACGGCTCCATGCTGTTGTACATTCCACCGTAAGGGCCTTTGCCTAAATGGGTCTTTTCAGATTTGGTCGAGAAACGGACGCGTTCAAAGGATTGTGATTTCACAAATCCAGGCTGTAACAATGAAACGCTTATTCCGAAAGGTTTTGCTTCGTACCAAAGTGCTTCGCTCGCGCCCTCGAGCGCATATTTCGATGCTGAGTACGACGACATGGTCGGCATCGCCAACATTCCACTGACAGAAGAAATATTAATTATTTTTCCTCTGCCTTTTCGACGCATGCTCGGAAGACAAAGACGGATTAAATCGATGGGACCATGATAATTGGTTTCCATTTGCAATTGCTCGTCCTCGTAACTCATTTCTTCCAAAGTACTGCGGTAGCTGATACCGGCATTGTTGACCAAAATATCAACCCCGCCCCATTCGTTTTCCAAGGTAGAAATAGCGTTTTTGCGGCTTTCAGCATCCGTAACATCTAGAGGAAGAATCTTAACTCGATCTGATTCTTCGAATTTTTCTAATAAATATTTGAGACTTTGCGGTCTTGCAGTTAGCGCAACTCGGTAAGACTTTCTCTTTGCCAAGAGCCCGGCAATCGCTTCTCCAATTCCGGAGCTGCAGCCAGTAACAAGAATTACAGGTTTAAAGTCTCTCGGTGGAGAGCGAAATTTAAACCAGTAAATATATCGATACATTACTTACCGCCGATGTTCGCAATCTAATCTATGGATACTTGCAACCGACTTGCAAAGTCTTTTCTAGCACCGAAGTGTCTCGCTGTAGAGCGGCTACTTTAATTGCGTCGCTGTATTCATCATCCGACAGCTCCGGAGTCTTTGATAAAATATAAAGAACGGTGTCCCGCGGGTCGCTCACAACTGCCCAACCGTAATCATGGCTCAAGCCAATGATCCAGTAGTCGCCTTTGTTGGGCAGGCCAAAATCTACTTTAAATTTTGCGTTTCCTTTCGGGTCAACATTGGTCGCTGTTCCCTCAATTGAAACGAGTTTTCCTTCCGGCGAAAAAAGATTACAAGTGTTCAAAACTCCTACCTCACCACTCGCCAACGGAGTCAGTTTCTGGCGCGAACAAACGCAGCCAGTTTCAAAAAGCACAGGCTTTCTTGCAATCTGGTACCAAGTACCTGCATATTTTCCCAACTCTACGTGGTCGACAGTTTTAAGTTCATCTGCATCTGCATGCGATGCAGAAAAAGAAAGAATCGAAAGGCAAAACAAGATCAAAAGATTTTTGAGCACCTGGGCCTCCTTTGAAGACTTCATTACTCTATCTGGGTCGCAGTAAATCAATAAAGCATTAAAAAAAGAATCCGAGGTGGTTTTACGAAAAATCATAATAAAAAAAAAGGCCCATCCGAAGATGAGCCTCTATCGTCGCCACAAATCCCGATTGCTCGGGAAAACTAGTTCAATTTACATTTATAAGTTAACTGGATTTGAGTGTTTGCCGGAAGTGGTGATGTGAAATCAATTACCCACTTCGACTGATCAACCGTGTACTGGCTGTTATTCGCCGGTGACCCGTTAAGGTAAAGAGCAAACTGCCCTTGATACGGAGTACAAGCAAAACCGATATTGTTAATCTGATCCACAATCACACTGCCGATTTGTCCAAGCTGAGACTGATAGTTAGTAGCACAAATGCTTCCAACAACTCCGCCAGTCATGTTTGAAAGAGCTTTGTACTGAGTCCCGATCGATCCCGAAATATTTGGATTTCCAAGCTGACCAGTTTGAGCACTCTGACAACCTGAATCATTAACAATGATCGAGTGAACAGAAATCGTCTTTCCTGGGAAACGCTTCTTGAAGTCTTCTAAGAAAAACGCTGGCTTGTCTTGTGACTTCAAATTGAATGAAGACAAACAATTTCCTGATTTTCCGTCGCAATACAAATTCGAGCGAACATCTTCGTCAGCCAAAACGATAATCGCCATGTGACCAGTGCTTCTAATAAATCCACTGTCGTTTCTTGAAGCCGCTAAGTGAGCTGCGAAAATTCCACGCTCGTCAGCCGATGGGCAGCTTCCAGAAGCATAATTGCTCGCTTCGCAATTCAAAGTTTCCTGGCGCTTGATTTGAGATTTAAATAAAGTGTCTACGTTTCCAGAAGTTGGCGTTAAGTATTTTCCTGCGCCGCTACCGAAATCAACAAGAGCACCATCGCGACCTGCTGGAAAATTTGAAGTTGATTGTCCAGAAGCACGATCAACGCCTGATACGTCAGTTGTTGTAATTGCAACGCGATAGTCAGTTTGAGAAATGCTGCTCATGAAAGTTGGAAAACTATCGGCCATGCGCTGTTGTTCCGGCGACATCGATCCTGAGTTGTCGTCAACAAACAGAATGTCTGCGACACCTTTACCAACTTGCTTTTTAATATCGTATTCGGCAAAGCAACTTCCGTTAGCGTCGCAGCTTTGGATACAAGCGGCCTGTCCACCAACGTTTGCACAATCAGTGTCGCTAGCAAGCTTGTTGAACTTCACTGGCGAGCACGCCACAAAGTAGGAAACTGTAGCCAACAAAACGAACGTCTTTAAGTATGAGCGGATCATAAACAACCCTCTTTTCCGAATGAGCATAGGTTCACGACTCGTGCCAGGGTGAGACAGTTAGTTAAATTATTGAAATTACTTAATTATTTTAAACTATGCCCCGTCTCTAAAAACGTACTGAGTTTGGACGGTAATTTTTGGATGGTGATTTTAATTTGATAAAAAGCCTAAGAAATCCGATAGTTTGAGCATCATGACCAAGAACGGCACCGATCAAAATTTGTCAGCCCCAAACCGGTCACCGCATGTGCCAACGCACTCGCCTTCACCGGCCGGAACGATCATTCTATTAATAGTGCTTATTGCGTCTGGCTTTTTTTACTATCGATATCTCAGCTCAAGCGATCCGATCCCTGCTCGACTGAGTCGTGCGATCAACGAGGACCTTAATAGTTTAATCAAAGGCAAAGTCGTCCCCGAAAACTTCAAAAAAGTCCGAGGCTTTCAAATCACTGCCGAAGGATCAACTTTTAAACCCTGGGCTGACGACCTTAAAATTCAAATTCCTACTGATAAAGACGGAACTCACGGCCTCGAAGTGTTTGTCTTTTTCTATATCGACGAAAAAAAGCTCGGCGCTAACGTCCAATATAATCTCGTCGACATAAAAACGAACAATACCGAGTGGGAATCAACCCGAAGCTACGACCTCGGTTGGATCTTCTAATGACGGCCCGTAATTTTTAAAACAGGCGAATTTATTTCTAATTGAAAAGCAACTGAGTGCTCCTCGACCAATCTTGGACATTTCAGATTCTTCGCGCTACCTCTGTTTATCCGAAAGAGGAGTATTGATGCGCCCACTTCTATTATTAACAGCAATAGCTTTACTGACTACGACATCTGCGCTTGCCTGCCCACTTGGGCCAAACGAAGAAGCTCTGAGTCTTTCTCGAGTGATGAAAAATTTTGATAAATTCTCACGCCTCGCTGACTCTTCTGTTCGTAAAGGATTGGAAGATAAAACATCTGTGACCGATGTCGAATTAGAACAAGTTGTGTCTAACCTTGAAGTTGTCGCCTCGTGCGCCGTTGCTGTCTTAACCTCTGAAAGTTTCGATCTACTTCCAGCAAAAGCAAAACGACTTACTGGCCAGGAACAAAAAGACTTAATAGCGAAATATTTAGATTACATGTCGAGATTCAAGGCAGAGACAATTCTCTATTCAGAAGAGTTCGCACGACTCAGAAGCTTTGAGATGAGTGAAAGAGACTTCGCAAACGCCAATCTTCGCAAACAATCGTTTTCTGAATTAGTCGACGAAGCTCATACTCATTTTTGATTAACGCGGCGAAACGATCTTTAGTCCAACTATTGATACTAAAAGTAGCGCCAAAAAAAAGATCCGCGAAAGTGTCGCCGGATCTTTGAAATAAATGATTCCAATTACTGCTGTGCCCAGAGCGCCAATGCCCGTCCAAACTGCATAAGCAGTTCCCACCGATATCGTCTCCATCGCTTTTGTTAAGAGCCAAAAAGACAAAATGGCAAACGCACCAAATCCAACCGTCGGCCAAGTTCTGGTGAATCCCTCTGAAAGCTTTAAAAAAAATGCGAAACTGATTTCGCAAAGGCCAGCAGCCACTAAAAAAATCCAACTCATAAATTACTCCTATATTTCAGCGCGAAGCGCCGCAAGATAAGACTGCATTGTCTTCATTCGAACCTCGGCTTCGACTTTGGCAGACTCAGTATTCAATCGATCTTTGAGCAACAGAAGCTTCGTATAAAAGTGATCGAGAGTATTTGTCTGATCGTTAAGCTCACGATCTTCGCAAAATGGATCCGCCGAGTCATAAAGTGGTCGGTTCGCAACTCCACTGAACGCAAAACATCGGAAGATTCCAATCGCCCCCATCGCATCGAGCCGATCAGCATCTTGAACCACCTTTGCCTCCAAAGTTTCAGCCGGAACATTCGCTGAAAAACTGTGAGTTAAAATTGCGTGATGAATTTTGGGAAAGAACTTAGCGGGATAGTTCCACTCCCCAAGCAACTCAAGTGCTCGATCCGCAGAAATTTTAGAAGACTGCTTTCGCCGACTATCCGTTTTTGAAATGTAAACGCAGTCATGCAGGTACGCCGCCGGAACGACCACTTCGAGATTTGCTCGCTCTTTTTGAGCCAGAAATTTCGCAAGCTTCACCACTCGCCGAACATGGTGGATATCATGCGAGGGATCTGGATTCTCATCACAGACCGATTTCATATGATTTTCAAAGAGATCTTCGTATTCTAACATGCTACGGTTTGCTTCCAGCTCCGCAGTCAATCCAAACGCGATTTCCACTCTTCAAAAAGCCTAACTTTTCATATGTCTTGATTGCAGGCATGCTGTCGCTAAGAACTGTTAGAGTCACTAAATCTGTTTCTTCAAATGCTCTCGCAGCTAAACTTGACGTAACTTCAGTCGCAAAACCTCTCTGACGAAATTCTGCTTTCGTTTCTATACCAACAAGATTCCAAACCTCTGGAACTGTTATAAAAGTAGAGCCAA
Source organism: uncultured Bdellovibrionales bacterium (assembly GCA_964543475.1). Classification (GTDB taxonomy): domain Bacteria; phylum Bdellovibrionota; class Bdellovibrionia; order Bdellovibrionales; family JAMPXM01; genus JAYSYM01. The sequence goes on along the minus strand of CAZIYJ010000003.1, from coordinate 1,055 downwards.
CAGAGGCTAACTTTCCCTCAATGAAAACTCCGAAGATTGCCCTAGCACCCTGAAGCCAACCTCTAAATCTTTCAACGGCTTGTTTTGGAGCTCCAAAAAATTCAGTGAGTGCCTCAATGTCAGCATCATTCAACTGCCTAGCTATTCCGTGATGTTGCGGTCGATAATTATCGCGAAAGAGATCCATTCGAAACTCGTCATAAACGATCGCACTCGAATAATATTCTTTTACCGCCGCCGCAAACCTTGAATCAGTTTCTCGAATAGTGAACGGAGACTTTAGATTCGCTTTGTTCAGTAATGCAGTCGCGTGAGATGGGTCTCCTCCCAAACTCAAAACTTTCGATCCACGATATGCAGGATGACCCGACAAATGAAGATAGGAAAATGGTTCATCAGTGAAAAACAACTGCGTGCTTTGCGGGAAGCGCAACAGATCTTGTATTGCCAATCCGTTTGCCGCCGGATCGCTTTTCAACTCGTTCAAAATAAAGTTTAAATGCGTTTCATCAGCGAGCTGTATTATCGCCATCTTGTTCCCTGCCAGAAAAACTTAGGCAAAAAAAAGGCCGACTACTTTCGTAATCGGCCTTTAAGAAATAAAAAGCTGGCATCGTGCTACTCTCCCACGGGAGTAATCCCGCAATACCATCGCCGCTAGAGAGCTTAACTTCTGTGTTCGGAATGGGAACAGGTGTGACCTCTCTGCTAAAGACACCAGCAAAAAAATTGCTGAATTAGTAAATGTAAATCGTGTTTTGAAATTGATTCGATCGAATTGATTGATCTAATCCTGAATTCAAACCAGTAACCTGAACAGATTAAGTTCGGTGATCCTAGCTTGAGAAAAACCATTATCAGAAAAATATAATAAAAAAGTCTTACGACTATTAGTACACATCAGCTGAATGCATTACTGCACTTACACCTTGTGCCTATCAACCTCGTAGTCTCCGAGGAGTCTTTAAAGAACCGAAGTTCTAGGGAAATCTCATCTTGGAGTTAGCTTCCCGCTTAGATGCTTTCAGCGGTTATCTCTTCCGAACATAGCTACC